>JACCRF010000034.1 GCA_013813715.1 Gemmatimonadaceae bacterium | reverse complement strand
CACTCCGAATCCATTCCGTGGAGGCGCGCCACGCAGCAAAGATCCGGCGCATCCGGCGCTCGCTGAACATGGGTGACACTTCGCTCCGCTTTAGCGGATATGTGCGCGGTGGCGGGGTTGAAGCTGCTGGAGCAGGTAACATCAGCAATCCTCCAGCCGGTGCTGTGGCGGCTCTCGGACTTATTTATGCTGGTGAGGATAACACCCGACACACAGTTTTTAACGGAACTGCTGCAGTAACGATTGATGCGGCAACGCTTTCCGGAATGGAAATCATCGGAGATGCGGCAGCGAGGCGTGATGCGGCTATGATGGCGTTCGATGAACCACTTACAAAGGAGCAGGTTGTCGCAATCGTGCGTGGGTTCATTAAGGACGACGCGACGCGCGGCCTTCCGTAGACCGGGTACACAATAAATTTAGCGGGCGCTTCGAAAGGGGCGCCCGCTTCCACGGGTGCAGTCTCCAACCAGGGCATCGGCAATCCTCGCTCAACGGGGAGTTCAGCGAGGACCGCCCGATGCCTTGGTTGGAGACAATACCTGTGGAAGAGCGACTACAGTTCATAAGGGATGCGCAAATCGACCGCTTCACGATGTCAGAGCTCTGCTCGCGGTACGGCGTGAGTCGGCGCATCGGTTATAAGTGGCTCGCGCGCTACGCGGAGGAAGGCCGGCGCGGCCTCGCCGATCGGAGCCGCGCCCCGCACCACTGTCCGCGCAAGATTGTGCCCGAGCTTGCGGAGCTGATCTGTGCCCTGCGACGTGACCATCCATTCTGAGGCGCGCGGAAGTTGCTCCGGATCGATCTCGTTACCGATGGTTTGTTCTTCGCCGTCGCACAGGCGAACAGCGACCTCATGCTCTAATCCGTCGGCCAACGAACACGTGAGGCTCGCGACGAGCATAAACTGAACGGGAATTACTTCGGCATCGTGATCCGGCGCATACACTATGTCGAACACCCCGCCGAGTATCAGCTTGCCCGATTGATCGACCGTTGCATAATCCGCTAGGTGGCCGAAACGCATTTCGACAGCCATCCAATACCCCCCGGCTTCCTGTTCAGAAGCTTTAGTGATGTTTCAAGGGGCACAAAAAAGGCACAGTGTCCCCGGGTGCCTGCACAGATGACAAGGGCAGAAGGATGTAATTCGTTGCCTTGTATCCACTTAGACGGACGGAGAGAGATTCGAACTCTCGGTACGCTTTCACGTACACACGCTTTCCAGGCGTGCGCCTTAAACCACTCGGCCACCCGTCCCAACATCGGTTGACTGCTCGTCGAAGAAAAAAAAGCCCGAGGACACCGGGCTACAGGACACAGGAACGGACAGGGAGAGATTCGAACTCTCGATACCGTTGCCGGTACGCCGGTTTTCGAGACCGGTGCCTTCAACCACTCGGCCACCTGTCCAACACAGCCTTGAAAGTTATCGGGTCGGGATAGTCGAATCAATTGACGCTCTCGCCCGGAGCGCTCTTGCCCGTTCCTGTCCGAAATCAGAGCGGCGGCACTCTCCGTTCCTCGAAGAAATCGGACAGCATCACCGCGCACTCGTCGCCCAGCAGACCCCCTTGCACTTCGGGCGAGTGATTGAGGCGCGGGTGGCGCAGCAGGTCGCCGAGAGAACCCGCCATCCCCGCCTTTTCATCCCACGCTCCGAATACTACGCGACGAACACGCGCAAGCACGATGGCACCTGCGCACATCGCGCAAGGCTCGAGCGTGGCGTAAAGGGTGCAGTCGTCCAGCCGCCACCGATCGAGCGCCGCACATGCCTCGCGGATGGCCAGCAACTCAGCGTGCGCGGTGGCGTCCTGGTCGCGGATCGTACGGTTGTTGGCGCCAGCGACGATGAATGCACCACGCACGACGACCGCGCCAATGGGAACCTCGTTCTGCCGAATCCCGTCGTTTGCGATTGCCATCGCATTCCGCATGAACTGCTCGTCGATCGCAAACCGGGTCGGCTCGCGGTCCGTCGCCACACGCACGTCACTCGGCATTCAACCAGCCGCCCCCACCGATGGGGCTGGGCGTTGGCCGGCATCTTCGCCATCGGAACGGGGGCCGTCGGGAGCCACTGCCAAAGGAACGTTAGTGAAGGTCAAGTCTCCGCGCGCCCCGACGTCAATGTTTATGTGATCACCCTCGAGGAATCTGCCCTCGAGTACCGCCAATGCCAGGGGATTCTGAACCAGACGCTGGATGGCCCGCTTGAGCGGACGCGCACCGAATGCCTGGTCGTAACCCTCAGTCGCGAGTAGATGCCGCGCCGCTGTAGTCAGGGTGATGGACAGTTTCTTCTCATCCAGCAGCTTCTCCAGACGCTTGAGCTGGAGCCCGATGATGTGTTCGATCTGCTCCTGGCCGAGTGGCCGGAAAATGATGATGTCGTCGATGCGATTGAGAAACTCCGGCCGGAAATGCTGTCGCAGCATTGCGGTAACCTGTGTCTCGACGAGTACCCAGTCTCCGGTGCCATGCTCAAGAATGAATCCGCTTCCGATGTTCGACGTCATGATGATGACGGTGTTCCTGAAATCCACCGTCCGGCCCTGCGAATCAGTCAGCCGTCCGTCGTCAAGTATCTGGAGCAGGATGTTGAACACATCCGGATGCGCCTTTTCGACCTCGTCGAAGAGAATCACGGAGTAGGGCCGACGCCGCACCGCCTCGGTAAGCTGACCGCCCTCCTCGAATCCGATATAGCCGGGCGGCGCTCCGATGAGTCGAGCGACCGCGTGCTTCTCCATGTATTCCGACATGTCGATGCGCACCATCGCATGTTCGTCGTCGAACAGAAACTCGGCGAGCGCGCGAGCGGTTTCTGTCTTGCCAACGCCCGTTGGGCCGAGAAAGATGAACGAGCCGATCGGCCGATTCGGATCCTGAAGTCCCGCGCGTGAGCGGCGCACTGCGTTCGACACCGCCCGCACCGCCTCGCTCTGGCCGACGACTCTTTCGGCGAGCAGCGACTCGAGGCGCGTGAGTCTTTCGCGCTCGCCTTCGAGCATTCGAGACACCGGAATGCCGGTCCAGCGCGCCACTATGTCTGCGACGTCGTCAGCGGCTACTTCTTCCTTGAGGAATCGCCGCCCACCTTCCTGCTTGCTGGCAAGCTGCTGCTCCGCGTCACGGAGATTCTGCTCCAGCTGCGGAATCGTCCCGTAAGTGATCTCGGCCGCCTTCTGGAGGTCGCCGGCGCGCGTCGCCTGTTCCGCCTTCGTCCGGGCCTCCTCGAGCTGCTGCTTGATCTTGCCGACACTGACGAGTGTCTCCTTCTCCATCTGCCACTGCGTTTTCATCCCGCTCGATTTTTCGCGAAGATCAGCGAGGTCTCGCTCGAGTGCGGAGAGACGCTCCTTCGACGCCTTGTCCTTCTCCTTCGAGAGCGCCTGGCGCTCTATCTCGAGCTGCGTGATGCGCCGTTCGACCTCGTCGATCTCCTGCGGCATCGAGTCTATCTCGATCCGGAGGCGCGAGGCAGCCTCGTCTATGAGGTCGATCGCCTTGTCGGGAAGGAAGCGGTCGCCGATGTAGCGATTTGACAAGGTGGCCGCGGCGACGATCGCACCGTCGGTAATGCGCACTCCGTGATGCACCTCGTAACGCTCCTTCAATCCGCGCAGTATCGCGATGGTGCTCTCGACGCTCGGTTCCCCGACGTACACCGTCTGGAAGCGCCGCTCGAACGCGGCATCCTTTTCGACGTGCTTGCGATACTCGTCGAGCGTCGTCGCCCCGACGACGCGAAGCTCGCCGCGCGCCAGAAGCGGCTTGAGCATGTTGCCGGCATCCATCGAGCCCTCGGCCTTCCCTGCCCCGACGAGCATGTGCATCTCGTCGATGAAGATCACGAACTTCCCTTCCCCTTCGGTGATCTCCTTGAGCACCGCCTTCAGCCGCTCCTCGAACTCGCCGCGGAATTTCGCGCCGGCGATGAGCGCACCCAGGTCGAGCGACAGCAGCCGCTTGTCGCGCAAGCTCTCGGGGACATCGCCGTTGGTTATGCGCTGCGCGAGACCTTCGGCGATTGCCGTCTTGCCGACGCCTGGCTCGCCGATTAGCACCGGATTGTTCTTGGTGCGGCGCGAGAGAACCTGGATGACACGCCTTATCTCTTCGTCACGACCGATCACAGGGTCGAGCTTGCCCTTCCTCGCGGCCTCGGTGAGGTCGCGTGTGTATCGCTGGAGCGCCTGGTACTGATTCTCCGGGTTCTGGTCGGCGACGCGATGACTTCCACGAACCTGCTGCAATGCCTCGAGAAGCGCGTCGCGAGTCGCACTAACGGCCGTGAGAAGGCGCCTCGAGTCGGTGCCCTTCACGTCGGCAAGGGCGAGCAGCAGATGCTCGGTGGAGACGAAATCGTCACCGAGCTTCTTCGCCTCTTCCTCACCGCGATCGAACACCTGGTTCAGCTCGCGCGACAGATTAGGCTGCGCGTCGCTCTGCTTCGGGTATCGAGCGACTTCGCGCTCCGCCTGCTCGCGAAGCGCGGCGACGCTTACGCCGAGTTTCTGAAGCACGGGAACGACGATTCCTTCATCCTGACCGAGCAGAGCGAGCAGCAGATGAAGATCGTAGATGACGGGATTACCAGCGCGGCGGGCCAGTGCGACCGCGTCGTTGAGAGCCTCACCCGATTTAACAGTCAGACGATCCGGATTTATCATGATCTGAGTGGTTGTCTGGTGCGTTGCAATGTGGATGCCCGGTGAGACCGGTCACAATGGCACATGTGGCACCGACAAGAAAGAGCGCGTCCCACAAGTGGGGCGCGCTCAGTCGCCGAGTCCCGTGTCGCACTATTTCGACACGAGCATTTTTTTCACAACCGCTCTTCCATCCACTTCGAGCCGGTACAGATACACGCCCGAAGCGACTTCCTGCTGCGTCCGGGAATCCTTTCCGTCCCAGAACGCGATGTACTGACTGCACGTCAACATCAGTCCTTCGATCTGCTCTCCCCCAGCTACATTCCCCGTTCCGCCTTGCAGAACCGGCACAGCGACCGGCTGGGCCAACACATTATAAATTCGCAAGCTGACGCGGTACAACCGGCTCGGATCCGAACAACCGGCACCCTCGCCGATCGTGAACGGGACCCTTGTCTCCGGATTAGCGACAGTCAGAGGATTCGGATAATTCTGACCAAGCTCCAACCCGGGGCCACGTGCCCTGCCGGATTGGGTTGAAACTCCCTGAGCCGACAGATCACCTGGCATGAACGCGCTGAGAGCCAGCACAACCAGTGCTGCCCACAGGTGTTTCATTTTTGCTCCACTGCTGACAAAAAAAGTTTTAGAAGAATGCTCCTCGTGATACTGGTTGTACGGATGTTCGCTTCGCCAACCTAGGGTCGGTGCCGCAGGGTGTCAAGACGACACATTCATCATGACAAAACCGACAGTCCCGTTTCCCCGCTTTCAGTCCGCCGGAGGCCTGATAACCCGCCCTTCGGCTGTCCGGTCCGTAACCCCAGTCCTGTCGCAGAACTCAAGGAATGGAATCAGGTACTTCCTTGAAACCCCAAGAACTTCCCGAAGCTCCCCCGGGCCATAGACTCGCCCGCGATCCAGATTCCGCCTTAATAGCTCCACCATCTTTGAGACCGAGACTCGGGCGTAGTAGCGGTCGTCCGCCACCCGCTCCAGCACTCCGTCCCGCTCCATCTTTCTCAGCAGCGCCGGCGCCTTCGTTCCAAACTTGGCGAAGAGCTCGCCGACGCTCGGTGGCTCGTCAGGACGAACGCAAATGTCGTGCAGGATGGCATCGCTGAGTTGCCGCTCGCCATCGCCAAGCTGTCCCTCCCAACCCGCCGGTCTTACGAGCGATCCCACGAGCTCCACACGGACCTCGAGGACCAGACGATTCAGGCACCAGTCGATAACCGCGCCGGAAGCCTTCGCAGCCGCTCGTATCGTCTGAAGTGAGACACCGGGTTCGAGCGGAGAGTTTGCGACCTCGTCCTGAATCAACCGTTCGAGATCCTCTCCGATGGCGTCCACAGTGGCGCGTGAGTACGCCCGGTTTCCCACCGCGACGGCTTCAAGAGCGTCGAGCGCAGCCCTTACGTGCCCCGGCGCGAGCCCGCATCGAATTGGGATCTGCTGCAATCCTATTCCCGCTGAATCGGACGTTGCGATGATTCTCGCGAGGCTGGTCGTGGGCGTGGATGAGGCGGGATCGAATGAAACGCGCGAATCAGATTCCTCGCCCCGCTTGCCGCCTTTGCGCCTCGGCGGATGCGGATCGATGACCGTGCCGCCGCCAACCGTCCGCGCCGGCGATGGAAGCCGGATCACGAAGCGATCGCCGCCTCTCGCGACAACTGCCTCATCGAGCTTGATCCTGACGGTTTCTCCGCCGCGAGCACCCGAACCGGCGACGCGAGTCGGGCGCGTGATGAGCGCGGAAACGTCATTCGTTCCGAGGTGAAACCGAACCCGCGTTCGGGAGGTGATGGAATCGACGTGGATTGACAGAGCGACGTGGGCCTCCATGAGTTTGGTAGGTTCCCAAGCCGGATCGGATACGAGCACGCTCCCCCGTCCGAGCTCCCCGACATCGCACCCTGCAAGCGCGATCGCTGCACGGTCGCCGACGCCCGCGTCGGCGACCACACTACCGTGACGTTGAACGCCGCGCACGCGCAGTCTCCGGCCACCAGGATGCAGAATCAACGTCGCGTCTTTCTTCACCATCCCGCTCCAGACAGTTCCGGTTGCGACGGTGCCCGTTCCCCTGATCGTGAAGGCGCGGTCGACCGGCATTCTGAACAGATCGGAATCCGTGCCGCGGGGCCCGACACGACTGGCTGCCTCAGCGATCGCGTCGCGCAGCTCGGGCAGACCGGCGCCGGTTACGGCGGATACGGCCACGATGGCGGATTTCCCGAGAGGCGTTCCGCCGATCAGCGAGTGAACATCCTCAGTCGCGAGCGCGAGCCATTCCTCCGAAACGAGATCGGCCTTTGTGAGAGCGACTACGCCTTCCCGGATGCCCAGTAACGACAGTATCTCCAGGTGTTCGCGTGTCTGCGGCATGACGCCCTCGTCGGCCGCGACGACGAGCAGGGCGAGGTCTATTCCGCTCGCTCCCGCCAGCATCGTGCGGATGAAGCTCTCGTGGCCGGGAACATCCACGACGCCGATCGTCCCGATGCCGTTCAGCTCGAGCGGCGCGAACCCAAGGTCGATCGTGATCCCGCGTCTCTTCTCCTCGGGTAGACGATCGGTATCCACACCGGTGAGTGCCCGAACGAGAGCGGTCTTGCCATGATCGATGTGGCCGGCGGTTCCGAGTATCACGCTGCGGTCCAAGCCCCCTGTTCCCAGATGCGGTATGCCTGCATCTCACGGTCGATGCCTAGATGCTCGCGAAAGAATTCGCGCAGCAACCGCTGATGGGCGCGGGCGTCGGCAGATGTGAGGCCCGGTGTGCGCCCACCCGCGATCCAGTGCCGGATCGCAGTTCGCGCCGCGCGGGGCAGCTCTCTTCTGCTGCGAATCTGCGCGGCGCAGCTGGCGCACACCGCCCCCCCAGCGGAATGCGAGAACGCCACGGTGGCCGCCGGGTCAAGGGAGGAGTGGCAGTTGGCGCAGAGGTCGAGCGCCGGAGTGAATCCCAGAGTCGCGACCATGTGCCACGCGCCCGACAGCGCGGCGTCAACCGTGTCATCGGGGGCAGCAGCCACAATTCTGTCCAGCGCCATCTCCACCGCATCGAACAATCCCGGCGCTGGCTCGTCGCTCGTGCAACGCATCGCGAGCTCGGCGATCATGGACCCCGCGGTGAAACGGCCGACATCCTGCGCCATCTGCGACCGCGACCGCGTTACCTCGAGCGCGTTCAGTGACTGGAGCTCACGGTCCGGGCGAAAGTGGATTTCCGCCGTGCCCTGTGCAAAGAGATCGACAGCGTTTCCAAAGCGCTTACGTGAGTTGCGGGCACCCCGCGCGAGGACCGACTGAATCCCGGCGTCCCGTGTCATCAGCCGGATGATTCGGGATGTCTCGAGATAATCGAACGCGTGAAGGACGATCGCTTCGGTGACCAGCGGGGGCATTACCGCAATCTACAAACCTCCCGTAAAGCGCGCGCCGATGAGGACAATCCGCCCGGGCGCGGCAAAATGGAGCGCGTCTTCGTACTCAGCGTCGAGTGCGTTCTCGAACCTCGCCGTGAGCGCAAGCACGGAGCGCCGGGAACGGCGAGGTTTCGAACGAATTATGTCGACGCTTCCGGCGACGTCGAGCTTCGTGTAGGCGGGGAGCGTGACGGTTGGCGACGGAAACTGATTGAAGTCGAGATCGGGCCGGCGGCCGATGTAACTCGCCGTCGCGGAGAGGAACCCGATGCCGGAACGACCGTACCGCACTGTCGTGTTGCCGGAATGGGTGGGGCGGCGAATAAGCGATTGTCCGACGCGGAGGTCGCCGGAGTATGCTTCGGAAAGCGCCGTGACGCGCGGCGTCGCATGAGTGTATCCGGCAGTTGCCGAGAAGCCGGAAATGGGCGCGACCTCGAGCTCCACGTCATAGCCGTTCGATTGCGCTCCCGTCAGGTTCGCGTAGCCGCCGAGGAAATTCGGAGGCCCGCCCGGGAGGTATTGGATCAAGTCACTGAACCGCTGGTTGAAGTAATTCGCGGTGATCTTCGCCGCGCCGGCGAGCAGCGACTGCTCCATCCCGATCTCGAAGCTTCGGGTGCGCTCTGGTGCGAGACCGGGACTTCCAGTGGTATAAAGAGTCGGCCGAAGTTGATTGAAGGCAGGCGCGTTGAACGCGGTGCTGACCGACGCGCGAAAGCGCGTGGCAGCAAGAACCGATACGCTCACGCCGGCGCGGTAAGTCGCGAACCTTTCGTAATCGGAATTGTCGTCGAGTCGTCCCGCGAGCGTGTACGACGCGCGCGACACGAGAGCGCCCAGCAGCTCTGCATAAGCCGCGCGGTTTGACCGCTCCGCGACAAAAGTCGATATCGGGGCCGCGACCCCTCCGACAGGTCCTTCGGCATTCGTGCTTGACTCTCGCTCGCGCATGTATTCAGCGCCCACGTTCAGCGAAGCCGACGCGGGCAGCGCGAACAGAAGTCTGCCTTCCGCGGATCTCCGGTAGCTGCGTGACGTCAGTGCCGAGTGCCGCTCAGTGGTCGAGCCGAAAGGCACCGCGATGTCCTCGGTAAGATCCGTCACCTCGTTGCTGCCCAACAGGGCCCGGGCCGTCACTCCCTTCGTGAGTTGCGCACTGCCGTCGAAACCGACGGTCAGGCGGTGCTGAACTCGATAGGCATTGGAGTCAACCGGGGCACCGGTGAAGTCTGTGGGATAGTGGTACTCTGCTGTGGTGTAGCGGCCAGACAGGCCCGCGGCCGCGCCGCTCACGAATGCATACGAAGCGGAGCCGCTCAGGGTGCCGTTGTAGTATTGGTTGTTGAACGAGAACAAGCCGTCGGTGGCGTGATGTCCGCCGGCGACCGAGTAGCGCGCGCGGCCGTATGCGCCGCCGAGGGTGAGCCCAGCGTCGCGTGCGCCGTAAGTTCCGGCCCGAGCTTCGGCGGTGAACGACGCAGGCCCGCTTCCCTGTCGCGTGAAAATCTGCACGATGCCCGTCACCGCGTCGGCACCGTACACCACGCTGGCCGGACCTCTTACAACCTCGATGCGATCGACGTTGTCCGTAGTAAGGTGGCTCAGGTCGAAGAACCCGCCAGGCGCGTTGACCGCCACACCGTCGATGAGGACTTTCGTGTAGCGGCTCTCACCTCCCCGAAGGAACAGAGTGCTGACAGATCCGAACGAGCCGTTCTGGACGATCGCCGCTCCCGGGATCTCGCGGAGGGCGTCTGTGACGCGCGTGATTCCGCGGGCGCGGAGGTCATCGCCGGAAAGGACGGTAACGGACTGCGTCAGGGACGCACGCGAGGCCGGCGTTTTCGTAGCAGAGACGACGACCGGAGTGAGCCTCGCGGTATCGGAGCTCTGAGCGAGTAAGGCCGAGGCCATCGTGATGGCCAACGCGAGAGCCATCGCGGAAGCGCGCGCCGCCGAAGGGCGGAACATAGAACGACCCTGCGGCCGGCTACCGGCCACAAAAGGCGCCGCCGGCTTCCGGATTGTTCTCAGTCTCGTAGTCATAAAGCACATTTGGAACTCCGTGATGACGATGTTGAAGGAAGTTTTCGCGGTCATCGCGAACGCGACGACTTTCTCAGCGGAACGAGAGACGGCGATCCCACCGCCGGATCTCTCGACACGACAAGTGGCCATTCGTACACCTGCTCCAGCAGCGTTGCCCGCATCACATCAGCCGGAGTTCCTGCCGCAACGACGCGGCCGCGATGGAGAAGCACAACGCTCTTCGCAAAGCGGGCGACGAGGTTGAGATTGTGGCTGATAACGAGAACGGCCATCCCATCCGATGCCAGTGCGTCGAGGAGCTCGAAGAGCGACATCTCGTGCGCTAGATCGAGGAATGTCGTCGGCTCGTCGAGCACCAGCGCACGACCTTCCTGCGCCAACGCTCGGGCAATTCGGACGCGCTGCCATTCGCCTCCCGAAAGTGCGTCGGTACGGCGCGCCGCGAACTCCGACACTCCCGCCCTCTCCAGGGAGACGGCAACCGCCGCATCATCCGACGACGACGGGCTGCTCCAGAGCCCCAGATGCGGGAACCGTCCGAGTGCCACGTATTCGTCGACTCGCATCGGGAATGCGGGCTCCTCACGCTGCGGTGCGACCGCCACTCGCCGAGCGAAATCACGCGGAGAAAGCGTGTCGAGAAATCTTCCGTCCAGCTCGATCGTTCCTTCCTCCATCGGCTGCCGGCGGAGAAGTGCGCCGACGAGAGTGGATTTCCCGCTGCCGTTGGGGCCAGCGACGGCGGTCACCTGTCCTTCGCTCACGCCGAGGCTGACACCGTCGAGAGCGCGCGACGTCGCTCCCGGATATCGCACCGAGACGTTGTCAAACCGAATCACGCCGACCGCCTGAGCTGCGCGAGGAAGAAAGGCACGCCGAGCACGGCGGTGACCGCGCCAAGCGGAAGCTCGCCCGGCGGTCGAATCGTGCGCGCGACGAGATCAGCGCCGACTACGAGCGCGGCACCGACAAGCGCGGCGCCGACGAGAAGCGGACGGTGGTGCCGAATCCCTGCGGCTCTCACTATGTGCGGCACGATCAGTCCGACGAATCCGACGAGACCCGCCGCCGCGACGGTCGAGGCGGCGAGCAGCGCACTCAATAGGTAGACTCGCCGGGCGGATCTCTCGACGTTCACGCCGAGCGCGGCGGCAGATTCGTCGCCAAGCGCGAGGATGTCTATCTCGCGCGCAACGAACACGAGCGCTCCACCTCCGGCGCAGACATACGTGACGATCCATCCGACGCTCTGCCACGAGCTGTCGGCCACCGAACCCATCATCCACCATAGCGCGCCGCGAATTGTGTTGGGGGGCGCGTTGGCAAGCGCTATCATGATCACTGCATTCGCGAACGCGCCGATCACAACGCCCGCCATGAGAAGCGTGCGCGGATCGCCGCGCCCCGCCCTCCCCGCCGCGCGCACGACGAGAAGCGCGAGCAGCACGGCGCATGCGGCACCAGCGAATGCGGCCACTGCAACGACTCCTTCGCTCACCACGCCCATCGCGAACGCGATCACTGCACCCACTGCGGCTCCGCCAGAGACGCCTAACAGGTAAGGCTCGGCCAGCCCGTTCCTCAGCGTTCCCTGCAATGCTCCACCGCTCATACCAAGTCCGGCGCCGATAAAGGCAGCGAGCACGATGCGGGGCAGCCGAAGATCGCGAACGATCGACACGATCGTGTCCTCACCCGAACCGGCAACCGCGCGCAGCACATCGCCCGGGGGAATCGCGACGGCGCCCGTGCCGACGGCGACGACGCACAAGGCGATCAATGCGACGAGCATCGCAATCCAGTGCCATCGCCGGTGAACGATCAACGCACCGCGCCCGGATGCATCAGCTCGGCCAGCGAGAGCGCTGCTTCTCCGAGGCGAACCGAGGGCCGGCCCACAAGCGCCGTATCAACGACGAGGATCCGGCCCGCCTTGACAGCAGGAAGGGTCGCCCAGCGTGCGTCACGTCCGATTTTTCGCGCGCCGATCGCTCCGGTGATGATGTATTCCGGATCGCGCCTGAACACGTCCTCGATCGACACCGTCGGCGAGGGATCGGGCAGGTCGCCGTAGATATTCGTGCCTCCCGCTATTTCGATCAGCTCATGCATGTAACTGCCGCGTGCGATGGTGATGAGCGGGGCATCCCAGATGTGCCAGAAGACGCGCTTTCTGGGGTGAGCCGCGGTCGCCCGCCGTACGCGGTCGAGCGTTGCCGCGACGGAATCCGAAACGGCGGCACCGCGGGCGCTGTCGCCGAGCATCATGCCGAGGAGCCGCGCGGTGCGGTGGAAGTCAGCGATGTGGTCGATCTTGAGCGACAGTGTGTTCACGCCAGCGGCGCGGAGCTGGCTGGCGGCGGCTCGGTTGTCGTTGCTCGCGTACAGAACGACGAGGTCGGGCGTCACTCCGAGAACGGCCTCGACGTTCGGACGAAGACCAGACCCGAGGTCCTTCACGAGTTTCGCGGAATCCGGAGAAAGATCCCACATCGTTCTGCCGACCAGGCGGCCCCCTGCGCCAATCGCGAAGATAAGATCAACAATCGGCGGGTTGAGCGAGACTACCCGGCTCGGGGTCGCGCGAACGACAATTGGATCACCAAAGTCGTCGGTCGCCGGCGTACGCGCAGCGTCAGTGCGCGAGCATGCCGCGAGAACCACGAGAGGCAGCGCGACAACCCGGTATGAAATCAAAGAGGCATCCTCTCCCAGGAGAGAATGCCCGCAACGCCTCGGCATCCTCCACATCGGAACGACGCCTGGGACGCCACCAGCCCCTCCCCCGAGGTTCTGAATTCGTGGCGCGAGCGAGAGTCGTCTCCTGGCTTCGGGCCGCATCACCCACCTTCCCGGCATTCATGTCGAAGCCAGTGGTGCTACGAGCGTGCGTTGTGTTGCCCGATACAGTGGCGGGGCCGCACCGGCATCACACCGGTTTCCGGGGCTCCGTTCGCAAATCGATTGTCCGGAAGATTAGCGCCGCCGAAGGGCGCGTGCAAGCGCTGCCACCATCGTCCCACCGATAATGATCGTAACGCCCACGAGATACCTGCGGTCGATGCCCGCTGTTGCAACCGCTGGAAGATCAATCACCGCAACGGTGTTCGCCGCGACGTCGGAGCCGAGGAAGCGGCGAAAGCTTCGCCGCTCGAGCGAAACGGGCTCGACTTCCTTGAGCGAGGCGCCGGTCACGACTCCCTTCGGCTCTTCGATGAGAACCTCGAGTACCTGTGTGGGACGATCAACGGGCACACGGAGAGGAAAGGAGCTCGCCGGCACCTCATAGGTCATCGCGAGCTGCTTGAGGCCCGGCGCGATCGGTGCGAACACCAGGGCCTTTCCATCCTGAAACGTGACCGCGCCAGCGGGCACGTCGCCTTGCGTCACGCGGAAGCCGCGTGCACCGTCCGGAAAGAGGGCGCTCCATACAGCGCCGCCAGCGCTCTCACCCGAGGCGACACGCGTCACCGAGCTGTCGTTGGCGAGCTCATAGACCTCGGTGACGGATCGCATCGAATTGGCATCGACTCCCGAAACAACGACGTGGTGGCCACGCACGCTGATGGGCACATGCCTCGATGTCGTGTCGAAAACAGCTATTTCCGCTTCCTCTCCTTTCACCAGCGCGTGGTGCAACGGCGGAGTAAAATATGCGATGCCTCCGTATGACGCCGACGCGAAGTAGATCGCGTCCTGGTCGCCGGTTCTGCGGTACCGGAAGGTATAATTGCCCTTCGCATCCGCGCGCGTCGAATCGAGGGGCGCCGCGCGATCGTTGCCGACCCGGTGGAGGATGACCCACACGCCGGGAACCGGAACCATCCTCGTTGCGGCCGGCCGAACGACCTGACCCGCGACGCGCTGAACTACGGTTGTGTCAGGCCGCGGAGCCTCGGCGCCCGAACTTTCTGCTGAGCCCTGCGCTTCCGACGCTTGCGCCAGCAGGGCCAGCGCGAAGAGAGTCGCGGTGAGACTAGATGGTAAACTTCCCAAAATCTTCCGGACGCAGATTCTCGAGGTAGCTCTTGAGCTGCTCGGGAGTCATCTCGTCGGTCGCCTCGGCTCCCGCCTCGCCGGGTGGCGCGTACGATTCGGTCTCCCCAGAGCTATCCTCGAAGACCAAGGCAGTGAGAAGGGACTCCTGGGCGAAAATGGGCGCCGAGAATCTGAGCGCGATGGCGATGCTGTCGGAAGGACGCGCGTCGATGTTGATCATCTGCTCATCGCGCCGGATGTGCAGCTCGGCGAAGTACGTCCGGTTCTCGACCCGCGTGATCTGGATGCGGCGCAGCGTGCCACCGAGGCCGGTGATGAGAGTCTTGCAAAGGTCGTGCGTGAGCGGCCGGTCGCGCCGGAGCTTGCTCATCTCGATGACGATGGACTCGGCCTCCGGCTGCCCAATCCAGATAGGGAGCAGCCGCTCGCCGTCCTTTTCTCGGAGGATCACGACGTAGGAGCTGTTGGAGCGGTCGAGCCCGAGCCGCATCACTTCGACTTCGATGAGCTGCATTCTCAAAATGTAACTCCCTGAGTGGAAGCGAGGGGGTCTCGGCGCTCCATCGATTCGCCGAGCTTTCCGTCACCCGGCGGAGTCAGGGCGACGAACCCGCGATCTCAACTTCGTCACCAGGCGCGCATCGAAGTCCCCTCACTAGCGCTCGCAAGGCTCAACGCGCCGACACAATGGGTGCGAGGTTGCGACACCCTCCGCGGTATTGCATAGTGGAGCCAACCGCGGCAATGCCGGACTATCCCGCAGCGCCAACCAGTGGAGGACCGATGGCGAACCAGGATCCGGGCTCGCGCAAGCTTCACCCGCGCTTGCGAACCGTGATAAACGGCGACCGCGGCGTCAACGCGCGGCGTTCCCTCGGCTCGGCGACCGTCGCGTGTGGAACACCCGTCGAGGAAGACGAGGCGCCTGTCACCGCGATGTACGACCAGATCGCGCAGCAGTCGATCACGAACCTTCAGGCCGCCGTACGGCCTATGCGAACCCTGAAGCGCTCCAAACGGGCGCAACGTCCCAAACTCACCGAGCTGTCGAAGGCGGACGATAGCTTCGTCAACGTCTTCGTTGAGTTCTACCCGGATCGCGCGAGGGTCTCGCCGGAGGAGCAGCGGGCTGCGGTTACCGCGGTGGCCGAGCGCATCGAACGGTGGACATACGAGGCCGGGAGGGGGTCGGTTGACGGGGGGGTTCTGCCGCGGCGCAACATCGTGTGCGCTACGGTTCCAATATCCAGGCTCGACGAACTGAACGCCGACCCGGCGGTGGCCTTCGTGCACCCTGCCGACCCGCTCAAGCTCGACCTCCCCACCGCTACGGCCGCCTCGCGGAAGCCGCGCTCCAAGGCAGTCGGCACCCCGCAAATACACGGGCGCGGTGATGGCCTCATCATAGGTATCATTGACGTCGGCGGGTTTGACTTCTCGCATCCTGACTTTCTCAACGCCGACGGCACCACACGCTTCGTCACCATTTGGGATCAGGGCGGCGATTTCCGTCGGTCGCCAGCAGGGTTCGACTACGGCGCCGAGTTCACTCAGTCGCAACTCAATAACGCCCTCCTGTCCGCCGCCAAGCCCGGCATGCCGGGGGCGGTAATGATCGAGCGCCAGTCGCAGCGAGAGCCCAGTTCACATGGTACTCACGTAGCGAGCATTGCTGCCGGTAACTCCGGAGTCTGTCCCAACGCAGACATCGCCGCCGTTTTGATCGACGTTCCTTCACCTGAGGATCCGCTAGAGCGGCGTCGCGCGACGTTCAGCGACACGAGCCGCATTACACACGCGGTGGAGTACCTTCTCCGAATCGCGGAGGAAAAAGGGAAGGCGATCGCCATCAACGTGAGCCTCGGCACCAACGGTGGCGCACACGATGGGTCAAGCGGCGTCTCCCGCTGGCTCGACGCATATCTCGCGACGCCCGGCCGCGCGATCTGTGTCGCGGCGGGAAATGCCGGCCAGGAGGCCGCGCAGGATGAGGGTGACCTCGGCTGGATAATGGGGCGCATCCATACGAGCGGCCAGATCCCGGCGCGTGGACTGGAAATCGAGCTCGAGTGGACAGTCGTCGGGAATGGCATCGAGGACATCTCCGAGAACGAGCTCGAGATCTGGTACGGAGCCCAGGACCGGTTCACCGTCGCGATCAAGCCACCGACCGCCGATTGGATCGAAGTGGAGCCGCGCCAGTACGTGCAGAACCACCGCCTGGAGAGCGGCACCTACCTTTCGATCTACAATGAGCTGTATCACCCGACGAACGGCGCAAACTATATCGCGATTTACCTGTCCCCCAATCAGAGCAGCGACCTTCGGGAGTTCCGCGGCATCCAGGCAGGCGTGTGGAAGATACGCCTGAAGGGTGAAGAGATTCGCGATGGCAGGTTCGACGCCTGGATCGAGCGCGATGACCCCGGAGAAGTAGGACGCGATGCTGGGCGCCGGCTGTTTCGGTTTCCGTCTTTCTTCAGCCAGAAGTCGAATGTCGATTCGCACTCGATCAGCTCGCTGGCCTGCGGCAACCGCGTGATCTCGGCCGCGAACCTGGACGAAGTGCGCCACCGCATCAACGCCTCCAGCAGCCAGGGGCCGACCCGTGACGGTCGCTGCAAGCCGGAGATCGCGGCACCCGGAACGGAGGTTGTTGCGGCGAATGGGTTCGCGGGGCCCGAGGAGCCGTGGGTCGCGATGACCGGTACGAGCATGGCGTGTCCTTACGTCACTGGAGTGCTTGGGCTCATGCTGGTTGCCAACAACGAGGTGACCGCGGCGCAGTGCGCGGGGATCCTTCAGCGAACTGCCCGGCCGCTCGCCGGCTCCTCTTACAAATGGATCAACGATGCGGGTTGGGGCCGTATTGATGGGAAGGCGGCCATCGAGGAGGCACGCTCCATCAATGAGCGCAAGCAGGTGCGCCAGAAGAAGGCATGAAGCTCAAGATCTTTGAGTCCGACATGGGCGACTGTCTCCTGCTCGAGGGCGACTCGGGCGAGCTGATGTTGTGTGACGGTGGCATGAAGGCGAGCCTCAAGGGACATGTGCGCGCCGAGCTGTCGAAACTTCGGGACGCCGGCCGGCAGCTCGATCTTGTGTACGTGTCTCACGTCGACAACGACCACATCAGCGGTATCCTTCAACTGTTGGAGGACGAAGCGGAGTGGCGTGTGTTCGACCTGCATCAGGCGAACGGGGATCCTATCCGCGAGCCACGCATTCCCCGCCCGCCGGTAATCAAGGGAATCCTTCACAACGCATTTCGCGATCAGGTCCGGGCCAACAACAAGGAGATCGAAAACCTGCTGGTGGCATCGGCTCCGGCGCTTTATGCCAGCGCCGTGCCTGAGTTAATCCAGGCCGCGGACGAGATGCAGGGAATTGCCGCCGGCATTCCGGAAGCGCTGAAGGTTTCGCGGCTGGTAAGCCCGGATGCACTCGATATTCCCATGAACAAGCCGCCTGGTGTGGCTGACGCGGCGACGCTTCTTTTCGCCGGACAGCCGGGTGCCGAGTTCGTGCTCGGCTCGATGAAGTTCACTCTCATTGGCCCGACCAAGAAGGAGCTGGCAAGCCTGGCGAAGGGCTGGAACACGTGGCTCCGGAACAATCAGGCCGAGGTGAGGACGATCCGGGCTGAGCTGAGGCAGCGAATCGATGACTTCAGCAGCGGAGCGCTCACCACTTCACCCTACGACCTCCGTGATTGGAACGGAATCCCGGATTTGAAAGGAGTCAGCGCTCCGAATGTCGCGTCATTGATGTTCATGGTGGAGGAGAGCGGCAGGCGCCTGCTGCTTACCGGCGACGGTCAGCAAGACGTCATCCTCGAAGGCCTGAAGCGCACCGGGTTTCTCGACGCAGGGTTCGTTCACATCGAAGCGCTGAAGGTTCAGCATCACGGTTCGGAGAACAACATGAATGAGGATTTCGCTCGCAGAGTCTCCGCCGACCACTATGTGTTCTGCGGCAATGGCTCACACCACAACCCCGAGATCAAGGTGATCGACATGGTGTTCGCGTCCCGGCTGGGCAAGGCGTCGGTACGCGCCCTCGCTCCCGAGGCGCAGAACCGGGATTTTCACTTCTGGTTCAGCACAACGTCCGAGGCCTCGCCGGAAGGACTGGAGCGGCGCGAGATCTTCGCGGAAGTGGAGGAGCACGTCGCTCACCTCGAGACCCAGTCGGAGGGACGCCTCCATCTTCACTTTAACAATGGGGCGTTTAGCCTTCTCGTAATCTGAATCGTGGGCGCAACATGGAAGGCCGCCGCAAGCCCGCCTATGAAACCCTTATAGCTTTACCGCCCCCTGCAACTGCTTTACTCGGTCGAGCCGCTCCCACGTAAAAAAGGTGCCTCCGTTCTTCCGACCCCCGTTCTTTTCGGGGTTCCTCCCGAAGTGCCCGTAAGCTGCGGTCTTTTCGTATATGGGCTTCCGCAGCTCGAGGTCATTTATGATGCCGCGCGGGGTGAGATCGAAAACCGCCTCCACGGCGCGCATGATCGCCGATTCGGGCACCGTGTTTGTGCCGAAGGTATGCACCATCACCGAGACTGGCTTTGCAACTCCAATGGCGTAGGCGAGTTGCACCTCGCAGCGCCTCGCTAGCTTCGCCGCAACGATGTTCTTGGCGACCCAGCGCGCGGCGTAGCAGGCGCTCCGGTCAACCTTCGACGGGTCTTTGCCGCTGAAGGCACCCCCCCCGTGGCGGCCCATTCCGCCGTATGTATCCACGATGATCTTGCGCCCCGTAAGACCGGCGTCGCCTTGCGGTCCGCCTATCACAAACCGCCCAGTCGGGTTGATGTGGTACTTGATGTCCTTCGGTCTAAGCTCTTTAGGAATAGAAGGTTCAATGACGTCAGATATGACCGCTTCTGAGATCTTTTTGTTGGTAATTACATCGTCGTGCTGCGTCGAGATGACCACCGTATCAACCGCAACCGGAACTCCATCCTCATAGATCACTGTCACCTGCGATTTCCCGTCGGGCCGAAGCCAACCGCTGCCATTCCGCCTGCAGTCTGCCAGGCGCTGCGTCAATCGGTGGGCAAGAACGATCGGCAGCGGCATCAGCTCAGGCGTCTCGTCGCTGGCGTACCCGAACATCATGCCCTGATCACCGGCACCACCGGTATCGACCCCCTGGCTGATGTCGGGCGACTGGCGTCCGATCGTGCTGATCACCGCGCAGGTCTTGGAATCGAACCCGAAATTTGCATCCGTGTAGCCGATGCGATCTATCGTGCGGCGGACAATGTCGGCGACAGGAACGTAGGTCGTCGTCGTGATTTCGCCGGCGACGCAGGCGAGCCCCGTGGTGACCAGCGTCTCGCACGCAACCCGCGCGACGGGATCGTCGGCAAGGATTGCGTCCAGAATGGCGTCCGAGATCTGGTCGGCTACCTTGTCGGGATGACCCTCGGTAACTGATTCAGAGGTGAACAGGTGTCGATCGAGCACGATATCCCTCAGGATTGGGACGGGAGTAGCGGACTGGCGGCACGCCGTACGATTCGTGCCGGCATTGGTCTTTATGGTCCGCTGATTCCCTCAAACGTATTCCCATCGACGAACTCGGGCAACCCGTCGCGCAGGAATGGAGCGTCGCCGAACGCCGCGAACAGACGAGTGCGAAGCTCGTGTTCCGCCTCCCGTGCCGTCTGCGTCGAAATCGCGGCTTCGGCAGCTTCCCTCGCGATCTCGGCGCTGACACCGCGCACGATCCGTTTCACAAGCGGTACGGATCTGCCCGCGACGCTCAGCTGCCTGACACCGAGGCCGATGAGCGCGAATGCCATCAGCGGCTGCGACGCCATCTCACCGCAGACGCTCACTTCCAGCCCGTTCTGATCGCCGACCTCGACGGTTCTCCGGATCAGTCGAAGCACCGCCGGATGAAGGGGGGTGAAGCGGCTCGCGAGGTTTGCGTTGCCGCGGTCCACCGCCAGAGTGTACTGCACGAGATCGTTGGTCCCGATGCTGAAGAACGCCACGTCCTTCACCAGCGTGTCCGCCGCGACCGCCGCGGCTGGCGTCTCAACCATCACGCCAAGCGGAAGATCGTGGCGGTAATCGACACCGCGCGCATCGAGCTCGGCAGCCGCCTCCTCGAGAAGGCGCCTCGCCTGCCGTACTTCGTCGACGGTGATCACCAGGGGCAGCATGATTCGCACGTCCCCATGCATCGCTGCCCGAAGCAGCGCCCGCAACTGTGTCTTGAACAGCTCTGATTCGTCGAGGCACATGCGTATGGCGCGCCAGCCCAGGAACGGATTCGCTTCCGTCGGATACCCGCCCACAGGAAGCTTGTCGCCCCCCATGTCGAACGTCCTGATGACGATGGGGTGATCGTCGAATGCCTTCACGACCTTTACGTACGCGCGGTACTGTTCCTCTTCGTCCGGCATCGTCGCGCGGCCGACAACGAGGAACTCCGTGCGCATCAGCCCAACTCCCTCAGCGCCGGAATGTGCCGCGTACTCGGCTTCCTCGGGCAGATCGACGTTCGCGCGGAGTATGATGCGAATGCCATCGAGTGTCACGGGCTCAGCGCCGGCAAGGCTCTGAAGCTCGGCTGTATCGGCCGCCTCGCGCGCGGCCCTGTCACTGTACGCCGCAATCTGGGCGTCGGTAGGATCCGGTATGATGAGGCCCGCCGAGCCGTCGAGAATCACCTGCTCATCTCCCTTCAACTGATGGGTTGCGTTGCGCAATCCCACCACGGCGGGCAACCCCAGCGATCGAGCAAGAATGGCAACGTGCGAAGTTCGCGTTCCGGCGTCCGTCGCGATCGCGGCGATCGTGTCGCGGTCGAGCTGGACAGTGAGGCTCGGTGTAAGGTCGTGGGTCACGAGAATCGCGTTCGAACCCTTCGGCAGATCAACCGGGTCGTGGTCGGGCAGTCCGAGAAGCACCGAGAGAACGCGGATGTGAACGTCGGTGAGATCGCCAACGCGCTCGCGGATCATCGGCTGCGTGTGCCGGGCGAAGTTCTGACGCCACTCGATGAGGACAAGATCGAATGCCTTCTCGGCACCGATGTTCCGCCTTATCAGGGTCTCCACACTCTCGATCAGCTCGATGTCCGAGAGAATCGCAACCTGTACTTCGAAGATCGCCGCTTCCTCGGGGCCGGCGTGCTTCTCCGCGCGTGCCTTGACGAGGGCGAGTCGCTCCTTTGCGGTGTTGATCGCTTCATGAAGTCGGCTGATTTCCGCAGGCACCGCTTCGTCAGCGATGATCCGGTGCGCCACGTCCGGCACTTCCCATAGCAGCAGGTGCACCGGACCGATGACGATGCCTGGCGATGCGGGCATCCCGATCAGCCGTCCGTCGGCGGGCGAGTGGTCAGGGCTCACGACTCTCCGAATCCGTTAGCTACGATGGCCGCCAAGGCATCCAGCGCGGGGGCTTCGTCCTCTCCCTCGGCTCTCAGGAGAATCGTCGCGCCGCATTCCGCGGCGAGCATCATGACACCCATTATGCTCTTGCCATTCACCTCGAGATCGTCGCGCACAATAGTGATTCCGCTCTTGAACTTCGATGCGGCCTTGACGATTTCGGCTGCCGGACGGGCATGGATGCCGAGCTTGTTGACGATCTTCACGCTGCGTTCAGCCATTAGCGAATTACCGAGAAGAGAACGAACAGCGTAAGGAAAGCGAGTGACAGTCTCCAGCCCTCCATGTGCTCGCCGAAACGCGCGAGCAGCATTGCACCGACGATCGCCATCAGGATTATCTCGCCGGCAAGAGCACGGCCCTCACCGATGACTCGATGCGCCGCCAGGGGAATGGCGATGCCCGCGAGAAGAGCTGCCGCACTCCCGAGGTACTGAGGCCCCCTGCGGAGAACCGGATGTGCCAGGGCGTCGGCGACTCTCAATCCGCGCTCGAAGCCGACCTGCAGCCCCCAGGCGCGCAAAACGAGATGTCCGATGTTGTACAGTCCCAAAAAGATAGTCACCACTGCCACCGGGTGGCCGCCAAAACCGAACGTGGCGAGTGCAACGAGCGAGCAAAGGGGCAGCCAGCTTGCCCAGACGAGCCGGTCGCCGACACTGCCAAGCGGACCACCGAGAGCGGTCCGGAATCGTTCTATCATCGTCGGTGGAACACCATCCAGCTCCGCGCGCGCCAGCGCTCCCACGGCAACGCCTGCGAGATAGGGATGCGCGTTGAAGTACCGTGCGTGTCTGCCGAGCGCTTCCCTGTAACGCAAGCCTTCCCTTCCCCCGGGCAGAAGGCGCAATGCCGGCTCCATGCTGAACGCGATGCCGTTTCCGAGCATGGTCTCGTAGTTCCACGCTCCCTGCACAGCGAACAATCGGAGGTACACGCGAAGCCATGTTCCCGGAGGAAGCGTTCGGACGCCAATGGTGGGACCGGGCTGCGTCGGTGCGGGCAGCGTCATCCGGCCACCAGAATTGCTGCACCGGCCGTGAGCCCCGCGAGAAAGAACAGGCGGGCGTGCGCAACGCCGTGAAATATTCGCCACACGGCGCCTGCGGACACCGCGGCGACGATCACGACGACCGCGCCGCGCGAATACGCCGGATTCGTGGACCACGATCCAGCAATCGCGCGAATCAGCGGGCTGAACACAATCATCGCGATCAGTGTCACGAGCCCTCCACGTACGAAATCCGCAGTCAGTCCAAAGAGTTGGGTCCCCACAACCGCCGAAGCCGAGCCGCGCGCCAGCTCCTCGCGCTCGCGGGCCGCTCTCGACGCGTTCAGCCTCCGCAGCCGCACCATACTCCACCCGCTCAGCATTGCTGTGACCAGCGACGCGAGCAGGCAGGCCGCGAGCGCGCCCGGCGAATCGGCTGACTGGGCGGCGAAGAGGGCGCCGGCAACAACGCTCGCAGAGCCCCACTCGGGATACTTCGACGCACCGAACGGCAGCATCTCGAGGGCGAGCAGCTCAAGCACCGCGCCCATCACCAGTCCAGCCGGCGCGTTGCCGATGAAAGCGCCCGCGGCGGTGGCGGCAACAATTGGCCGCGATATCATCGCCTGCGGAAATGTCACGACATCCATGCCCAGCAGCGCACCCAACAGCGCCACGGGAAGGAGATCGATGATGTTCAACCTGTCGTCTCCGCGGGTGCCGGCCCTAGCACGTCTTCGATCGGCACTGGCCGCGCGGCTGGAACGTCCTGCGCGCTTACCTTCACTCCGGTCGACATAAGGCGCCGCAACTGCGTCTCTTCATCAGGGGTGAGAAAGAGGTATCGCATTTTCTGAGCGCGGCCAGCGCGGTGATGGATGCCGCCGACGTTGACCTGGTTGATCGCGCCGGTTCCCTCCACCAACCGGTACATCGTCGCGATGTCACCAGTGACGACGATGGACGCCCGCCTGTCTGCGGAGTACGAAGCGTGGTCGCGGACTGCAGACGCAACGTCGGCAAACCGGAGCTCCATTTCCGGCGGAACGCCCATCCGATACAGGTCCTGCTCCCAGTCGGACGCCGCAACATTGTCGTCAACAAGCACGATCAGCCCGATGCCGAGCGGCTGACCCCAGCCCACTACGACCTGACCGTGGATGAGCCGGTCATCGATTCGATAAAGCGTTACTGGCATCAGGAGCCGCCGTGCACCGCCAGCGCTGACCGACCCTTCTCGGCCGCGTTGCGCGCCGCCTGCGCCAGATCCCCATCCGGCTGAAACACGAACTCGAGAAGAGTCGCCAGATTCGCGCCCGTGATCAGCACGATGCCGCTGTCGTCGCGCATGATTCTCCGCACCGCCACCGTCGAGCTTCCGGCCGGGAGATCGGTGAAGAACACCCTTGCTCCCGAGTCGGCCGACGCCGCACGGAGCCGCGACTCGATGTCCTGGCCTGCGAGGCCCTGGTTCGACAGTGCGATGAACACGTCGCCGCAGCCTGAAATCTGCTGGACGGCGCTGACGAGCCCGTCGGCGAACGAGCCATGCCCGGCCACTATCGCCCGCGGCTGCGGTCTTTCTTCCTCACCCGGTTCGCCGCGGTGAACGCTACTCGTCATCTTCCTGCAGATACTCTCTCACGTTTCCCGCCGCCTTCTGGCGCATGCGGCCGATCAGCCGGTCATTGAATACTGCCGCCGGATCGATACCTGAATACAGGAGAAGGTGATTCAGCGCGATCACTTCCGCGATCACCGTAATGTTCTTGCCCGGATTCAGCGGGACCGTGATAAGTGGGATGTCGACGCCCAGGATCGTCGTACTCGCCTTGTCGAGGCCCGTACGGTCGATCACCGCCTCCTGATTCCACTCCTCGAGACGCACGACAACCTCGATGCGCTTCTGCTGCCGAACGGCGCGAATGCCGAATATCGACGGGATATCGATGAGACCCACGCCGCGAATTTCCATATGATGCCGCTGAAGTTCGTGCCCCTTGCCAATCAGCACGTCGTTGCCACGTCGCGATGTGATGACCAGGTCGTCGGCGACCAGCCGGTGGCCGCGCTCGACCAGGTCGAGCACGCACTCGGACTTGCCGATCCCGCTCTGCCCGGTGAAGAAAAGTCCGACACCAAAAACATCGGCAAGCGAACCGTGAAGCGTCGTCGTCGGCGCAAACTCTCCCTCGAGAACGGGTTTGATCCGTCGATAGAATTCGGCCGTCTTGAGCTCGGTTCGGAGTAGAGCGATGCCGTTCTGTGTCGCCGCCTCACAGAGTCCTGATGGCGGAGTCTGGTTCTTGGTGATGATCACCGCGGGCATTGAAAAACCAAAGAAGCCGCTCAGTATTCTGCCACGCTCGGCGTCGGGCAACGACGCCAGGTAGGTGATCTCGGTCTCGCCCAGCACCTGGAGGCGCTCGGCGACAAATCGCTCTACATATCCGGCGAGTGCGAGCCCGGGACTCGATACCTCAGCATTTGGAATGGGCGCGTCGAGGCCCGTGCCGCTGCCGATATCCTCGAGATGAAGGGCCTCGCCGCTTCGCTCGATGAGCTCCCTGACGGAGAGCGACCGACTCACGCGCGGGCTGCCTTCTCCAGCGATGGCGCGCGTTGCGCACTCCTGCGCGTGACTCTGAGCCGACGGATTTGAGTTGTCAGCCTGTCCATGGCCGTTCCTAGCGCGGGACCATAGAACTTCGCTTCTCCCTGCGCTATGAGGTTCCTGCTGCGTGGGGCGTGGAGGACGATCTCGACGCGCTTCACCGGTCCATCCTGCTCAAAGCGGATGATCGCGTCAACCGCGCGCGACATACGGGCAGCCGCCGCGCGCACGGCGGTTTCTGCTCGCCGGCGCATACGGTCGGAAATGTTAGCGTGATGTGCGTGAAAGATTATTTCCACTGCGTGTTGCCTCCGTGCACCAGATGCTGCAGGTGCGTTAGTGTTTCCACCGCCGATCGTTCCCACGTGAACCGTCCGGCAAAACGCCGGCCCGCGACTCCAAGCAGGTCAACCAGCCCGGGATCCGAAGCAATACGCGCCATTGCCGCGGCGAGCGCGGAAACGTCTCCGTGCCCCACCAGGATTCCCGTTTCTCCGTCGATCAGCGACTCCCTTAGCCCGGGTGAGTCGCTTGCTATGACCGGTGTCCCGCACGCGGCCGACTCAATGTTGGTCAGCCCCCAGCCCTCCTTTGGAGATGCGAAGACGGATGCCCACGCACGGCGCAGCAGCTCCCGCTTCGACTCGACCGAAACGTAGCCCGCGAACCGCACTCGAGACGCGATGCCGAGCGATCGGGCCAGCCGCTCCAGCTCGGGCCGGTATTCGCCGGCCCCCGCGATCTCCAGTCGTGCGTCGGGGCGATCGAGCTTTGCGAATGCCTCGAGTACGATGTCCACACCCTTGTACCTCTTCAGGCGGCCGACATACGCGAAGAGCGGAGCGGCCGACCGCGCCGACGGCTCTGGTGTGAAGAAGTCCGAATCGATCCCGTTGTGAATGACACGCACATTTCCGCGAGGAATGCCCCGTGCAGTCAGGTCGCTCGCCGTGCTCTCGCTCACGGCGATGAACGGAGTGCGCCTGTAGGCGACCGGGATGCCGCGCTCGGCGAGCCAGACGACCGCGGCCGTGGGAGCGGCGGCCTCGCGGAAAGCGGTCGCCCCGAACAGATGGTGCACCAGCGCAACGACGGGCGGGCCACCCCACCGCGGAGTGTATAGCGGAATCTTGTTCAGATCCTCGACCAGAACGTCGTGAAGCGATGAGGCGAGATGCCTGGCGAAGTACCTTCGCGCGTGAAGGGCGAATGACTGCCGGGTGCCGACGCGGTGCACCTCGATGCCGTCGAGCGAAACGCGCGGCGCGCAGCCGGCCCACCCGCTGGCGAGCAGATCCACATTGTGGCCGACCGAAGCAATCCGCCCAAAGGTTTCATGAAGATGAACTTCGGCTCCTCCTCCATGAGGGTTCTCCCGATCATTCCAGTTCAGAACCAGTATGCGCACTACAGCGCGCCGGTGCGCCTTGCATAGGCGTCCAGAACGCCATTGACGAAACGGGCGCTCGCCGCTGTGCCGAACCGCTCGGCCAGTCGTACGGCTTCCTGAATCACGACGCGCGGCGGAGCGTCCCCGCGACGAAGCTCCCCGGCGCCGAGCCGGAGTACGGACCGCTCGATGGCGCCAAGTCTCTCGAGCCGCCAGTTGGTGGTAACCTCCGTCAGCGCGGCATCGAGCTCCTCGTGCGCGGCGGCTATCGTCCGCACTATTCCGGCCGCGAATTGGCGTTCCTCGGGAGCGACCGCGAGATCGTCCCACACCTTCACCGCCACCTTCGTCAACTCCTCCCCGTCCCGCAGGTCCCAGGCGTACAGCGCTTGGAGCGCGCGGGCGCGACCGCGGGTTTCAACTCTCATGTTCCACGTCCAGATGGTCGAGAAGATCGGCCATCTCGAGTGCCGCGAGTGCCGCGTCCCAGCCCTTGTTGCCATGCGGCCCGCCGGCGCGCGCCTCGGCCTGCTCCATCGTGTCACAGGTAAGAAGCCCGAATCCCACAGGAACGTCGGAATCGTGCGCGGCATCGGCAAGTCCGCGCGACGCTTCACCGGCGACATAGTCGAAATGCGGCGTCTCACCACGAATGACGGCTCCCAGCGCGACGACGGCCTCGTAGCGCTCGGTGGCCATTGCCCGCCGTACAGCGATGGGAAGCTCCCATGCGCCCGGGACCCAGATTACGTCGATGTCGTCAACGCGAGCGCCATGCCGCACGAGCGCATCGAGGGCTCCATCGACGAGCGCGCGCGTAATCGTTTCATTGAAACGGCTCGCGACGACGGCAACCCGCCGTCCGGTACCGGTCGGCGATCCCGAAAGCTCGGCCATTCAGGACGCGAGAAGGTGGCCCAGCTTGTCGCGCTTGGCGTCCAGGTAGTCCGAGTTTTCGTCGGTCGCCGTGGGAACGATCGCCACTCGGTCCTCGACATGGAGGCCGTACCCCTCCAAGCCGATGAGCTTTCGCGGATTGTTGGTGAGGGGACGAATCTTCGCCAGTCCCAGGTCGAGCAGGATCTGCGCGCCGATACCGTAGTTGCGGAGATCAGGCTTGAAGCCGAGCTGCTCGTTCGCGTCGACGGTGTCAACGCCGGTGTCCTGGATCTCGTAGGCCTTGAGTTTGTTGAGGAGGCCAATGCCCCGACCCTCCTGATCGAGGTAGACGATCACTCCACGGCCTTCCTTCGAGATCATCTGCATCGCGGTGTGCAATTGCCAGCCGCAATCACATCGGAGCGAATGAAAGACATCCCCAGTGAGGCACTTGGAGTGCATCCTCACCAGCACGCTCTCCTCGCCCGAAACATCCCCTAACACCAGCGCAATGTGTTCATGGTCGTCGACGTCATTGCGGTAGCCGATCACGCGCCAGACTCCGAACTCGGTGGGAAGCCTCGCCTCAGCGACCCGATGAACCAGCCGCTCCGCCTTGAGGCGGTGCGCGACGAGCTGGGCGACAGAGATGAACGTGAGACCGTGCTCGGCTGCGAATTTCTCGAGCTGGGGCCGGCGGGAGGTCGTTCCATCTTCGTTGAGAACTTCGCACACCACGCCGGCGGGATAGAGTCCCGCGAGGCGCGCGAGGTCGATCGCAGCTTCGGTGTGTCCGACCCGCTGAAGCACGCCACCATCCCGAGCACGCAGCGGAGGAATGTGGCCGGGTCTGCGAAGATCGGCTGGCACTGTCGCCGGGTCGACCGCCACCTGTATCGTCTTCGCGCGATCCTGAGCGCTCACCCCCGTGGTTACGCCAAAACGCGGAGCGGCATCGATACTCACGGTGAACGCCGTCCGCTGTTCCTCCGTATTCTGCTCGCTCTGCTGCGGCAGGCGGAGCTGGTCGGCTCGCTCGCCCGTGAGCGCAAGGCAGATCCAGCCGCCGGCCTTTCTGATCATGAAGTTGATGAGCTCGGGTGTAACGAGCTGCGCAGCGCAGATGAGGTCGCCCTCGTTCTCGCGGTCCTCGTCGTCCGCGACGAGAATCAGCTTCCCTGCCTTGATGTCGGCGATCGCCTGTTCGACGGTTCCGAATTGCATTTTTTTCGCCCTTTCCGCTCGCGCCTCGCGCGGCCTACTGGTTCAAGTGGGGCGCGATAATGCGCCTCACGTACTTTCCGATAACATCCGTCTCGACATGGACTCGGCTTCCCGCGCCGAGACCACCCAACGTCGTATGATGCAAGGTGTAGTCGATGAGGGACAGTTGCAACCTGTCGCCGCGGATGTCGTTTACCGTAAGGCTGACTCCATCGATGGTGACCGAACCGTGGGGAACTACCGTTTCCGCGAGGCCTGGGGGAAGCGCCAGATTCAACAGCAGGGCATCGCCGGCTCGCTCCACGTCGTCCACGATGCCCACGCCGTCGACGTGACCCTGCACGATGTGACCTCCGAGGCGCCCATCCGCCCGCATCGCACGCTCGAGGTTGACGCGACGGCCGGACTTCCATTCGGCGACCGTGGTGCGGCCGAGGGTGGTGATCACGGCGGCGACCGTGAACCAGCCGTCGCCGCATTCGCGGACGGTGAGGCACGCGCCGTTCAAGGCGATACTCTCCCCGGGCTGAAGGTCAGCATAGCCACAGGACAGCCGCAGCTCGAGGCCGGCGTCGGATTCGCTCACGGAGGTCACCGTGCCAACGTCGTCCACGAGTCCAGTGAACATCTAAACGCGGCCCATGGCGTAGATCGTCATGATGTCGTCTACCAACTGGTGCGACCGGATGACGCGAAAACGCGGCGCTCGCTCAACCGTTTGGGAAGCGATTCCGGAGAAGGCGCCGAGCGCGCCTTGGCCGAGTATCAGGGGTGCCTGGAAGATTACGAGACGGTCAACGAAGTCACCTGCGAGAAATGCAGCGGCGAGCCCGGCGCCGCCCTCGACGAGGAGCGAAGTGATTCCGCGAAGCCTCAGTTTGCGCAGGGCGTCGCCGATATCCTTCGCGGGGAGTGCCTCGACACCGGCGCTTGCCAGTCCGGCTGGCATTTTCGTCGTCGCGGCCGTTACTAGCAGTGTAGGAATGTCGCGCGCCGTTTGCACGAGGCGGCTTTGCGACGAGAGCCGCGCGCTCGTGTCGAACACGATTCGTACCGGCGGAACTCTTGGAACCGGATTCTGATCAGTCCCCTTTGCCGTGAGCTCTGGGTCGTCAGCGATAGCGGTTTCGATTCCCACCGCTATCGCGTCGGTTCCGGCGCGCATGTACTGCACGTACCGCCTCGCCGGGGGACCCGTGAGCCACTCGCGCTTTCTTTCCGCGCCCGCAATCGCGCCGTCGAGTGAAAGGGCGAGCTTGAGCGTCACCCAGGGCCTGTCGGATTCGAACGAATTGAAGAACGGCGCATTGAGCTCGCGGGCTTCGACCTCACCGCATCCGAACTCGACGGCGATCCCGGCGGCGCGCAAACGCTCGGCTCCTCCGCCAGCGGCGGGATTCGGATCGCGTGTCGCGGCGACCACGCGCGAGATGCCGGCGGCGATGATGGCGTCGGTGCAGGGCGGCGTGCGACCGTGATGGTTGCACGGTTCGAGGCTGACGTACATCGTAGCGCCGGCAGCCTGCACTCCAGCTTCATTCAGGGCAACTATTTCTGCGTGCCGCCCGCCTGCCTCTCGATGGTAGCCGCTTCCAACCATTTCGTCGCCCGCGAAAATCTCCGACCCGACCATCGGGTTCGGAGCCGTCCGACCCCACCCTCTGCTCGCCAGGTCGACAACCGAAGCCATGCGCGAGGCATCAATCTCAGCGACCGTTTCCTCGTCGAGAACGTCCGGCTCGTCGGAATCAGGAGATGACAACACTGCCTTTCCCCGGTTGCACTTCTCCCAGCTTCCATCCCACGATTCCATCGACGCGGGCGCTTTGAATTATCGCGTTCGCATCCGTCGCGCTGGCGATCACGACCATGCCGACGCCCATGTTGAAGACGCGGAACATCTCTTCGCGGCCGATTTCACCCGCGTCGGCGAGCGCCGCGAAAACGGCCGGTACCTCCCACGTCGCAGCGTTCACAGCGGCGACGAGCCCGGGGGGAAGCACCCGGCCGAGGTTTCCGGGAAGCCCGCCCCCGGTGATGTGAGCCATCGCATGGATTCGGTCGAGGACGGGCAGCAGCGCACGCAGATACGACCTGTGCACGGTGAGCAGCACATCGGCCACTGACGCATCCATGCCGGGAAACGGTTCATCGTGCCCGAGATTCATGCGCTCGTTGACGATCTTTCGCGCGAGCGAGTACCCGTTGGTGTGAAGTCCCGAGCTTTCAAGACCCACGAGGACGTCGCCGTCCCGCACGCGCGCCGGGCCGAGTATGCGATCCTCTTCGACGCATCCGACGATGAAGCCCGCAAGATCATAGTCGGGCGGCGCGTAGAGCCCCGGCATTTCCGCGGTTTCACCACCGACAAGCGAGCATCCGTTTTCGCGGCAACCGGCGGCGATTCCGCTCACAACCGCTTCCACCACTGCGGGCTCGAGCGCACCGAACGCCAGATAGTCGAGGAAGAACAGCGGTGACGCCCCCTGCACGAGGATGTCGTTCACGCAGTGATTCACAAGGTCGTGTCCGATAGTGCCGTTTCTTCCACTCTCGATCGCGACCTTGATCTTGGTCCCGACGCCATCGGCGCTCGAGACCAGCACCGGCGACTTCATGCCACGAGGCATCCGGAACATGCCGCCGAAGCCGCCGAACGCACCGAGCACTCCCTCTCGCTGAGTCGTGCCGACGAGCTGCGATATGCGTGACTTCGCGTCGGCCGACGCGGCGAGGTTCACGCCCGCACTCCGGTAATGGAGCGCGCCATGTGTCAAGTTGAGAGCTCCTCCTCGAACGTCACCAGTTGACGGAGGTCGCGCACCCGCGCGTCGAGCTCGGCGCGGGTCAATGACATGAGACGCGCGGTGGAGAACTCCTCGACCGCGAACGAGCCCATTGCCGAACCGTACATCACCGCGCGTCTCATGTTGGCCTCACTCAGATCGCCGGTGCGCGCCAGGTAGCCAATGAATCCGCCCGCGAAGGAATCCCCGGCCCCGGTAGGATCGAACACGTTTTCAAGCGGAAACGCGGGCCCGAAGAACACGCTGTCCCTGTTGAACATGAATGCGCCGTGCTCACCCTTCTTGATGATCACGTGCTTCGGGCCGCAGTCCATGATCCATTTCGCGGCCTGCACCAGGTTGACCTTCTCGGTGAGCTGCCGCGCCTCCCCATCGTTCAGGGTAACCATGTCGACATGTTTCAGAAGCTCGATGATGTCCGGCCGGCGGCTCTGGATCCAGAAATTCATCGTGTCGCAGGCAACGAGCCTGGGCCGTTCGACCTGCTTCAGCACATCGAGCTGAAGCCGCGGATCAATGTTTCCGAGGAAGACGAACGGCGCACTCCGGAACTGGTCGGGAATCTTCGGGCTGAACCGCGAGAAGACGCCGAGGTGGGTCTCAAGGGTTTCAGCCGCGTTGAGATCGTGGCCATAGCGGCCCCGCCACCTGAACGAAGGGCCGTCAGCGTGCTCCAGTCCGGCGAGGTCGACGCCGCGGTCAACCAGCGGCTGAAGCCTTTCGACGGGGTAGTCGCTTCCGATGACACCGACCAGCTGCACTGGCGTTAGAATGCTTGCTGCGGCGGAGAAAAAAGTTGCGGAACCGCCGAGCACGTCATCGGCCTTGCCGAAGGGTGTTTCGACGGAATCGAGCGCGACCGAGCCAACGACTAGAACGGACATGTGTGGGGATTGAAGTTGATTGCCGCCGCTACATCCGCTCTGGAGCGCCGATTCCGAGGATGCGGAGACCATTGCGGATAACGATCTGAGCCGCGCGCGCCAGTGCCAGCCGTGCGCGCACGATGTCTTCCGCCTGGCCGAGCACGTGGTGCTTGTGATACCACAGATGGGCGAGCCTCGCTGTCTCGGACAGATAGGTGGCGATGCGGTGCGGCTCCAGCGCAGCCGCCGCGCCGTCGACTGCCTGGGGAAAATCCGCCAGCGCCTTGATCAGCTCCTGCTCCTCAGGCTCGCGCAGCACGCCGAGATCGATTCCATCCGTTGAGAACGTCTCGCGGTCGATCTCGCCCACGCGGAAGATGCCGCACATGCGCGCATGCGCCATCTGCACATAGTACACTGGATTCTCCTCTGACTGCTTGAGGGCGACGTCGACGTCGAAAACCAGCTGCGAATCGCTTTTTCGCATCAGGAAGAAGAAACGAACCGCGTCGCGCCCGACCTCGTTGACCAGGTCGCGAACCGTGACGTAGCTGCCCGCACGCTTGGAGATCCTGACCTCTTCGCCGCTCTTCATGACGGTGACCATCTGGTGCAGGACGTACTCCGGGTAATCCGGCGTGATGCCTATGCCGAGTGCCTGAAGGCCCGCCCGCACGCGTGTCACGGTGCTATGGTGGTCGGCGCCCTGGACGTCGATGGCCCGGTGAAAGCCGCGCTGCCACTTCGTGACGTGGTAGGCGACGTCGGGTAGAAAATACGTGTACGTCCCATCACGCTTCCGCATCACGCGGTCCTTGTCGTCGCCGAAGGAGCTGGTGCGCAGCCACAGGGCACCGTCCAGTTCGTAGGTCATCCCGGCGGCCGTCAGGGCATCGGCCGTCTCCTCCACTTTCCCATCGCCATAGAGGGATGACTCCAGGAAGTACGTGTCGAAGCTCACACCGAACGCCTGGAGATCAAGATCCTGCTCGCTTCGCAGCTCGGCAACCGCGAAATCGCGGATGGCGTCCGAGTCGGCATTTCTTCCGCCTCTGCGCGTGTCAGCGTCTTTGCCGAGTTTCTCGAACTTCTCCGCAATTTCGCGGATGTACTCGCCGTGATAGCCGCCTTCGGGGATCTCGGCGGATCCACCCGACAATGCGGCAATGGACGCCTTGACGCTCGCCGCCAGGTTTTCGATCTGCGCCCCAGCGTCGTTGTAGTAGAATTCGCGCGAGACTGTCCATCCCGTCCATTCGAGGAGTGTCGAGATAGCGTCGCCCAGCGCGGCCTGCCGGCCGTGTCCTACGTGTAGGGGGCCAGTGGGGTTCGCCGAGACGAACTCGACGTTGACGAGCTCGCCCCTTCCGGCATCCGAACGTCCGAAGGTTTCGTTTTGCCCGACGATATCGCGCACGGCTTCAGCGATGAGCGAGGGGTCGAGCCAGAAGTTCATGAAGCCCGGGCCGGCGATGTCTACCCGCTCGACACCCGCATCAGCGAGGCTCATCCGGTCGCGGAGGAGCCCCGCGATCTCCGCGGGGCGCTTGCGGAGTGGACGAGCGAGAGTCATTGCGAGGTTCGTCGTCCAGTCGCCCAGCGAGGTATCCCGAGGCCGCTCGATGATCGGCTCGACCAACGGGTCCGCACCAATATCCCGCGCGGCCTGGGCGAGCTCCGCACGAATTCGATCCGCAGCGGTCATTCCGATTTCTTCGAGGAGACAGCCCGTTTTGACGGTGCGCTCGGGCTCCCTTTGTCGGAACTGCTCGACCCGCTCGATGCAGTCGCTGGAAGGGTTGCCGCGGGAGTCTTGACATCGACGCGTTTCGTTTCGCCGTCGGAGGTGCCCGATTTGCTCGGGGCCTCGCTGCTCTTGTCGCCCTTGTCACCGCTCTTGTCGCTGCTTTTGTCGCTGCTTTTGTCGCTGCTTTTGTCTGAGGCGCCTTCGCTCGCCTTCGCCGCCGCGGCCGTCGCCGCCGCTGCCTCCGCTCTCTCGGCTTTCTTACCGTCCTTGCCGTAGTCGGTGATGTAGAATCCCGAACCCTTGAAATGCAGCCCGGCCGCCGACATCATGCGCTCGGCGATTGCCCCGCACTCGGGGCATTTCTCTTCCAATGCGGCCGAACCGATGGAGCGATAGAACTTCTCGAAATCATGACCTACGGGACAACGGTACTCGTACAGCGGCATTTCTTTCTGCGGGCGTTGGATGCTTCCGGGGCGAGCCATCAAAGTTAACAAGGGTAGCCGCGAACGGCACGTTAAACCCACACTATGGCGTGCGAAATGACCGACTAGCCCCCGGGAGCATAGCGGTGCCAATGAGTCTCGAGGACGGAAGAAATTTCCCCCACGGTCGCCCTCACGCGCACCGCATCGATGATCAACGGCAGCAGATGCTGAGCTTGAGACCCCCCGGCGAGCGTCGCGGCAGCGCCACCGCCCAGCGCAGAGAGCGCCTGTTCCACCGCTCCGCTGTCTCTGCCCGACTTTACCAGGTCGAGTGAACGTCCCTGCTCATTCTCGAGCCGTGAGTAGTCGGGTGCGGACAAGGCGAGAGGTGTCGATCCGTCATCGTACCGGTTCACTCCCACCACCACGGTCTCGCCGCTCTCCACCCGAAGCTGATGCTCATACGCGCTGCGAGCGATCTCATCCTGAAAGAAGCCGGCAGCTATCGCATTCTCCGATCCCCCCAATGCATCGGATTTGGCGATGAGATCGCTCGCGCGGCGCTCGAGCTCACTCGTCAGGCTCTCCACATAATAGCTGCCCGCGAGTGGATCAACCGTGCTCGCCACTCCCGACTCGTGGGCGATGATCTGCTGCGTTCTGAGGGCGAGCGTCGCCGCATCGGCCGTCGGGAGCGCGAGCGCTTCGTCGTAGCCATTGGTGTGGAGCGACTGCGTGCCCCCGAGGGTGGCGGCGAGCGCCTGCACTGTCACGCGAACGACGTTGTTGAGCGGCTGCTGAGCGGTGAGCGTGACGCCGCCCGTCTGGGTGTGAAACCTCATCCGGCAGCTCGCGTCGGAGGCACCGAACCTGTCGCGCATTATCCGCGCGTACATCCGGCGAGCGGCGCGGAACTTGGCCGCTTCCTCGAACAGATCGTTGTGCGCCGCGAAAAAAAACGAGAGTCGCGGCGCAAAGCTGTCCACCTCAAGCCCGGCGGCGATGGCGCGCCGCACATACTCGATCGTGTTCGCAAGTGTGAATGCCAGTTCCTGAACCGCCGTCGCCCCCGCTTCCCGGATGTGATAGCCGGAGATCGAGATCGGATTCCAGCTCGGCAGCTCGGCAGCGCAGAAACGGAACACCTCGGAGATGAGGCGGAGGCTCGGCTCGGGAGGATATATGTACGTGCCGCGCGCGATGTATTCCTTGAGTATGTCGTTCTGGATCGTGCCGCTGAGCGCGCTTCGCTCAACGCCCCGCTCCTCTGCGACGACGATGTACATCGCGAGCAGCGTTGACGCGGTCGCGTTGATCGTCATCGACGTCGAAACGGTGTCAAGAGGAATCCCGTCGAGCAGCAGGTGCATGTCTTCGACGGTGTCGATCGCCACCCCGGCCCGGCCGACTTCGCCCCGCGCGCGGGGGGAATCGGAGTCGAGACCCATTTGCGTCGGAAGATCGAACGCCACCGAGAGGCCCGTCTGCCCTGCAGCGAGCAGGTGAAGAAAGCGTTCGTTTGTCTCACGTGCGGTGCCGAATCCGGCATACTGGCGCATCGTCCACAGACGGCCGCGGTACATGGTGGGTTGAACCCCACGGGTAAACGGGAAACCGCCCGGCTCGTTGAGATCCGTTGCGTAATCGAAGCCCGCGTCGGCCGGGCCGGAGGACACTTTTATCGGTATGCCCGACGGCGAAAGCTTTTCGGCGGCGTCACCGCCGGTTGAGCTCATCTGGCCGCTAGCGGCTGCTCTTCGGGCACGGGGTTGGCCAGCATGGAAGTGGCCATTTCGACATCCAGCTTGCTGCCGATATAAAGCGGCGTTCGCTGGTGAAGGTCGGCCGGCTCGATGTCGAGAATCCGTTTCCCGCCGTTGGTGGCCGCACCCCCGGCTTGCTCGACGATGAAAGCGAGCGGATTCGCCTCATACAGCAGTCGGAGCTTGCCTTTCGGACTCTTCTTGTTGGCGGGATAAGCGAACAATCCGCCTCCCAGGAGATTGCGATGAAAATCGGCGACGAGAGACCCGACGTACCGAACGCTCATCGGAGTACGTTCGCCGTCGAGGCCGCGGTAACGGCGCATCAGGCCGCGCACGTTGTCGTCCCAGAGCCTTTCGTACGAATCGTTCACCGACAGGTATCGACCCATCTGCGGAATCCGGATGTTGGGATGGGACAGGAGGAATTCGCCGATCGACGGATCGAGTGTGAATCCGTGCGCGCCCTGCCCGGTGGTGTAAACGAGCATCGTGCTCGAGCCGTAGATGACGTAACCGGACGCCACCTGCCGGCGCCCCGGCTGAAGCATGTCCTCCATCTCTCCGCGCGCACCCCTGGTAATCTTGCGGACAACGGAGAAGATCGTGCCGACTGGCACGTTGACGTCGATGTTCGACGAACCATCCAGCGGATCGAACAACAGGCAGTATTTTCCACAGCGAAAGTTGTCGGGAATCTGGATTATTTCCGGCTCTTCCTCAGATGCCATCGCGCACAGCCGGCCGCCGTGGTCCACCGCTTTGACTATTATCTCGTTCGCGATCACGTCGAGCTTCTGCTGCACCTCGCCCTGGACATTGATGTCGTCCGTCGCTCCGAGGATGTCGGCCAAGCCCGCGCTGCGCACCTTGTTGGCGATCATCTTGGCGGCGAGCGCGAGGTCGTAGAGGATTCCCGAAAGCTCTCCGGTCGCTTCGGGATGAAGCTTCTCCTGCTCGATGATGTAGCGCTCGATTGTGACGACGGAGGTGGCGGTGTGCTTCACCATTGGGCATCCTCGACGGAGTTTGTTCGGACAGCGGGCTCGAGGCGGCGCGCGGCGTACATGCGGGCGTCGCGTTCGTAGCGGTTGGAGTAGTATCCCCGCCGCAGGCTCTCCCAAATGTAACGAAGGGGGAAAGTCCTGCGCTCGGAAAACTGCTGGAAATGCCGGAATTCGTGCAATAGAAGCGCGGGCTCGAGCTGCGTAGAAGCAGCCACGAATATCGTGCGGCCCAGGGTGATCGCCGCAACCGTCGCCCTGCCAAGCGCCCATCCGCCGACGCGGAGCGGAAGTCCGCCTCTGCGAAAGCGCAGCTCGCCGAACTCAGGATAAGCGTCCCTGAGGTGCGAGGGAAGCGAGATCGGCACTCCGAGAACGACTTCCGCTACTCGCGTGAAATGTCCCATCGCTCGCCCTTGGCCTCCGCGGTAATCCTGACCCCGTTCGTCCTGATGACGATCGTACCCGACAAATCTGTTCTCATGACCTGCGCATCGACGCGGCCGAGTGCGGCAAGCACGTCGGCGCTCGGGTGCCCGTACGAGTTTTCGGCACCGACCGAGATCACGGCAAGCGCCGGCGCAACGGCCGCCAGGAACGCGTCACTGCTGCTCGTCGAGCTGCCGTGGTGTCCGACCTTCAGCACGTCGGCCGCAACCTTATTTCTCCCCTGCCTCAGCAGCCATTCCTCCTCCGCGGCCTCGGCGTCTCCCATCAGAAGGAAGCGTGCCGTGCCGAACTGGACAACTGCGATCGTACTCGCGTCATTGGGGTCAGAGAGAGTAGACGTCCACAACGAGTCCGGCGCGAGAAACCGCATCGTTACGCGATCCACTGTCAGCGAGTCACCTGGGTCTACGCGCTGCCACTCTACCCCCGACTCTCTGGCTGCGCGCAAGGCCTCGTCATAGATGCCGCTGCCCTGCGGAAACGCCGCGTCCCAGAACGTGCCTGGGCGCAGCGCGCGGATTACCGAGCCCGCGCCACCAGCGTGATCCGCGTGCGCGTGAGAGAGAACGAATGCGGCAACCTCGCCCCCGCGCCGCATGATATACGGGATGATCGTTGACCGCCCCGCATCGCCCGTGCTCCATGAGCGCCCCGCGTCGACGACTATCCAGCGGCCCCGGTCGGTGCGCAGAAGGATGGCGTCGCCCTGCCCGACATCGAGGACGTGCATTTCCATCTCCCCGGAGACCGGCGGGCGAACGAGCGGACCCCACGCGGCGACGGCGAGGCCGCAGGCTGCGACAACCACTGGCCGCATCGGATAGCGCGCGACACAGGCAACGAGTAGCGAGGCAACGGCACACCCGCTTCCTGCCGCAGCAATCAACGATGGAATGACGGCAATCGATCCCGCGGGAACCGATGCCCCGGCGATCGCGATACCGTCGAATGCCATAAGTAGAGGGTGCGCCGCGTTCGCGAGGAATTCCGCCACTGGAGGAACGGGCGCAAGGAGGAGGGCAAGAAACAGCGTCGGCTGCAGCACGGTGAGAATCGGCCCGGCGACCAGATTGGCGATCGGCGCCACGAGGCTGATGCGGCCGAAGTACCAGGCGATGAGGGGCGCGGTGAGAAGCGTCGCGATGGCGGACGCCGTAAGCTCGCGCGAGATCCGAAGTCGCAGGCCGGAAATCCGTGGCGCGAGGAGTCGCGTCGTAAGCGCGCCGCTGGCAATGAGACCGGCAATTCCGACAACGCTCAACTGGTAGCCGAGGTCGAGAACCGTCCGCGGCTGCACGAGCGGGACAAAGGCGCCCAGCGCGAGCGACGCCCAGGGCGAAGTTGGCCGCTGCGAACCGCGCGACGCGGCGACCACGCCAAGCATCACCGCCGAGCGCAACGCCGGCGCAGGCGCCCCAATGATGGCGACGTAAACGCCTGTGATAAGTACCGACGCGAGGGATGCTGTCCCCGGGGGAACGCGCGCAACCTGAAGGAACAGCATGACCGCCCCGGCAACGACGGCAACGTGGAGACCGGAGATGGAAAGCATGTGAACCATCCCGGCGCGCGCGTACCGATCGCGCATCTCCGGCGGAATCTGACGCTGATCGGCGATCAACAACGCGCGCGCCATTGGCGCGTCGTCTCCGAAGACTTCGCCGATGGCGATACTCGCCCTCTCGCGCGCGTTCGCGAGTCCGTTCTCGATCACGGAGCGGTCGGCGCCCGTCGCTGAAGCGACCCGCGACCGCCCGCCCGTCCCAAGCGGTTGCGCCGATGTAACCGCGAGCAGAGCGCCTCCGAACATCATCACCGCTAGCGCGGCGAGGCCCAGATCGCGACGCATGAGGGACAGTCCGATGCAAGCGGTCGCTGCGAGCGCAGCGAGGCCCGGATGTCCGCCGAAGCCCGCCAACAATCCGCCCGCGAAGCAGACGTAGGCGCTGGCAATGAGGGGCAGCGGCCACTCCGGTGCTATGGAAGGCCGCTAGTCTTGCATCGTGCCGCACCTGGCGCGGCACCCTTGGACTTCGGGAGTAAGCCTTAGACCGCCACCGGCAACGCGCTGCGCTGACGAACCACCACGCCGGTGAACGTCGAGCCGGTCGTACCGGTCAACTCGACATTGGCGTAGGTCCCGATCATGGCCGGCTCTCCCGGAACGATGACCGTCCTGAAATCCCTCGTACGCGCCTGGAGCAGGCCGCCCCGGCGGGCTTCTTTCTCGATCAGAACCTCACGGCGCTCCCCGAGGAGCCGGAGGTTGCGGTCTCTCGTTCCCGCCCGTACGGTCTCGATGAGACGGCCGAGCCGCTGGCTGGCAACATCGTCCGAAATTGTCTCGCTCGCCGGCATGCGCGTCGCCGGCGTTCCCTCCCGGGGCGAGAACTTAAACGTGAACGCGTCATCGAAGCCGACCTCGCGAACAGCGCTCAACGTCATCTCGAAATCCTCGTCGCTTTCACCAGGAAAGCCGACAATGATGTCGGTTGTGAGCGACAGACCAGGAATTGCATCGCGCAGGCGGCGCACGCACTCGAAGTACCCCTCGCGCGTATATCGCCGGAGCATGCGCTTGAGCGTCGACGTCGATCCGGACTGCATCGGGAGATGCACGTGCTCGCAAACCGCATCGGTATCGGCCATCGCGGAAATGACGCGATCGCTGAAGTCGTTGGGATGCGGACTCGTGAAGCGAAGGCGCCGGATGCCCCTAACGCCTCCCACGGCGCGCAGCAGATCGGCGAAGTCGTGACGGCCATCGGTGTACGAATTCACTGTCTGGCCGAGGAGCACCACCTCGGACATTCCCTCCTCGACAACCGCTGTGGTTTCGCGGACGACTTCCTCGAGGCGGCGGCTGCGTTCGGGCCCGCGGGTCGTAGGTACGATGCAGTACGTGCAACGGTAGTCGCACCCGCGCTGCACGGGAATCCACGCCTTCACGCGGTCGAATCTACGGGGCGTGAAATCCTCGTAATGTTCCTCGAGGTCGAAGTCGGTTGACGACGCTCTGGCGCCGCGCCGTGCGTTCTCAACGAGCAACGGGAGGGACCGGTATCCATCCGGCCCGACCACGAGACTCACGTGCTTCGCGCGATCGAGGAGCTTCGGGCCAAGCCGCTGCGCCATGCATCCCGTGACGCCGAGGACGGCGTGTGGTTTCATTCGGCTCTTCATCTCGCCCAACCGCCCGATCACCCTTTGCTCGGCGTGCTCGCGAATGGCGCACGTGTTCACGAGGATGACGTCGGCAGCTTCGGGCGCGTCAACTTCGTCATAACCCGATGCCGCCAGCTTTCCGAGAATGAGCTCGGAGTCGCTGACATTCATCTGGCATCCGTAGGTCTCGATGTATACGGTAGAACGGTCTGGCGCGATCATCCTTGCCCGTTGGTTGTCGCCGTCGCGATCAGTTGTCCCCTCACAAGGTCGAGCGACGCACGAAACCGGGCGCGCCGGGGAATCGAGTCATCGGCGATGCTCACGGAAAGATAGTCTCCCGTGAGCCCCTCACCGCGCCTTATCGTTACGACGTCCGCCATTCCACCATGACGCGACGACGCATACTTCTCGCTCTTGCGGCGGGCGAGTTCCCTCAGCTCAGCAGCGCGGCGCCCCGCGATGGGCGATGGTACCTGACCTCCAAGGCGCAACGCCGCCGTGCCCGGGCGTGGCGAAAACTGAAATACGTGCAGCGACGTGAAGGGAAGCCGTTCGACGAGGGCCATCGTTGCGGAATGATCGTCGTCGGATTCGCCGGGAAACCCCGCAATCACATCAGCCGAAAGCCCGAATACCTCGCGGTCACCCACAATGCGTTCGATTGCGTCGCTGTACGAGCGGGCCGAATACCAATGGCGGCCCATGCGGCGGAGCACGGCGTCCGATCCCGATTGCAGCGGCGCGTGGAGGTGTGGTGCGAGCCGTTCCTGCTGGTGTGCGAGAAGCTCTCGCAACGAATCGTCGACCTCGGTCGCCTCGAGCGACGACAACCGGAATCGCACCCTCGGGACTCTTTCGATGAGCGCGCGCATCAGTGCGCCGAGGGAAGTACCGATGTCGGCGCCCCAGGTTCCGATGTGAATCCCTGTGATCACGATTTCCGGATGCGATGCGGCAAGCGCTGAGGCCTCGACGACGAGATCCTCCACCGGGCGCGAGCGGTTCGCGCCACGGGCGAGCGTGGTGGCACAAAAAGTACAATGCTCGTCGCAGCCGTCCTGGATTCGGAGGAGTGCGCGCGCTCCGGTCTGGAGGGCGGTACGGCTCGGCACGTGCGCAGCGGCGATCCCGAGGGCCGAGGCTAGCGCCGCGAGATCGGCTCCGGGAATGGTATCGGTGACCGTGGGCAACGTTCGGAGAGGGGCTTTCACCTCATCGCGGGCAGGCATCCCCGCTGCACAACCAATCACGATCGTCCGGATCGAGCCGTTGAGCCGCGCCATCCGCCGAACCTCACTGCGAAGGTCGGACTCGGCGGCGGCGGTGACGGAGCAGCTGTTGAACACAGCGACGTCTGCATCCTCTGCGCGCGACACCTCTTCGATGCCCGCGAATGCGAGCACCTGCCGCACGGCCTCGGTGTCGTACTGATTCGCCCGGCAACCAAAGGTGCGCAGTAGAACCTTCACGGCACCGGGGGAGCATTGCGCGTACGCGCAGGCGACGCTTGTTCACCGAATGGTGTCTGTGCGTCCGCTGGTGCAGAACTGATCGGAAGCTGAACGTAGAAGGCGCTCCCTTCCCCCTCGCGGCTGCGAACCCAGATCATGCCACCGTGAAGGTCAACGACGAGCTTGCAGAACGTAAGCCCGAGCCCCGAGCTGCGAACGCGGGGGGCGGCTCCGCTCGCGACCTGGCCGAACTTGCGGAAGATGACCTCGTGGTACTCGGCAGGAATGCCCGGGCCGTTATCGGCGAAGGTGAACAGCACCGAATCGCCCGACCGCCGCGCGCTTAGCGTCAGCTCCACTGGGTGCGCCGAATGCGTCACCGCGTTCTGTATGAGGTTGGAGAAGACCCGCTTCAGCAGCCCCCTGTCGGCAAAAAAAACCGGCGTGTCGTCATCCACGCTGAGCGACGCTTTGGCGCGCTCCTGCTGAAACCGGTGTGACCATTCGTGTAGCAGCTCGGCAAGCAGAGCCGCCGGCGCGATCGGAGCTGGCGCAAGATGAACCGCGGCCTCCTCGATGCGCGCAACCTCGAGAATGTCGTCGATGAGCGCGAGCAGGTCCTCCGACTTCCCCTCCGCGTCACTGACCGCGCCGCGCTGCCTTTCCGTGAGCTTTCCGAAATCTCCGTCTCCGAGAAGCTCGAGTGTGGCGAGCACCGACGTAAGCGGGCTCTTCAGGTCGTGAACGATCATTTTCATGAGATCGTCTCGAACCTTCTCGAGCTCTCGCAACTGCCGGTAGCTGTTCTCGAGCGCATCGGTGGCGGCCTTGAGCTTAAGGAGACTTCTCACTCGCGCGCCGAGCACGAGACGGTTGTGCGGCTTGGTGAGGAAGTCGTCGCCACCTGCTTCGATGCCGCGGACCCTATCGCCGGTGTCATTGAGCGCGGTGACGAAGATCACAGGAATACGCGACGTGCGCGGGTCGCGCTTGATGCGACGGCAGACCTCGAAACCCGTCGACCGGGTATCAACGCCGAGGTCGCCCGGAGGCATTGACACATCGAGTATGCAGATGTCGGGAGAGTGCTCGAAGCAGGCGGCAATCGCCGACGGTCCGTCGAATGCCGCGACAGTCCGGTATCCAAGTGTGTGAAGCTGATCGAAGAGCAGCTCGACGTTGGCGGGAACGTCATCGGCCACGAGCACGAGCGGACCGGTTTCCTTCGCCGCCTCTGCCATTTCTATGGACGGACGCGCAGCCCGAAGCTCAGGATGAACGACCTCTCGCGTGCCGCGCTCAACGATGCCGCCTCGGCGGAACGGGTGGCATACTGAAGTGCCATGTCAAACGCGGCGCGGTTGCGAAAGAACTGTGCGCCGATACCGCCCACAAACGACAGCTCGTTCACTTTGCCCCCCGCCGCCTGGAAGGGGAGGGTCCGGTAGCGGCTGCCAGCGCGGAAGACGATCAGGCGCTCGGCGATACGCGGACCGGCCGTCTCGATGCCAAGTCCGCCTTCCCACGCATCCACCGCCGACGACGCATCGGAGCCGAGCCCGTTCATCGCCGACCACGTCTCGCGCGCCACCTGAGCAGATATGCTGGCGCCGGTGATTCCTTCATACGAGAGCGCCGCAGAATACCGGTCAGGAACATTGGCCTCGGATACGGTCGAGTCGTTCGACTTGGATCGCAGCGCACCGCCCTTTCGGCCACTCACGGCGAGCGCGAGCACCGGTGAAGGGCGCACGATCGCGCCCGCGGAGGCGGCAAATCCCGTGAACCCGAGTGTCGTAGTCTGGACGACTGGTGTGAACTTCAGCGAATCGGGGAAAGTCTGGCTGAAGAAAACGCGGTTCTGGCCAGTGAAGACGTGTGCGCCCGCTCCGATCTGCAACTTTCTGCTCGCTCCCCAGCCCAGCGCAAGGCGTACGTCGTTGATCGCGCCGAGCATCTGCACCGTCTCGAAAACCGTCACGTCCTGATCGCTGATCCGCGCTTCGCGTGTAGAGGTCGTGGCGGATGAGCGGTCGAGATAGGTGGATACGGACAATCCCGCGCTTGCCTTGGACCCGACGGGAATGCTGGCCGACGTCAACGGGAATCGAGCGGTTGTCGTGTTTGCCTTCGCATCTGTCGTAGTCAGGCGCCGAAACTCCGGCTCGTACTGGAAGAAGACCCTGGGATCGGACGACGTTGCGATAGCGGCCGGATTGAGAGGACTGTCGGCGTCGAACAGGCCGAGCCCCCCACCCGTGCTCAGCGCGCGCGTGCTGAGTTGACCGGGTGGGAACCCGAACCCCTGCGTGCTGAGAGTTCCCTGGGCGTGTGCCGCGCTGCCGGCAACGAAAACGAGGGCAAACGCGCCAGCCATCGGAAGCAGCGAGCGGCGCATCACGGCAGCCCCCGGGATTTCCTTGTTGAGTAGCTGATGCGAAGCCGCGGACGCAACTCGGGGGATGCCTCGACCGAGAAAAATCGCGCTTCCAGCGGGCTCTGTCCCTCGGTTGTGCTGAGCAGGACAAGCGCCCGCGGGACCTCAACCTCATCCTGGCCGCGCCACAATCCGACGACGCTTGCAACCTCGACAATCTTGAGCCCGCTGTCACGCGGTGCAATGCGCAACGTGTCACCAACTGCGATGGCGGTGATCTGAGAGGCTTTTGCGATGTCGGTGACGGCGCGTGTCGCGAGCGAAACGTGCGGAATGATGAGCACGGTATCGGCCGCATCCACACCGATGTTAGGACGCTGCGTCAGCAGCAGAGACGCGCGAATGAGGTCCACCGAATCGACGAGGAACCGGGGAATCTCGAATCGGAGATAAACGCGGCGTGCGGGAAGCCCGCCGACGTTCAATGCGTTCGCGGGCCCGCGCGACGTGCCACGGGCAAGGATCGTGTAGTCGTCCAGACTGGCGGCCAGTGCGGGCTGGTCGGTTGGCGTGGACGAGAACGGAAGCAGGCTGATCCTTCGGACGGCCGTATCGGGCGTCACTCTGAACGAGAGCAGGGTCGGTGCGGCGGCGCCTTCGGTTGAAACGATGCGGAACTGGACAGATCCCTGGCCCCGTGCGCGCAATCCGAGACGAAGCCGCGAGCCGCGGCGCTGGAGAATCGCCGACCCCGGCAGGGCGAAGAACACCGTATCCTTGAGCTCGGCGGGGGCGTATGTCCGCGACGCGATTAGGCGGTCGGGCGTGAAGAGAGCGATCAGCGCGTCGGTAAGGCTGTCCGCCGCTGGCGAATCCACATCATAGGCGTCGAGAGTGATCGGCCCCGGAATCTTGCCGCCCGAGGTATCGACACGCATCTGGAGGAGCACGCTGTCCACCGCGGTGATCGCAGTCGTCGCTGTATCCGTCGAAGCTCGATAGCGCGCCGGGATCGTGTCGAACCGGATGATCGCGCGGGCGTCGAGCGTGTCGCCACGAGTCGCGACGAGCAGCGAGCGTTCCGTGCCGAGGCCGGCGAGTGCCGAGACGGTCGTATCGAGAACGATTGGGTCGATCGTCACCGTTTCAATCCCACCGCCCTGATCTGGACAAAGCAGGGGACAGCCCGCGCTGTTGTCGAGATTCTCGGTGCATGCCGTGACGCCAGCAACGACAATCATTATGCCGGCAAGTCTCAGTCGAGCCGAAATCAAATGCACTTACATTCTTCCACGTAAATGGTTCAGCGCGAAGGCTTCCGGCAGGAGATCGCCGAGACGCCACGTCGCTTGTTTTCCGTTTCTCGCATAGCTCGTCACCCGTAGATCGGGCGCGAACTCACTCATCGTCTGGCGGCACGACCCACATGGCGGTGCCGGCTCGTCCGACTCGGTCGCGATCGCGATCTCGTCGAACGACTTGATTCCCTGGGCCACGGCGGCGGCGATCGCGACTCGCTCGGCGCAAAGTGCCTCGCCGTAGACCGCGTTCTCCACGTTGCAGCCGGTCACCACCCTTCCATCTTCAGAGCGAATCGCAGCCCCTACCCGGTAATTCGAATAGGGGGCGTAAGCATTCTCCATCGCCGCGAACGCCGCATCCCGCAGGGATTCAGCGGCGTCCCGGGCATCATGGTCACTCACCTGGATACCAGAACCGGGAGAAAGGAGCTGCCAGCCCCTCGGAATGAGACACCGAGCCAGTCGCTCACCGTTGCGCCCAGATCGGAAAAAGTCGGGAGCGTCCCCAGACTACCCGGCGCAACCCGTGACCCGATCGCGAGCAGGGGGACCGTCTCGCGGGCGTGGTCAGTCGATGGCGTGGTGGGGTCGTTGCCGTGGTCGGCGGTGATGAACAGCAGGTCGTCCTCGTTAAGTGCATCGGTCAGCGTGGGGAGCGCGAAGTCGAATTCCCGCAGAGAGTTGTAGAAGCCCCTTGCGTCGTTGCGGTGCCCGTACAACTGATCGAAATCTACTAGGTTGGCGAAGAGCAGCCCACTTTCCGCACCCTCGATCCACGCCCGAATCAATGCAATGCCCTCGGCGTTGCACGAAGTGTGGGCCGCGACGATCGAACGCTTCGCGAAAAGATCGTCCACCTTTCCGATGCCGTGGCGCGGAATGCCCGCCGCAGCAAGCGCATCGAGCAGCGTCTCGCCAGGCGGCTCTATCGAAAAGTCCCGGCGGTTGGCGGTGCGCCGGAACTCGGCGGGCGAGCCATCGAACGGGCGGGCGATGACGCGCGATACATCGTGGGGATGGACGAGTATCGCTCGCGCCGCCCGGCAGGCGCGGTAGAGCTCATCGAGCGGCACCACTCGCTCGTGAGCTGCGATCTGAAATACAGAATCCGCCGATGTGTACACGATCCATTCGCCGCCATGAAGGTGCGCCGGCCCGAACTCTTCGAGCACTGCGGTTCCGCTCGCGGCGATGTTGCAAATCACCCGGCGCCCGGTTGCGCGACTGAACTGACCGATCACATCCTCCGGAAATCCGTTGGGATATGTCGGAAAGGGTTTCTTCAAATGCACTCCCGCGATCTCCCAGTGACCGGTTGTGCTGTCCTTGCCAGGGGAGGCGGGATTCATCCTTCCCCACGCGCCCTTGGGCGCAGGAACGGGGTTGACGCCAAGGAGCGGAATCATGTTCCCGAGTCCGCACGCGGCGAGCGCCGGCAGATCCATGCCGCCGACGGCTTCGGCGACGTTGCCGAGAGTGTTGCTCCCCAAGTCGCCGTAGCGATCGGCGTCGGATGCCTCGCCCGATCCGACGCCGTCGAGGACGATGATTATCGCGCGGCGCACTTCAGGTCACGTATACGCGGCGAAGGCGGCCGCGGAGACCGGTCAGCAGCTCGTAGTGTGACATCTCTGCTAGCCTTGCGACCGCGGCGGCATCGAGCGCGGCCGCATCGAGCGTAGCGTTGCCAACAGCGGGCGAACCGATCATCGTCACGACGTCGCCGACCTCGCACCCGGTGTCTGTGACGTCGAGCATTATCATATCCATCGTAACTCGTCCGGCGATTGTGACTTCGCGGCCCCGCACGACGCCGCGACCAGCATTGCTGAGGGAACGGGGATAGCCGTCCGCATACCCCATCGGAATGGTCGCGATGAGCCGGCGCGACGGCGCGGTCCAGGTGGCATCGTAGCTCACCGTGTCGCCCGGCTCCACCCAACGCGTCTCCACGACACGCGCCCGCACGTGAATCACCGGCCGCGGGGCGACGAGCGACCCTTCGCCGCTTCCCACACCGTAGAGAAATACACCCGGACGGATTACCGACCATTCGGACCGATGATGCCGCTCGATCGCCGCGCTTCCTTCGGCGTGCAGCACGCGGGGAGCCGACGGAAGCTGAGCCACCGCCTTGCGGAAGCGGTTTTCCTGCACCGCCATCGTATCGTCGTTCAGTTCGGCGGAATGAAAGTGGGTGAACACGCCTTCGGGCGGATGGACGGCGAGAACATCTCGCAGACCCGGGATGTCACGCCACGGAACACCGGCGCGCGACATCCCGGTGTCGATCGACAGGTGATACGCCTTTCCGTGAATCGCCCACTGCTCTATCGCATGTCGCGAGCCGAGTGTCGGCGTTAGACCAGCGGCGCTCGCTGCCTCGAGCTCTTCGGACAACAGCGGATTGAAAACGAGGATCGGCCGCGCGATGCCGCACGCACGAAGTTCCGCCCCTTCAACTACTGTCGCAACGCCATACCCCCATGGTTCGAGCTGCTCAAGCGCGTGCGCTACGCTCTCGGCGCCGAGGCCGTACGCGTCCGCCTTCACCATCGGAAGAAGGGGTACGCCTGACCAGTCGCGCAGGGCAGCGCCGTTCGCGACCAGGGCGCGAAGGTCTACCTCCATCCAGGCGCGCTCTAACGACTCGGACATTGGCGGGACGCGAGAGTGCCGGATAGAATTGCATTCACAACGCCAATCTAGCGAGCGACGGCCGCATGGACGACAGAATGACGCTGAACGACACGGTGACGTTGATGCAGGATCTCCGAAAGCGCTGCGACTGGGACGCGGCTCAAACGCATGAGTCGCTTCGCCCGTACCTGATGGAGGAATCGCACGAGCTGGACGAAGCGCTCCGCGAAGGCAACGCCGCGCTCATGCGCGAGGAGCTCGGCGACGTGCTGCTCCAGGTGCTGTTTCATTCGGTGATAGCCGAGGAACGCGGCGAGTTCGATGTCGGGGATGTCGCGCGGGGCCTCATCGCGAAGATGAAGGCGCGCCATCCGCACCTGTACGGCGATGGCGTGAAAGAGCCGTGGGAGAAGATGAAATCGAAGAAGCGCGATTCCATCGCCGACGGGCTTCCCGCGGCGCTGCCGGCGCTGCACCGCGCTCACCGCCTGCAGGATCGCGCCGCCGGCGTCGGGTTCGACTGGCCCGATGCGAATGGCCCGGCCGACAAAGTGTCGGAAGAGCTCGGCGAGGTTAGAGACCACCTTCGCGGGCATTCCGCGGCCGGTCATTCCGGGCCGCCGGATGAATCCCATGCGCTGCTCGAGGCAGAACTCGGTGATCTGCTATTCGCGTGCGTCAACCTGTGTCGTAAGGCAGGCGTGCACGCGTCGCTCGCGCTCGACCGCGCGAACGCGAAATTCGAGACGCGATTTCGCGAAGTGGAGCGCATCGCTCGGCAACGGGGCCTCGTGCTCCGGGAGGAAGGAATCGACAGGCTTGACGCGATCTGGGACGAGGTCAAGGCCGGCGAACACGGGTAACCGGTACCCGTTACCGGGTCAGGGCCTCAGCCGATGCATCATGCGCGGAAAGGCGATCGCCTCGCGGACGTGTGGCAGCCCGCAGATCCAGGCGACCGTTCGCTCGAGTCCGAGACCGAAGCCTGAGTGAACGAACGTTCCGTACTTTCTGAGATCGAGATACCAGCCATACGCATCAATGGGCAGTTTCTCCTCCTCGATGCGACGCAACAGACGATCGTGATCATCCTCGCGCTGCGACCCGCCGATGATCTCGCCGAAGCCTTCGGGAGCGAGGCAGTCGTTGCACAGCACAGTGCGCGGATCGTCTGGGTTCTCCTTCATATAGAAGGCTTTCGCCTCCTTGGGATAGTTGAATACGAACACCGGCCGGTCGTGGCCCTCCACAAGGAGTGTCTCGTCCTCGGCGCCAAGATCGTCACCCCATTTCACGCCACTTCCCTTTCTCTCGAGAAGGCGGACCGCATCGGAGTAGTCGATGCGCGGAAACGGGGCGACAACGGTCTCCAACTTCGACAGATCCCGTTCGAGCTCGATCAGCTCGTCGCGACGTCGTTCGAGACACCGCTGAACAATGTACGACACGAACTCCTCCTGGAGGCGCATGTTGTCGTCCGAGTCGTTGAACGCGACCTCGGGTTCGACCATCCAGAACTCGGAGAGGTGGCGCCGCGTCTTGGATTTCTCGGCGCGGAACGTCGGCCCAAAGCAATAGATGCGTCCGAGCGCCGCGGCCGCAGCTTCGCCGTAGAGCTGACCGGTCTGCGCCAAATAGGCCGTGCCCTCATCGAAGTACTCCGTCGAAAACAGGCCGCTGCGCTCGCCAATCGCCGCGGTGAGTATCGGGGTATCCACGAGCGTGAAATCACGCTTGTGAAAGAAATCGCGGATCGCCTGCTCGATCTCGTGCCGGACGCGAGCGATCGCTCGCTGGCGGCCGCTCCGCAACCAGAGGTGACGGCGATCGAGCAGAAAGTCGATCCCGTGCTCCTTGGGCTGGATCGGGTAATCCGCCGGACTCGGGCCGGTGATCGTAAGCGACGTCACTGCCAGCTCCACTCCCCCCGGAGCGCGCTTATCGGATCGTACCTCTCCAGCCACCTCGATCGTCGTTTCATGGGATAGACCGCCGTACTGTTCCCACGTCTCCGCGGGCAGACTAACTTTCACCAGAACACACTGGAGCGTTCCGCTGCCATCGCGCATCACCACGAACGCGACTTTGCCGGAGGAACGCAGGTGCGTCACCCAGCCCCTCACACGGACAACCTGTCCGATGTGAGTGTTCAGCTCGGTTATACGTGCGTATGGGGAAGTCATTTGGGAGATCGTTCAGGGCGGCAATTGCGCGGCAAGCTAGACGCGATGGATAGGGGTGTCAACCGCGTATGAAGCTGCGCACACGGCTGGGCCTCGGGATCGTTTCGATCACGATCATCCTGCTCGTTCCCTTGCTGCTCGCACTTCGTTCGCTCGAGTCTGTTCATCAGACGACTCGAAGTCTGCGCGACCGTGAGTTCGCCGCGTCGCTGCTTCTTGGAAACTTCAGGGAGCGCACCGATGAGGTGAAGCGCCTCGAAGATGCGCTCGTTCTCGTCGCCGACAGCGCGAGCCTCATAAGGATGAGGGAGCATCTCGACAAGCTGAGCGCCACCGCGGACTCGCTATCCCGCTACTCCAGCCGCGAAGCCGCGACGGACATATCGAACGCGGTGCTGTCACTCCGTGCTTCCACCGAAGCCGAGTTCGCGGCGGCGGCGGCGGGAGCGGCCAACACAGCCGAAGAAATCTCGTCGCAGCGGACGCGCCCCGCGCTGCTGACGATCGAGCGCGCGATCGGCCGCGCCAACGCGCGGCTGGCCGATGAGACGAGAGAGCGCGTGGACGAGGCGGCATCGACGACGGTTGACGCACGTCGCACAGCTGCCGGATCACTTGCCGTCGCTCTCCTCATCGCAACTCTCATCGCGATCTGGCTGACGCGGTCAATAAGCCGCCCGGTGTTCGACCTCGAACGCGGAATGAAGGCAGTGGCCGATGGCGACTTCACGCAGCGGCTGCCGATGATCGAGAAAAGGACCGACGAGTTCGGGCGTCTCGCGGCGAGCTACCAGGGGATGACGTCGCAGCTCGCCGAGCTGGACAAACTCAAGGCGGAGTTCGTATCGGTTGCATCTCATGAGCTCAAGACGCCGATCAACGTCATCGTCGGCTACCTCGAGCTTCTTCAGGAGAACATCTACGGAGAGTTGAATCCCAAACAACGCGAGATCTGCGCGACGCTCGGCAAACAAGCTCAAACGCTCACGCGGCTGGTGAAGAGGCTGCTCGACATAAGCCGGTTCGAGGCGGGCGGCGGCAAGCTCGAGCGGCGGCAGGTGGACCTCGACCGCTTCCTTCACTCGTTCGAGACATCGTTCCAGGTTCTCGCGCTCCAGCGGGAAATCTCGTTCCGTGTGGTGCGCGGGTCGGACCTTCCCTCGCACGTGCTCTGGGACGAAGACAGGATCAACGAAGTGCTCGGCAACCTGCTGTCGAACGCTTTCAAGTTCACCGATCGCGGTGGAGTGGTCGAGCTTGTCGTGGAGGGATCGGAGTCAGAGGTGCGCATCGATGTGCAGGACACGGGAGTCGGAATCGCCGCCGAGCAGCTGCCGCACATCTTCGAAAAGTTCTTCCAGGCGAACAACCAGGCATATGCGGCGGTAAAGGGTACCGGACTTGGTCTGGCGATAGCGCGTGAGATCGTAGAGGCGCACGGCGGAACGATCTCGGTGGAGAGTACGCTGGGCAGGGGCACTACATTTTCGATTACATTGCCGGTGCGCGCAGTAATTACCAGGCGGACGCCGTTCCGCCGCACCCCAGTCGTCGAGGAAGTGGCGTGATTCGCATACCAGTGCTTCGTACGTCCGTTTTCGCTGCTGTCCTGCTGCTCGGGGCCTGCGCGAAGGTACCAGCCGTCGCCGAGGGGCCAAAGCCCGCATCCACATTCGCGGAGGCCCTTGCGGCAGCGGATCGGCGCGCCGAGGCGGGCGATTATGTCGGCGCCGACCGCATCCTTGCCGACTTCGGGCTCAAGGCGAAGGGCACGCCTGAAGGGCTCGAGGTTTCCTTCTGGCGCGCAATGTATATAGTCGACCCGGCCAATCGGACGGCGTCGCTCGGAGAGGGAATCCGCGCGCTCGACATTTACCTCGCGACACCCGGAACCTCGTGGTATCGGGCGCCGGCACTCGTCCTTCGACGCACGGCTCAGTCGATGCAGTCACTTCGCGCTCAACAGCCGGTCAGGGTGGCGTCAGGGCGGGATACAGTATTCGTCAGCCGCGAGGACGAGATTGCGAGTCTCCGCGATCATCTGGCGAAGGCGAACGCCGAGCTGGAGCGAATCAAGCGACGGCTGGCGAATCCGGAGCGCTAGCTTCCAGGTGCGCCCTAACAACGCGTACTTTCCCCTCACCCCACCCTGAAAAGCTCCAGCGCGCGCGAGTAACGCGCCGACAGGACCTTGCGAATGCCCGCATGTTCCGGCAACTGGAGTTCCGGATCGCTATCGAGGATCCGCTCGGCGACCTGCCTCGCCTCGAGGTTCAGCGCTTCGTCGCGGATCAGATCTGCAACCTTGAACAGCGGAGCGCCGCTCTGTTCCTCGCCGAACATGTTGCCGTAGCCGCGGATTCGATAATCCGCCTCCGCGATCTCGAAGCCGTCGTCGGTACTCGCGAAAATCTCGAGCCGCTCCGCGGAATCGGGGCCGTAGTCGCCGAGGAGGATGCAGTAAGATGCTTCCGCCCCCCGCCCAACTCGCCCCCTGAGCTGATGAAGCTGCGATAGCCCGAACCGCTCGGGGTGCTCGATCAACATCACCGAGGCATTTGCGACATCGATGCCAACCTCTATTACAGTTGTCGCAACAAGGACATCGATTGCGCCATCCCTGAACCGACGCATGATCGAATCACGTTCGGCGGCGGGAATTCGCCCGTGCAGCAGAGCGACTGTCTTTCCGGCGAAGACACCCATCGAGAGTTCCTGATGCATCGTCGTCGCCGCCTTGAGATCCGTTTTCTCTGACTCTTCGATAACTGGATAGACGACGTACCCCTGACGGCCCGTGTCGAGCTCACGACGCACGAAGGCGAGCGCCTTCTCGCGCCCTTTCTCCGGGCGTACGACCGTCGTCACTGGCTGCCTTCCCGCGGGCCGCTCGCGAAGCGCACTCACATCGAGGTCGCCGAATCTCGTCAGCGCGACGGAGCGAGGTATCGGAGTAGCACTCATCAGAAGAACGTCGGGCGAATCGCCCTTGGCCGACAGTGCCGCCCGGTGCTCGACGCCGAAGCGGTGCTGCTCGTCTACCGTAACGAGCCCGAGCCTGGCAAACTCGGTGCCCTGCTGAATCAGCGCGTGAGTCCCGATTACAAGCAGCGGCGCCGGCGATGCCATCCTTTCGGCTGCCGCCGCGCGCGCCCGTCCGGTCAAACTGCCCGTGACGAGCACCGGTTCGACGCCGATAGTTCCGAGGAGATGCGACGCAGTCATGAAGTGCTGTTCGGCGAGCAGCTCGGTGGGCGCCATGATTGCGGCCTGATATCCGTTCTCCATCGCGAGAAGCGATGCGAAAACGGCAACGATCGTCTTGCCGCTGCCGACATCGCCCTGGAGCAGGCGATGCATTTTTCGGTCGCTGCACATATCCGCGAAGATTTCACGAATGGCCCCCGTCTGGGATTTTGTCAGAGTGAACGGCAACGATTCCTTGAGCGCGCTCGTGAGCTGCCTGCGATTGGTGAACGCGGTGCCGGCGCGCTTCTCGCGGGCCAGCCGGTTGGCGCGTCGCTGCAGAATGTGAACGAAGAGCAGCTCCTCGAACGCCAGGCGCGTCCGGCCACGCATTGCTTCGGCTATCGAAGCCGGCCGGTGCAGCATCCTCAGCGCGTCGGGCAGTAGCACGAGGGACATCTCTCGAAGCAGGCTCGGGGGCAGAAACTCTCTGACCAGAGGAAGCAGCGAATCGAGTTGCGACTCGATGATGCCGCGAATGACCTTGAACGACAGGCCTTCGGTCGCGGGGTAGACCGACAGCACCCGCCCGCCCGCAAGCCCGGCCGCGTCCGTGCCGAGGTTCACATACTCGCGAGGCTGGAGCTGGCGGCCGTGATAGAATCGCACCGTGCCGGTGAGGAGCAGAGTATCCTCCTTCGCTATCACGCGGTCGAGGAATGGCTGTCCAGGCCACGACGCTTCGATAATGCCCGACTCATCCCGCACGACCGCCTGAAATATCCTGAGGCCTCTACGCGTCGGAATGATCCCCTTGGAGATCACTCGCCCGACGATTGTCGCGTCCATTCCGGGTTCGAGAGACGAAATCGGTCTGACTGTGCTCGCGTCCTCGTAACGGTGGGGTACGTGGAACAGCAAGTCGCGCGCGGTGCGGATGCCGAGGCGCCCGAGCGCTTCCGCCCGCATCGGCCCGACTCCCTTGAGATAGGTGACGGGCATGTCCAGATATACTTTCGCAGGCGCCGAACGTCGCTGTTCGCCGTCCGTCAAGCTGTCAGCCCTCTACCAGCTCGCGGGCGAATGCGACGGCGTTGAACGGCTCGATATCGGCCATTGTTTCGCCGGTGCAGATGAACTTCACCGGAATCTTCATTTCGTCCCGAACCGCAACTACGATCCCGCCTTTCGCGGTGCCATCGAGCTTGGTAATGACGAGCCCTGTGATCGGAACCGCCTCGCCGAAGGTTCGCGCCTGCGCGATCGCATTCTGTCCGATCGTCGCGTCGAGAACGAGTAGTGTTTCGTGCGGTGCGCCGGGAACCCGCCTCTCGATCACGCGATGAATCTTCCTGAGCTCGTCCATCAGTCCGGAGCTGGTGTGGAGCCGGCCGGCGGTGTCGATGATGACGACGTCAGCCCCGCGAGTCACGGCTGCGTCGATCGCATTGAAGGCGACGGAGGCCGGATCGGTTCCCGCCGGCGCGCCGACAAAATCCGCGCCGCTCCTCTCGGCCCATCGTCGAAGCTGGTCAATCGCTCCAGCGCGAAAAGTGTCCGCTGCGCCGACGAGTGCGCGCCTTCCGCGAACCTGCATCAGCGCAGCGAGCTTTCCAATAAAGGTTGTCTTCCCCGCGCCATTCACGCCGATGACGAGGATCACCGTCGGCGAGTCGGCTGCGAAGTTGACCGACGAGTCATCAGTGTCGGCGCCAAGTGAGCGCGCCACGCCTTCCTCGAGTGATGCGAGGAATTCCTCCTGCGTGCGAATCGCGCCGCGAGTCGCTTCGCGCTCAACGCTCTCGACCAGGCGCATGCTGGTCGCGACGCCAAAGTCGGCCTCGATCAGGAGTTGCTCGAGTTTCTCGAGGGAGCCCTGGATATGGCCGGCCCGCGCGAGCGCCGTAACGTCGGTTAGCGCAATGTCCTTGATGCGCTGCCACAGCGAACGCGCGGCCACATCGTCCGGGCGGCGAAGAATCCTTGTCATCGTTCCATTAAATACGTGCGGAAGTGCGAGGTGGGACGGAAGGTGAAAAATAACCGCGCGTGGCAGCCACGAGCGGTCAGCTCGACAAAAAAAAGCGCCCCAGTACCGGGACGCCGCATCGTATTCGCTATCAACCAGCCAGAATCACGCCTGCGCGCTTCTCCGACTCAATTGGTCGCCAGTGCGAGCGTGCCGAGCGTACGCGTGCGGAGCCGTTGAAAGACACCGCGCTCGGATGACGGTATGGGCTCGCCTCCCTTCATCTGGAGGGCGAGGCGCGGATCGCGCTGGACGCCGTTCACCAGCAGCTCGAAGTGCAGGTGCGGGCCCGTTGCGAGGCCTGTCATGCCGACTGCTCCGATGGTGCTCCCGATCGTGACTCGCGCTCCGCGGCGTACGCCCTTTCCGAAGCTCCGCAGGTGACCGTAGCGGCTGACGAATCCGTTGCGGTGACGGATGTCCACGACGTTGCCATACCCACGCTTGCGGCCAGCAAAGACGACGACACCGTCGCCGATGGTTCGCACAGGAGTACCCGAAGCGGCGGCGTAGTCTTGACCTTTATGGCGCCGCCAGATGCCGAGCACCGGGTGCCTCCTTCCCCCAAAACGACTGGATATCCGGCGGAAGGCGACCGGAGCACGGAGGAACGAAGCGCGCAGCGATTTGCCCGAACCGTCGAAGTACTCACCGGTCGCTCGCGAGCTCGTGAACCTGATCGCTTCCATCTCGTTGCCCGAAAGCGCCAGACGCGCACCGAGGATCTTGCTGACGATCACCGCGCCATTCGGCTTCTGGAGACGCTCGACCAGTACGCTGAACCTGTCGCCGACCTGGAGGTCCTTGCTCATGTCCACGCGGTACTCGAAAATATCGGCCAGCGTGAACGCGAGCTCGGCGCGGGCGGAACGTGGGAGGCTCTGATCAGCGTTCTTGTCCAAGGCGGAGAACAGGCTCGACTGAATGACGCCGCTCACCGTCAGCGTGTCGACCTTTGCCTCGTTCGACGCGAATACGACCACGGGCGACGCGATCAGGGCATTCGGCGACGAGACGACGAGTGGGCCAGGTGCCACTGCGATCAACTCGTTCGTCGCGCTCGGCGCGGACGCGCTGCTCGCGTCAGCGAATGCCCCGAGCACATCGGTTCCGGGCGCGCGCGCCAGCGGGGGCGTCATTCGCGCCGCAATGCACGCGAAGAGGCCGACGACTGAATATGTGATTACCCGCGCAGAGCGGACCGTCAATCCATCTGTCTCCGTATGAACGTCGGGATCTCCATGTCGCTGAGATCCTGACCGAGTCCATCCACCTTCTCTGGAATGGACGACGGAGCGGACAGAGGAGTAACACGCCGCGTGAGTTCCGGAGGCGTGGCTCCGCGCGGATGCATAACCGTCCGGGTGCGAACCGGGAGCTGAATGACTGGAGTACCACCAACGCGCTGCGGCGGCGCGGAGATGGGCGCTGCAGACACGGCAGCGACGCCGGAGCCCGCTGCGGGGGGTTTGTCAAAGCCGGTCGCTATCACCGTGACCCGGCACTCTCCCTGCATGGCCTTCTCGTTCACCGTCCCAAAGATGATCTCGGCGTCTTCGCCCACTGCGTCTTTCACGATCTCGACGATCTGGTGGACGTCGCCAAGGGTGAGGTCGTCGCCCCCGGTGATGTTGACGAGCACGCCGGTGGCCCCATTGACGGAGATGTTGTCGAGCAGCGGACTTGCAATGGCCTGCTGCGCGGCATCGGTGGCCCGATTCTCGCCGCGGCCGATACCGGTGCCCATCAACGCCGATCCGCCTTGCTCCATGACGGTGCGTACATCGGCGAAGTCCACATTCACGAGACCAGTCACGGTAATGAGGGTGGAAATGCCTTGCGTGGCGTGCAACAGCACCTCGTCGGCCTTCTTGAGGGCATCGTGGAACGGGATGCCCTTCCCTACCACCGCAAGCAGGCGCTCGTTTGGAACGACGATCATGGTGTCGACGTGCTTCCGCATCTCGGCGATGCCGAGTTCGGCCTGCCGGAGACGCTTCCGGCCCTCAAACAGGAAGGGCCGGGTCACGATGCCGACGGTGAGCGCTCCCGCCTCGCGCGCCAGCTCACACACAGTCGGCGCCGCACCGGTGCCCGTGCCGCCGCCCATTCCGCACGTGACGAAGACAAGATCGGAGTTGGTCAGGACGCGGGACACTTCCTCGCGGTTTTCCTCGATGGCTTGCTTGCCAATCTCCGGCCTCGCGCCGGCGCCGAGTCCGCGAGTGAGCTTCTTTCCGATCTGGATCTTTACGTCGGACTTCGAGTTGAGGAGTGCCTGGGCGTCCGTATTGATCGAGATGAATTCAACGCCCGACAGCCGTTCCTCGATCATCCGGTTCACGGCGTTTCCGCCCCCGCCGCCAACACCGACAACCTTCATCCGAGCGTTCTGAGACGCGCTTTCCTCGAACTCGAAATTCATCGGTTGTCGCACTCCAATGCTGCTGGGTGGGGAAAAGCGAACGGCCAATATATACGCGTTTGCTCACAGCATCCAATACCCAATCGCGCTCGTAACCGAATCTTTTCCCAGGAAGTCGCGGTGCCTGTTTTCCCACAAATCGAATGATCGCACAGTTTTATGATGTGGACATTGTTAACAGCCACCGCGATAGCAAGTTGGAGTCGTGCTTTGACCGCCAGCTGCATCCGGCGAAATCTCCCAGGCCTCCGGCGACTGATCTCCTAACGCGCGATTCCCGGAACTCTGCGACGGCCCATTCAAAAGAAATCCTGCAGCCAGGTCTTCACGCGCTGGGCGAACCGGTCGACGTTGGTCGACGAGATTGCTCGCCGCCTGCCCCCCGCGGATGAACCCTCGATGGCTACACGATTGGCGCCGTAGAGCGCGAGTCCGGCAACTGTCGCAAAACGCGGCGCTTCCACCGAATCGCTGAGCCCGGCGATATGCTCCGCTGGAATGCCGATGCGCACACCGGTTCCGAAAACGTCGGTTGCGAGCGCCGCAATTCCTTCCATCGCCGCCGCCCCGCCCGTTACGACGACCCCGCCACTCAATCGATTTGCGTACCCTGCCCGCTCAATCTCAGTGTGCACGAGATCGAAGATCTCGTCTAGGCGCTGGTGGATGATGTGCGCGAGCACCTCACGCGGAACACGGCGCTCCCCCTGCGCCACCGTGCTCGGCAGCTCGATCATGTCGTCGGGACTAACCAGCGGCTCGTACGCAGAGCCGTAGCGCTCTTTCAGCCGTTCAGCGTCGGCCTGAGTGACTCCGATTCCCTGCACGATATCACTCGTCACGTTGCTGCCGCCGAAATTGATAGTCGCGAGGTGACGGATCTTGCCTTCGTGAAATATCGCAATGTCGGTCGTGCCTGCGCCCATCTCGACCAGCGCAACACCGAGCTCCTTCTCGTCCTCGGTCAGAACGGCGAGCGCGCTCGCGAGAGGCCCGAGGACCAGCTCCTTCACCTGGTACCCCGCGCGCTCGACGGATTTGCGCAGGTTCATCGCCGGCGAGCTGCCGATCGTCACGAGGTACATCTCCGTTTCAAGGCGGGTGCCGATCATGCCGATCGGGTCACGAATGCCCTGATTCCTGTCAACGCTGTATTCCTGCGGAATCGCGTGGAGCAGCTCGCGATCCTGCGGAATCGCCTGCGCCCGCGCGACTTCGTTCGCACGGTTCACGTCGGACCGCGAGATCTCGTCGCCGTTGACGGCGACGATTCCCGTGCTCGTCATCGCCCTGACGTGCTCGCCGGCGATTCCAGCATAGATCGACTCGATCTTAGTACCAGCCATTCGCTCGGCGTCCTCGATCGCCTTCCTGATCGACCGAGTCGTCTCCTCGATGTCGGACACGATGCCACGGCGGAGCCCCGTGGTGCGAGCCTGGCCCACGCCCAGAATCTTTATCGTGGTCTGACGATGGAAGTCGCCGATCGCTTCGGCGATCACCACCGTTGTTTTCGCCGAGCCAATGTCGAGCCCGGCGATGACGCGTTCCTGATTCATTGTAGCCTTGCGATCACCTGATCGCGGTAGCGTAGGTCGAGCTCGGCGATATTGGCCCGGCGCCGGAGAAGGTCGGACTCGACCGGAAAGATATCGGCCAATCGCGAGACTGACACCCCCAGCTGCGCGCGGACCTTGAGCATGCGCAGTGGCGGCAGCGGATTGCGAAGAAGGCCAAGTGAATCCGCCAGTGAAGAGTCCGCCAATTGTGATTGGGAGGGTGGGGAGCGGTGGCGAAGGAAAAAAATCACGTCGCTCTTTCCGTCGCGCGTTACCTCGCTCAACCGCCGGTACACAGCGGGCTGTCCGGCCCGAATCGCGCCGAGCAGTGCGAGGAGCGGTACGTCGCGCTGGCTCGCTACCGGCAGATCGAGGTCTTCTCGCGCGGGGTCGATGGGCAGCACGACGCCCGCGCTGTCGACTGCCTCGAGACCGCGCGCGCTTGATGCAAGGGCAACCGGAAGGTTCTCGCTGATGGCGACGATGAGCGTGCCTGGCAGCCGGCGACTGATGTCCACCGCCCCGATCTGCGGCATCGAGTCGAGACGTGCAACGAGCGGGCGGGGGTCATCCCACACCGATCGCATAGTGTCGAGCGCGAGGCGCTCGACAATGACCTCAGGACTGAGGTATCGGGTGCCGCTTACTTCTACCGTGCGGAGGTGGAAAAACTCGAGCCGCGACGCGCCGCGTCGCGCGAGCCATGACGCGGGGGCGAGGACGGCACCAAGCAGAAGGACTACGAGTATCCGCCACCGCATGCTCGTGCGAGGCGGAGGCAGCTTGCCGGGCTCTAACGGTCCGATCACTTTCGGAGTTGAAGCAGCGAGAGAAGCTCGGGGGCCGTGCGGGTTATGTCGCCGGCTCCAATCGTGAAGACGACGTCGCCTTCGCGCAGGAACGCGGCGAGAGCGCCTGCCAGCTCAGCGCGCGGCCCTTCCCACGCGGGCGGCCTGCCAGCGCCACGCATCGGGGCCGAGATCATCCTCGAAGACACTCCGGCAATCGGCTGCTCGCGGGCCGGATACAGGTCGCAGAGGAACACCGCGTCGGCGAGCGACAGCTCGACGGCGAATTCACTGTGAAAATCACGCGTTCGGGAATAGAGGTGTGGCTGGAAGGCCGCAACGATGCGGCGGTGCGGGAATGCCGCTCGCGCGGCCTCGAGCGTCGCCGCGATCTCAGTCGGGTGATGCGCGTAATCGTCGATGATCGTTACTCCGGCCGCTTCGCCGATGCGCTCGAAGCGGCGCTCGACGCCGGTGAACGCCTCGAGACCCGGCCGCATCGCGCCCAGGTCAACGCCGAGCGTAATTCCCGATGCGACGGCGGCAAGCGCATTTCTCACATTGTGCATTCCCGGCACCGCGAGATTCAGACCGCCGAGCTCCATCCCATCGTATGTCACCATGAATCGCGTCCCTGAAATCGTTGCTTCGATACCGCTACCAACGAGCCGCGCTTCCGGCGATGACGCTCCATACCTGATGACTTCGGCGCTGCTCGGAGTCGGGAGGCCCGTCGCGCCAGCATCGTCGGCGCAGAGCACGATCGTCGACGCTCCGCGGATGAACTGCGCGAAAGCAGCGCGAATCTCGTCGATTCCGCCTGGATAGATGTCGAGATGATCGGCCTCCATGTTCGTCACGACTGCAACGGTGGGGGCAAGGGCGTGAAACGATCGATCATACTCGTCGGCCTCGACTACGAACAATCGGTCCGAGCCGTGGCTCAGGTTTCCATTCCAGGCGCCGACTCTGCCGCCCGCGATGCCGGTCGGCGCGAGACCGGCCGCGGCGAGCGCTTCGGTCGTCATGACAGTCGTCGTTGTCTTTCCGTGCGTGCCCGCTACGCCTACAAGCGCGCCGCCCGAGACGGCGCGACCCAGCGCTGCAGCGCGCTTGATCACCGGAATGCCCAGCACGCGCGCTCGCGCCAGTTCGGGGTGATCGGCACTGACGGCGGAGGTCACGACTACCTCGCGCGCACCGTCCACGTGCGACGGGTCGTGTCCCGCAGTAACGCGAACACCGAGCCGCTCGAGATCCTCCACCGCGGACGTGTTCGCGTCACAGCCCGTCACCGCGTATCCGCGGCGCAGAAACAGCTCCGCTAGTGCGCTCATCCCCGCGCCAGCAATACCGACGAAGTGGATGGGCCGCTGATCGCTCGGTTTCGCCCTCATTCGCGCCTCGTTGAGAGCCTGCCACCGATGAGCTCGAGAATGTGGCGCGCAATCTCGGCCGCTGCGTGAGGCCGCGCGCGGGAACGCGCGGCTTCAGCGCGCCGATTCAAAAGCGTGTCGTCAGCCAGCAGCGCACGGACAGAAGCGTCGAGCCTGTCCACCGTAAGCTCGCTCTGCAGGATGAGCTCCGCCGCGCCGGCTGCGGCAAGCGCGCGTGCATTCGACGTCTGATGATCGGCTGCCGCCGTCGGCAACGGCACGACTATCGGCGGAATACCCCACGCGCAGAGCTCGGCTGTAGCGATCGCACCGCCCCGCGAGACTGCGAAGTCGGTGGCGGCGTATGCCTCGGAAACCGGGGCGAGATACGGGCGAACCCGAACGTTCCCACCGTCGTGTCGGGCATAGTCGGCGTGCGTTCCCTGTCCGGTCGCCCATATCATGCCCAGGCCTTCCGGCAGCCCTCGCGTCGCCCATTCGGCGACGACGTCGTTTATGGCGCGTGAGCCCTGGCTGCCACCGTAGACGAGGACGACCCGCCTCGCGTCGGTGAATCCCCACGCGCGGCGCGCGGCGTTGCGCTCAGGCAGGGGGTCGGGCGGCGGCTCGATGGGATTGCCCGAGTCGCAGATCTGTGTCGTCGCGCCCGGCGTAAGGCGACTCGCGGCCTCAGGGAATCCCGTGTGTATCTGACGCGCGTAGCGGCTGAAGAACCGCGTCGTCAAGCCGGGAAAGCTGTTCTGCTCCTGGACAACGATCGGGACGCCGTGCGTCGCTGCATACGCGAGCGCGATGCCGGATGCATAACCGCCGGTGCCGACGACGCACCGCGGGCGTTCGTCGCGGGCAATCCGCGATACGCTGCGCCAGGAGCCAAACGCCCCGCGCAGCGTCTTCCAGTTTTCCCAGGGTCTCGAACGATAGAGCGGATGCAGATCGAGAAGCTCGTGGGGAAACTCGGTTGTTGGCAGCACGCTTCGCTCGATGCCTCGCTGCGCGCCAATGAACAGGGGACGTATCGAGGGATCGATGCGCTGCACGGCGCGCGCGATGGCGAGGCCGGGATAGAGATGCCCGCCCGTGCCACCTCCGGCAAATAAGATCCGCACGCTACGTGCTTTGCATGGCGAACGAGGGGTCCGTCGCCCGCGATCCCATCACCTTTTCTCTGGTGCTCCCGATATTTACGAGAATCCCAGTCATGAGCAGGGAGAGCACCAGATTCGACCGCCCGTAAGAGATGAACGGAAGGGTCAAACCAGTCGTCGGGAGCAATCCCAACGCAACGCCGATGTGGAGGTACGCGGTGATTACGATAGTGGCAGTGATGCCGACTGCAGTGAGCTGAAGGAACGGTGAGCGCGCCTGCTTCGCGATGCGGAAGCCCAGAAATCCAAAGGAGGCGAAGGCCCCAATAATGGCAACCATCCCAACGAATCCCCATTCCTCGCCGATCGTGCCGGCGATGAAATCGTTGTGTGGAAGGGGCAGAAACCCGAGCTGCTGTCTGCCCTGACCAAAGCCGACACCAAAGATCTGCCCCGACCCCACCGCAATCAGTGACTGGCGGAGCTGATGGCTTACATAACTCGGCGCCGCACCGGGATCGAAGAACGCAGTCATCCGGAGCAGTGCATAATTAAGACGCTGGAACTGATCCCACAGGAGCGGGATCGCGATGACGCCCAGCACGACGACATGACCGATGCGGACGCCTCCCGCGAATAAAATGATCGCCATGATAAGCGTGTACATCATCGCGACCGACAGGTCTGGCTCCAGTGCCACCAGCAGATCGAGCACACCGATGACGACGATGAAGGGCAGCAGACCTTTTGTGAGTCGCCGCAGCGCATCTCCTTTCTTCACAATCAGCATGGATGTCCAGACGATCACTGCGATCTTGGCGAGCTCGGACGGCTGGAGCGAAGCGCCGATGAGAAAACGGCGGGAGCCGAGGTGTCGCGGAGCGATTGACTCAGTGAACGGCAGGATGACGATTACGAGGAGAGAAATCGAAAGGAGCATAACCGGCCACGCCCACCTGCTCCACAACTCGGCGTCCACCTTGGAAAACGCTGCCAGCATGACCAGACCGATGCCGACGCCGGCCAACTGCCTCACGAAATACGCCCAGCTGCCAAGTCCCTCGCGTTGCGCGATGCTTGCGCTCGCGCTGTACACTGTTGCCAGCCCGAAGGCGAGGAGCGAAGCGGTAATGATGAGCAGAAGCCGCGCCTCTGTCCCCATGTACCATCGATAGCGCACGTCAGCGACTGTCGCCGTCATCTACTTCACCATCGCGAGCTGACGGAATCGGAGGCCGCGCTCTTCGTAGTTCGTGAACATGTCGAAGCTCGAGCAGGCAGGCGACAACAGCACAGCGTCGCCGGCCCGCGCACTCTCGTGGGCACGGCGCATCACTTCACCGAAGTCAGCGCCCAGTCGCTCCACCTCGGTAATGCCGGCCAGTTCGGATTCGATGATCGGTGCCGCCTCGCCGTACGCGATGATCTTCTTCACCGTTCGGCGAATCGGATCGGCGAGCGACGTGTAGGGCTCGCCCTTGTGGCGTCCGCCCAGCAGCAGAATAGTGGGTCGCCGCATCCCTGCAACAGCCACCACGGATGAGCTGACGTTGGTCGCCTTCGAGTCGTTGATCCACTGCACACCGTCAATCTCGCCAACTATCTCGAGGCGATGTGCAAGCGCATTGAACGTCCGGAGGGCGCCGGATATGAGCAGCCGTGACTCAGCGCTTCCAAAACTCTCGTCGGCAACGGCCACGGCGAGCGCCGCGGCGAGCGCGTTGGCGACGTTGTGATCGCCGAGCAGATTCAGCTCGCTGCGCGGCAGCAGCTGACTGCCGAGAAGCTGGAGGGTTGACGACGGTTCGTCGAACCACGCGTCGGCCAATGCTCTTGTCGAGAAATGGAACTTCGCGCCGGGAACGTCGGTTTCCATCACGCGAACGCGCCGGTCGTCGGCGTTCAGGATCCAGCGTGAATCGGGGCTGGCGTTGCAGAACAGCCTCGCCTTGTCGGCGTAATAGTCGTTCGCGGTGGGATAACGGTCCAGATGGTCCGGGCTGAGGTTCGTGAGCACGCCGACAACGGGCTCCAGGCCAGGGGTGTCGTGCAGTTGAAACGACGACATCTCCAGCGCGAGCCACTCGGGGTGCTGCTGGCGGAGGGCGATCTCCGAGACCGGCGTTCCAATGTTCCCGGCGTCGGCCGCGTTCACCCCGAGACCGCGCAACAGGTGTCCGATGAGCGCCGTCGTCGTCGACTTTCCGTTCGTCCCGGTAATTGCGATCACCTTTGTCCGCGGCATCAGGCGCAGCGCGATCTCTACCTCGCTGACGATCGGCGCGCGGGAATCGCGCGCGGCCGCGATGGGTGGCGCCGACGGCGGAATGCCAGGACTCACGACGACGAGCGGCGCACGCGCGATCCGCGCAACATCGTGGCCGCCCGTATCGACGCGCGCCCCCAGGTCGCGCAGTAACCTGGCGTTGGCATCCACGACCGCCGAGGTGCCGCCGTCGGAGGCGTATACGCGGCGGCCTTCCCCCAGGAGGAGCCGTGCCACAGCGGTACCGCTCCTGGCGAGCCCCAGGACGGCGATCTCGCCGTCGGGAAGCTCGCGCATCGTCATCGCAGCTTCAGCGTGCTCAACGCGAGGAAGGCGCAGAGTATTCCGAGAATCCAGAATCGCACGACCACCTGGCTCTCATCCCAGCCGCCCTCCTCGAAATGGTGATGCAACGGCGCAGTCCTGAACACCCGGTTCGCCTGCGCATACTCGACGCCGCGCCATCGCTTGTAGACCTTGTACACGATCATCTGAATGATGACCGACACCATTTCCGCGACGAACACTCCGCCGACGATAAGGAGAACGAATTCGGACTTGAGCAAGATCGCGATGGCGCCCAGCGCGCCGCCGAGAGCAAGCGAGCCGGTGTCGCCCATGAACACCTGCGCTGGATGGGCATTGTACCAGAGAAAGCCGATGCACGCGCCCATTATTGCCGCGCAGAACACCGTCAGCTCGCCGGCACCCCTCAGATAAAACACCTGGAGATAGGCCGACGCGTCGATACGTCCGATTACGTAGGCGAAAAGCGCAAGCGTGAGGACAGCGATGGCGGTGAGCCCGGCGGCGAGCCCGTCGAGACCGTCAGTGATGTTGACAGCGTTGCTCGTGCCGGTGAGCACGAAGGTAACGAAGAAGACGTAGATCCAGGCGAGCGTGGCTGATGCGGGAACGATCAGGATGTACTTGTAGAAAGGAAGCGTGGTGGACGCCCCCGGCAGCGTGGACAGGGGAAACTTCCACAGGTACCAGCCGAGGAGAAAGCCAATCGATATCTGGCCGGCAAGCTTGTATCCCTCGATGAGGCCGGTGTTCTTCTCGCCCGCCTGGCGCTGCTTGAGCTTGAGATAGTCGTCGAAGAACCCGATAAAGCCCATCCAGAGCATCACGAACATCGCGATGAGAACGTACTGGTTGTTGAGCTTTGCCCAGAGCAGGGTCGGAATCAACGTCGATGACAGGATGATGAGCCCGCCCATGGTAGGCGTCCGTTTCTTCTCCTGGTGCGAGTCGGGTGTGCCTTCGCGAATGACCTGGTGCAGCCGCATCCTGCGCAGCCGCCGGATGATCAGCGGCCCGACGATGAACGACACGAGCAGCGCCGTCACCGCCGCCCCGGCCGCACGGAACGAGATGTAGTTGAAGACGCGCAGAAAGCCGAAGTCCCTCGCCAGCGGAACCAGGAGAAAGTTGAGCACTAGCCGGTTGCCCAGGTTGTGAGATGCGGAACGAGCCTCTCGAGCTGCACGCCCCGCGACGCCTTCAATAGAATAACGGCATCCCGCGCCATTCGCGGCCGAAGCCGCGGCCAGAGCTCCTCGACCGAGTCGGCGGTCACGACTCGTCCGTCGCCCGCGGCGACACTCTCGAGTGAGCCGGCAAAGTCACCGATCCCGGCGATGACATCCGCACCCGACTCCAGCGCAAGCCGGCTCATGTCGAGATGGCACCTCACAGACGCATCGCCCAGCTCACGCATCGTGCCGAGCACCAGAACCCGCTGACGATCCTTGCCCAGCCCCCGCAGAAGTTCTATCGCCGCGCGCGTCGAGCCAGGGTTCGCGTTGTACGCATCGTTGATCAGCGTCGCGTCGCCGATACGCTCCCACGCGACCCGCATGCGCGGAGCCTCCATCGCCGCGATTCCTTCCGCTGCGCTCTCATCGGAGACCCCGCAACTGCGCGCAACGGCGATGGCGAGCATGGCATTCCGGAGATTGTGCAGGCCCCTTAGCGGCGGCGACACCTTCACCCCATCGAGCTCGATCGTTCCGTGTCCATCGGGCGCGATTGACCATGACGAGGGCCGCACGTCACCGCTGTCGAGGCCCGCGGTGATTACTTCGCCCGCCCTGCCGCGGGCCGCGGCAGCGACCTCCGGCTGCGAGGCCGGAGCGATACCGATCGCGACGCCGTCATAGCAAGCCGATTCCTCGCGCAGCACCCCAGCCAGGTCGCCGAGGCCCTCGAGGTGTTCCTCGTCGACGGATGTAACCACCGCTATGTCCGGACGCGCGATTTCCCGCAGGATGGCCACTTCGCCAGGGAGATTCGTTCCCAGCTCGACCACCGCCAGCCGGACGGTGGCGGGAATGGAGAGGAGCGTCAGCGGCACCCCAATGCGATTGTTCAGATTGCCGGTCGTCGCGTGAACGTCGAGCTCGCGCGAAAGGGCCGCCCGGATCAGGTCCTTCGTCGTCGTCTTCCCATTGCTGCCCGCAACCGCGACGATCGTCCCCCGCCATGCCTGCCTCCAGTACCCGGCAAGCGATCCGAGCGCGACGAGCGTATCGGGCACTTCGAGGACAGGCACGTTGAGCGCCTCGAGTGCCGTCGGCCGGGACACAACCACTCCTGCGGCGCCCTTCGCCACCGCTTCGCTCAAGTGGTCGTGGCCGTCGAATCGCTCGCCCTTCAAAGCGACGAACAACTGTCCCGGCGCGATCGAGCGGGTGTCGGTACTGACGCCCGCCAGCGCGGTGCCCCCCCGCGGAAGCGCCATCGACGTTTCCGAAAGCGCATCGGCGACGCGGTCGAGTGTCCAGAACGTCAATTCTGCCGCGCCGCGAGCAGTTCTTTCACAACGAGCTTTTCATCGAAGGGAGTCTTCGTCGTACCGCGAATCTGATACGTCTCGTGGCCCTTGCCCGCCAGCAGAATTACATCATCAGTGTGCGCTTCGCCAAGGGCGCGCTCGATTGCCGCACGCCTGTCCTCGATGCGGAGATGATTCTCAGCTGTCATGCCCGCCTCGATGTCGTCGAGTATCTGTTCGGGATCCTCGGTGCGCGGATTGTCACTGGTGACGATGACAAGATCGGCTCCGTGCTCCGCGGCGCGTCCCATCTCGGGCCGCTTTCCGCGATCCCGGTCTCCGCCGCAACCGAACACGAGTATCAGCCGGCCTCGCGTGAACGGCCGGATTGCGGTCAGTGCCCGTCCGATCGCGTCGGGTGTGTGAGCGTAGTCGCGCAGCACCGCAGGTCGCTGTGAAATAACCTCGAGCCGACCCGGCACCTGAGGGAGGAGGCTGAGGCACTCCGCCAGCGTCTGCAACGGCATGCCGAGCGTGAGCCCCACGGCTATCGCGCCCAGCGCGTTGTGAACGTTGACGTCGCCGATCAAGGGAAGCTCAACCGGGAAGGAGTCGCCGCCATGGTGAACGCGCCAACTGCTTCCCGAGGGCGAGAAGTGGACGTCGCTCGCGCGCACGTCGGCGCCCTCTTTCACCCCGAAGTAGATCGTCTTTGGCGCAGGTGGAAGGGCCTGCCACCTGGTATCGTCTACGTTCACCGCGGCAGCACCATTCGGCTTGAGGTATCCGATGAGTCGGGCCTTCGCCGCGAAATAGGCCTCCATCGTCTGGTGATAGTCCAGATGATCGCGGGTCAGGTTCGTAAAGACGGCGGCATCAAAGCTCAGGCCGTCGATGCGTCGCTGGTCGAGACTGTGCGAGGACACCTCCATCGCGACGGTGCTGACTCCCCGATCGACGAGCACGCGAAGGACTCGCTGGAGCTCCACCGGGCCCGGTGTGGTCAGCTCAGCACCGCCCGGGACAACCTCTCCGTCCGTTCCGAGCAGCACTCCGAGCGTTCCGATCGACGCGCTACGCGTGGAGTCGTGATCGAGGAGGTGGCGCAGGATGTCGGCAGTCGTGCTCTTTCCATTGGTGCCGGTGATGCCGATCATCCTCAGCTTTCTTGAAGGGTCACCGTAAGCGGCGCCCGCGGCGACTGCCGCCGCTTTGCGTCCCTCCTTAACGATGATTGCGGGAAGTGCGGTGCGCGCGGGGTCCTCGACCATCGCGACGGACGCGCCGAGCTCGGCGGCGCGTGCCAGATAGTCATGGCCGTCGCGGAGCGAGCCGCGCACCGCGATGAAGAGGAAGCCAGGGCGCACGTCGCGGCTGTCGTCCGAGACGCCCTCCACAAACTCGGGCAGATCTCCACGGACGGCGGAAAGAAGCCCCGCCGCCTCGAGCGCGGTGGTGGCGCTCGCAAGGGCAAAACGCATCAGCGATAATGCTGGAGTTTGATGATGGTACCCGCGGGAGCGATCGTACCGGCCGGTGGAAGCGTCAGCACCGATTGTCCGTTGGCGAGCGTGACTCTGAACCCCGCGTTATGCAAAGCGCGAACCGCGTCGCGCAGAACGAGGCCGGCGACGTCGGGAACCGGCCGTGGCCGGCGATCGGTGACCCTCGCCGGCCGCTTAAGCGGAAGGGCGACCGTCTTCGCCGGCTGAGGCGTTCGCTCGGCCGAAGCAGTCGCCACTGGCGCGGCGGATGGTTCGGCGGCGCTGCGCTGAGCTCGGAGATCCGGCGCGGCTCCACCTGCGCCAAAGCGCTCTGGTGCTCGGTCGGCGTCGGGGCCCGATGAGTCGACCGAAGACAGCTCCCGCTTGACGTCAGCGAGATCCTGCCGGTCGAGCGCGGCGTCCCTCGCGGCGAGGGCCGCCCGCAGTACGACACCCGTAACGGGAGCCGCGATCTCGCCGCCGTAGTATACGCCGCGCGGGCTGTCGATCTTGACGAGAACGATATACAGCGGCTTATCGGCTGGAAACAATCCCACGAACGATGCGGTGTAGTTGCCGGCGACGTAGCCCTTGCCTTCCACTGTGCGTCGCGCTGTTCCGCTCTTCCCCGCGACAGTGAACGTCGCAAGGTCGGCGCGCACCGCGGTACCGCTGTCCACCACCCCAGTCAGCATTCGCCGCATCTGCCGCGCGACATCGGGCGACATGGCGCGGCGGACAACACGCGGTGTCGCCTCGAAAATCAGGTCACCGTCGGAAGAACGGATTTCCTTGACGATGTGAGGCTGCATGAGCTCACCGCCGTTCGCGATGGCAGCGTACGCAACGACGAGCTGAAGCGGCGTCACTGCAAGCTCGTAGCCCATGACTATCGATGCCGCCGATGTGTTGTTCCACCGGCCCGGCTCGCGAAGCGTGCCGTCGGCTTCGGCGGGCAGTGGCACTCCCGTGGCCATTCCCACGCCGAGATCCCGAAGCGCTTCGTACGTCTCCCTCGGAGTCAGTCGCTGGGCGAAACGCACTATGCCAACGTTACTCGAGAGCCGAATGACGTCGGCGAGAGACATTCGCAAGGCCTTATGACTGTCGGTGATGAGGCGGCCATTGAGCGTCATCTCTCCGTTGAACGTATCGATGACTTCATCTGGGTGCGCCCTTTTCCTTTCGAGAAGCGCCGCCGCAATGAAAGGCTTGAGAGTGGAACCGGGCTCGAACGGTTCCGTAACTGCGGTGTTCGCCACGGCTCCCTTGCCGGCACGCCGACTCGCCATTGCGAGAACTTCGCCCGTGGTGGGATTCATAACGACAATATCGCCGCCCGTCGCCTGCAGACTGTCCGCCGCCCGCGCGAGCGCGCGCTCGCAGATCTCCTGGAGATCGCGATTGATGGTCAGAGTGACGTTGCTCCCCGCGCGGGGCGGCGTAGTCCACCCGTCGGGTGAATCGACACGGCGCCCCCGGCTGTCCAGCGCAAATGCGGCGAGCAGGGTATCGCCGCTAAGCAGGCTGTCGAGCGACATTTCAATGCCGTCGATGCCGCGGCCGTCGCGGTCCACACCGCCAACGATCCGGCGAATGCCCGCATTGTTCGCATACTCGCGGCTCATCACCGGCCGGGCTGCGACGCCTGGCAACGCCAGCAGCCTGTGAACCTCCGAGGGTACATGCAGTCCGGGCAGGTCAACCCACTTCCTCGCGGGATCCGCCGCCTGCCTGATGGCCTCCAGCGGAAAGCCCGCGTTGCGAAGTGACCGGAGAAGGATCGACCTGTCGCCCATATCGCGGAGATTGACCGTCAGCCGCATGAGCTCGCGGCTTTCGACAAGCACGTTTCCTGACGCATCGCGAATGATTCCGCGCCCCGCGGCGACTGCTCCCTGACTGTATTGTTGGCGGCGCCCACGCTCTGCCCATTCTTCGCCCTGGATGAGCTGCACCTTGACCGCCTGCCCTATGAGAGCGAGAGCAAACAGCGCCAGTGCGAGATGTACCGTAGTGACGCGGCTAAGGCGTACCACCGCTCCTCGTGGCTCGGGAGAGGATGACTACCTGCGAGTCAGCAGGAACGCGCATCCCGAGCCGCTTTTCGGCGATCGGACCGAGTCGCGGCCGTGAGGACGCGTCGCGAATTGCAGCCTCCAGCCGGACGCGCTCGCTCTCGAGGGCAACCTGCCTTCCTTCGAGCGCAGCCGTCCGCACCCCCTGCTGGTGTCCATAGCCGCGACGCGCGACGACGGCCGCGGCAGTGAGTACGAATCCCACCAGGCCACAGGCGATGAGCAGTCGGCCCGAACTCAGACTTCGCTTCGCCACGCGCGGAGTCGTGCGCTTCGAGCGCGCGGGTTTCTTTCGATCTCTGCGGCACCGGGCCGCACGACCTTGCGCGAAACGGCCTTGCCTGCAGCCAGGCCACGGCAAGTGCATTGAAGCTGTCGGGGAGGACACACACAGTCGCGCGACCACTCGCGCATCGCGTGCTTCACGATGCGATCCTCCCCTGAATGATACGATATCACGGCCAGCACGCCGCCCGGAACGAGCCGGTCCCGGAGCGCTGGCAGCGCTGCATCCAGGGCATTCACCTCGTCATTCACCGCGATCCGGACGGCCTGGAACAGTCGCGCGAAATCTCCGGGGCCGGTCCGTTTACCAAGCGCGCCGCGAATGGCGCCGACGAGGTCGTCACTGATGACAAATGGGCGGTTGCCGCGTCGGCGCACTACCTCGCGCGCGAGCCGGCGCGCATGCGGCTCATCACCGTACTCGCGAAAAACGCGCGCGAGCTCCGCTTCGTCGGTTTCGTTGAGAAACCCGGCGGCGGTCTGCGGTCCCTTCGCATCCATTCGCATGTCGAGAGGTGCGCCTTCGCGAAATGAAAACCCCCGCGAAGCCTCGTCGATCTGGTGAGACGACACTCCGAGATCGGCGAGAATGCCGTCGAATTTCTGCGATAAATCGGGGAGCAACGCGTTCACCTCGGCGAAGTTGCCCAATATAACGTGAAGACGACCTGCCGCCTCATAGGTGGCAAGCCGATGCCGAGCCGCTGCGATCGCCGCCGGATCTCGGTCGATCGCCGTCACATTCGCGCCCATTGCAAGGAGGGCGGCAGTGTGTCCGCCGCCCCCCAACGTGCAGTCCAGAATGTCGATCCGGCTTCGAAACAGTCCCACTATTTCGTCGGCGAGCACCGGCGCGTGATATGGAGAATCCCACGCGCCGGGCCCAACCGGGGTTACCGGCAGAAGCGCCGAATCTGGTCGTCGACGGCCGGCGTGAACTGCGGAATCGCGTTGAGAAGCTGCTTCGCCGCGTCGGCATAGCTGGTGAGACCGGCGGGCACGTTTTCCTGAGCCGTCGCGAACGACTCCTTGGCGAGCCGCGCGAGCGCGCAGTTCTTCGTTTCCTGCGCCTCGTTCACTGCGCTCTGGCCAACCAGAAACGCCGATGCACCGGCGAGGAACTTTGCATCCGGCGACGCCTCCAATTGGTCTGAGAGCTTGAGAAATTTGACGGCACGCTGAAGCTCAGCACGATTCTTGGACGCATTGCCGGCCTTGTACGCATCGCTTCCGGTCTTGAGCGCAACTTGCGCGAGCATTTTCTTGTCGCCGCCGTTGGCGGCAGCGAGATTGATCACTGCGGCGACGCTGTCAGGCTGTCCGAGCGCGCCGTAGATGAGCGCGAGCTGGGCGTAGCCCCCCTCGACCTTCGGGTTCATCTGCACGGCGCGCCTGGCAGCAGTGAGGGCCTGCGCGTTCTGGCCAGCCTTGCTGAGCGCGGCCGCTTGGACGAGAAGCAGCGACGCGTTGTTCGGGAAGCGAGCGATTCCCTGCGCGACGATCTGCGCAGCCTGCGCGGGCTGGCCAAGCTCCGACGCCGCCGCGACACTCCGAACGAAGTAGGTGGAGTCGGCGGCGGCCGTGTCGGCGCGGATCAACTCTGCACCGGTCTGGAGAGCGAGCGCATATTCCTTGGCCGCGAGGAGAACGAGCCACGCAATGCGGAGCAGTTTCGGATCGCCCGGGTTCGCGCGAGCCGCTTCCATGATTATTGGAACGGCCAGTTTCGCCTGGCCGCTGCCGGCGAGATCGTTGACGACCTGCGTGAGAAGAACCTCGTTGCCGGGTTCAGCAGCGAGAAGTCCGGTGAGCGCCTGCGTCGCCTTCTCCTTGTTCCCCCGTTCGCGGTAGATGTCGGCCGCCCACCGCAGCGCCGCGACGTTGCGGGGATCGACGGCGCGAATCCGCTCCGCCAGCGCGAGAACGGAATCGGTCTTCTTCTGCTCTTCGAGAGCGGTGCCGAGGCAAACGCCGACGATCGTGCCGTTGGGGTACTTCGACAGGCCAGAGCGCGCGACGACTTCGGCTTCGGCGAATTTCTTCTCGCGAAGGAGCGTGTTGCAATTGCGCTCGGAGGCGAGCTGGTCGCGCGCCTGCTGATAGGACTTGGCGACCGCCTGCGCTGCACGATCCAGGTTCGGGGCCTCCGCGGACGGGAGCGGCTGCTGCAGCTTGTTGTCGCGCGCCAGCACGAGACGGGCATCGATCTTCACGCCGGTCGGCGTCCGCAAGACCGTGCCTTCCATGTACTCGTCGGCGCGCAGCAGGTTGGCGAGTGCCTTGGCGTCGTTCGAGCCCAGTGCCTCGGTTGTCGAGTAACCCGACGCGCCGAGCGTGTTGTTGATATCGGCCTTCGGAATGACGGTCAGCCGTTTGGCGTCCACGTCGCGGGTGATACGCGACCGGAGTGCTTCGGCCGCCTGGATCCCAAGATCCTTGTCCGCGCTCGCGAACGTCGAGATCATGACCTTCGGGGGCGGCTCCGGCGGGCGGCGCTGCGCCGACGCACCCGCGAAAGGGACCGCGACCAGCGCCGCGAGATGAACCAGACGGCAGCGATGCGAAATTTGATTGTGACGCAAAGTCAGACTCCTTGCAATCAATGTCGTGATCTCCAAAGGCGTGAACACCTGTACACCGTGCTGCTTCAGCAGGTCCAGAAATACCATGGGCGAGGAGGGACTCGAACCCCCGACATCCTGCGTGTAAGGCAGGCGCTCTAACCAACTGAGCTACTCGCCCGGAGCAGAAACCGGGCCGCGCCTTACTTCAGGATTGCGATCGGTACCAGAACGCAGTACCCAAGCACAAGCAATATCGGGGCAATCATAGTGCCGCCACGTGCCAAATCGGCGAATCCGATGACAAGCGCCAGCAGTGCCGCGCTCCAGAGCGCGACGGACAGCATGCGTGGGTTGAAACGTACCCGCGCCGAGTCCATGCCTGCATCTGAATCAACCATAACTCGGTAGTGTAGAGGCGCGAGAAAAGCGTGTCAAGCGCGCCGGAGGCCGTCGACGCACGTCTCATTGTATCTTAATGTTGGCGCTGACGCCCTATCAGCTGTAGCTGCGCGGCTCCTGGGGGGCCCGAACCTGACGGATCGCCTCACCGCAGCGCCTGCCCCAGACATTGAACCGATTGGCGGATTGTCCGACCTTCCAGGCGCGCTCGGCGTCTCCGAGCTCGCCAGCCAACCAGTGCGCGCGGCCCAGCTCGTAATGCGCCTCGACGAAATTCGGCGCGAGCGAGATGCATCGCTCGAAGGATTGCTGTGCCGAGATGAGATCGCGCTTCGACCTGCGCAGACACACGTAGCCGAGATTTGCGCGGGCAAGACTGTTCATCGGCTCTTCGGCGAGAACTCTCTCGAGAACCGCGAGCGCATTGTCGTACCTGCCTTGCCTCATCTGCGCCCACCCAAGGAGCGCGCTCGCCTGATTGTCGCTCGGCGCAAGGGCGAGGGCGCGAAAGCCAGCGTGCTTGCTGGGGGAGGTTTTCGACCACTCCAAGGACGAGGAGCCCAACCCGCGGCAACGACAGAAATCCGGCTCGTCAGCGCGCGGCAAGGCCGCTTGCGCTCGCTGCCGCTGCGCGCATATATGCCTGCTGCGCTTCCGCGGCACGGCCCTCGCGGCCGAGGGCGTCGCCGAGATTTCGGAAGAGCTGCGGCATTGCGCAGTCGGTCTGGGCGGCTCGCTCGACGCTTCGACGCGCATCCTCGAAGCGGCCGCACGCTTCCTGTGCCACCGAAAGGTTGTTGAGTAGAATTGCGGATGTGGGATATCGCGCGACGCCCCCCGCGAGGAGCGCCGCCGCACGCTCGGCATCTCCTCTCAGGAGCGCTTCAACGCCGGCATAGTGAAACCACGCCGCTGGGGGGGTGCTGCCGCCCCAGGCAGTGCGGGAGAGCTCGAGCGCGGTGGACGCAGCGTCGAGGTCGCCGCGCTGAAGTGCGAGCGACGCCAGCCCGAGATGGGCGAGGGGGACCGGCCTAGAAGCGCGCGCAACGACTTGATCCAGCGCGAGACGCGCCTTTTCATACTGGCCGAGGCGCTCGTATGCGTAGGCGACATTGACGAGCACCGCCGCGGTTTGGGGCGTTGAAGCCGCCGCGCGCTGAAAGGATGAAGCGGCATCAGTCCACCTGCCATCTCGTAGCGCAACCAGTCCAAGATAGAATGCGGCCGAAGAGTCGTCGGGTCTCAGCTGAGTAATGCGCCTGAACTCGCGCGCACAGTCACTGTACATTCTCGCCTTGTAGAATGCGATGCCAAGATTCCTGTGCTCGGCAATGACGCTTTCCGCCACAACAGGACGCTCCGGCTCGCGAGTTCCGACGGCAACGATAAACGCGCCGCTGAGCAGCCCGAAGAGTGCTTTGCCAAGGGCGAACTCGCCCAGATTTGACGCCCGCATCAGGGCGTTCACGTCGCGGGAGCCGTCGATTAGCGGAAGCAGTGTGTGCTGCTCGTCGGTCAATGCAATTCTGTTACGCAATAGTTGCTGGCGGTCGAGAGCGAAGACAATCTCGAAGCTCGGGATCTTTTTCTCTATGAGCGACCACTCGTCCACCCTCCGCGCGCCTTCGAGCAGAAGCGCCTGTGGGTCGACGGAGACAAGCGAGGCTCCAGCCGGCGGGTGGACGCCGGGCTCGAAGCTGAAGAACCCATGCGTCCACTTGAACATCGCGAAAACGGCGTCCTCGATATCGAGCCGCCGGTTGGCAATCGCGGCATAGCAGATCCGCCCGCCCTCGAAGCAGATAGTGCCGAGCGATCTGTCCACAGTGAGACTGAGCGTACCGGTCTTGCTTCCCATCGCCAAAAGCTGAAGCACATCCGGCAAGCTCGCCTCGTTCAGATTGCCGCGAATAGCCACTACCGCAGCTCCTCAATGATACGGTCGGTCACATCGGGCCAAGTCAGGATCGTCTTATCAGTGTCAACCGCGCCTGCGCGGCTTCCCACCGACCCGGCCACGCCAAGCCGCCCGACGCTGTTCTCGAGAGCAGGCGAGAGTTCAGCGAGAAACGACTCGAATTCTCCATCGTTCCACTCGCCCTTCTCGGGTCGCCCCGCTCGATCCTGGTTCATCTGCCTAAGCGCTCCGCTCGTTCACGTCAGCAATAGCCGGACGGATCCCGCACGGCGAAAAAAAAGATACCCTCAACTCCGTTACCCGTAACCCGTCGCCCGAGCCAGACACGCCGCTTCAGTTCAGCGGACCGAACAGCGCGTCCGGACTGCTGTTCAGATCCGCCTCGAGATCGCTGTCCTGCGACTCCGCTTTCACACTTTTCTGAACACAGCCCACCGCGTCGCGAAACTCGGCGAAATACAGTCGCACCAGTCCGAGCGTGGTGTCGCGGTCGAACGCCGCCAGAAGCAGGCATTCTTTTCCCGCGGCGGCGCAGGCTCTCATGAAGACTCCCTGCTTGCGCCCGCCCTGGTGCATCCCGACGAAGGGACGGCCAGACAGTTGACGACCGAGTTCCTTTCCCGATGCGTTGATCGCGGCGGCGAGCGCACACGCGGTCATCACCTCTGACGAGCTCGCAAAGCCGAACTGGCTCGTCGTCAACTAGCCGAGTACTCTCTGTACCGCCTCGAGGACCCTGCTCGGCTGGAAGGGTTTGACGACGAAGTCCTTCGCGCCCGCTTCGATGGCCTCGGCAACCAGTGCCTGCTGTCCCATCGCGCTGCACATCAGTACTCGCGCCTGGGGATCGAACGCGGTGATCTCCTTCACCGCCTCGATGCCGCCCATCTCGGGCATGATGATGTCCATTGTGACAAGGTCGGGGCGCAAAGCCTTGTAGCGCTCGACTGCCTGCGCTCCCGAAGCGGCTTCGCCGACGACTTCAAGCCCCGCCTGCGTCAGAATGTCCGAGATCATGGTGCGCATGAAAACCGCGTCGTCGCACACCAGCACCGTGTTGTTCACTGCATGCCTCCTCAGGCCAAAGCTCTGTCTACCAGCTCGCGCAGATCCAGGATCGCTCCGTATTCGACCTCGGCCGCGGACAGCGACCGGATGTCGAAAACATTGTCGACGAGAACGCCCGCGGCGCGCCCCTTCCTCTCTACGAGCAGTATTACCGCCATTGAGTCATCCGCTTTCACCCCGTGAAGGCAGTGAGTGGCATCGGTCACAGTCACCAGCGTTCCCCGGTGGTTGACGAGTCCGCGCACAAACGCGGGCGCACCGGGAAGACGAGTGGTTCTCATATTCGGAACGATTTCGCGAACCTGTTCGAGCTCGCAACAGCGGGTGCGACCGGCGATGGAGAACACGAGCATTCGCTGCATCGGGGGGGCCGATTCGAAGAAAGCGGCTGGAGGGCTACTCATAAAAACGGAGCGCGGCGAGCGGGTCGTCCGCCAGCGCAACGGATGCGTTCTCTCCGATAATGCGGAGTGAATGCTTGAGATCGTCGGGCAGGGGTGAGCGAATGTCCATCGCGACGCCGGTAACGGGATGATTGAACTGAAGCCAGGCCGCGTGCAGAAAATGCCGCCTGGGCGATAGCCCCACGATCCGTCGCCCTCCGCCTCCGCCGTAAACATCATCACCAATCACTGGATGACCGACCGACGCGAGGTGAACGCGAATCTGGTGGGTTCGCCCGCTGTGCAGATGCGCACGCAACAGGTCTCCCGATGCGAAGCGGGCCAGACGGAGCAGATCCGTTTTCGCCTGCCTGCCGGTATTGACGATTGCCATCCGCTTTCGGTCTCGCGGATCACGTGCGATCGGCTTGTCCACCGTGAGCGAGTCACTCTCCAGGTGTCCCCAGATCATCAACGCATATCGTCGCGTGATGCGGCGTGCGGCGATCGCGGCGCTGAGAAGGCGGTGTGCCCGTTCCGCCTTGGCGACGAGCAGCAGCCCCGATGTCTCCTTGTCGAGCCGATGCACTATGCCGGCGCGATCCGCGCCCGACCCCTCGGACAGCTCGTTGCCACGCCCCATGAGGGCGTTGACGAGCGTTCCCGACCAGTTGCCCGGCGCCGGGTGAACTACCATGCCGGCGGGTTTATCGACTACGAGCAGGTACTCGTCTTCGTAGACGACGGCCACCTCGATGGACTCGGGGAGAATTTCGCGAGCTGTGTTCGGCGGCCGTGTGACGACTATGGTCTCGCCCCTTGCCGGACGATAGCTCGCCTTCTCCCGCCGGCCATTCACGCTGACGTTGCCACTGGCGATGAGTGTCGCCGCCTGAGTGCGTGACACCTCGAGGCGGGCGGCCACAAGCAGATCGAGGCGAACGTTTCCGTCCGCCTCGATTACAAACTCGTGGCCGTCGCCGGCGGTCAGATCTCGGAGCTCCCGGGCGATGCCTGAGCGCCACCGATCGCCGCCGACGCCGCAGTATCTTCGCGCACCGCGGCGGGCGCCGCGTCGTCAGCGTTCTCCTCGCCCCAAAGGACCCACGCGAGCAGAAACGCGCCCATGCTCACCGCCATATCGGCGACGTTGAAAGTCGGCCAGCGCGTGTCGCCCAGACCCACGTCAAGGAAGTCCACCACTCCCTGGGAAGACCGAACGCGGTCGATGAGATTCCCGATCGCTCCCGCGCACACGAGCGAGATCGCGAAGGTACGAAGCAGATCGCCGTCACGTGTCGCGCGGTACAGCCGCCCGAGGATGAAAAGCGCGCCGATGGTCAGCGCCATGAAGATCCAGCGCGAATACTGGCCGAGGTGGAGCCCGAACGCCGCGCCGGGATTGTACACGAGCGTGAGGCGAATCACGTTACCCCACACCTCGTGCGGTATCCGCTGCGGCGCGAGCGAGTAGACCGCGATCGCCTTGGTGATGACGTCGGCTGCGACGACCACCACCAGGACGGTCCAGAAAAGCGGGGTGTTAGCTCTGCCTCTTTGCATCTTCCTCACGCTGCTTGCAGTTGATGCAGAACCGGGCGTGCGGCAAAGCATCGAGCCGGTCGTACGCGATATCTGCGCCACAGTTATGGCACTTGCCGAACGCCTCGGGCGAGCGGTAGAGGCGACGGAGCGCTTCGTCGAGATGCCAGAGGAAGCGTCCCTCCTGGCTGGCAAAGAGAAAGGCCTTCTCGCGCTCCATTGCGTCGGTGCCCTGATCTGCCATGTGGAAGTGATACGCCGTGAGCTCGCCCGCCGCTCCCTGCAGGGTCGTGCCGAATGTCTCCCCGTGATGGCCGAGCTCCTTCAGCGCCCGCCGGCGCTCCTCCAGGAGCCGCTTCTCGAAATGGTCGAGGGTCTTCTTGTTCATTGCTTTCTGCTTCTTTGCAGCGGTCGTGGGTGCCATCTACACTACCCTCTCTATTGCGATGCGGGTCGGCTGACCGTCGATGTCCGCCAACTGCTCCGCTTGAAGTTTTCGTGCGCCATCACCTGTCGTAATGTCGCGTGCCAGAACCTCCTCGGCGATCCACGCATGGTGAGCGCGCACCGCCGCCAGAACCTCCTCGGATCCATCAACCGCCAGCACAACGCGATCGCTCACCGCAAACCCCGCCTCTTTCCGCATGCGTTGGACGCGGCTCACAACTTCGCGGGCGAGGCCTTCCATCCTGAGCTCCGGGGTGACTTCCGGATCTATGGCAGCAAAATACCCCCCAGCCTCCTTTACGATCATGCTTCCCGACGCCCGGCGGATAATCGTCAGATCATCAGTGTCGAGCTCACGGGACTCGTTGCCAACGGCAATCGCCAGCGGCTCGCCGTGCTCGAACGCAATAAGCGCCTCGCTGCCGAGCGCCGCCACCGCCTGCGCCGCGAGCGGCGTGTCCTTGCCGAACTTCTTGCCGAGCGATCTGAAGTTGGCCTTCGCCTCCAGCGTCACGAGCGCATCAGCCGACGAAAGGAAGCTAACCTGTTTCACATTCAACTCACCTGCAAGAAGCGGAATAAGCGTTTCCAGCTCGTCAGTCACGACCGGCTGTCCGGGCGTCGGGTTCGGCACGACGCAGACCATGCGGCCAAGTGGCTGACGGACACGAACGCCGGCCTCCTCGCGAGCCGCCCTGCCGAGTGTCGCAAGCGTGCGCACATGCTCCATGGCGCTCTCGAGCGCGGGTTCGCTCTCGCCGGGCTCAGCCCTCACGTACGGAGCGAGGTGAACGGACTCACCGGTTATCTCGTTGTGTACCCAATCGCTCAGAAACGGGGCGAAGGGTGCGAGCAGCCGGCACGTAACGACAAGAATTTCCCGAAGGGTCGCGAAAGCCGCGCGGTTGTCCTCGCCGTCGACATCGTAGAATCGAGGCCGGCTGAGGCGAACATGCCAGTTGGATACGTCGTCGACGAAGAAACTGGTGACCAGCCGCGCGGCGCCCGTCGCGTCGTACCCCTCCAGCATCGCATTCGCTGCGCGCTCGACAGCCGCGAGTCTGGATAGAACCCATCGGTCGAGCGCCGGACGCAGCGGAGGCGCCGGATCGAGGTGTGTCGGCTCCCATCCGAAGTTCGCGTAGACCGCGAAAATTCCGCTGTACACGTTCTTGAACGTCAACAGGAACCGTCCCGCTGTATCGCGAAGGGCAGTCTCGTCGAAACGGCGCGGCACCCACACCTGGCTCGACGAGATGAGAAACAGCCGCAGCGCATCGGCGCCGTACTTCGGGAGCACGTCCCACGGATCGACGACGTTGCCCCGGCTCTTCGACATCTTGGCGCCGTCGGCGTCGAGTATCAGGTCGTTGACGACGACCGACCGGTACGGAGCCGTGTCGACGGCCTCGGTGGCCGCGGCTTCATGAGAGAGCGCGTTGCGCGGCAGCGAGCTGTCGAGGCCCGTTGCGATCGCAAGCAGTGAGTAAAACCACCCGCGGGTCTGATCGACTCCTTCAGCGATGAAGTCAGCGGGATACTGGCGCTCCAGTTTGTCGGCGTTCTCGAAGGGAAAATGCCATTGCGCGAATGGCATCGATCCGGAATCGAACCAGGCGTCGATGACCTCCGGGACGCGCCGCATCGTTCCTTCGCACTTCGAGCATGGCCAGGCGTGGGCGTCGATGTACGGCTTGTGGGGGTCGAACCCGTCGCCGGTCTCGACACCCGACTTCGCCGTCAGCTCGTCGAAGCTCCCGACCGCGTCGACGTGTTTGTCATCCCGATCGCAGATCCAGAGCGGCAGCGGCGTGCCCCAGTAGCGCTCCCGCGAAACCGCCCAGTCGATGTTGTTGGTCAGCCACTCGCCGAATCGCCCCGCTCCAATCTCCTCAGGATGCCAGTCGATACGGGCATTACGCGCGAGCATGGCATCGCGATAGCTCGTCGTCCTCACGAACCACGACGTACGGGCGTAGTAGATGAGCGGCGTCCAGCAGCGCCAACAATGCGGGTACGAGTGTTCGAGGACGCCCGATTTCCAGAGAACTCCGCGGCGCTTGAGCTCATCGACTATGATCGGGTCGGCCTGCTTCACGAACATTCCAGCGACTAGCGGCATTCCGGCCGGAAATTCCCCGCGCTGGTCGACTGGCTGGAGAAAGGCGAGTCCGTGACGCTGGGCGGCGGCGTAGTCGTCGGCGCCGAATGCCGGCGCCATGTGCACAACACCCGTGCCATCCTCGGCGGAAACGAAGCTTTCGGCGACGATCACCTCGTGGACGCCGTTGTCGAACGGCACCCAGTCCAGGGGACGGCGATATGACATGCCCGCCAGCGCGGATCCCATGATGCGCCGGACGAGCTCCCAGCGGTCGTCGTAGTCGCCTCCGAGCACAGCCGGGGCGCGCGCAGCCGCGACGATGATCGTCTCCGAGCCGTCGCCGCTGCGTTTCGTCAGCTCGACGTACTCTATCGCTGGGTTTACGGCCAGCGCGACGTTCGACACGAGAGTCCACGGCGTCGTCGTCCAGACTAGAATGCGGCGGCGAGGCGCTGAGTAAGGGGCGCCTTCCGGTTCGCCGAGATCGAGCGCGATGTAGATGCTCGGGTCCTTCACGTCCTGGTAGCCCTGCGCCACCTCATGGCTCGAGAGCGCGGTGCCACACCGCGCACAGTACGGAAGGATCTTGTGGCCGCGATACAGACGGTCGCGGTCGTACAGCGTCTTGAGCGCCCACCAGACGCTCTCGACGTAGTTGTTGCTGTATGTAACGTACGGGTCGCTGTAATCGAGCCAGAATGCGATCCGCTCGCTCAGCCGCTCCCAGTCGGCGCGGTACTTCCACACACTCTCGCGGCAGAGCTGGTTGAATTTCTCGACGCCGATCTCTTCGATCTGCTGCTTGCCGCTGATACCGAGCTGTTTTTCGACTTCGATCTCCACCGGCAGTCCGTGCGTGTCCCAACCGGCCTTTCGAGGTACGTGGTAGCCGCGCATCGCGCGGTGGCGGCAAAAGAGATCCTTGATCGTGCGCGAGAAGACGTGATGGATTCCGGGACGTCCGTTAGCGGTCGGCGGCCCTTCGAAGAACACGAATGTCGGCGAGTCCTTCGCCGCCTCGAGCGTTCGCGCGAACAGGTCGTCGCGGTGCCAGCGCTCGAGGACTTCAAGCTCTATATCTTCGGCCGGCCGGTCGGTCGGCAGCGGCCGATATCGCTCCGGCGTAGTCACTGCGGTCATCGCTTGTGGTCCCGGTCAGCTTCCGCCAGCTTCCGCGCCGCCGGAAGGGCGCTCCGGTGGTTTCGAGGATGAGGGGCCATGCTCCGACGCCTCGACCTCGGAAAGCTGTCGCGCGAGCAAGGATCTCATCTGGGCGAGGTAGGTGCGGCGCGAGCGGTCTAGGGCGTCGAGCTCCTGCTCCATCCGCCTGACGTCGGCACGGGCGGATTCAACGAGCCGCTCACCTTCGGCGCGTGCCTCACGCAGCACGAGCTCCGCCTCGCGATCCGCCTGTTCGCGCAGCTCGCCCCGCAGTTGCTGCGCAGACACCAGCGCATCGTTGAGCGCCTTGTCACGCTCACGGAATGCGCGCAGCTGCTCGTGAAAACTGCGTGCCTTGCTGTCGAGGTCCTGGTTGATGCGGGCGAGCCGCTCGAGCTCCTCGGCGATCTGATCGCGGAACTGCTCCACCTTCGCCGGATTGTAGCCGCGCAGCGCCCGCCCGAAATCGAACCGGCGCACGTCAAGAGACGTCAGATGAAAGCTTTCGTCAATCATGGCTCACGAGCTCCAAACAGAATTGACCCGAGGCGAACCATCGTCGCCCCTTCTTCGACCGCAATCTCGTAGTCGTTCGACATCCCCATCGATAGCTCGGTTGCGGGATGTCCGGCGTCGGCGAGAACCCGCCGCGCTTCCCGGGCCGCCGCGAACGTCTCGCGAAGCTCCCGTTCATCCGCCCCCAGCCGCGCCATCGTCATCGCGCCGCGAACCACGATCCCCGCCATCCCCGCGAGGCGCTCCGCCTCCGCCGCGACGTTCGCGGGATCCAATCCGCCCTTCGTCTCTTCTCCCGCTGCGTTCACCTGCAGGAGCACCTCGATGGGCGCCCCCCGGTCGATGCCCACTCGGCCGATCGCGTCGGCGAGCCGGCTGCTGTCCAGCGCGTGGAAAAGAAAGAATCTGTCGAGCGACCTGACCTTGTTACGCTGAAGATGTCCGATGAGATGCCATCGAACAGGCACGCCCGCCACGACCATCTTGCCCAGCGCTTCCTGCACCTTGTTCTCGCCGACGTCAGGAATGCCGGCCGACCACGCGGCCTCCGCCGCTTCGTGGCCGTGAGTCTTCGTCACGGCCACAATCGTCACCTCCCGGATGTGGCCTCCGCGCTTCGCCGCTTCGGCGATGCGCGCCTTGACCGCGGCCACGCGCTCGCCGAGTTCCGGAAAAGGCATAAGCTGTGAAACCTATGTGAGCGCACGAGGTGATTCAACGCTAAGGCGGGTAAGCGCTAACGGGGTAAGTGCCGGTTCGCCGCACTACCCGCCAGCTGCCTTACCCGAATCGCTGCACTACGCTGACGATGAGCCGCTTCAGATCGTTGTAGGTGACGAGTGCGAAAAGCAGCAGAACCGTCGCGAGGCCGGCGCGGAGGATGTGCTCGCGGGTCTTGATACTGAACGCGCTTCCCTTGATTCCTTCGAGAAGGCTTATCACGATCTGCCCTCCGTCGAGTATCGGAATCGGCAAGAGGTTCATCACCGCGAGATTCGCGCTGATGAGGGCGATCAGAAACAGCAACTGCTCGGCGCCACCGCGAGCCGCTTGCACCGAGGCCTGCGCGATCATGATCGGCCCTCCGAGCTCGCTCGCCGAAACCCGCCTCGTTGCCAGTCCCTTCAGGGCATCCATGACCGACCAGGCCATTCGCCACGTTGTCGTCCATCCGGCTGTCACTGCCTCTGCGAACGGCACGTCCTTCGATCCCTGGCTCGGTACGATTCCGATTCGTCCGACCCGTTCGACCCTGCCGGTCGCCGGACTGAACGCCGTGTCGGCGGCCGGAGTCACCTCGATCCGCCGCCGCTGCCCATCGCGCAGTACGTCAAACGTCAGCCGAACCTCGGGCGCGGCGCTAATCCGGTCGACGAGAGACTCCCAATCCGCGATCGGCGCTCCGTCGATGGCGACGATGCTGTCTCCGGATTGAAGTCCCGCCCGCGCGCCGACGCGCCCGGCAAGGAGCGAGTCGGCCTTCGTGGACAGGTATGGGCTTCCGTAGTGGACGAACATTCCCGTCGTCACGACGAAGGCCAGCGCGATATTCATCGTCACGCCGGCGAGGAGGATCATGAGCCGAGCCCAAAGCGGCTTCGACTCGAACCATCTGTGCGCGGGAATCGGCTTGGGACCGAAGGGCATCATCGCCTCTGGATCCATCGGCTCTCCCTTCGTCGCAACCTCGGTCACAGCATTCTCGGCTCCTCCTTCGAGAAATGCCGTTGCCTCGTCGTCCTTCGACGCCATGCGCACATAGCCACCGATCGGAAGGAGTGCGATGATGTACTCCGTCTCGCCCCACCTCTTCCGGAACAGCGACTTGCCGAAGCCGATCGAGAACCGCGGCGTGTAGACCCCGACGAGCTTGGCCGCCAAAAAATGTCCCAGCTCGTGAACGAAGACTACGAGGCCGAACACGATGATCGGTGCGATGTATGCCAGCATCAGAACAACTCCATTACGAGGCGGCGCGCGCAACTGTCGGCGGCGAGCAGCTCTTCGCGCGTTTCACCGGCCATGTCGCCAAGCTTATCCAGCGATGACGCAATAGCCCTTGGGATATCGCCGAACCTGATCAATCCGCCGAGAAACAGCGCGACCGCCTGCTCGTTCGCCGCATTGTACACCGCAGGGGCTGCGCCGCCCCGCTTTCCAGCATCGATGCCGAGCCGCAGCGCGGGAAACCGCGCGTAACCTACAGGCTCGAAAGTCATCGGTGAGGCCTTCACCGGGTCGAACGGCTCGACTCCGTCGTCGGGCGCGCGATCCGGGTGGGTCAGGGCATACAACACTGGGAGCTCCATGTTCGGCAATCCCATCTGCGCCACTACGCTGCCGTCGACGAACTCGACGAACGAGTGGATGATGCTCTGAGGATGAACCACGACTTCGATCCGGTCGTACGGCAGGCCGAAAAGAAAGTGCGCCTCGATGACCTCGAGAGCCTTGTTGGCGAGCGTCGCCGAGTCGATCGTGATCTTGCGTCCCATTGTCCACGTAGGGTGCCGCAGGGCGTCGGCAACTGTCGCGTCGGCAAGCCGCTGTTCGCTCCATTCGCGGAATGGACCGCCGGAAGCAGTGAGGATGATACGCCGCACGTCCGACCGCGGGCGGGTTCCGATGCACTGGAGTATCGCGCTGTGCTCGCTGTCCACCGGAACTATCTCGCCCCCACCCTCTCGGCACGCTCGCTCGACCAGCGCTCCGGCCACTACCAGCGTCTCCTTGTTGGCGAGTGCGACACGTTTTCCGGCACGGACGGCGGCGAGAGTCGCATCGAGTCCGGCCGCGCCGACAATCGCATTTAGTACGATATCCGCGTCGTCCCTGGTTGCAGCCTCGATCAGGCATTCCGCACCGCTGTGCCAACCCCCTGGACGCTGTTCATCGCTGTTCACGATGCCGACATAGGCGGGCGCGAATTCGGTCTCCTGCTGGCGCAGCAGCGCGGCGTTGCTGTTGGCCGTAAGCGCGGCGACGCGAAACCGGTGCCGCTGGCGGGAGATGACACGAAGTGCCGTCGTCCCGATTGAGCCCGTCGAGCCGAGCACGGCTACCCCCTGCCGCGTCATGCCCGCGCCGGCCGGAGCAGAAGGGTCAACAGCAGGTAGGCAACGGGAAGGGCGAACAGCAGACTGTCGAACCGGTCCAGTATCCCACCGTGACCGGGAAGCAGGCGAGAAGAGTCCTTCACGCCGGCATCGCGCTTGATGAGCGACTCCGCAAGATCGCCTACCTGGCCGGCTACACTCACGGCAACTGCGAACAGCAGCACGGCTGCGGGCTCGAGCGCGAGTTGCGCCAGCGGTTCGAGAAGCAGCTGCGTGTAACCCCAACAGACGAGAACCGCGACGATAACTCCGCCAACCGCGCCCGCGACGGTCTTCGACGGACTCACCGATGGAATCAGCTTGCGCTTGCCGAACATCCGGCCAACCGCATATGCCCCGATGTCGGTGCCCCATGTGAGCGTGACCGGCATCATCACCAGCACCGTTCCGGCCAGTGCCCCGACCGCGTAATCATGGTACCTGATTGGATACATGTAGCTCACGAGCGCCGCATAGATGATCCCGGCGACGGTCACCGAAACTGCGACGAGCGGTCGCCGCTGCACGCCGCGAACCCAGATGACGCCCGCGAGCAGTGCAAGGAAAATGAGCACGGCAACGGTCAGCGTCACGCGGTAGACACCGAGCCAGGCGGCGTGCACGAACAGCGGGATCGCCGCGGCAAGCGTCACGCCGGCGACTTCGAGTGGCTCCGATCCTCCCTCGCGAGCCATCCGGAAGAGTTCCCAGGCTCCTATCGCCGCGACGGCTGCAAGAGCGGCCGCGAATATCCAGCCGCCGATGTAGATGAGCGCCACCGTGAGCGGCGCCCCTGCCAGCGCAAACAGGATGCGCCGAGTGAGCTCGGACAAGAGCTCAGACTTCCATTATCTCTGCTTCCTTCCCTTTCAGCAGATCGTCGATTTTCGCGATGAAGTCGTCGTGCAGTTTCTGAAGATCCTTCTCCGCGTGCTTCACGTCGTCCTCGCTGGTATGGTCGAGCTTCTTCAACTTGTCACGGGCCTCGCTCCGCGCGTGCCGGATGCCGATGCGCGCCTCCTCTGCGAGCTTGTGGACGACCTTCACAAGCTCTTTCCGGCGCTCTTCGTTGAGCGCAGGCAGCGGCACGCGAATCATGCCACCCTGGGTCGCGGGATTGAGCCCGAGATCGGATTCGCGCAGCGCCCTCTCTATCGCCTGAACCTGGCCCTTGTCCCAGGGCGTCACGGTCAGCAGCCGCGGCTCCGGTGCAGAGACGCTGGCCACCTGGTTGAGCGGCATGGATTGGCCGTAGACCTCGACGCGTACCGTGTCGAGGAGACTGGTCGTCGCCTTGCCCGTGCGGATTGACGACAACTCGCGCTTCGAGCCGTCGAGCGACCGATCCATCGACGCGCGTGAGTCCTTCATGATCTGCGGAATCGTGCTCATTGAACGAGTGTCCCGATGCGTTCGCCGCTGACGGCACGCGCAATGGCTCCAGGAGTGTTGATGTTCAGAACGATGACAGGAAGAGTATTCTCTCGAAGAAGCGCGATCGCGGCCTGGTCCATGACGCCCAGCTCCTTCAGGAGCACATCGCGATAGCTGATTTCGCCGAAAAGTGTTGCCTCGGGATCCTTTTTCGGATCGGCCGAGTACACGCCGTCCACGCTGGTCGCCTTGATGACTACCTGCGACTTCGTCTGAATCGCGCGGAGCGCGGCTGCAGTATCCGTCGAAAAGTACGGATTCCCCGTTCCGCCGGCGAAGATCACTACGCGCCCCTTGTCAAAATGGCGGAGCGCCCGGCGCCGGATGAACGGCTCGGCAATCTGTTCCATGTTGATCGCGGTCATCACGCGCGTCTCGATTCCGGCCCGCTCGAGTACGTCCTGAACCGCCAACGCATTGATCACGGTGCCGAGCATTCCCATGTAGTCGCTGCCGACGCGGTCCATCCCCATCCTCGAGAACTGGGCTCCACGAACGATGTTCCCGCCGCCGATCACGAGACCCACCGCCGTGCCCATCGCGACGACCTGTTTGATCTCGCCGGCAATCCGCTCCAGCGTCTCGAAATCGAAACCGGTGCCCTTGCCTCCGGCGAGCGCCTCGCCGGAGATTTTGAGCAAGACCCGCGTGTAGGTAGCGGGCAAGGAGAGTTACTCCTCGCCCATCTGGAAGCGGACAAAGCGGCGGACCTGGATGTTCTCGCCGACCTTTGCCGACGCTTCCTTCACCAGGTCGCCGATCGTCTTCTTCGGTTCGCGTATCCACGGCTGATTCATCAGACTGACGTCCTTGAGGAAAGCGTCGACCTTACCCTCGACCATTCGCTGGACGATGTTGTCGGGCTTACCGCTCGCCTTGGCCTGCTCCTCGGCGATGCGGCGTTCGCTCGCAATACGCTCGACCGGTACTCCGTCCATGTCAACGGCGACAGGCGCGGCGCTGGCGATGTGCATCGCGATGTCGCGCCCCAACTGTTTAAAGTCATCGGTGCGCGCCACGAAGTCGGTCTCGCAGTTGATCTCCACAAGCACGCCGAGTCTGCCGGGTGGGTGAATGTAGCTGGTGACGGTGCCCTCACTCGTCTGCTTGCCCGACCGTTTGTCAGCCTTCGCAATCCCCTTGACCCGAAGGGTCTCGGCAGCCTTGTCCATGTCGCCATCGCTTTCTTCGAGGGCTCGCTTGCACTCCATCATGCCCGCGCCGGTGCGCTGGCGAAGCGACTGTACGTCTCTTGCTGTGAACATTGTCTGGATTCCCGTATTTCTCTGCGCCTCTGCGTCGTGAAACGAGTTGCGCCTCTGTGATTTTTAAGAAAACGCCGCCGGCTGGTGGCCGGCGGCGGATCTGCCCGCGGGCAGTTGCAAGTTAACTCTCCGAGGACTCGGCGTTAGCTCCCGATTCCCCTGAGGCTTCAGCACTCTCCCCGCCTCCCGCGATCTCCGCGCTGCCTTCGGTCTCCGCCCCCCGTTCGTCGCCGGTCTTGAGTCGCGCAGCGATCGCCTCAGGCTTCGCCCGGCGCCGGCGTGGACGACGCTTCCGCTTGCGGTCGCCTTCCCCTTCGGGCTCGGCACCGCGATCGGAGCTGTACGTGTACGATTCGGCCTCCTCGGTCTCTTCGCGGATGGGAGCTTCCCGCTTCGCTTCGATGATCGCGTCGGCGATCGCATGGGTCACCAGTTCCACCGACTTGATCGCGTCGTCGTTTCCCGCAATCGGCACGGTGATGAGATCAGGATCGGCGTTGGTGTCCACCAGAGCGATGATCGGAATACCGAGCTTGTTCGCCTCAGCGACCGCGATCCGTTCTTTCTTTGAGTCGATCACGAACATCAGCCCGGGCAGGCGGCTCAGGTTCTTGATTCCCGAAAGGTTCTTGGAGAGCTTGTCGCGCTGACGAGCCATCATGAGCTGCTCTTTCTTCGTGTAGTTCTCGAAATCTCCGCCTGCCTCGCTGCCCGCTTCCAGGTCCTTGAGCTTGCGTACCTGTTTCTTGACGGTCTGGAAATTGGTGAGCAGACCTCCCAGCCAGCGTTCGGTGATGTGCATCGCGCCTGCGCGGTCGGCCTCGCCACGAACGATGTTAACGAGCTGGCGCTTCGTACAAACGAAAAGAACGCTTTCTCCGCGCAGGATAACGTTGCGAGCGAGCGTCCTGGCGATTTCAAGTTGACGGAGCGTCTTCTGGAGATCGATGATGTGAATGCCGTTGCGTTCGGCGAAGATGAAGCGGCGCATCTTCGGGTTCCAGCGACGGGTCTGGTGGCCGAAGTGGACTCCGGCTGCGAGAAGCTGATCGAGATTGGGTTCAGACATTCAGTAGAGGTCGGTTAACGCTTGGAGAACTGGAACTTCTTGCGTGCCTTGGGGCGGCCCGGCTTCTTGCGCTCGACGGCGCGGGCGTCGCGAGTGAGGAGCCCGAGATCGCGAAGCTTGCGGCGGTGTGTCTCGTCGAGCTTGACCAGGGCGCGTGCGACTGCGAGGCGAAGGGCGCCTGCCTGACCGGTTAGTCCGCCGCCTTCCAGCCGAGCCATGATATCAAAGCGTCCAAGCGTATCGGTCGCCGTGAACGGCTGCTGGATCGCCGCGACGTGCGCCGAACGTGGGAAGTAGTCGCCGAGCGTTCGCCCGTTGACCTGCCATTTGCCGGAGCCCGGCTTGAGGTAAAGCCGGCAGACCGCTTCCTTGCGCCGGCCGACGGTGTGCGTGGCGGGATTCTCAGCCATTACTTCTCACTCTTCTTGTTGAGGTCGAGCACCTTCGGCTGCTGGGCAGCATGGGAGTGCTGATCGTTTGCGAAAACGCGGAGCTTCCGGCGGAGCGACTGCCGGCCGAGCGCGGTCTTGGGGAGCATACCGTATACCGCTTTCTCGATTATCCGCTCGGGATGCTTCTCGAGCATCGAGGCGAACGGCGTGAACCGCTCGTGCCCCATGTAGCCGGTGTGATGGAAGTAGCGCTTCTGTTCGGCCTTGCGCCCGCTGACTTTCACTTTGGCGGCGTTGATGACGATGACGTTGTCGCCAGTGTCCATGTGCGGGGTGTACATCGGCTTGTGCTTGCCGCGGATGATTCGCGCGACCTCTGCGGCGAGGCGGCCGAGTATCATGCCGTTGGCGTCGACGACAACCCAGTCATGCCTGATGTCCGCCGGTTTAGCGGTGTAAGTCTTCATAAGGAAGGAAAGTCTGACCATGCATAGAGCCCGCACCTTCTGCGAGCCTCACGGAAGGTGCCGGCAAAAGCTTGTGAAAAATCGAATTGGGACAGCCTTTAAACTTAGGGCTGGCAGGAATTCAAGTCAACCGGAGCTCCCAGCACGGTAGTGTCCATCGGACACTACCTCCCAGCACCGCTCCCAGCAACAGAGGTGTCAACACAGAGTGTCAGCAACAGGTATCACGCCGGAGCGTGGCAAGGGCGCGGGGAGGACGGCCTTGACAGCCGGCCGGAGGACGACTAGAGTGCCAGTCAACTAACAAACTGGCACAGTGACACTCTTCCTCAAGCCAAACTCCGCCCTTGGTGTCCCGATCTACCTCCAGCTAAAGGAGCAGATTCGACACGCGTGCGAAACCGGTGCGCTCAGACCGGGGGACAGCCTCCCTGGCATGAAGAACCTCGCCGAGTCGCTTGTCGTCAATCCAAACACGATCGCGCGTGTCTACCGAGAGCTCGAGCAGGAAGGGATTCTGGAGCTGCGGCATGGTGTCGGGGCCTTTGTAGCTTCGCGCGGAACTGTCACTCGTTGGACAGCTGCGAAGGCGGGACAGATAAGAGCAGCTCAGAAGCTTGCGCGTGAATTCGTCAATGGCCTTCAATCCCGAGGATTCGACGCCGACGAGATACGCCGGCTTGTGGAAGCGGAACTCGCATCCCACTCGCGCCGGAAAAGCGATCGAAGTTCGGCATAGCGTCGCCGAACAGCTCCATCCATGGCCAGAGACCTCACCATGAAAATGGCATACGCCATCGAGACCGATGGGCTAACGAAATGCTACGGGAAGTTCGAAGCGGTTCGCGGCCTCACAATGCGCGTGCCCAAGGGCTCCATCACCGGATTTCTAGGTCAGAACGGCGCCGGCAAGAGCACGACGATCAAGATGCTGCTCGGTATGATGCGCCCCACCCGAGGCAACGCCCGCGTCCTCGACCTTGATGTCAACGACGAGAAACAGAGCATTGAGATGCGTAAGCGCGTCGCGTACGTCGCTGAGGACAAGCGGCTGTACGACTACATGACCGTAGGTCAGATCATCAAGTTCACCAAGGCGTTCTATCCGACATGGAACGACGATGTCGAGCAGCGGCTTCTCGACGAATTCCGCCTCCCGCTCGATCGCACCACAAAAAAGCTCTCCAAGGGAATGCGCACCCAGACCGCACTGCTCCTCGCACTCGCCCGCGGGGCCGAATTCCTGATACTCGATGAGCCAACAGAAGGCCTCGATCCCGTAGTGACGGAGAAAGTCCTCGAACTCATTGTCGGCGCCGCGGCTGACGGAACCACTGTCTTCTTCTCCTCGCATCAGATCTCGGAAGTCGAGCAGATCGCTGACAGAATTCTGCTGATCGACCGGGGGCAGCTCGTGCTTGATATCCCGATTGACGCCGTCTCGCAGGATTACCGCAGAATTCGCGGTGTCTACGACGAGCCTCTGCCACCCCCGGCGTTGGAGTTGGACGGTGTACGAAGAGTCGCAGTTGACGGACGCGTAATTTCGGTTTTGGCATCGCACAACGCAGCGCGTATCGCCGAGCATCTCCGTAGGCACTCCGCTGGCGGAACCATCGAGGTTCTTCCGCTGACCCTCAAGGAAATCGTTCTCGAGAGCCTCAAGCGTGACTGACATCCAGAGGATGCTGTGTTACAAGGCATGGCTCGAGACGAGGTCGCGATTCTTCACCGCGCTCGTCGCCACCGTCGCCGTTTGTGCCTTCTGGACTCTTGGGCACACCTGGATCGATAACCAGTGGCAGAGGGACCTGATCGAACACCCCGAATGGAAAAACCCGGCGTGGTTTCTCCGCGCGATGGACGACTATCCTTTCTACTTGCACCATTTCGTTTACGCGGAAATGCTGCAGAAGATTTGGGTTATCTTCGCCGTGCTATTGGGCATTGGCGGCCTGACGCGAGAGGCAGCCCAGGGCACGGCCGGGTTCACGTTATCGCTGCCGGTAAGCCGACTTTCCGTTTTCCGTGCCCATGCGGTTCTCGCCCTCGTCGAGCTGTTCGCGCTGTGTCTGGCAGCGCCTCTACTGATCGTGGTGCTGTCACGCGTCATGCACCTGGACTACCCGCTGGGTCACGGCCTTTCACACAGTGCGCTCATTTTCTTCGGAGGAATTGTATTCCTGGCCGCCTCGCTGTGCGTCACGCAATTCGTCGAGGGCGAGCACACCCCCGCGCTGATCGGGCTTGGCGGAGTGGGATTGCTCTATTTCGTCATGCAGCCGTACGTGGACGGTCTGCCCGTTTCCGGGTTGGCCGTTCCCTTCGCCCTTCCCAAGCTGATGGCTGGCAATCCCGACATCAGGGGTGTTGCCGACATCGATTGGTGGGGCATGACAGCGAGCCTGATGGCCGCAACGGGATTCTTCGCGCTAGCTGTGCGCCGAAATCAGCGCCACGACTACTGACCAATTAGACCGATATATGAAAGCTCTGTTGTGGAAGTCGTGGCTTGAGACGCGATCGCGGTTCATGTCGGCGGCTATCATCCTGGCCATTCTAGGAGTGTCTACCGTGGTCAGAGCGCCGGCGACGATAGCCGGATGGGAATCCGTGCACGTAGGTGAGCGCATGTCGTATCCCCTCTACATCTGGCTGTCGCTCTCCCACGGCTACCTGCAGTTCCTGTGGATTGTAGCCGCAGTGATATTGGGTCTCGGGGGACTTCTTCGAGAGCGGAGCAGCGGGTCGAGCACATTTACTCTATCCCTTCCGGTCAGGAGGTCGTCCCACGTCGTTGCAAGATCGCTCCTCGGGGCAGCCGAGGCGGTCGCTCTCGGCTTCATACCTGGTCTGATCGTTGTCGTTCTTTCGCCGCTGGCTGGCTTATCGTATCCCGCCAGTCAGGCGTTGATATTTGGAGCGCTCCTCGTGAGCGCCGGCCTGGTTTTCTACTCAGTCGGCTTTTTCTTGTCGCACGTGCTTCACGGCGAGTACGCCGCCCCAGGCGTCGGACTGGGTCTCATTGCAGCATTCTACGTTTTGACCAGGCTACCGCGGCTTGAGGCCCTGAGTGTCTTTGACGCGATGGACGGCAAGCTTCACCTGGTCGGACAAACCTTCTTCATGGGGCCGTCGTACCCTATCGTGACGACCCTGGCAAGTCTGGCTACCGCGGTCGCTCTAGTCGCCTTGTCGGCCCGGCGTGTGAAAAGCGTGGAGTTCTAGCGAAATCCGGCATAGCGCCGCGGCCAGGCCATTCAACGTTCGGTCTGCACCACGAAACCCCTAAGGGTATGCGGTTGAATGTCCGTTCACCATTCTCAGGAAACCAGCTGCTCGAGCTGGACTAGAAGCGCTCCCTTCTCCACCGCGTTCCCAACCGCCACCGCGATTGCCTTTACCCTGCCTGCCGCTGAAGCCCGCAGCTCATTCTCCATCTTCATCGCCTCCATCACCACCAGCCCCTGACCGGCGGTTACCAGATCCCCGACCGAAACGCTGACCCTCACGATCAAGCCCGGCATCGGTGCAACGACTGGAGCCGGCCCTTCCGGCTTCGCCGACGCCGCGGAGATGTCGCGGATCGCTCGCGTGCGTTCATCGAGCGCCTCGGCCTCGAATCGGTAGCCATCCACCCAGAGGGTGTAGCTGCCGCGTCCGCTCTTGCGACGAGCGACCACGCGGTGAACCTCGTCGCCAATCGTCACCAGCCGCACCGGTGTGCCTTCGACTTCGGCGACATGCGCGAAAACCGCCTGCCCGCCAAGCCGCGCCAGGCTGCCGTCGAGGTCGACTTCGTGGCGCTCGCCATCGAGCACGACGACGTACTTCACCCGGCCCCACCTCCCGGGACGAGCTCGCATACCGTCTCGACATGGGCCGTCTGCGGAAACATGTCGAACGCCACGAGCGATGCGATCCGGTATCCGGGGAGTCTCGATACATCCCGCGCCAGGGTCGCGGCGTTACAGCTCGCGTAGGCGATGACGCGCGGCTTCTCGCGCGCTCCCTGAAGAATATCGGTTACGCGCGCATCCAGACCGGCGCGCGGAGGATTCAGGACGACCGCGTCGGCGGGGAGCGCGCTCGGCAGCGCCTCCTCAACCCGCGCGCGAAGCGAGGTGGATCCCTGGGGAAGCCGCAGCGCGCACCACCTCGCGGCGTCGCTGTCGACCTCGATCGCGGTGACGCAGGCGCCACGCCTGGCGAATCCGATCGCCGTTTCCCCGGCGCCCGAGTACGCGTCCACGACGGTGCTTGGCGAGTGCGCCCACACGATCTTCAAGAGATGCTCGCGCAGCTTCGACGCGACCTGCGGATTCACCTGCGCGAACGATGCCGCGGGCGGATGCAGCGCGCGAGGCGGCCGGCGGTCGCCCACCAGGCGCCGCGCACCTTCGTCGTTCTCCCACCAGATGGCGGCGAGCTGCGGCGACGCGTCGAAGAACTCCTGCGCCATCGCCCAGCGCATCCCGCCCATCAGCACGAAAGCCGGCCCGTCGTTCGTCAATCGCACGCTTCCGCGCAACGACTGGACTCCGGGAAGGAAGCGAGCCTGAGCAAGGATCTCGCGCCATGTCGCAACGACCCGTTCGTCGGATATCAGACAGTCCGCAAGCGCAAAGACTTTCGCCGGATCGTCGTACGGATGCAGGCCGGCCAGCCACTCTCCGTTCGCGAGGCGTCTCATCGCGAGGGTCAGTTTCACGCGATAGCGCCACTCGTTCTCGCCCGGACGGATCTCTGGCAGCTCGGTCTTCCGCTTGCCGATCCTCTGCATCGCGTCACGGACGATGCGTTGCTTGGCCCTCAGTTGGGCCGTGTACGCGAGATGCTGTAGCTGGCATCCGCCGCAGCGGTCGCGCGCGTAATGCGGGCACGGTGGCTCGATCCGCTCGTCCGAGGCACGCGCTATCGTCCGCAGCGTCCCGCGCGCGAACGAGCCCCTTCCGCTGATTCGCGCCGTGACGAGCTCGCCCGGCGCGCTCCGCGGGACGAACACGACCAGTCCGTTGCTCCGTCCGACGCCGTCTCCGCCGGCCGCGATGGACTCGATCTCGACCGAAATCATCTGCGGCATCAGCGGAGTCCTTCGCTGCGTGCGAGCTGCTTCCATCCGTGTGACGCACTCTGGCTGCTTTCCTCCTTCAACGCGGAATCGGCCATATCCCCGTCTGCGCGCAGGCTGACGCCGCGGTTTCTATCGCGGTCAGCGAGCAGTACCGCCGCGATCACCGCCGCCCGCGCCGATTCGGGCGGCGGCGCCACCGAAGTGAGCGACGGAAGCCGCCGCTCGAGCCACTGAATTGATATGTTCCCGCTGCGGAACTCGGCATCTTCCATCAATCGGAGGTGGAAGTCGCGCGAGGTTTCCACTCCTTCAATGGTCAGCTCCAGAAGCGCGCGGTGCATCCGCTCGATCGCAAGCTCGCGGGTGCGCGCCCAGACGATGAGCTTCGCCAGCATCGGATCATAGTGCAGACCGATTTCGCTGCCGGTCTCGATGCCTCCGTCCCACCGAACTCCCGGACCGCTCGGCAGATGGATGTAGTCGATTCGCCCAGTCGACGGCAGAAATCCGTTCGCCGTATCCTCACTCGTTATGCGGCATTCGATCGCCCAGCCGCGCGGAATGATATCCTTCGCCTCGAACGGCAGCCGCTCGCCCGACGCGATGCGAAGCTGCCACTCGACCAGGTCGATTCCGGTCACGAGCTCGGTGACCGGATGCTCGACCTGAAGCCGCGTGTTCATCTCGAGAAAGTAGTATCGCCCGGCGCGGTCGAGCAGAAACTCGCACGTGCCCGCATTGACGTATCCGGCCCCGCGCGCGACGCGCACGGCAGTCTCACCCATCTCGTGTCGCAGGTGGGGCGTCACGGCTATGCTCGGCGCTTCCTCGAGCATCTTCTGATGCCGCCGCTGCACCGAGCACTCGCGCTCGCCGAGCGACAACACCCTGCCGTGCATGTCGGCAAGAATCTGAATCTCGACGTGCCGCGGCCCATCGATGTACTTCTCGACGTACACGGCATCGTCGCCGAACGCGTTCTTCGACTCACGTCGGGCGGCGTCGAGCGATGACTCCAGTGCGGATTCAGAATGCACAACACGCATTCCCTTCCCCCCGCCACCCGCGGCGGCCTTGAGCAACACCGGATACCCGAATTCGCGGGCCGCAGCGCGGGCGGCGTCCGCGTCGCGCAACGCTTCGGTGGTTCCCGGCACCACCGGAACGCCGTTCGCGACCGCGAGCGTGCGGGCCGAGGTCTTGCTGCCCATCGCCGCGATGGCTTCCGCAGGCGGGCCGACGAAGACGAGTCCGGCGTCGCGCACCGCGCGCGCGAACCATTCCCGCTCGCTGAGAAATCCGTAGCCGGGATGGATCGCCTCGGCGCCGTGTTTCTTCGCGACTTCGATTATCAGGTCGCCGAGCAGATAGCTCTGCGCGGAAGGGGGCGGGCCGATGTTGACTGCTTCGTCCGCTTCACGAACGTGCGGCGCCCGCGCGTCAGCGTCGCTGTACACGGCGACGCTCTTCACGCCCAGCTCGCGGCAAGCACGAATTACGCGGAGCGCGATCTCGCCGCGATTGGCGATGAGGATCTTCGAGAACATGCTACAAGGGAATGTTGCCGTGCTTTTTCGCGGGGTTCCGGTCGCGCTTTCCACGCAACGCGTCGAGCGCCTCGATCAGCCGCGGTCTCGTGTCGCGGGGATCGATGATGTCGTCGAGGTAACCCCGGCCGGCCGCGATGTACGGGTGGGCGAACTTGTCGCGGTACTCGTCGATCTTATCGTCGGCTGCCTTCGTCGGATCATCGCTCTCGGCGATCTCCTTCCGGAACAGGATGTCCACCGCGCCCTTCGGACCCATCACGGCGATTTCCGCAGTCGGCCATGCGACGTTGAAGTCGCCCCGAATGTGCTTTGAGCTCATCACGTCGTAGGCTCCGCCGTACGCTTTTCGCGTGATTACAGTGAGCTTCGGAACCGTTGCCTCGCAGTATGCATATAGGAGCTTGGCGCCATGCTTGATGATTCCGCCGTGTTCCTGCGCGACACCCGGAAGAAATCCAGGGACGTCCTCGAACGTGACCACCGGGATATTGAACGCGTCGCAGAATCTTATGAACCGCGCAGCCTTCACCGACGCGTTGATGTCGAGCACGCCGGCGAGAACGGCCGGCTGGTTGGCCACGACCCCGGCGCTGAAACCGCCGAGGTGCACGAACCCGCAGATGATGTTGTTCGCGTAGTCGGGCTGTACTTCGTAGAACTCTCCGTCGTCCACGACGCGCCGGATGACGTCGTGCATGTCGTACGGCTTGTTTGGATTGTCGGGCACGACGTCGAGCAGCGCTTCGTCGCGCCGGTCGCGCGGGTCGGTCCCCGCGCCGCGTGGCGGATCGTCCACGTTGTTCGAGGGAATGAAACGGAAGAGATCGCGGATCGCCTGGAGGCATGCGGGCTCCGAGTCGTGCGCGAAATGCGCGACGCCGGATATCTCTGAGTGCGTCGTTGCGCCGCCAAGTTTCTCCATCGTCACGTCTTCGTGCGTGACCGTCTTCACGACGTTGGGGCCGGTCACGAACATGTAGGAGCTGCCGCGCACCATGTACGTGAAATCGGTTATGGCCGGTGAATAGACGGCGCCGCCGGCGCAGGGGCCGAGTATCGCCGAAATCTGCGGAACGACTCCCGAGGCCAGCGTGTTGCGAAGGAATATCTCGGCGTAGCCGCCGAGCGAGACGACACCTTCCTGAATCCGCGCGCCACCCGAATCATTGAGCCCGATCACCGGGGCGCCGGTTCTCAACGCCAGATCCATGATCTTGCAGATTTTTTCCGCGAACGCTTCGGAGAGCGAGCCGCCGAATATCGTGAAGTCCTGCGAGAAGACGTACACCAGGCGTCCTTCGATGCGGCCGTGTCCCGTCACCACGCCGTCGCCGTAGTACTTCTCGTTCTCGAGCCCGAAGTCGGAAGATCGGTGCACGACGAACCGGTCGAGCTCGACGAACGAACCTTCGTCGAGAAGCAGGTCGAGGCGCTCGCGCGCCGACAGCTTGCCCTTGTCGTGCTGTGCGCGGACGCGCACTTCGCCGCCGCCCTGCTCGGATTCGGCCCGCCGGCGCTCGAGAAGATCCAGTTTGTCGCGCATCGTCATCGCGGCGAAAAGCTAACTTGCCCGGAACAGCCCATCCACCCTGGAGGGCAATTGCGCGCCGAGGATCGGCGCACATCATGAATCCGGATCGTCCGCGATTCGCTTCGCCCATCGGGCACGCGGAACCGATTCAGAAGTACCCGCGGCGTTCGTCCTCCCTCGCTCCCTCCTTGGGGCCTGACTCGCTGGGAGCTACGCGATGCGAATGGCGAGTCGGGCTGCAGCTTCCGCGACCGACTCGGATTTCACGGTCAGCGCTTCGGGTGTCCCGAACGAAAGGACGCCCTTGCAACGCGTGTCGCAGAGAATCGTAGCATGCCAATCGCCGCCGAGTGCCGACCACCAGCGGAACCCGAGGCACCCGGCATCGAAGAGATCTCGCGCGATCGCCTGCGTCTGCGCGAAGTCGAAAGTCGCCAGCGCGTCGGGGCGGACGCTACGGCTCGCAAGCTCGGCTGGATCGCACAGGTCCGGGAGCCGCCTTGCATGGCGTCCCCTGCCCACCGTTACTGTAACCGGGACGATGGCCAGACGCCGGCCGAATCGCACCAGATCCGCGTCTTCGAGACTCTGGTTTCTGAGACCCTGAATCACTTCGGCTACGGCATGCGCGGGCGATTCGGCAAAGTACCAGACCGGAGTGAGTTCTGGGATGTCGAATCGTCCCACTCCCTGCCCAACCGGCTTGAAGCCCGGGCTGAACTCTGCGCCGGCTCGCGCCTGGGCATCCCATGGGAACACCCGCCATAGCTTGAGCTTCGACAATCGCTCAGCCGAAGGATCCGGTTCGCTCGTTCTCTATTGCGGCCACAACCTCGGACAGCGTTCCGCGCATGAGGACGTCGATCGGACGGCGGTTCGCGAGGTGAACGTTGGTTCCGCGAAGCCACTTGGGAATCGTAACCGGCTCCAGGAATCCGATCAGCAGCGAGACAACCGTGTCGAACGCCTTGAGGCGCGCGGCGTTGGTGGTGCTCAGCGGAGCACCCGCCTTCCACCGCTTCATGTTGCTCCGGTCAACCCCGAATGCGAGCGCCATCTCCGAGTCCGATTCAAACACGGCCCTCGCGATCAGAAAGCCGAACCGTTGCAGATCAACGCCAAGCGACGGATCGACGAGCTCGACTTCGTCCGGAAAGGAAAATCTTCGTGTGGCTGAGGATACTGACATGGGTTAAGGCTCTCTTAGTCAACAAATATGTTGAGTAGAGGTGGGGAACGTAAGACCCATCGGGCGGATTGAACGGATCAAGCGGGCAACGATACTCGGATTTCGGGGAGGATCGGGCGACGCGCTAACTTTCGGGCCGTCGTTCCGTTCGAGCCGGTGGCCGGAAGCGCCCCATCGAGCCGGAAGCCGGACGCAAAGGTTTTTTTTCCGCTTTTCCCCGTGCACCTGCCGTAAACTTCTCATAGAGTCGCCGTGTCCAATCGCTCGGCACCTTACCAATCGCAAATGCTCCTTCGCCGTATCCTCACCGTTCTCGCCGTCCTCTCTGCCGCCTCGCTTCCGTGGACGGCCGGTGCACAGCAGGCGGACGTGATTCGGGGACGCGTTTCAGGCCCCGACAGCGCCATCGCAAACGCCAACGTCACCGTGACGTCCATCGAGGGCAACGTGAGCCGCACGGCACGCACCGACGCAAGTGGCCGGTTCACGATCACCTTCCCGGGCGGTGACGGCGATTACATGGTCTCGTTCACCGCCCTCGGCTACGCGCCGAAGCGGTTCGAGCTGAGGCGCACTGCGGATGAAGACATCCTCATCGCCGACGCCAGGCTCACCCGGGTCGGAGCGGTGCTCGAGGCGGTGACCGTAACCGCCGAGCGAGAGCGGGTGCGGCGGAACGAGATGCTGCCTGACGTAAGCGGAACCGAGCAGACGCTGAACAATGCCGCGGTGCCGGCCGACCTCATGGGGGATCTCGCCGCGATGGCAGCTTCACTGCCGGGCGTGCAATTGGTGCCCGGCCAGGACGGCGCCGCCGACGGCTTTTCGGTGCTCGGCCTCGGCGTCGACCAGAACAACACGACGCTCAACGGAATGCAGTTCGGCGGGTCGAACCTGCCGCGGGATGCGTCGGTCGGCAGCTCGCTTATCACGTCGCCGTACGATGTGTCGCGCGGCGGATTCAGCGGAGCGCAGATGACTCTTCGCACGCGATCGGGATCCAACTTCGTGACACGGGGAATGAGCGCGAACGTAGATGCGCCGGGTATGCAGTGGAGCGACCGCGCGGCGCAGTCGCTCGGCCGAGAGTATTCGAACCTGTCGCTCGGCGGAACGGTGTCCGGCCCGATCAGGTTCGACCGCTCCTTCTACAATGTTGCGTATCAGCTTGGACGCCGGTCGAACGACCTCCAGACGCTGCTCACCACGAACGCGCAAGGCCTCGAGGCGGCTGGCGTTTCGGCGGATTCCGTCGACCGTTTTCTCACCATTCTCGGCCGCGCGCGGGTCCCCTTCAGCCTCGGCGACGTGGCCAGCCAGCGAGTCGGAGACCAGGGGTCGCTCTTCGGAAGCATTGACGTTGCCCCGCCATCGTCAGCCAGCGGCCAGGCTTTCAACATTTCATTCAACGGCAATTGGAACAAGCAGAGCCCGGCGACCGCTCTCGCGACCGAGCTTCCGGGACACAGCGGCGATCGCACCAATTGGAGGGGCGGACTCCAGGCGAGACACAACGCATACTTCGGCGTCGGCATCCTGAGCGAGACATCCGTCGGAGTAAGTGCTTCACGCAACTGGGCGCTGCCATACCTCGAGATGCCGGCGGGAAGGGTCCTCGTGAGCTCAGCTTTCCCCGACGGTACGAGCGGAGTGCAGAGCCTGCTCTTCGGTGGCAATCAGTCCCTCAACAGCACGCAAACAACGAACAGCGTCGCGTTTCTGAATCAGATGTCATGGTTCAGCACGAATAACAAGCACCGCCTGAAGATGACGGCCGAGGTACGCCGCGATGGCTCCTCGCAGGAGCAGTCGTCGAATTTGCTCGGCACTTTTGTTTTCAATTCGCTCGCGGCACTCGAAGCCGGCGCCCCCGCTTCCTTCACCCGCCAGCTCGGAACCCGGCAACGCGCCCTCGGCCAGCTCATCGGGGGGTTGTCGCTGGGCGATTCTTATCGCCGGACAAGGGCCCTCCAGATACAGTACGGAGTCCGCGTCGACGCAAATCACTTTCTTTCCGATCCGGCTCGCAACCGGGAAGTCGAGTCCGTTTTCGGCGTGCGCAACGACCGCGTCCCGAGTCGCGTGTATGTGAGTCCCCGCCTCGGATTTTCCTGGTCGTACGGAACCGCCGCGCAGATTGCGGGATTCGAGGGCGCGGCACGCGGGCCGAACGCCGTCGTCCGGGGCGGCATCGGATTGTTCCAGAGCATGCCGGGCACCAACGCGGTGGGTTCGGCCGTCGACAACACGGGCCTTCCCGGCGCGGTGCAGCAACTCACCTGCGTCGGCTCCGCGGTACCGGCGCCTGAGTGGGACGCATACGCGGCGGGCGCCACTTCCATCCCCGATCGCTGCGCAGACGGCACCACGGGCTCGGTCTTCGCCAACACATCGCCCAACGTCTCTCTCTTTTCCGCGAGCTTCAGATCGCCGCGAAGCGTTCGATCGAATCTTCAATGGAGCGGCCCGAGTCTCGACAACCGGTTCTCCACGTCGATCGATTTCACGTATTCGGTGAACCTGAACCAGCAGAGCATGTTGGACCTGAACTTCAGCCCCGTCGAGCGATTCGCGCTGGGTAACGAGGACGGGCGGCCGGTCTACGTATTCCCGGCGAGCATCGTTCCCACGACGGGAGCAATCGCGTCTCGCGACGCCCGGGTGTCAGAGAAGTACTCGCGCGTCACGCAATTCGTGTCGGACCTGAGATCGGATAGCCGGCAGCTCAGCCTCCGCGTCGCGCCGACGAGCTTCAGTTCGACGCTGAACTGGAGTCTATCCTACGTCTATTCGAACGTCCGCGAACAGACTCGCGGCTTCGGCAGCACCGTGAGCAACCCGCTCGCCGTCGAGTGGGCGCGCTCAGCGTTCGATTCCCGCCACCAGATCGTCTACAACCTCGGCTACAACTTCTTCGACTTCGTGCGCGTCAACTGGTTCGGGTCTTTCAGGTCGGGCACGCCGTTCACGCCAATGATCGCCGGCGACGTCAACGGGGACGGGTACTCGAACGACCGCGCATTCATCTTCCGGCCGGGGTCGGATTCCGATCCCGCGGCGGGCGCCGCAATGCAGTCGCTGATGGACCAGGGGTCCGATGCCGCGCGAAGCTGCCTCGCAAATCAGGTCGGACGGCTCGCTGCTCGAAACAGCTGCCAGAGCCCGTGGTCGTCAAATGCATCCATGTCGATCTCGTTCAACCCGATAAAGGTGCGGATGCCGCAGCGGGCGACGTTGTCATTTCAGTTGTCGAATCCCCTCGGTGCGGCTGATCTGCTCATCAACGGGTCCGACAAGCTCCGTGGTTGGGGGCAGCCCTCATTTCCCGATCAGTCGCTGCTGTATGTGCGAGGCTTCGATCCACAGACGCGCCTTTACAGGTACGAGGTCAATGAGCGCTTCGGTTCGACCAACCAGGCGGTCGGCGCATTTCGTATTCCGGTGACGCTCACCGCGATGCTTCGTTTCGACATCGGCCCTACTCGCGAAAGGCAGCTCCTCACGCAGCAGCTAGACCGGGGCCGCAGGACGGAGGGCACGAAAATCGCCGAGCCTATGCTGAGGGCGATGTACGGTAGCGGCGGAATCCCGAATCCGATGGCGACAATACTTCGTCAGCAGGACTCGCTCAAGCTGACCGGTCCGCAGGCCGACAGCATCGCCGTGCTCAACCGCCTGTACACCATTCGAAATGACATCGTATGGTCGCCAGTGGCGAAGCATTTCGCGGACCTCACTGAATCGTACGATCAGGACGAGGCCTACGACAGGTACATCGCCGCGCGGAAAGCCACGGTCGATCTGCTCATGAAGCTCGGGCCCGTTGTCAACGACCTGCTCAACGCCGAGCAGCGGCGCAAACTCCCTCCCATTGTGGCAAGCTTACTCGAGCCTCGGTATCTCGCGTCGATTCGCAACGGAACCGCCGGATTCACGCGTGGCGGCATGTTCGGCGGCGCCCCTGTCATGGCCGGCGGCGACATGACGTTTACCGCGGGTGGCGGCGGCAACCAGGTTATCATCAGACGCTGACTGACGAAGCACCCTCTCTTACTGGCGCAACAATGAGACTTTACACACGTTCTACTTCGATAGCACTGCTTGCGGCCACTGCGTCACTTTCCGCCGCTCAGCAGCGCCCGCCAATTCGCCAGCTCGGCGCGGTTACGGCGAGGTCTGTCGAATCGCTCTCGTCGGTGGCGTCGGTGCGCGCCCTCTCCACGCGCGGGGTGCTCGTCAACGATCCGGCGAATCGCCGCGTCATCCTCCTCGACCGGGAGCTGAAGAGCTTCATCGTCGTGGCGGATTCGAGCAGCGCCACCGGTAACGCATACAGCGGGCGCACGGGTGGCCTCATCGCGTATCGTGGAGATTCGACACTCTTCGTCGATCCGCAGTCACTGTCGATGATGGTGATCGATCCGGCCGGCCGAATCGGCCGGGTGATGTCTGTTCCCAGGTCGGAAGACGCGCAGATGCTCGCCGGTGCCGTCGGCGGCGCGGCCTTCGACGGCAAGGGCGCGCTGATCTATCGAACGTCGCCGCGCTTTCAGATGGGAGGCGCCGGCCCCCGTACCGCGGGCTTCGTGCCGCCACAGATGCCCGATTCCGCGGCGATAGTCAGAATAGATCTCGCGACGCGCAAGCTCGACACGGTCACCTATATCAAGACTCCAAAGATCAGGATGGATGTGGCGCAGGAGGGCGACCGCGTTTCCATGACTTCGCAGATCAATCCGCTGCCCGTGGTCGACGACTGGGGCGTGCTTTCCGATGGCTCGGTTGCGATCGTGCGCGGGCGCGACTATCACGTGGACGTGGTCACTCCCCAAGGCGTCAAATCCTCGTTTTCGAAGATTCCGTTCGACTGGCAGCGCCTGACCGACGAGGACAAGGTCGCGTTCATCGATTCCGTGAAGGCGGCGCGTGCGCGAATGGGCGCCAGCGCGCCGAACCTCCCATTCGGTGGTGTTGGCGCTGCTCAGGGATCGGGCGGGGGCGGCGGGGGCGGCGGACCACAGATCATGATCGTGACGGGTCCACCCGCTGGAAGCGGAGAAGGCGGACCGCAGCGGGACGCTGCGCGCACGAGGCAGGCGCAGATGACCTTCGTGCCGGCGAGTGAACTCCCCGACTACAAGCCGGCCTTTTTCGCGGGAGCGGTACGCACGGATACTGACGGTAACATCTGGATCCGCACGATTCCAACGTCGGCGATTCCCGGCGGGCCCGTTTACGATGTGGTCAACAGCAAGGGCGAGATCGTGGAAAGAGTGCAGATTCCCGTCGGCCGGACGCTGATCGGGTTCGGCAGCGGCACCGTCTACATGACGGCACGGGAGAACGACAAGATCTATCTCGAGGCGGCGACGATTCGATAGGGAGCCAAACATGTAGCACGGGGCAACGCAAAGTCGTTCTGTCGTTACCCCCAGTCGTTTTGCAGTTCCGTTTTACACCAATGCGCATCGGCGATCCATCTGTGAATCGGTGGCAACGCGTACTACCCCAACGGCGCTGTCTCATCATTGCGCCCCCAAATTCCCGGCCCTACGTTCTGGCCGGATGCCCCGTCTCGTAGTCGCAATCGCCGCACTTTTTCTTGTCGCGCCGCTTTCAGCCCAGCAACGCCCAGCAACGGGCGCGGTGACTGGCATCGTCGTCAGCGAAACCGGCGCACCGCTGGCCGGCGCAACGGTGAGGCTCGGCCGCGCGGAGACCGTAACCGCGTTTGAGGCAATCAGCGCCGATAACGGCGCCTTCACGCTACCATCGCTTGCTCCCGGCCTGTACGGGGTCATGGCGAGGCGGATCGGATTCCGCGAAGCGCGGCTGCCATTCCTCCGAGTCATCGCCGGGCAGCCCGCGACCATTCGTGTAACGCTGTCGGCCTCGCCGACCCAGCTCTCGACTGTCACGGTAACCGTATCGCCGACTTCCATCGATGCCTCCTCGGCCGAGCTCACTCGACGAATCACCGTCAATGACGTAAGGCTGGTCCCGATGGCTCGCGAGGCAGGGGGCCTGGTCGATCTCGTACCGGGTGCGCGAAAGGGTTTCGTGTGGGGCGGCGCGGGCGATGCGGCCAACAACTATCAGCTCGATGGCGCGAGCGTGAATCACCCTGGTGTCGGCGGCGATTTCCTCGCGCCGAGCATAGACTGGATCGAAGCCCTCGAGGTGCGGGGGCTTGGCGCTGGCGCCGAGTATGGAAGTTTTCAGGGCGGCATCATCAACGCGATCACTCTGACGGGCACGAACGACTGGCAGGGGACGCTTCGCGCCAACTACGTCTCGCCCTCGCTCACTGCCACCAACATCCGTCCCAGCGAGGAGGGCACAGAACAGACGATGCGGCGCGAGTTGAGCGCGGAGTTGCGGGGCCCGATCTTGCGTGACCGTCTCTTCTATTTCGTCGCTGGACAGGTCGTGGATCGAAACGTCCATGTGCCCAACCTGACGACGCCGGCTGAAACCGACGTACGCGCGGAGATTCAGGATTTCCGCGACGCGCGCGGCATCGCGAAGTTCACGCTGATTCCGGCATTGCGAGACCGTGTTGACGCTCTAATCGGCTTCAGTGGAAGCGATGTCGAGCGCGCCGAGCTGAACGGAATCAACGACCCGGCCGCGGCGCGACGAATTGAGTCTCCCGCAACATTCTACTCTCTGAGTTGGACGCGCACCGGAAGCGCGACCTCGTTCGACGCGCGCGTGGCGGGATTCAATGCGCGCGAAACGCGGCGCGGCTACGGAGGCGCAGACGTTCCAGCGATTCAGGTATTCAGCGTTGGCCGGCAGCCCGTCTATCAAAACTCCGTATTCAACGAGAGGCTCGAGCCGCGCAGCATCAGCGGCAACGCGACATGGAAGACGCAGCACGCGTTGTTTGGCGGAGAGAATAGAATCTCCGTGGGAGGCGACTACACGCGCGGCTGGTGGCGCAACGAGCGCACGCGCAACGGCGGCCTCACCTGGTTTCCATATCCCGATCCTGCAACTCAGCTGATCGATGTGACGCGGGCGCAGACGTGGCCCGACGTCGCCAGCGAATGGGGCGGAGAGATACGTCTCCAGTCGGACATCGAGGAGGGAGCTTTTTTTGTTCAGGACTACTTCAGTCCCATTCCCGCTCTCACGATAACTCCAGGGGTGCGGTACAGCGGCTGGGCCGGGTGGCTCACGCCGGCCGCCGACAGCGCAGAGCGTTTTCTCTCCGCGCGTCATCAGGCATTCGATCCGCGCATTGGTGTCGTCTGGGATGTTTCAGGAATGAACTCGCTCGTTCTGAAGGCGCACTGGGGACGCTACCATCAGGCCATGAGCTCGCTGTTCTTCGATCGCGCAACGGGGGGCGGAGTCTACAGCAACCAGCGCTTCTACTTCCAGGGCCCCGGCCTTACTGACACGCGTCGGGTTTTCACGCCGGAAGAACGCGATGCGATGCTCGACACTTTCAGCGGTTTCTCCCCGACGTTCCTCGAGTCCATTCTCAACGAGGCGGGCTTCGTCGAGAACTATCGTCAGCCGTACATAGACCAGAGCGTGGTGGGATTAGAAAAAACGTTCGGCCCGAGATGGAAAACGGAGCTTGTCTACACGAGGCGTACCAACAAGGACATCGCCGGCCTCGTCGACCGGAACCTCGCTGGCAACTACAGCCAGCTTGCCGACGTCAGGGTGCGGCAACGCGTGGCATTCGGGCCCGTCTACGATCAGCACGGCGACAATCTCGTGCTTCCCGTCATGTGGGTCTCGAACGCCGACCTGCGCCGCGAACTGATCAGACGCCGCGACAGCCGAGTGCCCATTCCCCCAGTGCCGGGGTACTCCTTTGACGACATCAACCGACTCGCTTTCAGCCGCGACATGGTTCTGACAACTGTGGAAAGCGCTCGCCGCCGGTTCGATCAGCTTTCGCTCTCGGTTCGTACCGAACAACACGATTGGAACGGTCTCGCATCGGTTACCGCGACGCGCCTTGACGGAAATGTCCCTGGGCTGACCGGGTTCGGAGCAAATGGCACGACGTTCACCGCCGGCCCCGCAGTGCGGCCCAACGAGGCACTGCTGTATGAAGGAGACCTGCCGAATGTCCCGGCAGTCGAGACCAAGGTGTGGCTGAGTGGCCGGCTTCCGTACGGATTTCATGGTGGCATGTTCGCCACCTGGTCACTTGGCGAATATTTCACGCCGGTGTTCCAGATCACGCCGCGGTTCCGGTTCCAGGCGTCGGACGGTTCGCTGCTTCCGGACGAGCTGTTCGATGGAGTGAGGGGTCAGACACTGCTGCTCGAGGACCGCGGCAGCAGGAAGTATCAGGCCCGGACGAACATTGACCTGCGCCTCGAGCGCAGGTTTGCCGGACCAGAGTTCGCCTGGATCGCCACCGCCGATGTGTTCAACCTCGTCGGCTCCGATGCGATCGTCGAGCGAAACCTCACCATCAACGATCAGATTTCGACCGACCCGACGTCCACCTTTGCCGCGCCGCGGCAGCGCGTTACGCCGAGGGCACTACAGGTAGGCGCGAGGGTCGAGTTCTAGAGGCTGAGTTCTTGGCAACAGCGCGCGGTGATGAGTACGGATCAACACAGAACTACGAGGCTCCCGGCCGCCGGCTCGGTGAGGCGCTGCCTGCTACGGGCTCAAGCGGAACAGCGGAACCAGACACCCTTCCGTCGCTCTGGTTGAGCCGGTGGCCGGGAGCGCCTCAAACGCCGGGAGCCGGCAGCCTGATATTCTGTGTTGCCTTTGCCTTTCGTAACGCTGGCCTGAAACACGATGTTCCATCATCCTCATTGACACGCCCTTGCGCCGGTCAGTAGGCTAAACGATCCCTTTCCCTCTCCAGATGTCCACCAATCGTCGAGATTTCGTGAAGACCTCCGCTGCCGCCGCAGCGCTCCTCGGCACCCGTGCCGCACTCGGCCAGCCTCTAACCGGCCCGACGCTCGCTGAATCGACATCGGATCCGTTTGTGAATGACCTCGCGCTCGAGGCGCTCAACGCCGCAAAGAGCGCGGGCGCGAGCTACGCCGACGTGAGAGTTGGTCGCTACCGGCGCCAGTCCATCGGCACGCGAGAGCGGCAGATAACCGGCGTCAGCGATTCAGAGTCGTACGGCGCGTCAGCATCTCCAGCGACTGGAGTGGCAACTCGCGCTTTGCGGGCGGTGAGATCACGACTTCGGGCGAGACTTCCGACAACACGGTGACGGTTACCAGCACGATCGGGAAGCGACGTGCCTCGGCTTCGACGAACATCCTCGACGACGCGTCGCTGAAGCGAACGGTGGACCTTGCCGAGCGCCTCGCGAAGCTCTCTCCCGAGGATCCGGAGATCATGCCCGAGCTGGGGCCGCAGTCGTACATCCCGGTAAGCGGATTCATCGAACGTACGGCGGACCTCGGCCCGGAAGCACGCGCCGCAGCCGTTGGCAGAGTCGTGTCGAGTGCGGTCGCCGCGGGGCGGCCGGCCGGCGACGTGTTCGTCGCTGGATATCTCGAGGCCGAGGCGGGCGTGAACGCGATCGCCAACAGCAGCGGGCTTTTCGCTCATCATCGAGCGACTTCGGCGGATCTGTCGACAACGGTGCGGACGCCGGATGGAACCGGATCCGGATGGGCTTCTGCCGGCGCCCGCGACTGGGCTTCGATCGACGCCGCGGCACTTGGCGCACGCGCCGCGCGGAAAGCGGTGGCATCGCGAAACCCGCAGGGCATCGAGCCCGGCATGTACACGGTAGTGCTCGAGCCCCAAGCGGTGGCCGACCTGATTCCCCAGCTCGGCGGGGCGTTCAATGCGCGGGCGGCGCAAGAAGGACGCGGGCCGTTTTCGGTTCGCGGCGGTGGAACCAAGCTCGGCCAGAAGATCGCCGATCCGAGAGTAACGCTTTACTCGGATCCATGGGACGCTGACCTGCTCGCGCAGCCCTTCGATGGCGAGGGGCTGCCGCTTCAGCGGCGGGTGTGGATCGAGGACGGCAACCTGAAAAACCTCACCTACTCGCGCTACTGGGCTCAGCGGCAGGGAGCGCAGCCCACGGGCGGCGGAGGTGGGGGCGCGGCGGCGGTGGCGGTGGATTCGGCGGGGGCCTGCCGGGCGGACTCAAGATGGTGGGCGGCACGAAGGCCACCGACGATCTCATTGCCGGCACCCAACGGGGCGTCCTCGTTACGCACTTCTTCTACATCCGCTCGCTCGACCAGCGAACCGTGATGCTGACCGGCCTCACTCGCGATGGTACCTTCCTCATCGAGAATGGCAAAGTCACGCGGAGTCTCAAGAATTTCCGGTGGAACGAAAGCCCCCTCTTCATGCTCAACAAGATCGACGAGATCGGACGGGCCGAGCGGACATCTGCCGGTCAGATCATGCCGAGCCTGCGAGTCAGGGATTTCAACTTCACGTCTCTTTCGGACGCGGTATAGGGGCTTAGATTAGGGTCGCCGCGGAGGCTGCGGCCCCTTGCTGGTGCGGGCGTTGGGCAGCGAGCGGCGAAACGTATTCAGTCTGCGGAGGAACAGCCGATGGGTTCCGCACTGGGCAGCGTCGTCACGGCATTCGAGAGGCGCTACTCGGCTTACTTCGGCTCCGCCGGTGGTCCGCCTTTCGCCATCAGCGGCCCCGATGGCGCACAGCATCTGTTCGGCAGTGGCGAGCCCCTGTTCACTCTTGCTGCGCTCGACGCCCACGCGCTCAGGGCGCTGCGAAGCCTCGACCGCCTCGTTATTGCCGAGTCCTATCTCGCCGGCCGGCTGGACGTGATCGGCAACCTCGAGACCCTTCTCGCGCACCGGAATTTCTTCATCGACTCGCATCCCCTGCTGAGGGCGTGGCATTTCCTCCAGCCGAAAATATCGGGACAGACGAAGAGTGACGCGATGTGGATATCCCACCACTACGACATCGAGGCGGATTTCTTTTTGAGCTTTCTCGACACGCGGCATCGGTGTTATTCGCAGGCGATCTTCGAGAGCGACGACGAGTCGCTCGAGGATGCGATCACGAGGAAGCTCGACTTCTCTCTGAATGCCGTGAACGCGAAGCCCGGCGACCGGATTCTGGACATCGGCGCCGGCTGGGGCGCATTCACACAATACGCGGGCCGCAAGGGAATGCACGTGACGTCGCTGACGATCTCCAGGGCGTCCGAGAAGTATCTCAACGATCTCGTTCACCGTGAGCAACTGCCGTGCGAGGTGAGGCGCGAGCACCTCTACGATCATCGTCCCGATGAGAAATATGACGCGATCGTGATTCTTGGCGTCACCGAGCATCTGCCCGACTACGATCGGTCCCTCGCGAAATACCGTTCGCTGCTCAAACCAGGTGGCAAGGTTTACCTCGACGCCAGCGCAAAGCGCAGGAAATATGAGGGGTCGAGCTTCCTGCTCAAGCACATCTATCCCGGCAACGGGTCGCTGATGTGCCTGCACGATTATCTGAGGGCAGTCGCTGCGTCACCTTTCAGGCTGGAGTCCGTTCACGACGACCGTCACAGCTACGCGCTTACCGCGTGGCACTGGGCCGACCGTTTCGACCGTGCGCGGGCCGAGGTCGAGCGGCGCTGGGGCCTCGCGCAATTCAGGAAGTTCCGGCTGTACCTCTGGGGCTGCTACGACGGGTTCTCGCGCGACGACCTACAGGCCTACCGCGTCGTGCTGGGCCTTCCCGCAACGGCCTGACGCTCAACGCTTCGCAACGAGGCTGAAGTCGTACTCGAGCCTGATCGTGTCGGCGACGCTCAGAACCACCGGCACGCGAGGTTGCGCGATGTTGAAATCGGCAAAGGTGAACGCGGTAGACGCCCTCCCCTTCACCGATCCCCCGGCAACTGTCGCGTTCACTCGCCAGCGTGTCGGCCGGGTTACTCCACGAACGGTAAGGTTCCCAATCAGCTCGAACCCGTGCGTCCCGGTGGTCGGCAAGCCGCGCGGAAGGCCTCTCGCTCCACTGGGGACGAATTCGACCGTTGGAAACTGATCTGTCTCGAGAACTCTCCGCTTGACGAAGCCGTCACGCCGGTCGCTGTCGCTTGCGAGCGAACCGGTACCGACTACGAATTTCGATTCGGCGACCACGATGGCTCCATCGGTGGCCACCGAAATCCCGCCAGTGATCTGTCCGGTCCTGCCGATCGCATCGTTCGGAAGCGGGATTCGGGCGAGCTGCTCGCGGATTCGGTAGCGGACCTCATTGCCAGTTGGCGCGACTTCGTATCGTAGGGCAGCCGCGGTCTCTACATCGACCGGGATCGAATTAGCCCGGGCGAGCGAACCGACCTGCGATGCTTCTGCCGCGCGGATGAATCCTGCATCAGCATCGCCGCGAAAACACGCGCTCACGCTTCCCATCAGTGCCGCCGCTATCGTGACGGCCAATCTCACATCACACTTGCCAAAAGACATCAGTCCTCCACACTCGTATTGGGTCACTTTCAACCGACCGTGTTCGGCGGCCAGGGGCGTTCTTCAACACGATCACAGGAAAACGCACCTGGTCGTAACGGGAGCTTTGCAGCGTGTGTGAAAACGCCGTCATCATTGATTACGCGGAAGTGCCCGTATCTGCTGCACTGTGGTAGCTTCATTTCCTACCTCTCACCAATCTCATATCCATGATTCGTATCCTCAGCCTGCGCGGCCCGTTGCTGGCGTCCGCCAACTCGTGATTCCGCCACGAATGGGATACGGAGCCAGCGGCTTCGGTCCGATCCCCGGGAACGCGATACTCGTATTCAGGATCGAGATGGTAAGCGCGCGATGACTTTTGATCGCGCCCTGGGCGGTCCCCTGATGATCGCCGCCGGAATCGCCATCGGAGGTTTTCTCGCCGGCAACGGAATCGCGCGAGTGCGTGATTCCGATCGCTTCGTCACCGTGAAGGGCATTTCCGAGCGAGAGGCGCGCGCCGATCTCGCCATCTGGCCATTGCGGCTCGTCGCCGCCGACAACGATCTCTCCCGGGCGCATGCCCAGCTCCAGGCCAATGTCGCCAGAACCAGGCAGTTCCTGGCAAACCAGCGAATCGATACGCTGCAATCGGAGCTTCAGGATTTTTCGGTTCAGGACGCCTTCACGAACCAGTACGGCGCGGCACAGAACGTCAGCAGCCGGTACGTGATCCATCAAACGATCGTCGTTCGTTCAACCCGCCCGGATCTGGTACTGGCGGCGAGCCAGCGGGTCGCTGAGCTGGTTAGTGCCGGCGTCGTTCTGTCATCGGGTGGCGAATACGGAAACGGCGGCCCGACATTCATCTTTACCGGACTCAATAAGCTGAAGCCGGAAATGATCGCGGAGGCGACGGCACGAGCACGCGAAGCGGCGCAACAGTTCGCCCGCGACGCACAAAGCGACCTCGGCGGGATTCGGCGGGCGAACCAGGGCGTTTTCGAGATTCTGCCGCGCGATCAGGCGCAGGGAATCACCGAAGCGAGCCAGGTCGTGAAAAACGTCCGGGTGGTAACCACTGTAGAGTATCTTCTCGACCGGTAGTCAGTCGCTCTTCCATCGCCCCAGGAGCTCAACCGTGCAAAGCTCGGACGGCGCATGCGGATTGTCGGAATCGACGACGGCGTAGAGCCTGGTTGCGCTGCGAGGCTCCGGCACGAGTCCCTCTACCTTCGCGCAGAAAAGGTTTCCCGCTGAATCTGTTACCGGAGCCCAGCGTGGAGCCCCGCGACTCTCGAGTACGCCTATCACCGAGCCAGTCACGCGACCGTCAAGCACGGCATCAGCAGTGTCCTCCGCAACCGCCGAATAGAGCAGTTTGTTCTGCCACTCGGTGGCGTCTGTGAATCCAAGCGGCACCCCGTCCAGATTGCCGAGGTCGTATCGCACCGCGTTTCGGGCGGTGAGCGAGTGCTCTCCGTGAGGCGAAAGCAGGTACGAGAGGAGCACGCGCCAATTCATGTCGCATGTGCCGTTGAAAGGCCGCACTCCGTCCAGCGTCGCACCATTTCCCCGCAGGAAGAAGCGAATGTCGTCGCCGGTGATTGCGGCGCCCTCGACGTTGAGCTGGCTGCCTGCAAGCTCCGGGACACGGCGCAGCGCTTCGTACAGCGCCGGCGCAGGGGTAACAGAAGCGGTGTTTCGTGGACTATCCCAGCCGGTTACGATCGCGACACGCTCGCGACGCATCGTCGAGCCCGAGCCAAAAGCCACGAGTATCACTCCCGAGCCATTTCTGGCGGCAACGCATGCCTCGAGATCGAGCTTGTCGTGCTTATTCCCCCGGATATCGTCGAACTGCCGCAATCCTCCCTCCCCCGCCGGCAGCACGGTGGAGTGCACCATCCCACTCACTGGATCAACGAGGGCGATGAAGTTCGCGTCGTCCTGTACCACCGCGATTCCCCCGGGCGTCCACGCGAGACCCGAGCCCGCGCGAACATGTGCCGGGCGGTCGAGAGTTTTGTCCGCACCGTGGTAATAGAGGAGCGGCTGGCGATCGACAATCCGCGCGCCGATCGAATCGTCTCTGACAGTCTTGGTAGCGTCTTTCCATGCTGGCATATCGTGGCACTTATGCGGGGACGTGTCGCACTTGCAGGTTTCTATCACGCGCGTTGCTCGAGCGCCTCTACGCACGTAGCGCTGTCGTAGCGCGGGCGCAGTCCAGGTACGATCTTACCGGCCTGGAGGCGCACGAATCGTGCGTGATGTGTGTCCGAATCGCAAGGCAGCGAGCTCGTATCCGCGCTCGGCCGTCGCCCTGCTATATCTCGCGCGCATGAGCATGGATGCCGGTGATCTCGAGAAGGCGGGGGAGCATCTGAAAACAGCTGTGGCGCGTGATCCCGAGAGCGCGATAGCGCACCGCGAGCTCGGTGTCTATTACCTCACGCGAGCGCAGCGATCGCATCGCCTCCCGGCCGGCGAGATCGAGTCGAACGCGGACCTCGTCGAAGCCGACCGGTACCTCGCGCTATCCATGAGCCTCGACTCACGGGACAGATCTTCAACCGGCTACCGGGCCTGTGCGCTTGCCGAACTGGGAGCAACGGCGGAAGCGGAGCGGTTACGCGCCGCGGCCGGACCGGGCGCGTGGCAGAGCTGCGATGGATTCTCGAGACCAAAGTAAGGCTTATCGCGAAATTCGGTCTTGATACATTGTGAGAATGACGCATCGGAGCATCATCCTGATTGCGGGTGGAGCGCTCTTCACACTCGTGTCGTTCAGCGCCTGTGCGCCCGCCGCCAGGAAAAGAGCCGCAACGAACGAGTCCGAACCTGTTAACCCGGCGCCGTGGAGAAACCCAACCCTTTCGCGCGGCAGCATTCCCGCGGTCTATGTCATTGAATGGGGGAAGGCCGACAATCGAATCACATGTGCGCTGCTCGCGCCTGCTGCTCTTGGCGCCGGAATGGGCGCGACTCCGCGCGCGGCGACATTCAGCGGTGGCTGGGCCGTTGCCTACGACAAGGGTGAGACTCGAAGCGCCTTCGGCGTGGCGGGTACAGCCACTAAGGCCGCCGATCGTGGTTCCTGGAAATGGCCATATGATCTGCGGTGGGCCGACGGCAGCAATGTGGGGTACGGCCCCGAAGGCGGCACTGGACCGAACGAGTTGGCGTACCTCGAGGTTCGCGGCCAGCAGTGCCTCTACAATGTCTGGTCCCGGCTCGGGAGACACCACCTCGAGCATCTACTCAGCCAGCTTCGCTTCGTGGACCTCAATAACCGCAAATAGACTGGCGCGTATCGCGTCGAGAGAGGCGTTGTGCATATTAGCGAACCGCCGTCTTTGAGGAATTCCTGATGCAGCCGCAGATTCCCGAGGTGTCGCCCGTTCCTGCAATCGCCCCGGCTGGACCGGCCGCCGAGGCGCGTGCGGCACCGACGGCGGCGCAAATGTATGAGGCGGCGCAAGCGCAAAGGGAAGTGCTCCAGGATCAAATGGAATCGCTCGAGAGCCGGCGCAGCGTCCTGTCGTCGCGTCTCTCAGACGCTTCTGTCTCCGGGACCAACCGCAGCGGCCTGGAACAACGCATCGCGGATATTGACCAGCGGATCGCCGACGTCGACAAGCAGATCGCGATGAGCGATATTCAGGTATCGCGCGCCGCGGCGATACCTGGTGCGATCGTGGAGCGGCCACCGGAGGTTCGCTCGGGACCGCCCGAGGAAGTCTTCGTGCTGAGCGGCATCTTCATGGTGGTGGTTTTGCTTCCGCTCACTATCGCCTACGCCCGCAGGATATGGCGGCGCAGCTCAACCATTGTAACGAACATTCCCAAAGAACTCGGTGAACGACTCATACGAGTTGAGCAGGCAGTCGAGTCGACAGCGGTGGAGGTCGAGCGGATCGGCGAGGGCCAGCGGTTCCTCACGCGGCTCTTCACCGAAGGAGGAGTTCGCGCGATCGCGCCGTCATCAAAGGACGCCGTCGAGTTGAGGCAGCCCCAGTTTCCCTGATTTTTTTCCGGAGCTATGATGATCGCACAACCGAGCCCTGCGAGGCAGGAGAATGAGGAGCCACCCGGCCTTTACGAGGTGCTCTCGGCGAGGGCGCGCGAGCTATCGGACGGTGCGTTGTGGGCGGCGACGATAACCGGAGTCGTTGTGCTAACCGCTGTGATAGTGATGCGACCGGGCTGGTGGGAAGTCGCGTTTCCTTTTGTGGCGGGCGCGTCACTCGGCGCCTGGGGGCTATCGGCGCATTACCTGGCTTGGCGCGGAGATTCCCTCCCTTCCGCACAGCGACTGGCAATGGTGATCGGACAGTGGTTCATCGCCGCGATCGGTACCACCGCGCTTATCGGCACGGGATACGCGATTGTCGGGATTCTCATCGGGCCGGTACAGTCCTAGCCGGGACCCGTCGTTCCGTTTGAGCCGGCGGCCGGCAGCGCACTACCGAGCCGGCGGCCGGAGGCCTGGTAGTTCTATTTTCCGTAGTTCGTAGGTTTCTATCCTCTGAACGTGTCGCACTGCCGCGGATCGCCCGACTGAAATCCGCGCCGGAACCACTGCGTCCGCTGCGCCGCCGATCCGTGGGTGAATGCGTCCACATTCACACGACCCGTTGTACGCTCCTGAATTCTGTCGTCGCCAACAGCCGACGCAGCGGTGAGCGCTTCTTCGACATCTCCCTCCGAAAGAAGATTTCTCTTTTGAGTGGAGTGCGCCCATACGCCCGCATAGCAGTCCGCCTGAAGCTCGAGCCTCACTGAAAGCTCGTTCGCCTGTCCGGGATTGGACTGCTGGGCCTGGCGCATCTCGGCATCCGTTCCGACGAGGTGCTGGACGTGATGACCGATCTCGTGCGCAAGTACGTACGCCTGGGCGAAATCGCCGGATGCCCCGTAGCGCGAGCTGAGCTCGTCGTAGAAGCCAAGATCTATGTAGAGCTTCTGGTCGAGCGGGCAATAGAACGGGCCCATCGCGGACTGGCCAACGCCGCATGCAGACTGAGTCGAGTTTCTGAACAGCACGAGCTTCGGAGCCTGGAACGTCGCATTGTTCGCGGCTAGAATGCGCGACCACGTAGTCTCCGCGTCGTCGAGAACGAACGACACGAACTGCACCTGCGTTTCCTGTTTCGCCGAGTCCTGGGCAGACATCGGCGCACCCGCGCCGCCGATTCCGGGCTCGACACCCAGGTCACTAAAGAGATTTCGGCCGGTTATGAGGCTGAGAGCGAGAACGACCACCGTTCCACCGATGCCGAGACCACGCCCAAGGCCGCCGCCTGACCGGCGGTCCTCCAGATTCTTGCTTCTACCGCCTGGCGTCCACCGCATGCGCTCCTCCTTCGGTCTTTTTCAGCATTCGCTGTCCCACGCTTTCCAAGCAAGAATCCCGCCCTTCCCCATCCGCCACGGAATCGGGGCCTATAACTGGAAATACGCCCGCAATTGACGCATGTTTGCCCCGCTACCATACACTATGTTGAATGCTTCGACCCACCCTCATTCTTGAAGTCCCGCTGGAGACAAATGCGAATCTCGATTCTTTCCGCTGCCCTGCTCTGCCTTGGTGTAACGACGCTATCCGGCCAGGCCAGGATCCCGACAAGATCGTGGCTGACGGCGGGGTAAAGGTCGAGGGCTGGACCGGCCGCCTTGATCCCTGTCCGGCGGCTGCCGGCCGCACGCTGGCCGACACGAAGTTCTACGCGATGGGCCGCGGAATTCATGTGACGGCTGGGCTGGCCGCGATCTATTGGAACCCGAAGAATACCATCCGGGGAAATTACACCGTCCAATGTTGAGCCTGCTATTCGTCCTGCTACTGGTCTTCGTCGTAGTGATGGGGGTCGGCGCGGGAGTCTATCTCCAGAGCAGACGCCAACCCATCGGGGCCTCCGACAAGCAGATTTCCGACCTCATGGCGCGGGTCGACGAGCTCGAACAGAGTGCAGTTGCGGCCGCTAACGAGATAAGGCGACTGGATGACGCTCAACGATTCACCCAGCGACTGCTGACCCCGCGATCGAGCGCGCCGGACGAAAGCGACAGCGGAGCTGGATAGGCCTGCCGCGACGGCACGGCGGCCTCAAAGCCTGGGTGCATCACTCCCGGGCTTCAGCGTGAACCGGCGGGCTCTCGATGCTCGGTGTCGATATGCGGCCAGGCTGGTACGCTCCCCGCAGAGAGTTCTGTCGGATACGGATAAGGTCGGCTACCATGAGCATGCCATCTCGAACCACATTGACCTTCGAGCCTGCCATGTGCGTCCAGTTCACCGGCACCTCACGGATCGAATACCCCAGCTCCCGCCCGATTCTGAGCATTTCCACGTCGAAGCTGAAGCCTCGCATCTTCATCCGGACTGCGATTGCGATCGCGGCCTCGCGCGAAAACAGCTTGAAACCGCACTGAGTGTCGGAGATCCCCGACACTCCCAATAGCCGGACAAACTGGTGAAACGTCCGGCCCGCGACGTGCCGGAACCAGCGGGCCTCGACGACGGTCTCGCTGCCAGGCAGGTGCGAGCGCGAGCCAATCACGATTTCCGCCGCCGTTTCGTTCATGGCAGCTTCGAGTACGGCCAATTCAGTGAGCGGAGTGGCTCCATCCGCATCCATGAACAGCACCCGCTGGCCTTCCGCGTTTATGATGCCGCTGCGGACGGCAAAGCCCTTTCCGAAATTCTGCGGGAGCCGAATCAGGCGGACCTGACTCGAATGAACAGAGATTTCGCGTACTCTCTCCGCAGTGTCGTCGCTGCTCCCATCGTCAACGACAATGACCTCAAAATCGGCGCCGGTGCTTCGGAAATAGTCGAGCGTCATCCTGAGGGTGGCGGGCAGTCGTGCAGCCTCATTGAACGCTGGGATCACAACACTGAGCATGCGTGTCTGTCGTGGAAAAAAGATCGGGCACGAGGGTATCTGGCGGAGGAGAAGCTTGCATGGAACAACGACGTGGGGCTAGTCATCCGGCGAATGAGCTCGAGCACGTTCTCTATGGTGCTTCTGGAATACACCGATCAGACTGACACCATTTCGATATGCGAACCCGGGCTTCCCGAACTGGCGGCGCAGCGCCGCGGACTCCCCCGCGAAGATCTTGCGAAGGAGGGAATTGAGCGGCCGCCGGGGCAGGCTGAGGTCGGTGCCGGCCTCACCCGATGCTTTGCCCTTCCATCGCTCCCACTGCCGAACGACGTAAACCAGGGGCAGCAATCTCGTGTTGAAGAAAGACATCAGCGTCGTTTCAACCCCAGCCCCTGCCCACAGGGTTGTGAAGGATTCCTTCGAGTAACGACGATAATGCCCGTGCGACACGTCATGTTCAGTCCAGAGTTTCTCGTTCGCCGGAACGGTGACAATGAAAAACGCTCCTGGCTTCGCGACTTCAACCAGCCTTCGTACCAGCGCAATGTCTTTCTCGACATGCTCCAAAACGTCGGTAAGAACGAAGACATCGGCCAGCGAAGCTTCGCGGAGAACCACATCAGGCGCGTATCCCTCGACGAACGTGAGAGAAGGAAACCGCTGGCGGGCAAGTCTCACCGCTTCGGGTGATGGCTCCACGCCGATGGCCCGATGGCGCAGCGCAAAACGCGCGGTGTTGCCCCCCGTTCCACAGCCGATGTCGAGCACGGTACCCGTCGATCCACGTCGCGCGCACTCGGCGAGGATGACTTCCAGAATGTCGCGCCTTGCCAGGAACCACCAATGAGCATCCTCCATCGCCGCGTGTGTCGCGAAGAATGACTCTCGCATCGGTTATCCCGGTGGCTATCTTGGCCCGCGGACGTCGACCGCCAGCAGCCGTGAATCCGGCGTAAGCCAGCTCACCTCGTACAGCGGATGCCGCAGTCGGAACTGGGCCTCCACCGATTGCCACGCAGCGTTGGTAATGAAGACCGTAAAGCCTCCGGTCACGTTGAGCGATGACAGCCCGGCCAGCGGAGAAACGAGCATATTCTGATTAGGGCCGGCGAAAAATCCCACCCAATCCCTCCACTGCCACACCTCTCCCCAACTGAAGTATGGGTTAGCCTTATCCGCCGCGAGCACCCACGTGTATCCCGCGGCATTCTTCCTGGCTTCCACATATCGTCCCGTACTGCCGACGTCATTCCCCGAGCCGCGACCGACGGCGACGAAGTCGTTGAAAATGCTGATGTTCCACAGGGCAACCAGGGCAACCCCGGTACATACTGCGGCTCCTCGCATCGTCTGCCGGGCGCGCCCCACAGCATCGGCCAGGCCGCGTGTCAGCCAGTCCGCCATTTTCCAAAGTGCAATGCCGGCCAGGTAGCTCACGAAAGGCAGCACCACGAGGAGCCTCGTGTAGTTTGGCGCCTTCGTGATGACAAGAGCGGAAGACAGGTATATCGTGAGGAATCCGACCAGGGCAATCAGGTCGCCGAGCGCAGTTGCGCCCTTTTCCGTGTCGGAAAGGAGCTCAGTTCGGTTGCGCAGCAGCCGTGCACCTGCAACGATGAATCCGAGCCAGAGCAGAATCCCCGTAATCGGATCGACGAATCCATGCTTGTAGTTCGGATAGATGTATCCCTGATCGTGCATCCGTGAATTGAACATGGTCATGCCGTTCCGGATGTTCGCCTTCCAGGCGCCCGCTGGCGTTTTTTCGCCGGTCCAGTCCTGCTCGAGCTTTCGCCCTTCCGGAAAGATGAGGAACTGCTGGCGAGTGTAAGCGAAAGCCAGCGTCGAATTCGCACGGCTGGCGATCATAACGGGCGCCGCTACCAGCGCCCATCCGATCAGAAAAATCGCTGTGTACCCGCCCATGACCTTCAGTACTTCACGCCTGGCATTGAGTAGGGGAATACTGAAGAGCAGAGCGACCACGACCACCAGCGCTATCCGGGCCGGGAAGTAGGCGTAGAATGCGACGCCGGTGGTCGCCCCTCCGAGGAATACTTCGGCTCTCGATCGTCGCTGCAGCCCGCGCGCAAGGAGCCATAGCGCGAGAATCTCGAGAAACAGGCCGGTGTTCTCCCGCATCGCCATCCGGCTTATCGCGAACAGGGCGTGGTTAGCCCCAAGAATGACGGCCAGCGTGCCGGCCCGCAGCGGTTCGAGGAACTGACGAAAGAGGCCGTATGCCAGTATGACGCAGCCCACGCCCAGCGTGCTGTGAACGAGGCGTGAGTGGTAGAGATCGATGCCTCCGAGACCCTCAGCGAGCCGGCCAACGAATACGAACACGGCTGATGGAAATCCGAAAATGGAGCCAATGCCGAGGAGGTCGGTATCCGGTGCGGCGATCAGCCGCTTGGCGACGAGCATGACCGTGATTTCGTCGCTGTTTATCTGCCACGGCGTCGAGTACAAACGCCACCAGTAGAGCGGCGCCATGGCAAGCAGCAGAAATGCGACAGCGAGCATGTCGCTACGGCTGGGTGCTGCCGATCGGACGGATAGGGGTGGCCGTTGAAAAAAGAAGGCAATGGCGGCGACACCAGCGATCAGGAGATGAGGCATCGCCGGCCTGAAGCCCGAGTACGCGTAAACAACGCTGACGCCGAGCGCCGCTACAAGACCGGAAATTCCCGAGAGTGTCCGCCAACGCACCTTCACGTCAACCGGGTGTCAGAGCCCCCGCGATATCGATCGTGTCCAGACCTGGCGGCCGGAGGGTCGTCACCCGGGCGCCAAACAGACACGCGGGCCGATAGGCCGGTTCGGAAGGCTCGCAAAGCGCTGCCCGCTCGGTGTTTTCGTTTCGGAGCGTGCCGATCTGCTCGCCAACGGCTTCATAGCATTTCAGCTTGTTCGCCTCGCCTTTGAGGCCTTTGCAGTACGTCAGGCCATCGTCGGCGCGGGCGTTCATATTCACGAAGCTCTTTACCAAGCCGAAGTAGCACCACGGCTGGTATTTCGGTGTGCCCAGCGCGCACATTTCGGTGGCTTTGGCGTGATCCTGAAGGGCGAAGGCACTGATGTCGCGCCCCAGGCTCTGATAGCAAACGAGGCGCATCGCCGCTGGCGCCGTATCGCAGGTCTTTGCAGCCGCCTGGATGTTGCCGTGATTCAGGAAGAGAATTGCCGCGGTTTGCATTTCATAGCACGCCCCTAGGTACTGCGACTTCATGATCGAGCAAGGGTAGAGCAGATCGGTGCTATCGAGGGCCTTCCATTTGGATACGCGCCCCGGCGCCGCGCCTTCCATGTGCATCCCTTCGTGTCCGTCGCCGTGGGACATGTTCTTTGGCATCTGGGCGTTGACGATGTTCTCCATGAACACCCCGGCGTAACACGATCGCTTGTCCCAGCCACCGGTCAGGTAATCACAGTCCTGCAACGCCCGGGGCACGTCGTGCCCATAGTACATCGTCAACCCGTGCCCCATGCCGTGAACGCACTGGAACAGTATCCAGCGATCAGCCTTCGGACCTCGAAATGATTGGCAGGCAGCGTTGACTTCGGCGGGCCCGAGTTTCTTCGCCGCTGTGAGATACGACTGAAGAACACCGTGATAGCAGCCCGACTGGTTGCTCTCGTCGCACTGGGAGAACATCCTGGCGATGTCGCCGCCGCCTCTCCCGGCTGCCATCCCGATCCCATGTGCGAACACGTGTCCGTTGCGGCCTGCGTCGCCGTCGAGCACCGACAGCCGGGCCAGCGTGACCATCGCCATCCGCACTTCGCCCCGAGTGGCCATTGAATCAAGCCCGGATGAATAGCATTTGGTTTTGGCGTCACCCCCGAGCGTCCCGCAGCGGTTATGCATCGCCACGGCGACGGCACTCGAATCCTCCGGCGCAATCGCTCGCCTCAGCATGTCCATGGGGCTGACCTTATTGCGCCCCATCGCATAGCTGCCAGCGACAAGAGCCACGACGAAAATGAGTAACGCTGGCCAGACCAGCTTTCGCTTGGATGCGTTCATTGGATCAACGGGCACGAGGTATGGGGACTTTCGGGGCGCCGGTGGGACACGCTCCGGGGTCGCCCTAAGGTCGTAACGTTCAGGCGGTCACGCAACTTGTGGTTGTGAAAGTCTTGATTGTGAAAGCACGCGGGCTCCGGATTCGATCGGGCTACCGCGAATCCAGGCGTTCGACCAGAATGGCAGGGGCTTCCCTGATCACCCCCGCACCGTACAGGCACGCGGGGCGGTGCTCTTCCTCCGCAGTGCGGCAAGACGCGCGGCGATCGTCCTCGCTCGTTTTCAGAACGGTGACCTGTTCCCCAACCGCCATATAGCAGGTGGCCTTTTCCGGCGCACCTGGGATCTTCCTGCAGAGCGCAATTCCGTCTTCGGGTCGCGCGTTCAAATCGATGAGATTTTTGACGAGGCCGATGAAGCACCAGCGTTGGTACCTCGCCGTACCCAGGGAACACATTCTGATCCCCTCGGCGTGGTTTTGAGCCGAGTATGAGCTGATGTCGCGCCCGAGGCTCCTGTAGCACACTGGGCGCATCGCCAGCGGGGCGGTGTCGCACGTCTTCGCGGCGGCGCCTATGTCGCCTTTGTTGAGATAGAGGATCACCGAGGTCTGCATCTCGTAGCATGACTCGAGATAGCGGCTCGCCATCGCCGAGCATGGATAGAGCGCGTCGGTGGAATCGATTGCCTTGTAGCGGGCGATACCGCTGTGCTCGTGATGTTCGCGCGAAGTTTTCTCCGTGCGCGTAAGTGCCTTCGTCGGGTGGTGCGGCTGGGTCACGTTGACGACGTTCTCCATGAATGCGCCGCCGTAGCAAGAATGCCGGTCCCAAGGGTCTCTGAGCAGGTCGCAACTCTCGAGCGCACGGGGTAAATCGTGCTCGTACATCGTCGTCAATCCGTGACCCATCCCATGCACGCACTGAAAACGGATCCATCGGTCGGACGGGTTGGAACGGAACGGCTCGCAGAGAGCGTTGGCTACTTTCGAGCCGACGCTGGCCATCGAGGATAACCGGGCCTGGATGACGCCGTGATAACAACCCGATTGATAGGTCTCGGTGCACGGCGTGAACGCAGACGCCACGTCGCCGCCCGATTTGCCCGCGGCGATTCCGATCGCGTGTGCGTATACATGCCCGTCGCGCCGAACATCCTCGTCCAGGTCGCCAAGGCGGTTGAGGCTTCCCATAGCGAGCCCGACCTTCCCCGAGTCGGCGATCGAGACCATCAACTTCTCGTAGCACGCCGATCGCACCGGAGCGCGCGGGCACTCGGCATGTGCGGCGCGCGCGATGGAAAAAGAGTCTCCCGCGGCGATCCACGTCGGCAGGGACGTTGCGATGGATGCCGCAGGCGCCAGCCCGCCGGCTCGGCCGCACGCGATCGCTACCAGCAATGCGACAGCCGAAGCGATCGCAAGCACTTTTTTCACGTCGGCGTCTCTCCCTGAAAAGCGAAATCTGTGCGTGGCGTGCGCGCGCCCGGCTCGCAATCGAGGAAAAGTTACCGCGAGGACACCGCGAGCGCTTCGATCTTGCCGTTCTCGATGACGTGCAGTCCTGGCTCATCCCCGCGCGCGGCACGACCGTTCAGCGACAGCAGCCGATGCGCTCACGTTCGAATCTCCTGTTCGTGGGCGAGTCTCAGATATGCACCGGCGCACCGCTTTCTCCAGTCCCGGCACAAACAGACGCGTGAGGATAGACTTCTGATACACGGCCCTCAGTTGCCCGGATAGGTTCAGGGCATCACCAGTGCAGAACAGGAGCATGGAATCCGAACCGATGGAAAGAAGCCAGACAGCGCGCCCCGGGGAAACGATCGCCAACAGTGTGACGCACGGAGTTGGGTTGCTCGCGAGCCTCATCGCGCTGCCGGTAGTGACGCTCGCGGCCGCCGGGAGCGGCGATGCACTGCACGTTGTCGGTGCGCTCGTCTTCGGCATTTCGCTGGTATTGCTGTACGGCGCGTCCACGATCTACCACTCATTTCCAGCTTCCGCCGCGACGCGAATTTTTCGCGTCATTGACCACTCGGCCATCTACCTGCTGATTGCCGGGACCTACACCCCGTTCGCGCTCGGCCCGCTGCGCGCAACGTGGGCCAGGTACCTCCTCATCGTGATATGGGCGCTGGCATTCCTCGGCATGGCGCTGAAGTTGACGCGCGGATTCGGAAGGCGATGGCTCTCGACGGCGCTGTACATAGCAATGGGCTGGCTGGGCGCATTGGCGATTCAGCCGCTGATGACGCACGTCGGACCCAGGGGAGTCGCGTGGCTCGTCGCCGGCGGGCTCTGCTACACGGCGGGCGTCGTGTTCTACGCTACCGACAAGCGCGTTCGTTACGGGCATGCCGTATGGCACCTGTTCGTTCTGGCCGGAAGCACCTGTCACTTCTTCGCGGTGCTTTGGCACTCGGGAGCGCGAACCGGCTGAGGGTATTGCAAAAAAAGCTTCCATAGGTTAACCCTGAGGCCATCGCGGAGGATGGCGCTGGCGGCGCGCCCATTCGGGGCGCTAATTATGAAAGCCCTCACCCAACCCCAAGAAATGCTGCCCGTCCTCTGGAGGACAAATGCGTAACCCGCTTCTTTCGGCCGCACTACTCAGCGTCGCCACTGCCGCCTGCGCGGCGCCGAACCCGCAGGCCCCGGCCCCGGCCCCGTCACCGCAGGCCTCAGTGCCGGCAACTACCTCGACCGCAACCCCGATGCCGACCGCGGCGGCGAACACGTCAGCCGACCCCGATAAGGTCATAGCCGACGGGGGAATAAAAGTACCGGGGTGGACCGGACGGCTCGATCCGCGTGCCGCCGCCTCCGGCCGCACTCTCGCCGACACGAAATTCATTGGCATGGGGGATGGCTTCCACATCACGGCCGGCCCGGCAGCGACGTACTGGAACCCCGCGAACACAGCCCGCGGGAACTACACAGTGCAGGCGACGTTTACGCAGACCAAGGCTTCAACCCACCCGGAAGGGTACGGCGTCTTCATGGGCGGCACCAACCTGGAGGCGCCCAACCAGAGCTACGGCTACTTCCTGGTGAGGCAGGACGGAAAGTTCCTCATCAATCATCGCGCGAGTGACACCGTCATTCACAAGATGGTGGACTGGACCGCGCACCCGGCGATCAAGGCAATCGACGCGAGCGGCAAGGCGACGAATTCGCTCGCGATTGTGCTCGACACCGACAAGGTGAGTTTCCGCGTCAACGGCACCGAGGTGCACACTCTGCCCCGCGCTGTTGCGGACCCAGGCGGTCCGAACTCCGGAACGGCCGGGATCGCTGGTATCCGTGTGAACCACAACCTTGACGTGCACATCAGCGGCTTTGCGGTGACCGCCGCACAATAGCTCGCCATTCGCATGAACGGCGGGATGAAGAGCGGGCCTACCGCTTTTCTCTCCCGCTCTCGCGGGGCTGGTAGAATCATCTCGCGAGGTACGCAGGCTCGCACTGAAGCGGCCCACTCATTTCTGAGTGGGCCGCGGCTGCCCTGCTTCTACCTTGTGGAATGAGCGCCTATCCTTCGACCTCGTCGAACACGGGGGGAAGCGGAATCGGGTCGGTCATGTTGTAATCGTCCGACTCCATCGGAATCACCTTGCTCGGCGTTTCAGGACGCTCCTGGCCGTCAGGAATGTTCGTCACCGCCAGCACGATTCGGCGCTGGATGGGATCAACCTCCAGCACCCGCACGCCGATCCTCATGGTCTCCCACGCGATGTCGGCCGGGCTGTCCACCGGGTTGCCGAAGTTCAGCTGGCTCACCGGAACGAAGCCTTCGATGTCGTTGCCGATATCGACAACGACGCCCTTGTCCATCAAGCGAACCACCGTGCCGTCGAGCTCCGTGCCGACTGGGTAGGTCTCGCCAATCCTCAGCCATGGATCGTCCTGCGCCTGCTTAAGGCCGAGTGAGATGCGCTTGTTGTCGCCGTCGATGTTGAGAATCACGACGTCCACCGCGTCTCCCTTCTTCACGACCTCCGAGGGATGCTGAACGCGCTTGGTCCACGACATGTCGGAGATGTGAATCAGACCGTCGATGCCGGGCTCGATCTCCACGAACGCACCGAAGCTCGTGAGGTTGCGAACCTTGCCATTGAGACGAGTGCCAACCGGATACTTCTGCGGCAGCATCATCCATGGATCCTGCTCAGTCTGCTTCATGCCGAGCGAGATCTTTTCCTCGTTCGGGTCGACCTTGAGCACCACCGCTTCGATCGCTTCCCCGATTGAAACGAGCTTCGACGGGTGCCGGACGTTGCGAGTCCAGCTCATCTCGCTGATGTGCACCAGGCCCTCGATGCCTGGCTCGAGCTCGATGAACGCACCGTAGTTGGTGATCGAGACAACCTTCCCCGACACCCGCGTGCCCACCGGATACTTCTCGGCGACGTCCTTCCACGGGTAGCTCTGGAGCTGCTTGAGGCCGAGTGATATCCGCTCTCTCTCCCAGTCGATATCGAGAACCTTGACCTCGAGCTCCTGCCCGATCTGAACCATCTCCGACGGGTGCTGGATGCGGCCGTACGACATGTCAGTGATGTGGAGCAATCCGTCTACTCCGCCGAGGTCGATGAATGCACCGAAGTCGGTGATGTTCTTGACGACGCCCTTTCGAACCTGATCCTTCTGGAGATCCTTCATCAACTTGTCGCGCTTGCCGGCTCTTTCCTGCTCGAGAATCACGCGCCGCGATACGACGATGTTCCGCCGACGCTTGTTGAGCTTGATGATCTTGAAGTCGAACGACTGGCCGAGGAGCTCGTCGACGTTAGGGACGCGTCGAAGAGCGATCTGCGAGCCAGGGAGGAATGCGTCGACTCCCATGAGATCGACGACGACACCGCCCTTGATCTTCTTGACCAGGGTTCCGGTGACAGGCTGATCGCTCTCGTAGGCGACGCGGATGCGCTCCCACACGCGCATGAAGTCGGCTTTCTTTTTGGACAGGACGACAGAGCCTTCCATGTCCTCGAGGTGCTCGAGGAGCACTTCTACTTCATCGCCCGGCTTCAGGTCGGGGAGATCCTTGAACTCCTCGAGAGGAATGGTGCCCTCGGATTTGAAGCCGATGTCGAGCACGACCATGTTGTCGCGGATGTCAAGCACCCGCGATTTGACTATTTCGCCTTCTTCGATCGAAGCCATAGTGCCGTTGTACATGGCCATCATGGATTCGAGCTCGTCGGCCGAGTAATCGTCCTCGTCGTAGAGTTCGGGGCGGAGGTTGGCAAGCGGGCGCAGCTGCGCTTTTTGCAGGTCGCGCTTCTCGCGCGCGGTCAGCGCCGTGCCGGTAAGGGTGGGTGGGATTTCGAGGTCGGGCATCATACTGGGAAAAGGGTGAAATGGCCCGTTGCGGGGCAGCCTTCAAGTATAGGCGATGAACGATGCAAGTTCAATTGGCGCAAGGACATTGTGTCCAGCACGGATAGAAATGTCACGGCGGAAAGGCTGGTTACTGAACCTCCCAGCCGCCCGCCCGCACGAGCGCGACAATCCGCGCAATCTGCTCCGCCTGCGCGAGGTGAGTCGTATCGATCACAATCGCATCTGCGGCGCGAACGCTCTGCGCCGCGTCCATATCGTCGCGCAGCACGATCCTTCCAGTTTCCTCGGCGATCTCGCCGTCGCTCGGAGCGCCAGCATGGCGCTCGAGCAGACGCCGCTTCGCACGCTCACCGGGCGACGCGACGAGAAAGATCTTCGGCCGCGCGGACGGAAGCACAACGGTTCCGATATCCCGTCCGTCAACCACGACGTCGTGCTCGTGCGCCGCCTTCCGCACCTGCGCGTTCACCCACTCGCGCATCGCCGGCATTCTCGCCACCAGCGAAACGTGCCGAGTCACTTCTTCGCCTCGCATCTCGTCCTCGGCGGTCTCGCCGTCGAGCAGCGGCGTGAAGCCCAGCTCGGTCGGCACGAGGGTCACCATTCGGGCCGCCGCGAGAACGGACTCCTCTGTCCAGCTCTCCGCATCCCCTCCCTGCCGCACACGAGCCGCGGTCGCAGCCCGATAGAGCGCCCCCGAGTCCACATGACGAAAGCCGAGCTCGCGGGCAATCGCCTTGGCGGTCGAAGATTTTCCGGATGCTGCCGGACCATCGATCGCGATGGCCATTCTGGGTCCTGGCATCCGCCCAATATAGTTGCTTCATCGATCGCCACGTGCTCAAGCGCCGGAGCTTCAATTTTTCCGGAGACTGTCGAGATCCTCCCAGAACCCGGGGTACGAAACACTCACACAGTCGCGATCGTCAATCTCGATCTCGTTTCCCGGCAGCGCTCCGAGAACTCCGAACGCCATTGCCACCCGATGATCACCGCGTGTCGCGATTCGCCCCGAGAGCGTGCGCGATGACGAGACCGACACACGAAAGCCGTCGGGCATCTCCACCGCGTCCGCTCCAACGGACCGCAAGTTCGACACGACCGCGGCGATGCGATCGCTTTCCTTGACCCGCAGCTCCGCTGCGCCCGACACCTCTACCTCGACCCTCGCGGCTGCCGCGACACACGCGAGCAGCGGCAACTCATCGATCAGTGATGGTACCTCCGCTTCGCCGATCCGAATTCCGCCGAGTCGCGCCGGTCTGCTGACGATAGTCGCCACGTCCTCCCCAGCGTTCGCGGCCGCGTCCTCATATCGAATGTCGGCGCCCATTCTTCTCAACGCCTCGATAAACCCCATGCGCGTCGGATTCACGCACACTCCCGGCAGCGCGACGACGACACGGGCCAGCGACGCGTAGGCGAGGAGGTATGCGGCCGAAGATGGATCGCCCGGAATAGTCACGTCGAAGGCATCCAGAGATTCTACGGGACTGAGCTGAATCCGAATGTCGGTGCTCGTCACTGGAACGCCGAGGTGGCGCAGCAGCCGTTCGGTATGGTCGCGTGAGCGCCGAGACTCGCGCACGGAGACGTGAACGCCGCCGACGAGCGCCGCAAGCAGGATTGCGCTTTTCGTCTGCGCGCTCGCGGCTCGCGTATCCCAGGCGATTCCGGAAAGTCGGCCGCCGTGCACCGTCATCGGCAGTCCGTCTCCGCGGTCGAACTCGAATTTCGCCCCCATTGCCGACAAAGGCTCGGCGACGCGGGCCATCGGTCGGCGACTCAAGCTCGAGTCTCCCTCGAATCGCGAGATGAACGGCGAAGCCGCCGCCACGCCTGCCATCAGCCGGGCAGTAGTGCCGCTGTTGCCGCATTGGAGCGGCGAGTGAGACCGGGTGAGCCCGCTGAGTCCGTGCCCGCGTACCACAACGTCATCCGAAAGCGTCGGAACAACCGCGCCCAGCGCCCGGAGCACGGTCGCGGTCGACCGCACGTCGTCCGACTCGAGAATGCCGCGGATTCGGCAGTCACTCGGCGCAAGCGCCCCGAGAATCAGCGCTCGATGTGAAATGGATTTGTCGCCAGGCACGCGGATCGTTCCGCGCGCTTTCATCTCAGCCAGGTCTCGAGCGCGGTTGCATTGTCGGTTTTGTCGTCGCGGTACTTCACGATGACAGGGGTCTGAATCGAGAGCCCCTGGCTCTCGCCCCACGCAGACGTCACTCGCCGCGCGCCCGGAACGACAACTGCATCCTCCGGAATCTCCAGCGGCCTCTCGGCGTTCCCGCGGTGGATCGTCTCGCGCACGAGGTCGAACACGGGCGTGCCGCGGGTGAGGACGACGCCGGCCGCGATCACCGCGCGAGCCCGTACGACAGTACCCTCGTAGATGCCGCAGTTGCCTCCTACGACCACGTCGTCCTCGATGACGACAGGCGATGCGTTCACCGGCTCGAGCACGCCGCCGATCTGCGCGGCGGCGCTCAAATGCACCCGCTCTCCCACCTGCGCGCAGGAGCCGACGAGAGCGTGCGAGTCGACCATCGTTCCGGCGCCCACATGAGCCCCGACGTTGATGTACATCGGAGGCATGCATACGACGCCGGGTGCGACGAACGCACCACGCCGGATCGACGACCCGCCCGGCACGACACGGATTCCATCGTCGAGCTCCAGCCGCCGAAGAGGATACGTATCCTTGTCGAAAAACCGCATGCCCGCGACAGCCTCCCTGCCGTCTGCGCGCGGCGGCTCGGCCGGCGACATGTCGACGAGAACCCCAGCCTGAAATCCGAGAAGAATGCCCTGTTTCACCCACGAGACCGCGCTCCACACGCCATTGGCGCCGCGTTTTGCGGCCCTCACATCGCCGCGCTCGAGAGCGCCCAGTAGCGCGTCGACGATCAACCGCGTATTCGTGGCGCCGCCCTCAGATGCGCGCGCGACGGCATGCTCGACTGCCGACCTCAATGATCCGGCATCAATTGTCATGCTGACCTCACCTTGACACCCGCCGCCTGAAGAGCCTCGCGGAGCAGAAGAGTGTACGATTCGTTCATCGCCACCAGAGGAAGCCGCAGCACATTCTCGATCCTTCCCATCATCGCCAGAGCGGCCTTCGTCGGTATCGGGTTCGATTCTACGAACGCCGCCGCGGTAAACAAAGCCACGCTCCGGGAAATCTCCCGCACACCGGCAACGTCGCCAGCGTCGAAGAGCTCGGTCAGCCGGGCCGCCAGCCGCGGGATGACATTCGACGTCACCGATATCACGCCGTCGCCGCCTTCCGCCATCACTGCGACCGTCAGGGCATCGTCACCCGAGAGCACGGAAAAGTTCTCCGGTCTGTTCCGGATTATCTCAGCGATTTGCCCGAGGCTGCCCGACGCTTCCTTCACCGCCGTTATGTTCTCGTGCTCCGCCAGCCCGAGTGTAGTTGCGGCCTCGACGTTGCTTCCCGTGCGGCCTGGAACGTTGTATACGATGAGCGGAAGGTCGACGGCGTCGGCGATCGCGCGGAAATGCGCTGTAATCCCGCGCTGCGGCGGCTTGTTGTACATCGGCGACGTATGCAGCAGATGCGTCGCGCCCGCCGCTCGCATGTCTTTTGAGAGGGAGATCGCCTTCTTCGTGTCGTTGGAACCAGCGCCCGCAGCCACCGGCAAGCGCCCGTTCACCTGCTCGACCGTTATCTCGACAACGCGCCGGTGTTCGGCCAGGGTCATCGTCGCCGCCTCTCCGGTCGAGCCGCAAGGAACGACGAAGTGAATCCCTTCCTCGATCTGCCACTCGACGAGCGAGCGCAGCGCGGGCTCGTCGATCTCACCGCTGCGCGTGAACGGTGTGACGAGAGCCGTCCCGCAGCCGCGCAACAGGGGCCTCGCCCTTGAATCTGAAGGCATCCGGATCACCGCCACCTCCCACTCTGGTCGTCGCCGGCAAAACCGAGCACATCGCGCATGGTGAAGACTCCCTTTTTTCCGATGAGCCACTCGGCCGCACGCAACGCCCCGTCCGCGAATACGCGCCTGTCACGCGCGTCGTGACGCATGCTGATCTGTTCGAATGGTGCATCGAAGAGAATCTCGTGCGTCCCAGGCACTGACCCAGTGCGCACGCTGGTAACCGGCAGCGGTCTGCCGAGCAAATCCTCCATCGCCCCGGAAATTGCCATGGCCGTTCCGGACGGAGCATCCTTCTTCAGTGAATGATGCGTCTCTACCATGTGAGCCGAGAACTCGGGAACCTTCGCCATGATCCGCGCTGCTTCGTGTGCGAGCTCGACGAACAGCGTCACGCCGATGGAGAAATTCGGCGCCCAGAGCAGTGATGCTCCGGCTTCGTGGGCAGCCGCCGTTATCGTCGCAAGGGAATCGTACCATCCGGTCGTCCCGACCACTACGGGAAGGCCCTCGCGTACGCAGGCGACGATGTTCGGTACGGCCGCGTGTGGCTCTGTGAACTCGATCGCGACGTCGGGATCGCCGAGTGCGCGCCGGGTAATTCCTGCTCCGTCGCGGTTCTGCGCCGCTCCTACCATTGCAGTAAGATGCCAGCCGCGCTCCTGGACAAGCTGGGCGATCGCGCGTCCCATCTTCCCGTCCCCGATGACCGCGATCGCCGGTGTGCTCATGCGTTGACACCTCCAAAGAATTCGGTGTGCAGTCGCTGAATCGCGGGTGTGACGCTCGCCCCGTCCACGATCACCGTGAGATTGATGCCAGTCGCACTGAGCGACATCATGTGGATCCGCACGCTCCCGAGCGCCATCAGCGCCCGGCCCATCGCCCCCGCCGTGTCGCAAATGCCCGCTCCAACGATCGCCACGATTCCGCGATCCCGTTCGATCGAGACGTCGCCAAGCGCGCGCAGATCCAGCAGCAACTCCTCGAGCCGGCCGGGATCATCGATCGTCACCGACACCGACACCTCCGACGTCGCCACGACGTCCACCGATGTTTCATGCCGCTCAAAGATCTCGAACACCCGCCTCAGGAAACCGTGCGCGAGGAGCATACGCGGCGCGGTCACCTTCACTAAGGTAACGCCGCTCTTGCCCGCAATCGCACTGACCGGCCGGTGCGGCGCATCGAAGGTGATCCTCGTTCCCGTGCCTTCGGGGCGACGCGAGTTGTAAATGAACACCGGGATACCGAGCCGAACCGCGGGCGCGATCGTGTTGGGATGCAAGACCTTGGCGCCGAACGATGCGAGCTCCGACGCCTCGTCAAATCGTATCTGCTCGATGAGCCGTGCGTCGTCTACAACTCGTGGATCGGCCGTCAGCATTCCGTCCACGTCGGTCCAGATCTCTATGGATTCGGCGTGGAGTGCCGCGCCGACAAGCGATGCGCTGTAGTCAGATCCGCCGCGCCCGAGTGTGGTCGTGATGCCGCCCGATGTCGCACCGATGAAGCCTCCCATCACCGGAACCTTCCCCTGACGCACGAGTGGCTGGATGATCTCCCGCGCGCGCTCGGCGATCACCTCACTCAGCGGCTCGGCTTCGGTGAACCTGTCATCGGTGATCATGACGTCCCGGGCGTCAACGTACTCGGCATCGATACCGCTCTCTTTGAAATAAGCCGTCACCAGACTCGAGGATAGCTGCTCACCGAAAGAAGCGATCGCGTCCAGGGAGCGCGGCGTAACGTGACCCAGTGTCGACAACGCCTCCGCCAGATGCGCAAGCTCGTCGAACATCGCGCTCAGCTCGCCCGCAACGTCGTCCGCGGCATCGGTACCTCCAAGCAGTGTCTCGCATTCGCGGAGATGCCGCTCGCGAAGGGTCTCCACGCCACGAAGGGCACCAATCAGGTGACCTTTCGCCGACTGTTCTCCCACCGCGAGCAGAGCGTTGGTCGCGCCACCGAGCGCCGACACCACGACGATTGGCCGGCGCGGCAGCCGGCTCGTGACGATCGCCGCCGCGCGCGCGATCGCGGCAGCATCGCCCACGGACGTGCCGCCGAACTTGACGACGATCACGCGGCGCCAAGGCGGCCGGTGGAGGCGAGCAGCTCGGCGTTCATGACCGAGCCGCCGGCCGCACCACGGATCGTGTTGTGCCCCAGCGCCACCATTCTGAGATGAAGCACCGGATCGTCCCGCACGCGCCCGACGGTGACTGTCATGCCCCCTCCAGCGGCAACGTCTCGACGCGGTTGCGGCCTGTTAACTTCTTCGGTGACAGTGAGGGGAAATTCCGGCCGGCTTGGAAGGTTCCATGTTTCTTCCGCGCCTTTCCATTCGCGAAGGGCATTGATCGCGAGCGAAGCGGTCGGCCGGTCACGGAACGATGCGGCGATGCAAACTGTGTGGCCGTGCTCGACGGCCACACGGTTTGTCTGTGCGCTCACCCGCATCGCTGCAGGAGTGACCGCACCGTCATCGAAGCGGCCCAGCAGCTTGCACATTTCCCGCTCGAGCTTCGGCTCCTCGTCCGCGATGAACGGAATCACGTTTCCGAGAATGTCGAGAGACGCGACGCCGGGGTACCCGGCTCCCGACACAGCCTGCATCGTCATCAGAAACAGGGTGTCGAGCTCGAATCGCTCGTGCAGCGGCGCCAGCGCCATTGCCGCGACCGTCGCGGCGCAGTTTGCATTCGTGACGATTGCGCCGCTCCACCCTCGCTCGCGACGTTGCCGGTCGAGAAGCGCGAGATGTCCTGCGTTCACCTCGGGAATCACGAGTGGCACGTCATCCTCCATCCGGAAATTCTTCGCGTTGCTGAGCACGAATTTGCCGGCTGCCGCGAACGCTCTCTCGACGTCGCCGGCGACAGACGAATCGAGGGCGGAAAAAACGATGGGCGCCGTCACACGGCCGGCATCAGTGGGAAGCACTGTCATTCCCGCGATGCGTTGCGGCATCTCGCCTTCGAGCCACCGGGCCGCATCCGCATAACGCTTCCCTTCACTGCGCTCGGATGCTGCAACCTCCACTACATCGAACCACGGATGATTCGCAAGCAGCCGGATGAACGTCTGGCCGACGGCTCCGGTCGCGCCCAGTATTGCGACTCGCCAGCGCCTTCCGCCGCGAGGTAATCCGGAGGTCATGCGGAGAGGAGGTGGCGGGCGATCCGCTCGTATGCGTCGACGCTCGAGCGCAGTTCATCGACGGCTATGTATTCGTCAGGGGTGTGCGCCACATGGATCGACCCGGGTCCGAACAGGAGCGGTTTTCCCCAGCGCGTCAGCAATGGAATGTCGGACGTATATGCCATGGGCGCTGTCTCGAAGCCGGGCACCGTGTGGAAATGTTGTGCCGGGATGTATGAGCCGAACTCAACTTCCGCGCGACCCGCAGCCCAGTCCTCTATCATCTTCTTCATTGGCTCAACATCGCTCACGAGGCGGATCATCATCTCCGCTTCGGCGTGCGCAGGAATAATGTTGGCCGCGGTGCCTCCGCGAATCGTGCCGACGTTGACGGTCGTTTCGCCGAGCACGGCGTCGGAGGGGAGCGGGAGATCCTTGAGCGTCGGCAGCAGCGCAAGCAGCGGCTCAATGGCCGATTCGCCGAGGTGAGGATATGCAGAATGAGCCTCGCGGCCCCGTGTGCGGACGGTTGCCCGCAATGAGCCCTTTGCGCCGCTCGCGAGACTGCTCTCCGTCGGCTCTCCGTTGACGAGGAACCGGCTGGTCGCCGAAAGATTGTTCGCCGCGCGCGCGCCGTCCGAGCCCTGCTCTTCGCCCACTACGAAAAGGAGGTCGATGCGCTCCTCACCGGCGTCGGCGAGCCGGTCAGCGGCGGCGAGCATCGCTGCGGCAATTCCCTTCGCGTCGCATGCGCCGCGCCCGTAAAGCCGGTTTCCTTCGAGTCGCGGAGGGATGTGCGGTGGCACGGTGTCAAGGTGCGTGGAAAAAGTGACTCCGCGGCCAGCGCGCGACGCCCACACGTTGCCGCGGTTCTTCGTCACTTCCTGAATCGTCACGTTCCAGCCACGTGCAATCAGCCACCGGGAGACGAATTCCACCACCGCGCTTTCGCTTGGCGCCAGTGACGGTATGGCCAGCAGCTCAGCGGCGAGAGCAACCACGTCGGTCATGGCGTGAAGTTACACCGGCAAGAAGGTGCGGGCGACACGGCGGGGCCCTGGAGCGCTCGCCGTGTCAGCCACGAACCAGGTGCTCAGGAACGCGCGTCGCTGGCTGTCTCGGCAAGCCCCGGCTCGACGCCGCGAACGTGCTCTACGAACATCTGCTGCACGAGGCGGTTGGCCTCGCGGTTGTACTCGTCATGGTGACGCTCGCCCACTTCACCGAGTTCGGCGAGCTGTGCGTTGGCGAGGGCGCGGCCACCGTCGCGAAAGGTCTTGAACGTATCTTCGGCCTGCCTTGACATGACTATGTCGCCCACCAGCCGCAGGAAGTCGCTTTCGCGCGCCGCGTCGGCGAGATCGCGGGCCTTGCCGAGCATTGAGCCAAGAAACTTCTTGCCGGCGCCAGCTTCTGCCCCGAGCACCTGCTGGTAATCCTCCAGCATCCGCTGATGCTCGCGCACCTTCGGTATGTGACGGCTGCAGAGGTCGCGAAAGCGGCTGTCTTCTGCCTGGGTTTCGTGATCCTCCAGCGCCTGCAGGAAGGCCTGATGCTGCATTACAGCGTTGTTGACCTGGCTTTTCAGAAAATCGAGTCCGCGATCCATGACTACGCTCCATTTGTTGAGTACGCGCCCCGCGGCAGCCGCGGGGTCGAACCTCCTCGTCGCACAACGCAGGCCAGCCAGGCGGGTCTGACTTGAGGTCGCTGGGGGCGCATGCAGCGCTCCGCGGCGAAGTCCGGTAAGGCGGGCGAGAGCCTGTTCCCTGATCGTGACGAAAAGTCCTTGACGTGCCTTGGGGGGGCATGCACTGTGTTGCGAGGCTCCGTGGGTACCCGCTATCGTTCGAGGGAATCGAGTACCGCTCGTGCCGTCCGCGGATGTCGCGGGTCGAAGAACGGATTGACGTCGAGCGCAGCCTTCAGATAGGTCGCCGCGTTCGCGTCGCTTCCGAGCGCGCGATGAATCATCCCCGCGTGATAGAAGAGGCTCGCGTCGCGCGTGCCGAGTCGAAGCGCCTGGGTCATCGCCTGGAGCGCCTCGCGGTGCCTGCCCTGCTTGTGGAGCGCCCACGCCAGCAGATCGAAGCCGTAGATGTCCTTGCGTGTCGCGATCTCTTCGCGTGCCCTGGCCGCGACCTCGTCCACCTGTTCGCCGCGGTCGAGAAGATGCAGACCGGAGGCTCGATGGTACGCTCCGGGCTCCGCGGCAATCGCGACCTCCATCGTCTTCATGTACTCGCGCGCCTTGACACTGTCTCCCAGCGCCAGGTACGCGTCTCCAATCAAGCCGAGTGTACCCGGATCGAGCGAGATCGCGATCGAGCTGTCGCCCAGCGAGATCGCTCGCCGCCAATCGCCTTTCAACGCCGCGAGTCGCGCCTGCGCCGCCATCAGCCGGTAGTCCTGGGGCATCACGTCGCGCCCCGACCTCAACGCGCTTTCGGCGCCACGCAGACGACCGTTCCGCATCTCGATGTCGCCAACCCGAAGATGAAACCACGCCACCTGCTCGCGCGAAAGGTCGGGGCTCGAATCGGCGGCCGCCATTGCTCGATAAAGGATCCGCCGCGCACCGCGATTGTTTCCCAGTATTTCGAGCCATCGCGCGAGCCGTGGCGCGATGTTGAAGCTCGTGCGCGAATCGAGCGGCAGTGAATCGAACGCTGCACGTGCCCCCGCGTAGTCACCGACCTCGAGACTGACTTCGCCAAGGAGCGCGCGATAGCCCGTGTTCGACGGATTCTCCGCCACGAGCCTGCGGCCAACGTCGCGGGCCTCGGCGAAGCGGTGCTGCTCCATCAGGCTCAATATGAGAGTCGCGTTTACGTCGGCGTTGTGCGTTGATCGAAGTGTCAGCGATTCCCGCGCGAGCTCTTCGGCGCGCAGGACGTCGCCGTAGTCGCCGCCCTCGCGTGCGCGTCGGAGGTAAAGAGCGGCGAGTTGCGCGCGGTCGCCTGCACTGATCGGGTCGGCGGCGGCACGCCGTTCGTAGAACACGATGTCCCGGTCGCGCCGGGAATGCTCATCAGCTGCCGCAGAATCGGCCGCCGCCGTTGCTCGATTTCGCTGCGTCGCGCTGCGGGCGCGGTTTCCGAACCACGCCGCCGCAACGACAACCGCGACACCAAGGAGCAGGACTCCCCAGCGCCACCGACTCATATCGAAATGCGAGCGGATGTGACTGCGCCGGCTGATCTCTCAAGTTGAAAGATCAGCCGGCGCCACCAGTACCCGTTCATCATGCCACACCCTGCAACACCGCCTCTAGACGTGCGGCGCCGCCACGTATGGGAAGACGCCCAGGAACGGCTTGTCATTGAAAGGTACATTGTCGGTACAGAGGGGAAGCTGGAACGGCGCGCAACTATGTCCCTCCGTCGCGAGCAGCGTGCTGAAGATCGCTGTCAGTCCGATATCGACTACGTCGTCCTGAAGCTTCCGCCCACCCCACCCTCCCGCGAGCGCCCACGAGAGCCAGCCTGCGGTCGCCGGACTCTTGCTGGTGTCGACGATCAGGATGTCGGGGTAAAGCACGCTGCCGAGCAGCGTCGCAAGCGATTGTGGCCTTCCCGCGACGCCCGTGATGAACGCCTCGGTTTCCGGCCTGAACGTGGCCGTGTTGTACGGCTGGGTCGCATCATAAAGGACATGATTCGCCTTCACGATCGTAACCTCGCTCACGAGTGGGTTGCCGAGTTCCTCGACCTGTACGTAGGTGACCTGCTGTTGCAGCTGACTGGCGCCCTCAGGGCTGGCGATGCTCTGCGTACTGCCGCCTTCGTTGCATCCCAGTGCCGCGAAAGCAAGCGCGACCGCCGCCGCTCCGGCCCGGTTCTTCATGTTCAACATATGCAATTCTCTCCTGTTAGTGATGTCGGGGAAGGTGGCTTTAGAGGAGACCCGCGTTAATGCGACTGGTTGTCGCCCAGACGCCGAACCTCGGGAAGGAGGCGTGACCGTGGACGCCATCGCCGGTCAGCATCGCGGTCGGCAGCTCGATCACGATGACCTGCGCGTTGATGCCCTTGAGAAAGTCCACTGCCTCGCCAACCGGACGGAACGAGCTGGCCGTGGGTGTATCCGGCAGTTGCGACAAGGGTCCGAACGCGGGCTTGCGATCGGGGATAATCCTGAAGAACTGCTCGAGATCGATCCAGAACGGATCGTCGCGCGGACCCGCGAAGACCTGCATCTCGGTCGGGCTGCCAAGGATTGTGTTCGTCGGGCCGGTGACGACAAGACCGCCTGCTGCCAGCAGCGTATTGCTCGTCCCCGTGCTGGCCGGTACGGCGGGTCCGCGCACGGTGACGATCTGCGCGTTGTTCGGGCCCGTGAAGCTGATCTGGAACACCAGATCCTCGACCGCATCTCCGGTCCGATCGATCTTGATCTGATACAGCTCCTCACTGATGTTGCCAAAAACGTGGCTCGGGGTCTGAGCCGGTGTGAGCGGCGACCCGGTGGCCAGCACGAGGGCGATACGGCCCGCCGTCGCGGCTGGAAAGGCGTACACATCGGTGATGTCGAACCGCTGGTTTGTCTCGGTGAAGACCGTCTGCTGGTGATCCGAGGCCCTCACGATGACTGACCCGGCGGTGACTGCGGCAGCCACGGCCCCAAGGGCGATGATTGGCACGAGTACTTCGCGCCGGGAAATCCATCTCTTCATAAGCGTCTCCTGCGAATGGAATGTTTGGGCTTGCTCACTGTCGAGCATTGCATACAATGGGCCACGCCCGGCTAATTGCTGGGTCTGTCAAGCATACGTCTCGTAACGAATGATCGGATTCATTCCGTGCGGTCACGGGCGCAACAACGCCGCAGGCAGGTCGAAACGGTGCAGTTTGTTCCGGTTACACTCTCACTCGAACGCAACGGCCAACGGGCAACGTGGTCATGCCGCCACCGCCCTCACCACGATCACGGCCACGTTGTCCCTGCCGCCGGCGGTGAGCGCCTCATCCACCAGTTGGCGGGTCACGCTCTCGGCGCCGTCGGGCTGATCGAGCACCGCAGCAATGCGATCATCCTCGAGGTGCCTGGTCAGTCCGTCGGTGCAGAGCAGGATGCTGTCGCCTGGCTCGAGATCCACGAGTCCCACCGCTGGAGAGAGGTCCGGTCCGCCGACGGCGCTCGAGAGCGTTGCGGCGGGTCTCGAGCCGGCAGCCTGCTCTTCTGTCCACGCACCAAGAGATACCATGTACTCGCCAACGGTCTGGTCGCGCGTAAGACGCTGAAGCCGGCCACGGCGCCGGACGTAGGCCCGGCTATCTCCCACGTGAATGAAGTACGCGCGCGGCCACGCGAGCAGCACCATCGTGAGGGTCGTTGCGGGCGCCTGGCTGCGCCGGCTGCCTGGATGGGAAATCAGCTTTTGGTGCACCTCTCTCACGGTTTGCTCGAGCCGCTCAAACAGCTCATGCTCACCGGATGTCGTGAGCTTCTGATAACACCCCGCTGCGCCCGCCACGTAGGCGAGCAGCGCCGCAACAACGCTTTCACTCGCGTGGTCTCCTTCCGGACCGCCTCCCACACCATCGGCAACGACGAAAAGGTGCGCGTCAGCGGCTCCGAATTTGTTGGCCAGTGCTTCCGCAGAAAGACTTGAGTGGCGAACGTCTACCGCCCTGCGGATGGCGACGATCAGGAAATTGTCCTGGTTCGACTCTCGCACATGACCTTTGTCCGTGAGCCCGAAGCAGTCGACCGTTATCGGGCGTCCGGCGGCAGCAGGCATCGTCACGTTACTGGATTCCTCATCGTTGCCTCGGCGAGCCACTGAAACGTCGCTTCGACCCCTTCCCCTGTCTTCGCGCTGGTCCTGATTCGATGCACACCGTTGGGCCCAGGCGGGTTCTCATCAGACGAGCCGAGCTGCCATTCATCGGTGAGGTCGATCTTGTTGAGCGCCATCACTGATGGAATCTCGCCGACTACTCCTGTTACCATGTCCTGGATTTCGCTCAGCTGCTCGACCGTCTCGCGGCGCGTTCCGTCAGCAACGTAGATGAGGCCATGGGCGCCGCGAACGTAACTGCCGTTGACATCGCGGTTGCTGTCGCGGCCCTCGAGATCCCAGAGCATAAGGGTTACCGGCTGATCGCCAACCTGCACCTCCTTCTTGTCGATCTTGACCCCGACAGTACTCAGGTACTTCACCGAAAAGATTGAGTGGACGTACTGCTGCACGAGGCATGTCTTGCCAGTGCCAAACACGCCCACCATGCAGATCTTCTTCTGAAGCATCATTGCCCCCTGGCCGTCCGATGATCGGCCGACACCGTCACCGCAAATGATACGCTCCGATTGATCCTCGCGCGCTCGGCCGGATCGTCCGCGGGCAGAGGCCTCGCGGTGGCGACGGCGTCCAGGATTAGCCGCGATGTGTCGACGCCGGACAATGCAAGCAAACCGGCTACCCGATCAACCCGTCGCTGGGCAAGCGCGGTGTTCGTTTCGTCCGCGCCAGTCGGATCGGTACGGCCGGTAAGCACGAGGCGGGTTGAAGCGCCGAGCGCCGCCACGCCGTCGTTGAGCTGACGGAGCCGCGAAGCGAACGTTGTTAATCGAGTCATCGAGGCCTGAGGAAGTTCCGAGGATCCCGGTTCGAATTGCACGAGTTCTGCATCGATGGATTGCCGAAGTGATTCGAGCGCGGCGGGCAGTACTGGACTCGCCGAGCGGAGGTCCACCCCTGCAATGCCCGGCGGCAATCCGCCCTGGCGAGCGCGTGCGAACGCCTCTAACGGCACGACGCCAGAGACAAACAGCGTGTCCGAGCGCAATGATACGGCAGCTGTCGAAGTCAGTCCGAGCGACCGAGTGGCCCGCGCTATCACGATCGCCGAATCGAGCGAGAGATACGATTCCCATGTACCGGAGAGCGCGCGGGAAGAGAGACCCGCCGCTGCCAGAACCGCGCTGGGCTCACGGGCCACTGGGTCCTTCATTCCGGAGATGCTCCAGCGCCGCCATCCGCGCGACGCATCCACGACGACCACGCCGGGCTCCGCCCTGAGCGTAGCCAGCGCGCGGCCCCACCGCAGCGCCGATCGCACATACAGTCCGCCAATCACCGCGACGATCAGAAAAAGGGGCACGGCCCAGCGCAGCCACCTCAGGCGACGGGGCGCGCCGGGCTGCGTGGTCGTCAGCACGGTCTCCAGACAACCCTCGAGCAGTGGCCGCGCCGGCTCGAAGGGCAACGCCTCGCCTGAAAAATTGGTGAGCTGGCTCGCGAACTCGAGATGGACTGTCTCGAGTGTGTCCTGCTGGCGCCGAAGGAGTGTATCGGGCGCCTGGCCGCGCACTACTATCGCCAGCAGCGCCTGAGGTCCCGCTTCGACTTGAACCGTGTGCTCGCCAACGCTGAACGTGCGCAGCATTGCACCTTCTGCAGGACGGAAGGAGTCGCGCACGAAATCCTGAATCGCGGTGAGCATTCCCGAGATAAGGTCCGCGTCCGGTACGCTGAGATCGGGTGCAGACACATGCTCGAGAAGCAAACCAGTCTCCGCATGCACGAGAAAGACCTGTTCCACTCGATAGACGAGCGCGTGCTTGATCACGATGTCGGGATACGGCACTCCTGTGCGCCATGCCTCGACGCGCCACTTCAGTCCTCTCACGGACAGACTCTGATCGACGGCGTTGTTGATCGAGCGCACGAGCCCCGCCATCGCCTCGGCAATCGCTTTTCGTATCGCTGGGCCCAATATCGGGAAGATGGCGGTGGCCATTTCGCGCGGGTTCCGGCGAATGGATTCGCGCAGCGCCGTTTCTATCGTGGGTCCGAGTGCGCGACCAAGTTGCCGGTCGCGGCTTCCCCGGAGCGCGATTGCCTCGGGAAGGTGGTCGGCGAGCTCAGCCGCAGTGAGCTCTCTGGCTTCGATCTCCTCGGATAGCTCCTGGAGCCGGCGCTGCTCGGGCCCGACGAGCAGCCGCCGCAGAGCAGCAAATTCGGCTACGGGCTTCTCGCCGTTTGCGACATTCTCGTGCGGGTCCAACGTCACGGTCGCTCGCAAGTCACGGATCGGGTCCGTATTTACCGATCAGGCGCGCGACGCTCGCTTGCCCGATGCAGGTGCGGATGAACTGCTGGATGAACTGGTGGCTGAACGACCGCCGCCGGCGAGTTTTCCGGCCAGATCCGTGAGCCCCGCGACAAGCGCCGCCGAGTCGAGCTTCTCGGACTGAAGCTCGGTAGCGATTCGATCGAGCTCTCCCGACAGTCGTTCAGCCGTCCGGGCGAGCTCGCCTGAAAACGCGGCGCTCTGCTTGAGAAGGTGATCGCGCAATTCCGCGTCGGCGAGCCCGGCGGTTTCTTCGAGACTCTGATGACGGCGTTCGAGGTTTTTCAGCGCCTCCTTGAGATCGGCGCCGAGCGCCTTCAGATCTTCGCCGCGTTTCGTGCGCTCGCTCGCGAGGCGCTCGGCGTGTCGCGCGAGCTCCTTTCTGATGGAATCATCCAGTGTCGCGACTTGCCGGTCGAGCTCCGCGCGTACCGCGGCGTTCTCGTTCTGCATTCGCTGTTCGAGGCCCTGGAGTCTCGCATCAACCATGCGCATCTGGCCGCCGAAGAGGAGGTCGCGGACCTGGTCGATGCTTTCGGCTGGCGGGTCGGTGGTCGGGCCGTTAGCCGCTTTCGTTTTCTGCCCAGCAGTCCTGGCCATTGTCGGGCCTCTCGATTATCGGGAAGAGCGCAGGAAAAATTACAGCGAAAGCGCGGCGTCGGCCACATCTTGCCAGCCCGTTACGCTAACTCCATTGTGTCCGCCGGTAATGCGAATCGCGGTTCGGCGCGAGGGTTTGGCTCAGGGATTCCTTTTCTCCCTGACCGATCAATACAGTCTGCTGCCTCTTATGACGTGTCGAGATTAGCAGTTCGCACGCGAAAAGTCTTCAGCAAGCCCGGTGTACTCCCGGAGGCTTGGGCGCGTCTGGCCATTTCCGGGCTCGTGGTTCTCGCCTCACCGTCTGCGTCGGCAGGTCAGCAATACATAACGGACGATGCCGCGATCACAGAGTTCCGTGCGTGCCAGATCCAGGTGTGGCATGGGCAACGCTCGTCATGGGCACTACCCGTGTGCACGCCATTTCGAAACCTGGAAATGTCCTTTGGGCTGATCGCCGTCTGGAAAGACGAGGGTGACGGGCATCCTGAATACGTGGCGCAGCTCAAGTCTGTCCTCATCCCCAGGACAAATCGCCGGTGGGGGGTCGGGCTGGTTCTTGGCACGGGTCGGGACCCTGGACTGTCGGGGATCCGGAGTGTCGGTACGAACATCTATGCATATGTCCCCGTCACCGTCTCGTTTTTCGGCGAACGCCTGATGCTGCACACCAATATCGGCTCCGTGTACGACCACCGGAGGGGAGACGATAACGACCACCAGTGGCTGACTACGGCGAACCGGGCGGAGGTGTCGCTGCGCAAATACTTCGTAGTCGTAGGCGAAATCTTTGATTCGGCGGGCAGCGATGCCGAATATCAGATCGGCGTCCGGGCATGGGGACGCCCGGGCAGGGTCCAGCTGGACCTCAGCTACGGCGGCGTGCTCCTTAATTCAGGCCAAGGTGCGGGGTGGACGCTCGGCGTCGCACTTACAACGCCGCCAGTACTGTGACGACGTCGATTGCAGCGGCCTCGACAGTATCTCCCTTCGAGTGTGACCTGCTGATATGTGCTCGGGGCGGGGATCGAACCCGCATGGGCTTTGGCCCAAGGGATTTTAAGTCCCTCGCGTCTACCGGTTTCGCCACCCGAGCGCTGGCCGCAATGCCGATCGCAGCCAGTTTCGCAAAGCTACGAGCGCTAAGCCTTTGCGCCAAGCGCGTGAACTGAATACCACGCGAGATACGCGAGGAGACCGGACAGCGCGGCATCCCCTCCGTTTCCTGTGGCGCGCCCTTCCGCATCCACGCGCTCGGCGGCGCGTCCACCATCCAGCGGCGCGCGACGCATCCAGTCGAGCGCGTCCGAGCTCGCCGGTCCGATGAGCCGCGCGCACCGAACGAGAAGCTCGGTCGGCGCGACGGCCTCGAGCGGCTTCACACTGCGGCGATAGATCGAATCGTCACGGCCGATGAAATCGAAATACGGAAGCCAGTACAACGACGCGGCCGGCTCGTCTTCGCTCGATGCATTCCCAGCGAGATCGGACGCACTCGCGATCGTCTGCTTCCCTCCCGCGGAATCGGTGCCGAAATGACGGAGCAGCGCAGCCCGCACGACGGTTGCATCCTCGACCTTCTCTGACGTCTTTTCGTCGAGAGTTCTTCGCAACACCTCGAACGCCAGCGCTGCAATCGCGTTGCCGTGCGCCGTGTAGGCGTGCGACGGCACTCCGCCGTCGGGATTCACCTCGGTTGCATACAGCGGCAAAGTGGGATGCCGCCGCGCTTCGATGTCCTCGTGAGCGCCATAAAGCGAGTCGGCGAGCAGCCCTTCCTCGACGATTCTGTCATCCCCGGTCTGGACGATGTACGAATCAACCGCAATCGGATACGCCGCCGCGCCCTCGAGCGAGAACCCGGCCTCGAACAGCGATCCGTCCAGATAGTGTACGCCGCCGCCGGGAGCATAACCGTGGAGCTCGCACACGCGAAGCAGTACTTCTCGCGCCAGCGCGGCATCGGCGAGCTGCACCGCCGGCAACACCCACATCAACGCCTCCCAATCGCGAATTGTCACGCCGCGACCATTCCACGGGAGCCGGCTTCGCACGACGTACACATGCGCGTCATCGAGAGCGCGCGCGACGCTGCAGAAATACGTGAAGAACAGGTTGCGCGCGATGAGCCGGTCGGCTGCCGCGACGCCAGTCGCGGGCTCCATTTCCCGCAGCGATGTGCGGGTTGCAGCAAGGAGCGCGCGCCATCCGCGACGGCGCATCACCGCGAGAGTTGCCACCGCACCATCGCGCTCCGGACCTGCCGCGATCAGGAACGCCTGCTCGACAATCTTTCCCGGTTCTATCACCACCTGCGTCGTGACCTCCCACGACGGTTCGGCATCTTCGCGAATCGTGATCTCTGCCGCCTCGGCCGACCCGATTGCGAGTGCGAGATGAGCCGGCGCGCTGTTCCCGTCGAGAACGACCGAATCCTCGACGCGAGCGATCCGGTTCCCATCCGTGAAAGCGCTCGCCGTGCGGACGCGCATCTGGCGGTGGCCGAGCGTACCCTCGAGGCCAAGCCGAACGTTGGCCGTTGCATCGCCGCGATTCTCGATCGCGACCGCGATCACGGCTCCCGCAACGTCGGCGTTTTTTCCATGCGGCGCGCAGATGGTCCCCCGAAGCGCGAGATCTCCGATACGGCAACTGAATGACGGCACCCAACCAACCTCGCGCTCCCACGCAATACCCTCCGCGCCAAGGGTCTCTCGACGGCCGTCGATGGACACCGCGAGACGAGCTAGCGGCGCACCTCCCCCCCCCGCGAACTCCGCGCTCCCGGCGAACTCGATCGCCGACCGCGACCTGGCGTGAATGACGCCGAGCACGTGGATCGACGCATCACCCGGATGAATGCACGGCAACGTCACCCAGTGGTTCCCCGTGACCTGCCACGGCACCGCCGGCAGGGGGAGAATCACGAAGTCGTCGCCGTCTCGAGCAGCTCGCGCGCGTGAGCGCGGCTAACCTTGCTATCCGGATCACCACCCAGCATGCGCGCGATCTCGACGATACGCGTCGTCCCCTCGAGAACCGAGACATCGGCCGTCGTCACCCCACCCTTCGCCGCCTTGGCGACTACGATGTGATTGTGAGCGCGGGCCGCGATCTGCGGCAGATGCGAGATCGCGAACACCTGGTGATGCTCCGCGACCCTGCGCAGCGTGTCACCCACTTGCAGCCCGACTTTTCCTCCAATGCCGGCGTCCACTTCATCGAACACGAGCGTCGGCACCTGATCCGCCCGCGCGAGTATCGTCTTCAGAGCGAGCATCACGCGCGACAGCTCCCCACCCGAAGCAACCCTCGCGAGCGGCCGCGCATCATGGCCGACGTTGAGCGCGACGCGGAACTCGATACTCTCGGCTCCGTCCTCGTCGGGAACCGGCCTCAGCTCGAGATTCACTGTGAACTTTCCTCCGTTCATGCCAAGCTCTGGAAGAATTCCGTCCACCGACTTCGCCAGCTTCTTCGCTGCCACAGTGCGCATCGCTGAAAGCCGCGCCGCTTCCCCCTCGAGGCGAACAGCCGCCGCAAGTTCGCGCGTCTCGAGCTGGGCGAGGTCGAACGACGCCGAATCGATCAGATCGAGCTCCGCACGCGAGCGCCGTCCCATCTCGATCACGTCATCGAGCGTGGGGCCATACTTTTTGACAAGCGAGTAGATCGCCTCGCGCCGCCGGCGCACCGCGATGAGTCGCTCGGGATCGAGGTCCACTGACCGTGCATACTCCTCTACCGCCCGAGTCAGCTCGTCGAGTGCGTAGTACCCGGTATCGAAGAGCTCCTGCAGCCGCGCCCCAGCCGGATCAACCTTCTTCACACTCCCGAGTGTCCGGCTTACGGAGGCGAGCCGCTCCATGACACCCCCTTCGTCGGCGGAGAGTGCAGCGCCTACGCCCTCGGCCAGCGTCCGCAACTCGTCCGCATTCTCGAGTACGCGGGCTTCGTCCTCCAGCCGCGTGTCCTCGCCCGCAGTCAGCATTGCGACTTCGATCTCCCGAACTGCGTGGCGGAGATAATCCGAGCGCCGCTCCGCATCCGCGCGCCGTGATTTCAGCGCTCCCATCTCGCGCCGCGTCTCAGCAAGGTCGGCGTGTGCGGTCCGCACGGCGGACGCCTGCGGCAGCGATCCGCCAAACGCATCGAGTATCTGCCGCTGCGATTCACCATCCAGCAGCGCCTGAGCCTCGTGCTGTCCGTGAAGATTCACGAGTGCGCGCCCGATCTCGCCCAGCACGGCAGCCGTCACCGGTGATCCGTTCGCCCACGCGCGTCCCCGGCCGTTTGAAGAGATCTCGCGCTTTAGCAGGATTCTCCCTTCGTCCGCGTCAATCCCGCGCTCGTCGATCAGACTCGCGACGGCGCGTGAATCGCCCAGCTCGAACACTCCCTCGACCGTCGCTTTATCGGTTCCGGTCCTGATGAGGTCAGAGCTCCCGCGCTCGCCGAGCAGGAAACCGAGCGCCCCGACAATAATGGATTTGCCGGCGCCGGTCTCGCCTGAAAGAACGTTGAAGCCGCCTGCGAGCGGCAGCGTGAGCGACTCGATGATCGCAAAATTTCTTATCCGCAGCTCGGTCAGCACTGCCGCTGCTCGTCCCTGTCCGGCAGTCCTCCCCAGCCGAGCTTCACCCGCATGCGCTCGAAAAAGCTTGTCCCGGGCAGGCGCACGATCAGCACCGGGTTCGGCGCGCGCCGCACCATCAGCTTCTCGCCCGCGACCAGTTTCGTTCCGACCTGTCCGTCCACGGTCACGAGGAGCTCCTCCGAGCCGTCGGCGGTCGAGATAGCGATCTCTGCGTCGGGGGGAAGTACCAGTGGACGCACCGCAAGCGTGTGCGCCGATATGGCGGTGAGGACAATCGACTCGACAGTCGGAACCACCACTGGCCCCCCCGCCGAGAGACTGTACGCAGTAGAACCCGTCGGCGTGGACACGATGACGCCATCGGCCGCGTACGTTCCGATGGAATCGCCGTTCACCGAAATGCCAAGCCGCACCACGCGGGCGAAGCCGCCCTTATGGAGAACGAAGTCGTTGAGTGCGAGCCACTGCTGCCGGGTGGCTCCATTCCCGTCCACGGCGCTCGCGGCGAGAGCCATTCTCGCCTCCGAAACGAAGTTGCCTGCCGCCAGCAGTCTGAGCGCCGACTCGAGCTCGTCACTGCCGCACGTCGTCAGAAATCCGAGCCGTCCGAGATTGACGCCTAGTATCGGAGCCGCCCTGCCGGCGAGGAATCTCGCTCCGCGCAGCAACGTTCCGTCGCCACCGAGCGTGATCAGTGCGTCGAGGCCATCCGGGGCGTCCAGGCGGGCGCCGCCGCGCGCGACTTCATGCAGCCCACGCTCGAACTCCAGTTCCAATCCGAGCTGGGGTGCCGCCTCGAGAAGTCCGCCGAGGATTTTCGGGAGATCGTCGTACCCGGTGTGCCCTATTACACCGAGACGCATCAGCCCGCGCGAAGCCGCGAGCTCCGCGTTCCGCCTTGTCGCATCTCTCTCACACGCGCCGCGATTCCCGCCGCATCGAGGCCGACGCTCGCGAGCTGCTTCGCGCGTGGCGCCTGTTCCACGAATTCGTCCGGGACGCCGTGGGCGATGACACGCACGCGCTCATCGAGCCCGGCGACGACGGATGCCATGTGCGCGCCGAAGCCATTCACGACGCTTCCCTCCTCCACCACTAACAAAGACTGGTGGTCGGCAACGACCGCCTTGAGCGTGTTTGCGTCATGGGGCTTGAGGTACCGGCAGTTCACGACCGTCGAATTTATCCCTTCCTCGGCAAGCAACTCAGCGGCGGCGAGCGACTGTGGCACCATCGTTCCGACGGCGAGTATCGCAATGCCTCCGCCTGCGTCGCGCGATCCCGCGCCCTTACGCACGATCTCCCACGTTCCGTACGGAACGGGGTCGATCTCGGCGATCGGAGGAACGATGTCCGGCGCCGCATCACGCGGATAGCGAATACAGAAAGGACCAGTATCGTGCAGCAGTCCGGCGCGTAGGAGACCGAGCATTTCCGCGCCATTCTTCGGGGCAGTGACCGTCATTCCCGGCACTGCCAGCATGTAGGCGATGTCGTATAGCCCCATGTGCGTCGGCCCGTCCTCGCCTACGAGGCCGGCGCGATCCATCGCGAATACCACCGGCAGATGCTGAATCGCGACGTCGTGTATTACATTGTCGTACGCTCGCTGGAGGAACGTAGAGTAGATCACGCACACGGGCCGCACGCCCCGCGTGGCCAGGCCGGCAGCGAAAGTCACCGCATGTCCTTCCGCGATTCCGACGTCAAAAAAACGCTCCGGATGCGCGCTGGCAAACAATCCCGTTCCCGTTCCGCTCGGCATCGCCGCCGTGATGGCGACGAGCTTCGGGTTCTCGTCCGCAAGTTCTGCCAGACCTTTCCCGAAGACAGCGGTGTACGCCGCGTTCGCCGCCGACACCTTGAGCTGCTTGCCGGTAGCCGGATCATGACCGGGAGGAAGCGCGTGCCACTTCTCGATGTGCTCACCCGCTGGAAAGCCCTTTCCTTTCTGCGTAATGACATGCACGAGCCGCGGTCCGCTGAAGTCTCTCACCGCGACGAGCGTGTCCATGAGAACGTCGATATCGTGGCCGTCGATGGGGCCGAAGTATCTGAACCCCAGCTCCTCGAAAAGCACTCCGGGCGTTAGAAACGCCTTCATGCTCTCCTCCCACTTCCGTACCAGTGCGCCGATGCGAGCCCGCCTGGCTGGCGGCGAATCCATAACCGTTCCGATCGCCGACCGAAAGCGATTGTAGAGCGGGTTGCGCTGAATCGAGGTGAGATATTTGGACATCGCGCCCACATTCGGCGCGATGGACATTTCGTTGTCGTTGAGGATGACGATGAAGTCGCGGCCGGAAGCGCCAGCATTGTTCAGACCTTCATAAGCCAGTCCGCACGTCAGTGCGCCGTCGCCCAGCACCGCGACAACCTTGAACTGTTCGCCGTTGAGATCGCGCGCCGTCGCCATTCCAAGCGCGGCGGAAATCGCGGTCGCAGCGTGTCCGGCGCCAAAGGTGTCATACTCGCTCTCGGAACGCTTGAGGAATCCGGAAAGTCCCCTCTCCTGGCGGAGAGTTTCCATCCTGTCGTTCCGTCCCGTGAGCAGCTTGTGAGGATAGCCCTGATGACCGACATCCCAGACAAGCTGGTCGCGCGGCGTGTCGAATGCCGCGTGGATCGACACCGCCAGTTCGACCACGCCAAGTCCGGCGCCGATGTGACCGCCCGTGCGCGAGCAAACCTCGATCAGTCGGACGCGTATTGCCGCCGCGAGCTCTTTGAGCTCGTCGCGCGACATGCCCCTCAGCGACTCGGGTGATTTCAGTTCGGCAAGAATGGACATGATTTGATTGGACGTCAGTGACTGCGCGAAACGATGAACGAAGCGAGGCCGTCGAGCTCCGGAGTGAGCACGTCCTGCACCTCCAGGCCTTCGCAGGCCTCCTTCACGAGCCGCTCCGCCCGTGCCTGCGCTCCGCGTATGCCGAGCAGAGCCGGATAAGTACTCTTTCCTCGCTGTGCATCGCGTCCTGCGGTCTTGCCCAGCTCGCGAGTCGACGCTGTGACATCCAGTACATCGTCCATGATCTGAAACGCCAGGCCGACGCGAGCACCATACCTTTCGAGTGCCTGCAGCCGGTCGCCACTCGCCTCGGCCGCAATTGCACCGATTCCAACCGAGGCAGCGATGAGCGCACCAGTCTTGGCAGCGTGAACGGCATCGAGTCCGTCGCGTGTCAGCGCGACTCCCTCCGCTTCGATATCGAGAAGCTGGCCCCCGATCATCCCTCCCGCGCCCGCTGCCTGCATCAGCATCTTAACTATCGTACAGCAGGAGCGCCCGGGCAACCGAAGCCCGCGCGCCGACCGATGTGCGACTTTTGCCGCAAGCGGGATCATCGCTGCGCCCGCGGCAGTCGCCGCGATCAGCCCATGCGCGCGATGCACTGTCATTCTGCCGCGCCGCATGTCGTCGTCGTCCATGCACGGAAGGTCGTCGTGGACAAGGGAGTAGCCGTGAATGATTTCGACAGCCGCCGCCAGGCCTGACGCGTCATCGCGTCCGGCGGCAGCGCGGTACGCCGCAAGGACGAGCATTCCCCGCAACCGCTTCCCACCTCCGCTCAGCGCGTAGCCGATTGCCGCCCCGACAGCACCTTGAATCCGCGCGACGTCGTCTGAAAGGACGGTGCGAATCGCACGCTCGACAGACTCGCGATCGCCAGGCGGCCCGGAAACTACGGCCGACGAGCTACCCTGCGAAATCGCGGAGCTCCAGGACGCCGTCCGCCCGCTCGACCAGTTCCTTAACCCGCGATTCGGCCTCGTTGAGCTCCACCGACGCCTGGCGTAGCAGCTCGATTCCCTCCTCGAAGAGCTTGAGGGAGGCATCGAGGTCGAGCCGGTCGGTCTCGAGCTTTCCCACGATCTGCTCGAGTCGGGTGAGGTTGGTTTCGAATGACATTCTGGGGGTGGTGGTTTGGCGCGCCGAGGCGATGTCTTCAATATAGTGAGAAGGGAAAGCCTCAAGTGCGGGTTTACCACAGATGACACAGATGGACACCGATGACAGGGATGAAAAGGCAATGGCACGACACCTGATTTAAGGGGAAGCGCAACGACGTTCTGTCGTTTTCTCAAATGCCTTGCGGTGGTCCGATGTCATCAGTGTCATCTGTGCTTATCTGTGTCATCAGTGGTAAACGCACTTGACTCCAGTCGCGGCCAGAAGTATCATTATATCCGGATATACGGATGCAATTGAGCCGACCCATTCCCCTCTTCGACCGCATGACGGCGCTTGCCGACTCGACCCGGAGTCGCTTGCTGCTCCTGCTCGAGCGCCACCAGCTAACGGTGAACGAGCTCCGTTCAGTCCTTCAGCTCCCGCAGTCAACCGTCAGCCGCCACCTCAAGGTGCTCGGCGATAATGAATGGGTCGCCTCGAGCCCCGAAGGCACGAGCCGCCGATACCGTGCCGCCGACAAGCTCGATTCCTCGAGCCGGCGGCTCTGGCACCTGGTTCGTGAACAGATTGTCGCGACCCCGGCCGCTGCGCACGACGCGCGCCGGGTGCAGACGGTGCTCGCTCACCGCCGCAGTCGCTCGCAACGCTTTTTCTCGTCGGCGGCGACACAATGGGACCATCTCCGGACGGAGCTTTTCGGAAAGCGCGCCGACCTTCTCGGATTGATGGGTCTGCTCGACGACCGCTGGACAGTCGGCGACCTTGGCTGCGGGACCGGACAACTGTCCGAATCGGTCGCGCCCTTCGTTTCGAGAGTCGTCGCAGTCGATGATTCCGCGGCGATGCTCTCGGCGGCGAGAAAGCGCCTCGGTGCAATTCAGAACGTCGACGTGCGAAGTGGGCGCCTCGAGGCCCTGCCAATCGATGACGGATCGCTGGATGCAGCACTGCTATTTCTCGTTCTCCATTATGTGCCGGAGCCGCAGCAGGCGGTCGCCGAGGCGTTCCGCGTGCTGAAGCCGGGTGGACGGCTTCTGATCGTGGATATGATGCCGCATGACCGCGAGGACCTGCTCCAGGAAATGGGGCATGTGTGGCGCGGTTTTTCCGAGAAGAGTATCTGCGGACTTTTCGAATCATCCGGCTTCACCGCGAACCGCTATCACTCTTTGCCAGCGGACGAAGCGGCGAAGGGGCCGACCCTGTTTGCGGCGGTGGCCCGCCGCGATGATGCCCAGCGGGAAGCCATTGCCGACGCCGAAGCCGGCGCAACGCGCCGCGAAGTAACGCTCAATCTGAGCGCATAGCGGCACAACACCAACCATCAGCAAAAGAGGACATCACCGTGACCAGCGTAGCTGAACTTCCCATCGCGACCGACACCGACGCACCGGAGCCCAACCGGTTTGCCGTCGGCTCCGGCCGGCTTCCATTCAAGGTTGCCGATCTCTCCCTCGCCGCGTTCGGGCGGAACGAGATCAGGCTGGCCGAGCACGAGATGCCAGGACTGATGGCGCTTCGCGACGAATATCGCGGCCAGCGTCCGCTCGCCGGCGCAAAGATCATGGGATCGCTGCACATGACCGTGCAGACCGCCGTCCTCATCGAGACGCTCGTCGAGCTCGGCGCCGACGTGCGATGGGTGTCATGCAACATCTTCTCGACGCAGGATCACGCTGCTGCGGCTGTCGTAGTCGGCAAGGAAGGTACGCTCGACAATCCACGCGGCACACCGGTGTACGCCTGGAAGGGTGAGACGCTCGAAGAATACTGGTGGTGCACGGATCAGGCGCTGGTGTGGCCAGACGGGTCGGGCCCAAACCTGCTGCTCGATGACGGCGGCGACGCGACGCTGCTCGTACACAAGGGTGTCGAATTCGAGAAGGCGGGTGTCGTTCCCGATTTCGACGAGGAGCGCGACTCCGAGGAATACGGCGTGATTCTGAATCTCCTTCGCCGCGAGGTCGCCAAGGACCCGAATCGGTGGCGCACGATGGCGGAGGATCTTCGCGGCGTTTCCGAGGAGACGACGACGGGCGTGCATCGCCTGTATCAGATGATGGAGGCCGGGCAGCTCCTGTTCTGCGCAATCAACGTCAACGATTCGGTCACCAAGTCGAAGTTCGACAATCTCTACGGCTGCCGTCACTCACTCACCGACGGAATTCTCCGCGCGTCGGACGTGATGCTTGCCGGCAAGGTCGCGCTCATCTGCGGTTATGGCGACGTCGGAAAGGGTTGCGCGCAGGCTCTCAAGGGTCAGGGCGCGCGCGTCATCATCACCGAGATCGATCCTATCTGCGCGCTCCAGGCGGCTATGGAAGGCTATCAGGTTACGACGCTCGAGGACGTGGTCGAGACGGCCGACATCTTCATCACCGCGACCGGCAACAAGAACATCATCACTGCCGGGCAGATGTCGCGGATGAAGGACAAGGCTATTGTCGGCAACATCGGTCACTTCGACAACGAGATCGACATGGCCGGGCTCAAGAAGACAACGGGCGTGAAACGCATCAACATCAAGCCTCAGTACGACGAGTACCTGTTCCCCGACGGACACAGCGTGATGATTCTGGCCGAGGGGCGGCTCCTGAACCTCGGTTGCGCGACCGGACATCCGAGCTTCGTGATGTCAGCCAGCTTCACCAACCAGGTGATGGCGCAGATCGAGCTGCACCGGAACGTGTCGAAGTACGAGTGCAAGGTGTACACGCTGCCCAAGCACCTCGACGAGAAGGTGGCTCGGCTGCATCTAGACAAGCTCGGCGTGAAGCTGACGAAGCTCACCGAGTCACAGGCGGATTACCTCGGCGTGCCGATCGACGGGCCGTACAAGTCGGAACACTACCGGTATTAGACTTTACGTAAGGCGGCCCCTTTCCTTTTTCGGCCCCAGCTTCCTGATCACAGGTGAACCCAGCCCAGACCGGCCCATGAGCCGGTCGGGGCTGGGTTTGTCGTATATGAGTGTGGGGCGGGCTCGGGCCGCCACCCTCAGTCGCAACCCCGCTTGCCCGCCGTGTTTATCGGTCCGTCTATCTCGATCCGGATGTCGCGGATTCAGGGGACAATGTCATGCGACGCGTCACGTTGGCAGCGTGCCTCACGGCGTCGACGATTTCATGCAGATTCCGCGCTGGTCCCCGAGTGGTGATGGTTCATTCTCACGAGATCGCCAGCCGCTAGCGCCTTTCTGGAATGATCCTTCCAGTCATCCAGGCAGAAGACAGGCGCGCCCGCGCCGGCGTAATATCGGACCGGTTCCCGCGCGCTGACCGCTGACAGATCTTTACTGGACTTACCCCGATCCCGCGTCCTCGCATTCCTGAGGGATCGGCGGCCGTTCCCTCACGGGCACAGCCACCACAGGACGCCCGAAGCGGGCCGCCGACTTACAAATTGCTCCAATCGTCTTCTCGAATCCGCGCCATGATTCCACGATTTCGGGCGGAAGCAGTTTCTCACGCCGCGCCAGCTCGGCTCTATACCATCGCGCGCCAAGGAGCGGAACCGTCACCAGCGTTACGTCGCGCCGCTTTCCCTCCACCTGCTGCAAGTACCAGCCAGGATACGTGTCATTGTCCCCGTAGGCGAACACGACAGCGCGATGCGGCGCCGGTCCCAGAACTTTCATCGCGCTGTCGCGAGCGGCTGACGCAAGCGGCTCGCGGCTGCGATCGACAGCGGACCAGTTGAGCACAACCGGCAGCGCCACTACCGCGATGGCCCCCACTCTGCCGACGCCGCCAATGCGGGAGAGGACATGCATCGCCCCCGCACCGGCCCACAATCCCCAGCAGACGAAAGCAAGAGCGAAGAAGTAGTCGCGCTCGCGCGCCTCGTGCTTCGCGCCTTCAGGTAGAAATCCGTGCCCATAGGAAGGACCTGCCTTCATGTTGAGATACGCTATCACGCCGAGCGTCGCGCAGACGAACAGCACTGACATCACCCGCCAGCTCCGGTTGTGGGCCCGGCGATGCCACACGAATCCCACACCGCCGAGCACCGCGTACGCGACAGTGAACGGCGTCCTCAGCCATGACGGTGGCGCATCTGGGGCGAGGCCAAGCGCTAGCTGCCAGTCGGCGTACTCGAAAAGGTTGCCGATCTGGATGTGCACCGGCGCCTGGCGCGGGAATATCGGCATCGGCCCATACTGTTCCCTTGTGATCACGTCGACAAGCGAGTACCACGTGCGTGGATCCCCTTGATTCACGCCGGGATCGTGCTGGGCTCGCACTAGCATGAAGAGAACGGCTGACGCCCCGAGGGCGGCCATCGCGAGCGTGCTCGCCCCTAGCCGGAAGCCACCGTCACGGCCTGCGAACGAAACACCATCGCCGGCGCGTCCCCCGGTAACGGCGAGCAGGATCGCCGCCGGCGCGGCGACAAGAGCCGATAGCTGCAGCGCCCAGCCAAGCCCGCAGAGGTACCCGATCAGGATCACCCATTTCGGATCACGCTTGTCGCGCGCCAGCTCGGCAACCAGGAGCAGGCAGCCCGATACGAGAAGTGCAGGCGCATATACCTCAGTCTCGTTCGCGCTGAGCCACACGCTCGACATGAGACCGGCAAGGAGGCCTCCCGCGGCCGCCGCCCACCTGTCACGCGTCCATTTCGCCATCAGCCAGGTGAATATTCCGCAGGCCGCCGCGGTCGACACCGCGGACAGCAGGTTCATCGCGTATCCGTACCCAACCAGCGGCGCCAGCAGTCTCGCCCACACGTTTCCAATCATCACGTACAGCGGCGTTCCGGGCGGGTGCGGAATACCGAGCGTTTTCGCGGCCGCAATGAATTCCCCGGAATCCCAGTACGTGACCGTTGGAGCCAGCGTCAACACGTACGCGGTGAGCAGTGCCGCGGCAACCGCCAGAGGGGCGCGGATGGAAGCAAGCCGATCGTCGTGCGCGGAAGGTGACACGCCGCGCGATGCGCTCACCGCGCTGAGGTGAGAATCGACCACGCGGCGTCGAGCGCCCGTCGGTTGATCCGCACATCGTGCACCCGAAAGAGCATCGCGCCGCGCTCCAGCGCCATGACGTTGACCGCAGCAGTCGCGGCATCCTTGTCTTCGAATAGCCACGCCGCGCTTCTCTCAGAATCGCCCGCGAGCTTTCGGTTGTCTCTGAGCCTGCTGCGCTCTCCCCCTTCCATGGCCTCCGCAACAAACCGCTTCCGCGAAACTCCCACCATCACTGGAACGTCGTAGGCGACGAAGCGCCGCAGCTCGCGCAGCAGCGCCATTGAATGCTCACTTCGCTTCGCGAACCCGAAGCCAGGGTCGAAGACAACGGCATTCCTGTCGACACCCGCCTCTTCCGCGAGCAGCAGTTGTGATGCGAGCTCGGCCAGTACATCGGAAGCGACGTCGTCATATTGCGCGTACTCATAGGTCGCCATGTTCGACACGCCACCACGCGAATGCATCAGGATCACTCCGCAATTCGACCGCGCGGCCAGCCCGGGCATCCCGGGATCGAGGCGCATTGCCGACACGTCGTTGATGATGTCGGCGCCTGCCTCGAGTGCCGCCGCCGCGACATCCGACTTTACCGTGTCGATCGAAATCGGAAGCGACGGCCAGCGATCACGAATCGCTGAAATCACCGGCACAACGCGAGTCGACTCATCTGCGGCCTGCACGGGAACGGCGCCTGGCCGCGTCGACTCACCACCGACGTCCAGGATGTCGGCGCCGCCATCGATCAGCCGCTCGGCCTGAAGCAACGCAGCATCGACCGAAAAAAAGTTACCCCCGTCGCTGAAGCTGTCTGGGGTAACGTTGAGGATTCCCACTATGATCGGGTGGTCGAGCAGCATCTCGCGCGAGCCGGCCCGCCAGACACGGTGAGGTGCGGCGGGGAACGGCTCACGGTCGGGCGTCACGCCGGAGCGGGCTCCGGACCGCCGAACAGCGGCGGCTTCGCCGGCTTCGGCGGCGCGACGAGAACCGGGGTCGCCGGAGCCGCCGGCGCGCTCGGCGGCGGCGTGCGCGGGGGCAGCGTCTCGCCGCGCGCGAGCTGGCGAACCTCGTCGCCCGTCAGGGTCTCGCGATCGAGAAGCGCCTCGGCAACGCGGTGCAGCAGGTCCATGTGCTCGGTCAGCGTGTCCTTCGCGCGGTTGTACGCTTCCTTGATGATGCGCGACACCTCCGAGTCAACGAGCTGCGCCGTCCTCTCGGAGACTTCGCGCCGCGTCTGAAGCTCGCGTCCGAGGAACAGCTCCTGCTCATTGTCGCCGACGAGAATCGGCCCGATGGCGTCCGAAAGCCCCCATTGACTGACATATCTGCGCGCCAGGCCAGTGGCCTGCTGAATGTCGCTCGCCGCGCCGGTCGTAACACGTCCGCGGCCGAACACGAGCTCCTCGGCTACGCGCCCTCCGTACATGCGGACCAAGTGCGCCTCGAGCTGCTCGCGCGTAACAGAGACGCGATCGTCCTCGGGGAGAGTGAACGCCAGCCCGAGCGCGCGGCCGCGCGGCACGATCGTGACCTTGTGGAGAGGATCATTGCCGACGGTCTTGATGGTGCAGACGGCGTGACCGCCCTCGTGATAGGCGGTGAGTTTGCGCTCCTCTTCCTTCATCACCATGGACTTCCGCTCGGCGCCGAGCATGACCTTGTCCTTCGCGTCCTCGAGGTCGTGCATGTAGACCTTGTCGTGATTCCGCCGCGCGGCGAGCAGCGCGCCTTCGTTGACGAGATTCGCGAGATCGGCACCCGACATTCCCGGAGTGCCGCGCGCGAGCGTCGTGATGTTCACGTCTTCGGCGATCGGCTTGTTGCGCGTATGGACCTTGAGGATGCCCTCGCGCCCACGCAGATCCGGCGCATCCACCACGATCATCCGGTCGAAGCGGCCCGGGCGAAGCAGGGCGGGATCGAGAACGTCCGGACGGTTTGTTGCGGCAATCAGGATTACGCCGTCGTTGGACTCGAAACCGTCCATCTCGACAAGAAGCTGGTTTAGCGTCTGCTCGCGCTCGTCATGCCCGCCGCCAAGGCCGGCGCCACGATGGCGGCCGACAGCGTCGATTTCGTCGATGAAGATGATGCACGGCGCGTGTGCCTTGCCCTGCTCAAAGAGATCGCGCACGCGACTGGCACCGACACCCACGAACATCTCGACGAAATCTGAGCCCGACATCGAAAAGAATGGCCGCCCCGCTTCGCCCGCGACCGCGCGGGCGAGAAGGGTCTTTCCAGTGCCCGGAGGCCCGACGAGCAGCGCGCCCTTCGGCAGCCGCCCGCCAAGCTTCGTGAACTTCTGCGGATCCTTGAGGAACTCGATGATTTCCTCGAGCTCTACCTTCGCTTCATCGCAGCCCGCGACGTCAGCAAACGTCACCTTGGGAGAATCCGCCGTGAGCAGCTTCGCTTTCGACTTGCCGAACGAGAACGCCTTTGCCCCGCCCGCCTGCATTTGACGGAGGATGAGAATCCAGATTCCGAAAATGATGATGTACGGCAGGAACATGATGAGGATGCTGCCGAACGACGCGCTGCGGTCTTCGGCACTGACTTGGACGCCCTTCTCCTCGAGGCTCGTGAGGATGTCCTCGGAATTCGCGATCGGGAGGTGGACAGTAAACTGCCCGACCGGCCGGCGATTGACCGTCACCTTGGTTCGGAACTCGCCCTTGATCGTTGTACCCGCGACGACTGTCGCCTTGGCGACGTTGTTCGCCTCCAGCTGCTGCTTCAGCTGCCAGTATTCGATCTTCGCGGCTGATTCCCTGGTGCCCGACGTGTATGTGAAGAGCGTTCCGGCCAGCAGCGTGATGAGAACCCAGAACGAGAGGGTCTTCGACAGCTTCCCCCAGTTCTTCGGGCCCTTGGGCTTTTGATTGATTGGTAACGGCATTACTGCAGACTCGCTATGTAAGGCAGGTGGCGGAAGTTTTCCGCGTGATCCAATCCATACCCCACAAGGAACTCATGGGGTGCATCGAATCCGACGAATTTCGGGTCGTGATTCAGCTCGATCGCGATTCGCTTGTGGAGCAATGCGCAAATTTCGAGCGAGCGCGGAGCACGCTCCTCGAGCACGGTCATCAGGCGGTTGAGAGTGCGCCCCGAATCAACGATGTCCTCTACCAGCAGGATGTGCTTTCCTTCCAGAGTCGTCTCCGGGTCATAGAGGAGCCGCACCGTGCCGCTCGAGACCGTCGCGTCTCCGTAGCTCGCGGCAACCAGAAAGTCCACCTGGATCGGACGCACGATGTGGCGAACGAGGTCACTCAGAAAAATGAAGCTTCCCTTCAGTAATCCAAGGACGAGCAGCTCGCCGTCCGGATATGCATTCGTGATCTCGGCGCCCAGCTCGGCCACTCGGCTCGCGATCGTCTCTTCATCGAACGCAACTCTGCGCAGCGCCCGGCCCGAGAGCCGCGGATCGGCCGACGTGGTGGCAGTCACGCGTGCCCCGCGCTCGCGGGTTCGCGATGCCCGCCGAGGCGCATCCTGGCGTTTCGGGCAACCTCGACGCGACTGGCGTCCCATTTTCTGAGCAGCAGGTGATCGCGGAACATCCGGACTTCGATACCTCCCGAGAGCTGAATCGACCCACCAGTGTGACCCTTGATTGTAAACTCAGCGAGGCGGTGAGTTCCGCGACGATCCATTACGACATGAGCCCGTGCGGCGATCGCGGGCCAGAGGGAACGCAGGGACTCCGCATCATATCCGGCAAGGGCAGACCTTGCAATACGAAGTGAGCCGTCTCCCCCAGGAATTGTCATTACGGCATCCGCCGCGGCATGCATTCCGACACGCCAATCGGCGGCCGTTCGGGAGAGATTCAGCAGCTCATCCGGAAATGACCTTCGGACGCGCGTGATGGCCGGCAGCAGATCGAGACGCACACGATTTCTGAGGTGCTCTCTCGAGTCGTTCGAGGGATCCTCGACGACACGCACGCCGTTAGCGTCCGCATACTGTTGAATCTGCGCGCGTCTCGTGCCGACGAACGGACGGATTACATCCGACTCGGCGAGCAGGCCGGCGAGCCCGCGTGGGCCGGCTTCGCGGAGGATGCGCATGAAGACAGTCTCGATGTGATCATCGAGGGTATGCGCAGTGGCGACGAACCCGCCGAATGCTCGCGCGGTCGCCCTGAGAAAGGCCCACCTCTCTACACGCCATTCGCTTTCGCGAGCGCCACGGCGGGTCGATTGCCCAACGACAGAGTCCAGGCCAAAACGTGCCGCGGTTTGCTGCACCAGGTTTGCCGCACGCGCCGAGTGAGGGCCGGTGCCATGGTCGAACGTCGCCACGAGCAGAGGAGGACGTTTCGCGGAGGCAATGGCTGCGACAATGTCGAGCAATACCATCGAATCGATTCCGCCCGACACGGCCACGACGAGGCGGTCGCAGCGCCGCACGGCCGAAGCGACCTCCGCGACCAGCGGCGCTCCTTCATCACGGCGGATCGGCATGGTATCTTAATCTAAACCACTGCCGCCTCGGAGTAACGCATGGAAACACACGGACCGCTGGGCACGCTGTGGGTCTCTCTCGGACTCATCGGCTTCTACCTGGCGCTCATCTGGCTGAATACGCTGCTGGGGATTTTCCTCACCCCGCTGTTCATCATTCCGGGTACGTGGCTGCTCGACAAGCTTCAATTGAGAAAGCGGGAGAAAAGCGAGAGCACACGCCTGTAGCAGGAGCCTTGCAGCCTGAGCTAGAAGGCTCCCGCTGCGGGCGTGTGCTTTTCCCGTGCACGACTGCTCAGCGACCCGTCGACCCTCGCGGCCCCCAGTCGTATAGAAGGCCGTATATCGCCCGATTGCGCACAACGCTCCGCACGTAATCTCGCGTTTCAACGAATGGGATCCGCTCGGTAAACAGCTCGGGGTCTCCCGCCCCCGCCTTCCGAATCCATCGACTCACCCGTGACTCGCCAGCGTTGTAGGCGGCGAGCACTCGCTCGACCTGCGCCGTTCGCCGAAGCAATCCCGACAGATGCTGGGTGCCCAGCCTGATGTTGACCGACGCGTCGTACAGACTCTCGTCGGTATAGCCGGCAATCTTCCGCGACCGCGCGAGTGAACGCCCGACATCGGGCATGAGCTGCATGAGACCCCGAGCGCCAACGGGCGAAGTCGCCAGCGGATTGAAGCTGGATTCCTGTCTGATGAGCGCCGCTACGAGAACGGGATCGAGTCCGTTCGCGCGCGACGCCTGGATGAGCGTCTTGCGTTCGACAACCGGGTACATGAGGCGATAGTTCTGCGCCGTCGGCCCCAGTTCGTTGACCGCCCGCCTGCCGAGCGCGATTGCCCGCGAGGCCTGGTCGGTTCCCGAGAGGGCGTGCGCTGTCGCAACGAGCCGCTCGGGCGTCAGCGCCGCGTCACGAAAGAGCCGGTCGTACTCGAACTTCGCTTCAGTATCCATCCCGAAATTGCGAAGGATCACGATGCGCCGGATTGACGCGTCGACTTGGGCGGATGACGGATAGCTGTTCGTGCGGCGGGCATCCTTGAACAGCGGCACGCCGAGCCGCTTCGCACTTTGCACCGAGTAGTACGATCCGCCTTCGCGGGCGAGCACGGCCCGCCAGCGGGCGTTGGCAGCGCCGCTGTCTCCGCGCTGTTTCCAGGCTCGTCCGCTCCAGTAGCCCGCGGCCAGCACTTCGTCGCTGCGCGGATACAATCGCACCACTGAATCGAGCTCCGCCGCGGCGGCGCGATAGTTACCCTGGACATACGCAATCAAGCCGGCACGGAACAGCGCCACCGGCGCATGGCGCGCGCGGGGAAACCGGTCGACGATCGTGAGGAGCGTCGTGCGCGCGTCGGCGTCGCGGAGATCATCGGTGGCCAGGTCGGAGAGCAAAAGCAAAGCCGACGCCGCGCTCGAGTCGCGCGGAAAGTCGGTCGTGAGCTGTCGAAGCGCTCGCCGCCCCTCCTCCCGCCGTCCCATCGCCAGCAGCGCACGAACTCCCTGGTAACGTGCCGCCGCGGCGAGCGTCTCGGGCGACGTGACGCGAGAAAATGCGGCCGCCGCGTCGGCGTCGCGGTTCAGGCGCGCAAGCATCGTCGCGGCATCGAAGCGATCGCGGCCGGTTCCCAGACTGGCGGCGAACGCGCTCGAGTATCCGGTCAGGGCTCGGCTCGCGAGTCCGGCAGAAAATGCGGCACGGGCCAGTGCTAAATGCTCGGCTGCCTCGGGCGCCACGAACAGCTTGTCGAATAGAGCGACAGCTTCACGGAGATTCTCTCGCCCGGGATTGCCCGAGAGATACTGAACGAGCTCGCGCCGTGCGACCCTCACGCGCGCTGAGTCGTCGGGCCGGGCCATCCGCATCCGAAGCGCGGAAAGCTTGTCTCCGGCCTCCGTGTAGGCGGCGATTGCCCCGTCAACATCTCCCGCCCGCTCCATCGCGATTGCGGTCGTAGTCGCTCGGCGGTCGAGCGCAACTTTCAGGTCGAGCTTGTCGAAGTACCGCTCGCGATTCGATTCGCTTCGCGAGACACCAGCGGCTCGCAGGTACAGCCAGTCGCCGACAAATGGAACCCGCCTGGCCGCCTCCTCGTAGAGAATTCGCGCGCTGTCGAGCTGGTCTGCGCGGTCGAACGCACGGGCGCGGAGAACGATCTGTTTCTCCGCAGCGAGTGACGCGGCGACCTCCGTCGTGTCACGGTACTGTGCCGACAGGCGTTGCGCGCCGTCGAGTCCTGCGCTGGTTCCGTCTGAGCAGGCTGTCGAAATCAGCACTACGGCAACGGCGCGCGCAGCCGTCCCTACCTCCACGAGCTCCCTGCTCCAGCCAGTAGCTCATCGGCCTCGGCAGGCCCCCACGACCCCGATGAATACGATGGAATTCGCGACGGGGGATGCTCTTCCCACTTCCTAAGGAGAGGGTCAATCACCTGCCATGCCGCCTCGACCTCGTCGCTCCGCGTGAAGAGCGTCGCATCGCCCAGCATACAGTCGAGCAACAAGGTCTGGTACGCCGGCGGTGTCGCTTCCCCGAAGGCCTCCTTGTAGGAGAAATCCATCTCCACCGGCGAGATCTCGAATTCGGGCGTGAGCTGATTGGGCACCCCTGGCGTCTTGACCTGGAACCGGAGCGCGATTCCCTCGTCCGGCTGAAGGCGCATCACCAGCACGCTCGGATAGTTCGCCTCGAGTTCGCGCTGTCCGAACATCAACACCGGCGGCGACCGGAACTGAATGGCGATTTCCGACATCCGCTCCTTGAGTCTCTTTCCGGACCGCAGATAGAACGGCACGTGCTTCCAGCGCCAGTTGTCTATTGCAAACCGGATCGCCGCGAACGTAGGAGTCCGCGAATCCGCGGCGACGTCCTTCTCCTGGCGATATCCCGGCACGCTCTCGCCGTCCACATCGGCCGGGGCGTACTGAGCCAGAACGGCCGGTGGCACGCCGTCGCCGAGCAGCGGCCTCAGCGAGCGAAGCACTTTCACTTTCTCGTCGCGAACGTCGTCCGCTCGGAACGCGATTGGCGGCTCCATCGCGGCCAGTGTCAAAAGCTGGAGCAGGTGGTTCTGAAACATGTCCCTCACCACGCCCGCTTCCTCATAATACTTGCCCCGCGACTCGACGCCCACGGATTCCGCGACCGTGATCTGCACCTGCTTGATGTACTGACGGTTCCAGAGCGGTTCGAACAACGGGTTGGCGAACCGAAATACGAGGAGGTTCTGAACGCTTTCCTTACCCAGGTAATGGTCGATGCGGTACACCTGATGCTCGGCGTAACGCTCGAGCACGACGCAGTTCAGAGCCTGGGCCGATGCCAAATCCCGTCCGAATGGCTTCTCGATGACCACCCGGACCCATGGCCGCTCAGCTGCATCGGCGATCCGCGGCGCCAGCCCGCTCGCTGACAGATGCTCGAGCGTCGGCTCAAACACGCTGGGCGGCACGGCGAGGTAGAAGAGACGATTCCGCTCACGCTCGCCAAGCCCGGTCTCGATATCCTCGAGGCATCCGCGCAGCGACTGATACGCACCACCACTCGTGAGATCGCCGTGCGCGTAGCGGATGCGCTTGCACATCCACTGCCACGTCTCTTCGTTCACGCCGCGCAACTCGTCGGACTCGTTGAGCGCCCTTCGCATGAGGTTGGCGAACGCCCCGTGCTCCATCGGCTCCCGCCCAACGCCGACGAGCGCGAATCCGTCAGGCAGCAGGTTGTGTTCGCCAAGCGAGTATAGCGCTGGCATCAGCTTGCGCCGCATGAGATCGCCGCCCGCCCCCAGAATCACGGCGGTGCACGGCTCGGTGCGGCCGCCGTGATGGGTGCCTCTCATGACCGCCGACGGCAGAGCAGCAACGTGCGGTATCGTCACTTGGCTACGTTTTCTTCACGGCGTGCCCGCCGAACTCGTTTCGAAGCGCGGCGATCACCTTTGCGGAAAATGAATCGGACTGCCGCGAGCGGAGCCGCGCCAGCAGCGACAGCGTGATCACCGGTGCGGGCACGTCGAGGTCGATTGCCTCCTGTACGGTCCACCTGCCCTCTCCTGAATCTTCGACGTATCCCTTGAGGCCCTCGAGATTCGCGTCCTTTGCCAGGGCGCGCTCGGCGAGCTCGTTGATCCACGATCGCACGACGCTGCCCCGATTCCAGACCGCCGCAATCCGGTGCAAGTCGAGATCGAAGTCCTTCGACGAGTGCAGGATCTCATAGCCCTCCGCGTATGCCTGAAGCACCCCGTACTCGATCCCGTTGTGAATCATTTTTACGTAGTGCCCGGCGCCGGTGGGGCCCATGTGCGCAAAGCCGCCGGGCGGGGCGAGGGTGGTGAAGATCGGCTCGCAGAGCGCGAACGCATCGGGCGATCCGCCGATCATAAGGCAGTACCCGTTCTCCAGGCCCCAGATGCCACCGCTCGTTCCGGAGTCGACGAGCTCGATTCCCTTCTCACGCAGCTCCGCGCCGCGGCGGATGGTGTCGTGAAAGTTGGAGTTTCCGCCATCTATAATGACGTCCCCCCTGCTCATCCCGGGAAGGAGCTGGGCGATCGAGTCGTCGACCGGCTTCCCCGCGGGAACCATGATCCAGACCACACGCGGCGCCGTAAGCTTTGCGACGACCCCTGGTGCATCGCCCGCTCCCGTGGCGCCCAGCGCGACATACTGCGCGACTTTGTCGGGCGCACGGTCGAAGACGAAAAGCTCGTGGCCGCCGCGCAGCAGCCGTTCGGACATGTTGCCGCCCATCTTTCCAAGACCGATCATCGCGAGTTGCATCTGTTACGTACCCTCGCTGTTGAGTTTGATTCCTGCCGCCGCGAGCTGGCCGCGTAAGAGATCCGCCGACGTGAAGTGGATCACCTGCATCCCCAGTGCTTTCGCCGGCGTGAGGTTCTGCTCGCGGTCGTCGATGAAAAGCGAAGCGGACGGGTTTGCGTGCGCGATAGAAAGCGCGAGGTCGTAGAACATCCGCGTCGGCTTGCTGACGCGGAGCCAGCACGACGACAGGAAGGCGTCGAACATGTCGCCGAGCCCGAACACGGCGATGCGGTGGGCGTTGAGCTCGGCCGATTCGTTGTTGAGCGTCATCATCCTGTAGCGGCCGAGTTCGGCGACGGCCCTTGCGATTGTTATGGCTTCAGAATCGGCGTGGCTCTGGGCGAACATGAAGTTGCGGAAGTCGTCGCGGGAAAACTCCCGTGGTGAGCAGAAGACCGTGAGATCAAGATACTCGTCGAGCGTGATGCGACCCTCTTCCAGTGCGCCAACCGTGGTCTCGTGCCGGTACTGGAAGTCCGACTTGTCGAGGCCGAAGCGCTCGATGGCCCGCGCGCGCTGCTCGCGGTCCCATCCATTGGTGCCCAGCACGCCACCGATGTCGAAGAAGACATGTGTGATGTCCACCGGTCAGCCGATGAGCACGGCACGGGCGGGCGCCCCGTCGAGACCCTCGAGCCGCAATGGAAGACACACCAGCTCGTAGACTCCGGGCGGCGGAGCGCTGAGATCGAGCCCCTCTACGATGACCACGTCGCGCTCGAGCAGCGTACGGTGGGTGCGATGATGTCCGGAGTGAAACTGTTCGATCGAGAGGTAGTCCACGCCGACGAGCTCGACGCCCCGCGATATCAGATACTCCGCGCCGTCAGGCGCGAGGAACGTGTAGTCCCTGACAAACTCCGACTGCGAGAGAAGAGCCGAGTTTCTGGTCTTGAGCAACACTCGCGTGTGCTCTGCGAGATCGTGCTCGCTCAGCTCACCGGCGCCCACCGACATGACATCGTCCGCGAACGCGATCAGCAGCGCGGGCCCGATCAGCTTGTCGAGCCGCATCTCGTCCACAGTCTGGCCGTCGTCGAAGAAATGCTTCGCGGCGTCAACATGTGTCCCGGTGTGCGATCCGAAACTCACCGACGATACATTTGCGCCCGCGCCTTTGGATATCGATTGCTGGGGCTCGATGCTGATCTCGGGGTTTCCCGGATACACTAGGCCGCCAGTGCGTACCGGCACGGAGATGTCGTAAATCATTCCTGCGTTCCTCTGTGCCTCTTCACATGTACGTCGACCCGCGATAATCGCGGCCCCGCCATGAGCCGGTGAATCGGCAGACCCTCGCGGCAAATCACGATGGGAGGCTGGTCGAAGCACTCGCGCTGAGAATGAATCTCGGAATCTCGGCCCTGAACGAAGTCGAATCGGAGGCGACAAAATTGTAGTGACCCTCCATGTATCCTTCCCCCGACTGCAGAATGCAGAAACTCTGGTATTCGTGCACCCGGCCCGGTCCGATCAGCGGTTGCTCGCCAACGACACCTTCCCCCTTCACCTCCGTATCTTCGCCGGACGCGTCGTGAATCAGCCACCGCCGCGAGACAAGGCGTGCGGCCACTCCGCCCACATTCTCGATCCTCACGAAATACGCAAAGACGTAATGGCGAGCCGACGGCTCCGATTGGTCGCGGAGGTACATCGGCCTCACCGTGACGCGAATCCCGAAGGATTCCCTGTGGTAGAACGCAGCGGACGCCATGTGTCATTCCGCCGTGGCGCCCGCGTTACCGCGGACGCCACAGGCGTGAAGGCCGTCGAGTGTCACCAGATGGACGCCCGGACGGCATCCGAGCGGACCATCGGATCGCCGGGCTTGCAGCCGAAAGCCTGCGCGAATTCCGGCATGTTCGAGACGGGCCCGTTCGTTCGCCACCTGCCCGGCGCGTGCGAATCGGTGATGATTCGCTGGCGCTGCGCAGGCTCGGTGATATTTTGCCGCCAGATTTGCGCCCACGCGAGGAAGAATCGCTGCTCCGGCGTAAACCCGTCGATCAGCGGCGGCCTCGGCTTTCCCGCAAGCGCCTTCTGGAGCGCAGCGTACGCTACCGAGAGCCCGCCGATGTCGGCGATGTTCTCCCCGAGCGTCAGCTCTCCATTCACCAGCACGCTGTCGAGGACCTTGTACTCACCGTACTGATTCCGGACGAGCATCGTACGCTGCTTGAACGCCGCGAGATCTTCCGCACTCCACCAGTTCTTGAGGTTTCC
>JACCRF010000174.1 GCA_013813715.1 Gemmatimonadaceae bacterium | reverse complement strand
GACTCCTCCTGCACCGCGCAGGATCGCGCCATCGCAGCGAGTCGCAAAGCATCGGCCGGCTCCGCGCGCCACGCGGGCTCCAGTCGAGGTCGAGGAAGCGGACGTTAGCGAGGAAGTCGAGACGCGGCCAGTCGAGCCGGCGCCCTCCCCGGCAGTAGAAGCGGACGTGCTGCCGAGTCCGCGCCCACAGCCAATTCTGGTTTCGGATGGCAGCGATCGTGATGGCCGGTCGGGCTCAATCGACCGCGGCCGGGTGCTCGGCGGAATCATCACCGTCGTGCTTCGTGGAGGAGGCGTCGATGGCGACGAATGCGAGCTCCATGACGGGCGGCGGGGGCGCGGCAGAATCGCTATCAACAACCGCATCCCGGTGATCGGCACTTTTCCTGGCAGAGTGGGGACCTATCCCGGACAGCGGATGAGCCTTCCCGGTCGCGTCGGGAATCTTCCCAGTCGCATCGGAAGTCTTCCTAGCCGCGTGCGGTTCTAGGTTTCCGCGAGGGTCCTCACGTCGACTTGCTCTGGAGGCGTAAGCAGGTGTAGTGCGATTCACTGGCAGGCGACGAGGCACAGAGGAAAGCGACGGCAAATATTTTCTCGGACCCTTGCACTGTTACGTGGTGCAAGGGTCTCTTACAATGCGTATCACTCCCAGGTAATTCCATGAATACCCGCTTTCGAAATTTCGGTATCGTCATCGCTCTCGGCGCATCGGTCGCGTTGGCCGCGTGCAAGGACAGCGGCGGCGACGATCCGCTGGCGCAGGATACGACGCTCACGCGCGATCTCGCGCTGGCGAATCAGGACACTTCCTCTCAGCCGCAACTCAAGGACGTCCCCGCAACGGCGGAGCCCGCGGTGGTCGAGCCGGAAGCGGAGCCCGTGCCTGAACCGCCTGTCGCGAGGCCGCGCACGCAGCCGCCACGCCGCGTCGCGGCTGAGCCGCGGGCCACGCCTCGGCCCGTTCGTGCGCGTCCGGCACCTCGCAAAGAACCCGAGACCGAGCGAGCAGAGCCGGCGGTAACGGAAAGCGGAAACACCGTCACCGTGGGAGCCCGGGGGTCAGAGCGCGCTGTCGGAGTCGTGTCAGTCGGCTCCGAGCTCGCGCTGACGGCTGGCCAGCGCATCTGCACCAACACCAACAGTGTGGGTGAACGGTTCACCGCGCGCCTCGCCGAACCGGTGATGGGAGCGAACGGCACCGTCATTCCGGTCGGGGCCAGCGCGCTCGTCGAGATATCCTCACTCAAGAAGAGCAAGCGCGACGGCGACGAGATCGAGGTCGGGCTTCGGGTCGAGTCGATAACATTCAATGGACGCACGTATCCGGTGAGCTCGGAGGTTACGTACGCGCAGGTTGACAAAGTCCGTGCCGAGTCGCGAGGCGACGACGTGCGCAAGGTCGCGACAGGTGCGGCGATCGGCGCCGTGCTCGGTCAGATATTCGGCGGGAAGACGAAGTCGACTGTCATCGGGGCGGCGGGAGGCGCCGCTGCCGGTGCGGTGATTGCGAGCCGAAACGCAGACTTCGACGGATGTCTGCCGAGTGGTGGAAAGATCACGGTGCGTTTGACGCAGCCGCTGACGATCCAGCTATCCGAGTAGTGCCGGTCGGAAGTGGTTGCTACTAACTATAAGTAGCGAAAAGCTACTAATGTTTGACGACTGGCTACCTCTGACGCGCCGGCGGATAGGGGAAAGGGAGACCGGAGAGACCGGAGAGACCGGTGAGGAAATCTGGGGGTTGTTAACCCCACATTGTTACTCACCGGTCTCACCGGTCTCTATTCCCCCTTCAGCCGCGGCTGCTTGAAGCCGGATTCACCAGAGCCACTAATTGAAGAGATAGCGCAGCCCCAGCTGCGCCCGCCACCGCGACAGCAATCCCGGGTCGTCGATGAACGTCTGCGATGGACCGATGAAGTTGAACCGGGGCGCTCCCGCGGCGTTGAAGTCGACTAGAGAAAGTGGCGATGTCGCCGACGCGCTAGCCACCTTGCGAACGCCCCAGTCGGAATTGAGAAGGTTCGCCACGTTCAGGACATCCAGGCTCAGCTGGAAAGCGTGCCGATTGCTCGCCCTTCCGAGCCCGAAATCCTGAAGCACGCGCATGTCAACGTTGCTGTACCACGGATTCACCGCGCCGAACCGCTCGGCGATCCTGCCGCGGTTGGCACTGAGGTAGTCGTCCTGCTCGATGAATGCGTTCAACCGCGTCCATTGGTCTTGCGCGGAAATCGTCTGGCCCCCGCTCACCAGTGGAACAAGGAGTATGTCGGTCTGGCTGGTGGGGATGTAGATGAGGTCGTTGCCGCCCTGGCCGTCGCCGTTTACGTCTCCGGCATAAATGAACGAGTAGCGATTGCCCCCGGCGCCGGCGAACCGGTTGCCTTTGGCGACCTCGGCGAACAGGCCTAGTTGCGTACGAAGGCTCGCCGACCAGGATTTCGTATAGGACGCCGAACCGACGAAGCGATGCTTTTGCCCGAACTCGGAGTAGCTTCGCTCGGGGCGATTCGGATCACCGCTGTTGGGCTGCTGCGAAAAGAGCACGCTGGCGATCTCGGACGAGCGAAGCGAATTCCTGGCGTTGTTGAAACTGTAGCCGACAGACGCCTCGGCATCGGGCGTGAATGTCTTGCGGAGCTGGCCGGTGAGGTTGAACGAGTAGCCATCGGTCGTGTTGTCTATCACGTAGATGCCCGCGGAACCGTCAGGATTCAGCTCGTTGTTCCCGAATCCACCGTAGTACGGGCGTCCATCGGGAAGATCGCGAATGGGTGCCCGAAGGTCGGCGTTTCGCACGTAGACGCCTTTGAGATCCTTTGCGTAAATCGCTTCCAGCGTGCCGAGCATTCCCCACGGGAGCTGCTGATCGACGCCGATATCGGTAGTCCACGCTTGCGGCCACTCGAAATCCGGGTCAATGGCGTTGAGATCGAACGACTGCTGCAGAATGGAGCCCTTCTTCGTCGGGATGGGCGGAGTCGTCGAGGCCAGATTGGGGTTTGCCCCCGGATTCGATATGACGTTGCCGATCCATACGAAAGGCACGCGGCCCGTAAAGATGCCGGTGCCACCGCGGATCTGGGTGCGCCGCTGGCCGACTGCATTCCAGTTGAATCCTAGCCGCGGCGAGAATATCGGCTTCGCGTCCGGCAGCCTGCTCTGATCGACGACTTCCGTCTGCCGGTTCTCATCCAGTGCATTCAGCGAGCGGGAGAACGGATTGTCTACGGGATCAGTGAAATACATGGGGAAGTCCACGCGGAGGCCGTACGTCAGCTTCAGGCGGTCAGTGGCTAGCAATTCGTCCTGTCCGTAGAACGAAAGCTGGCCGACGTGAATGTTCTCGCCCTTGAAGGGGCCGCTTCCGACCATTCCGGTGAAGTTCTTCTTATTGGCGCCGGGGGCAGTCGCGGCGAAGAACTGCGACAGAGAGTCGAATCTGCTGGCAAAAGGAAGCGATGCCGGAAGGAAGAAGACGCCGTGGCGGAAGATGTTGAACGAATTGAAGAAGTCGAACGACTCGAAGTTGGCGCCCAGCGTGAAGACGTGCTTCCCTTGAAAGAAGCTGAGGTTGTTGGTGAGCTGCAATACGTCCTGGTCCAGGATGTTGTGGATCGAGAACGGCTCGTGACCGACCGTGGTGTACGTGACTCCGGACTCACCTATGTCGATCGTCGGGAAGTCCTCGCTGAACGGCTGGCGGAAATCTCGAAAGCGGTTGTAGCTCGCGAAGAAGCGGTTTGCGAAGCGACGCGAGCGGCTGTTGTGCTCGAGCGCGTACGACTGGAGACTGTTGTTGATGGCGTAGCCCGACTTGTAGAATGGAAGGCTGCTCTCGTTCGGCCCACGTCCTGTATTGTTGACGCTCAACACGAACGGGTGAGGCCCGAGATCGCGCTTCGCGTCGAGGTAGTTGAACCGGAAGCTGAGTGTCTGGCTCGGGTTGATGTTCCAGTCGAGCTTCGCGAGCATCTTGTCGTTGTCGGTCCGGAAAAAGTAGCCCTCATATGGACCGGGGTCGTAGTTGTAGCCGGTGATCATGCGCTGGCGGATGGCTTCCATCACGCTTGACTGAACTCGCGATACTCCGAGGCCGGTCGCGCCGCTGCTGCTGGCGACGAAATTCGAGCCGGGGTCCTTTGTCCGCTCGATTTCGCCGTTCACGTAAAAGAACAGCTTGTCGCGGATGAGCGGCCCGCTGAACGAGAGTCCGGTCTGGTTGTAGGCAAGGTCGGGATTGGCGATTACCTTTGAGCCACTGACGGTGTTGCCTTGAAGCGCGTCGTTCCGCGCGAACGAGTAGACTGACCCGCGGAACTCGTTGGTTCCGCTCTTTGTGACGGTATTGATGTTGGCGCCAGTGAAGCCGCCTTCGCGCACGTCGAAGGGCGCGAGCGACACCTGGAGCTCGGCAACTGCGTCGAATGGAACAGGTTCGGCATTGGTCTGCCCGCCGGGTGCCGGATCGTCGAGGCCGAACGGGTTGTTGAAGTACGATCCGTCGAGAGAGATGTTGTTGTAGAGCCAGTTGCGGCCGGCAAAGCTCATGTTTCCGTCGCTGCGCGGATCGAGGCGCGTGAGGTCCCGTGTGCTGCGCTTGATGGACGGCGTCAGCGCGACCTTTGCCGGGCCGACGGTCATCGCAGCGCCTGTACGGCCAGCATTCAGTATCTCATCCCGTTCCGCGGTTACGGTTACACCGGCGAGCTGTATTGTCTGTCGCTTGAGCTGGAAATCCACTCGAGATGTCTGGCCGAGGCCGAGAAAAATATCGCTCTCGGAACTCGGATCGAACCCGATCGAGGTCGCGGTGATGCGGTAGGGGCCTCCAATGCGCATGTTCGGAAGGTTGTACCGGCCGCTGGTGGTGACCGTCGCGCGGTACCGCGTTCCACTCGGCACGTGCACCGCAACGACATTCGCGTTTTCGAGTGGTTGCCCCTCGCTGCTGCTGACGATGCCTGTCAGCGCCGCGGTAGTCACGCCCTGGCCCGCGAGCGCGAATGGAACCAGCGGGAGAGTTGCGAAGAAGGAAATACACGGGAACGAACTCAGGTATCGCGTGGGCTTCACAACGGCCTCCGAGGATCGATGTGACTGGTGGAGTGTGCGCTGGCGCGGAAATCGGCAGGGGCAGGACTGATGCTGATATTACGCAATGACGCTACGCCTTAATGTCGGGCCGTCAAGAGCGCCGATACACTGGTCGCATGTTTCCAGGTTATTCACTAGCCTCCGCTGACCGCCGCCACGATCAGAACGTTGCTTCCTTCGGGGACGGGTGTCGCGAGTCCCTGAAGGAAGCGAGTGCTCTCTTCATTCACGAACACGTTCACGTGCTGCCGAACCATGCCACGCTCGTCGACAACGCGATCGACGACCCCCGGAAACCGTGAGCTCAGTGCGTTCAACGCATCCCCGACGGTTGCGCAGGATTCCTCGACGGTGACGACGGTGCTCGACCCGGCGTAGGGGGCGAGCACCCTGGGTAGCTCGATCGTGATCATTCAGCTTCCGATGCGGCGCTCGTGACCGCTGTTTTCACGCACACGACGGGCGGCAGGCCGTCGGCGATCTCGCGCCATGTAGACCCCTCGTCGCCCGATCCGAACAGCTTCCCGCTGCGCGTGCCGAAGTAGATGCCCGCCGGGTTCATCGAATCAGTCGTCAGGGCGTCGCGCAGAACCGCCTCGTAGGCATCGGCCTGCGGAAGCCCATCGGTGAGCGGCTCCCAGTTGCCGCCGGCGTCGCGAGTGCGGTAGACGCGCAGCTTCGCTTCGGGAGTGCAGCGGAACTCGTCGGACTCGAGCGGCACTATGAATACCGCGTCGGGGTCATGCGGATGCATCAGCATCGCGAATCCGAAATCGGAAGGGACGCCATTCGCAATATCCTGCCAGTTGTCGCCCCAGTCATCACTTCTGTACAAACCCCAGTGATTCTGAAGGAAAAGACGTTCGGGACGCGACGGATGGTGCACGATCTTGTGAACACACTGCCCGAATTCCGGATACTTGTCGGGCAGAAACTGGGCGCGAACCCCAACATTTCGTGCGCGCCAGGTTTTCCCGCCATCTTCGGTCCGATACACGCCGCCGGTCGAGATTGCGATAGCCATGCGCTCGCGGTTTTGAGGATCGAGAAGGATGGTATGAAGGCACAGTCCGCCGCCTCCCGGCTGCCACTGCGTTCGGTGCTCGTGATTGAGCAATCCCTCGACGATGCTCCAGCTCTCTCCGCGGTCGTGCGACTCGAACAGCGCCGCCGGCTCGACGCCACAGTACATTATTTCCGGCTCATCGGCGCGACCCGGCCTGATCTGCCAGATCTGGGTGAGCGCGAGCCCGGATTCGGCGGGAAACCGTACACTCTGCCGCTCGCCGTCGCTCCAGGTGCGGCCAAAGTCGTCGCTGGTGCGCACGGTTCCGCCCCAGTGCATGCTCTGCGTAGCGGCGAAGGTACGGTTGCGGCCACCGCGGTTGTCGAACGCGAGAGAATAGACGGATTGCCCACGGAAGTGCGGGCCGTCGAGACGCCAGTTCTCACGTTTCTCGTCCGACCAGGCGAAGAAGGCGCCCTTCATCGTACCGATGAGGACGCAGACATCGCCATTCGCGGTGGTCGTAGCTGAATTCGGCATGCCGGCCTCCAGGACGTTTCAATGGCGCAGCGCCGTCATCGGCGACTCCGGCCAGGGGTTACGCGGTATATGTTGCTCCTTATGGCAGCGTTTGTGAAGGTATGGGCTGCGGAGGCCTGTCGATGAAGCGTCGTCGTTTCGTGAAAACTCTCAGCGCATTCTCAGCTATTCCCTTGTTCGGTCAGGACCGACCCGGCGAAATGATGACAAGGCGGATTCCGTCGAGCGGCGAGCGGCTGCCCGTCATTGGGATGGGCACGTGGATCACGTTCAACGCCGGGCGCTCGGTGGCGGAGCGGGCGAAGCTGCGAGGCGTGCTTCAGGCATTCTTCGACCGTGGAGGACGCGTCATCGACTCTTCACCGATGTACGGCAGCTCCGAAGAGGTCGTCGGCGATCTGCTGCCGCTGGTTACGCCGCGGCCGGCGCCGTTTGCCGCCAGCAAGGTCTGGACATTGGGAACGCGGCGCGGTGCCAGTCAGATGGAATCCTCGCGCGAGCTGTGGGGAGTTGCCAGCTTCGATCTGATGCAGGTGCACAACCTGCTCGACTGGGACTCGCATATCGAGACGCTGAAGGAGTGGAAGGCGAACGGACGGGTGCGTTACATCGGCGTCACGACTTCGCACGGGCGGCGGCATGAGGAGCTCGAACGGATCATGATGCGCGAACCGCTCGACTTCGTGCAGTTCACTTATAATCTGGCCGATCGTTCCGCGGAGAATCGCCTGCTGCCGGTTGCGCGCGATCGGCGTCTTGGCGTGATCATCAACCGGCCACTGGACGGAGGGGATCTTTTCGATCGCGTGAGAGGCAGTGCACTGCCCGTGTGGGCCGACGAGTTCGACTGTCGCAACTGGTCGCAGTTCTTTCTGAAGTTCATAATCTCCCACCCGGTCGTTACGTGCGCGATCCCCGCCACATCTCAGGTTGCGCACATGGTGGAGAACATGGGCGCTGCATCTGGCCGTCTGCCGGATCCGGCGATGCGCCGCCGGATGATCGATTATTTCGCGCGCAGCACGTGATTTT
>JACCRF010000125.1 GCA_013813715.1 Gemmatimonadaceae bacterium | reverse complement strand
TCGACCCTTTCTCCGTGTGTTAGCCTATGTGCCGGCCCCGATCCATGACCCATTGACACCCCGCATCAGACGATAGGAAGAATGATTAATCGCCAGACATGATGCAGGGACCCCTTGAGACGGCCGGGGTCGCTTCAGTTATTCCTTTCCGCCGTAGCAGGCAGCTCTGCGCTGACCAGCTGAATGCCTCGATTCACAGCAGTCCCCAGGATCGCGTTCGTGCCAGCATTATTTGAGTTACAGTCCACTAACTCGCGCGAGGCGGGGGACCCTCTCCCGTCCCGCTAGTTTCCGGAGGCAGCACGGTTTCGGCGTGCGAGGCGCCCGCGACGAGGTCGTCGATGCCGCCCTCGCCCGGCCTGTCCGCGCCGACTGCGCCAGCTCCCGTCCCCTCGCCACGGAGCATCAGCGCGAGCAGCGGTGGGGTGATAAGTGTGGTCGCGAGCACCATCATGGCAACCGCGCTATAGAGCTGCGAAGTGAGAGCCCCCGTCGCGAGTCCCATCTGCGCGAAGATGAGGCCAACCTCTCCGCGTGGAATCATCGCGACACCGATGAGCGCCTTGCTTCCCTTGAACCAGAACGGCGCGTAACCCGCGGCGAACTTTCCAAGCACACCGACAAGAATGAGGGCGGCGCCGATGGCCAGGGCCCGGGGGTCAGTCAGCGTCTGAAGGTCGACCGCGGCGCCAACGCTCGCGAAGAAAATCGGTACGAAGAAATGCCCGAGCGCGGTAGTGGCGCGCTCGATGCTCGCGCGCTGGGGAGTGCTGTGAAGGACAAGCCCCGCGGAGAAAGCGCCGATGATGGTCGCCGAACCAGCGAGCGACGCCAGCCACGCCAGCAGAAAGGCGAACGCGATGCCCACCACGCCGAGAGTGCCGGATGCTTCCACTTTTTCGACGAAACGAAAGAGGGGCGGCACGAGGATGCTGCCGAGGAGGAGCGCCGCGACAACGAATCCGATCGCGATTACGCTGGTGATGCCGACACCGGCGAGTGTGATGGCAGCGCCGCCAACCAGCCCGCCGATGACTGAGAGAATGACGAGCCCGATGATATCGTCTATCACCGCGGCCCCGAGGACGATCTGGCCTTCGGGCGTATTCAGTTGGCCGAGGTCCGACAGTGTGCGTGCGGAAAGGCCGATCGAGGTCGCGGTGAGTGCTGCACCCGCGACAATCGCCGGAATGGTCGAAAGGCCGAGCAACGTGCTGACGCCGTACCCGAAGCCGAACGGCAGCACCACGCCGACGACGGCGACCGCAATCGCCTCCGACCCGACCCTCGCCAGCGATCTGACGTCTGTGTGCAGCCCGATCTCGAAAAGCAGCACGAGAACGCCGAGCTCGGCCAGGCTGCGAATCACGACGTCGCCGGGATCCAGAATGCCGAATACGGATCCGCCGAGCAGCACACCGGCGATGAGCTCACCGACGACCGCCGGCTGCCCGATTCGCTGGGCGAGGACGCCGAGTAGTTTCGTCGCCAGCAGCAGCGCGACGATGACGCCGAGGAGGTGGGGGAATGAATGTTCGATCATTTTATCCCGGTCTGTTACCTACAATGACAATCTGGTAATTTCTTGGGTCTCGGAACAGCTCGACCGAAGTTCCACCAAGTCAGCGCGAGACATGATCACGAAAGATCAGCGAAGCGCCAAAATCGCCAAATTGCGCGCCTGTCCGCCAGCCATCAGAGCGGCGGTAGCGGGACTCGACGACGAACAGCTCGACACCAGGTATCGCGATGGCGGCTGGACCGTGCGGCAGGTGGTTCACCATGTCGCCGATTCGCACGCCAACGCCTATCTGCGCTTCAAGTGGGTTGCGGCGGAGGACCACCCGGCGATCAAGACGTACGACCAGGACGTGTGGGCGGCAATGCCGGACTCAAAGCTTCCAATCGAAAGCTCACTCACGATGCTGGATGGACTGCATGAAAGGTGGGCAGCGTTTCTGTCTTCACTGCCTGATGAAGCGTGGTCGCGAACGGCGGTGCATCCGGAATGGGGAGATGTATCGATGGACGATATGCTCGAGACCTACAGCAACCACGGCGCGAACCATACGAAGCAGATCACCGATCTCCGGAATCGGAAGGGTTGGTAGGCGAATCAGACGTGACTGAAGTCGCATCACCCCGTCCGGAGCGCCCCCGGTTGCTCCGACTGATGACTCTGCTGCCGCGCGTTCTCAGTATTGCCGTGGCGCTGATCGCGACACTCGTGCTGCTGGGCTGGGCATTCGGCGTGGACGTTCTTACTGGAGCATATCGAGGAAAGCCTCCGATGCTCCCGCTCACCGCGGTGACTTTCATCCTCGCATCCGGCAGTCTGTACTTCGCGCAGTTCCCCGCTCACAGGTGGCTCACGTTTCTGTCACGGAGCCTCGCCGTCATCGTCGCTTCAATCAGCCTCGCGGCCCTCCTCGAGTACGCACTCGGCTGGCAATCGGGCCTCGACGTTCTTTTCCGGGAAGCGACGGCACGCGCGCTGAGGCCGGTGGGAATAATGGCGAACAACAGCGCCCTTGCGTTCGTTCTCTTCGCGCAGGGACTGCTCCTCGTTCGCGGCGACCGGCAGACGAAGGGAATCAAGTCGCAGGTCTTCGTGACGCTCGGCCTCATCGTGGCATACCTTGCGCTCGTGGGACACGCCTTCGGGGTTCGCGACTTCTACAGCTTCCAGGTTCTGGCGGGCATGGCGCTCTACTCCGCCATCGGCTTCATGCTGCTCGGGTTCGGAATCCTCTTCTCACAGCTCGAGCGGGGTATTCCCGCACTCATCGTGGACGACGGGGCGGCGGGCTTCGTCGCCCGCCGGCTGCTGCCGGGAGCGCTCATACTGCCGTTCGTGTTCACGATGGTGCGGGTCGCCGGGGAGGATCGCAGAGTTTTTGGGAGCGAACTGGGAGCGTCGATGGTGGCGGTGGCCGATACGGTGGCCTTTCTGCTGCTGATTGCGTGGAGTGCTCGCGTAGTGCGCGAGGTGGACAGAAAGCGCGGCGAGCTTCTGGTTCTCGAGCGCGAGGCTCGAGATGCAGCAGAGCGAGCGCGTGCTGAGGCAGAAGTCGCGACGATGCAGGCAGAAGCAGCGCGGGCGGATGCGGAGAGCGCCAACGGCGCCAAGAGCGATTTCCTGGCGGTGATGTCGCATGAACTTCGGACCCCTCTCGCCGCGATCATGGGATACCAGGAACTTCTCGCCGACGGGATCACCGGGCCGATCAACGAGCAGCAAGGGCAGCAGCTGGGCAGGATCAAGGCGAGCGCGAGGCATCTGCTTTCGCTGATCGATGAAGTTCTCACGTTCACGCGGCTCGATGCGGGACGCGAGACCGTGGACATCGACAGGTTCGACCTCGCCGCGCTGCTGGCGGAGGCCGCACACATAATCGAACCGCTGGCGAACGCAAAGCAGCTCGAGCTCGAGGTGACCTCGCCAGGCGAGGGCGTTATCGTCGGCACGGACTCGATGAAGGTCAGGCAGATGCTCGTGAATCTCCTCTCGAACGCGGTGAAGTTCACCGACAGGGGAGTGATCCGACTGCACGGCGAGACTCACGCTGGCGAGATTCGCCTGTCGGTGAGCGACACGGGAATCGGTATTCCCGCCGAGTACCACCACAGAATCTTCGAGCCTTTCTGGCAGGTGGAGCAGAAGGCGACGCGTCGTGCGTCAGGCACCGGCCTCGGACTGACCGTGACTCGCCGGCTTGCCAACCTGCTCGGCGGCGATGTCACCGTGAAGAGCCAGGTCGGCGAAGGGACGACATTCACCATCACGTTGCCATCAGAGAGCGTCGCGATAGCGACATTGCACGAGCGGGCGCCGCGGTTACGCGTGGGCTGACGTCAAAGGGCAGAACATAGACGCAATGAGCAACTGAGCATCTGTGGTTCAACCTTTGAAACACCATGCAGATGGAAAGCAACGGACCGACCGGTGGGGCAGCTACCCGGAGACGGTGCTGATATTCGCCGGAGATCCGGAAATATTCCTCGATCTGCGCGAGCCGGTGCTGCCGGCAACCAGGAAGGCACTTGCAGCGCTTGGACTCGGCGAGCCGTTCGGCATACTCACCGCATTAAATCCACGGGGACAGCCTCTGCCCGCTGACGAGAACGCGCGGCGGGCGAGGGCGCTGGAGAGCGAGCTTCGCGGCGCGGGCGATGACTTCGTGCGGGTTGATGCATGCTCACCCGACAGAAGTCACCGTGAATCCAGTGTCGCGCTGAAGGTCTCGCGCGACCGTGCGATCGACCTCGCACGACGGTGGGAGCAGATCGCGATCTTCTGGTGGGATGGGTCAAGGTTCTCGATCGAGGGAGCGATCAGCGACGATGATGCGATGATGCTGCCACGACGACCGAGGCGCACGGGTTGACGTACGCAGAACTACGATAGAACAACGAACGGGCGGCACGCGAGATTCGCGTACCGCCCGTTGAATTCATGAGCCAGGAGTCTCAGGCGATCGGCTTGTATCGGAACCCGGCGACGCCGGTCTTGGCGTTCTTCATGGTGAACTCCTTGCTGGCTTTCGGGGCCACCGGCCCAACGCTCGCCGTCTCGGTAAACAGGACGTTGCCCTTCGCGTCCATGAAATCGATGCTCAGGTTGTACGTCTTGGCGGCTGTGCCGCGGTTCTCGATCTTCCCGACGAGCGTCGTCCCCTCGTTGTTACGGGAGAACTCGGTGAACGACACCTTGAGGGCCATCTTGTCGGCCTTGTTGTTGTACACCGTGAGGGAATCGGTGTAGGCTTTCGTGAGGCGTGCGGCCTTGGTGTTCTTGAGCATGCCCGCGTATGTGAACGCGTAGAACATCCAGTTGTCGGGATTGTTCGGGTCGAGCGCGGTGAGCTTGGCGACGACGGGTAAGACCTTGTCGTAGTCTCCGGTGAAGATGTAGCTCGCGGCGAGATTGTTGAGCGCGTCCCGCTGGTACGGGTTGCGCTCGACGACGGCGCCGAAGAGCAGCGCGGCATCGTCGGGTCGCTTGTACTGCGACGCCACGACGCCGGCCTGGAGGAGAGCGCCCTCGCTGAACTTCGACGGCTCGGCGATCATCTGGGCGTAGATTTTCGGAATCGAGACGCTGTCACCGGCCGCGATATGGAGCTTGGCGAGACTGGCGACTGCCTGTGTGCTGTTGATATCGTCCTTCGATCCGGCGAGCACGGCGTTCCAGGCGGTGATTCCCTCGCGCGCGAGAGTCCGCTTCTCGGCGCCGGTCGCCGCCTCAGCACGGAGAGTCATGGTCGCGGCGATGTCGTACAGGGTGCGCGAGCGGATGTCGTCGTAGGTTGTGTCGGTGCCCGCGGCCGTGATGGTCTGGCGGGCGTACTCGAGCATCACCGGGTAATTCTTTCTCGTTTTGGCGATACTGGCGAGTACGGAGTACGCGTAGGGCGACTTGCGGTCGAGCGTCACCGAGCGGCGCGCAAAAATCTCGGCAGAATCGAGTTGATTCGCGTTGAGCGCGTTGATCGCCGCGTTGGTGACATTGAGCCACGCCTTCTGCTGGCGGAACCGCGCCATGAATTCGGCACAGGCGGGCGAGCTCTGCTCGACGATGGTGATCGAGGAATCAGCGGCGGCGAACAGGTCGATGGTGCCACTCGGATTGGTGGCGAATCCGACCGCCGAGCGTACCGAGACGGGTTTGATGGCGGGTTGTTCGAGGAGGAAGACGTAGGCGGTGCCCAGAAGGTAGGCGCGACCGATCGGGTTCTCCGTGCCGGCGTTCGGAGCGGTGAGGGCGCCGACCATGTCTTTCAGGTCTTTCGTCGGATCGCCTCCCTTCATTGCCGCCTGGGCGCGCGCGAAGGACAAGGTTGCGCGGGCGACGGATTGCGGCTTGCCCTGTTCGATCTCGCAGGTCGGGCCCGCAGGCGCTGTGGCGGGAGTTTGCGCGACCGCTGGCGTGGTGGCTGCTACGATAGTTACGGCGGTGGCCAATGCGGCCACGGGGGCGAAAAGATTCGAGAAAAAAGCTTTCATCAACTGGCTCCTGCTGTTGAAAGGCATGAGAGTCGGCCTGTCGCGGGGACGGGAGTGCCGGATGCTGCGGTGGTAATGACTCGCTGGCGGGTACTAATATACCCCTGCCAAAGTATCGTTCCAGCATCCTAATCATCTGACGGCCGGGCAGGCGAGGGGCCTTTCAGAGGTCGGGTTGCTGTCGGCGCCAGGCTCCGCTCAAGCGGCCGTAAAAGAGGATCAAGGCGTCGCAGCACCGACCATTAAGTCGCGTTATGATGCTAATCCAGGGGATTAATTTGTGCGAGGAGATATTAGTCAATGATGCTGCGAAGGGTTGTATCTGCGGTGATTTCGCTCCTGGCGGCCGCGTGCGCGCCGGAGCCGACGACTCCGGCGACGACCGATCTGAGCGGAAAGTGGGCCGCCAATGCTCATCTATACACTCTCGCGGACATCCGTTTGAATATGGTGCAGGAGGCGCGCGGCATCGTAAGCGGAGGATGGACGGCGAAGGGAGATGGTGGAGGCGGCGGCTGCAAGCCTTTGGTGCCGTGCGATGCATTTGGCAACCTGATTGGCCGCAACACCATCGCGAAAGTGGAGATCGAGCTGCTCGGCGCTGGAAAGTTCGAGGGCGCTCTAGTCGAACCGGGTCGGCTGCGGGGGGTGCTGATAGTCGAAGCAAGTTTCGATACCATCACCTTTGTGAGGGCGGCCCAGTGAGCTCAGGCTCGCAGCATCGCAAGGCAGTCGCTCATCTGCGACGTGTCGACCCAGTCATGGCCGCGGTGATTGCGCGGGTTGGCCGGTGCGACATGACACCGCGCGTAGAAGGAACCCACTTCGACGCGCTGGTACGGTCAATCGTCTATCAACAGCTTTCGGGGAGGGCCGCGGCGACGATTCACGGCAGACTATTGAATCTCATCGGAGACGGCGCAACGACCCCTGACAGAATCGCAGGGACGCCACACGAGGATCTGCGTGCAGCCGGTCTCTCGAACCAGAAGGCCAGCTATGTACGCAACCTCGCCTCGCACGTTCTCGACGGATCGCTGCCGGTCGAGTCGCTGCACGAGCTGAGCGACGAGCAGATCACGGCAGCATTGATCCAGGTGAAGGGGATCGGGCGGTGGAGCGCGCAGATGTTCCTTATGTTCCGGCTTGGCAGGCCGGACGTGCTCCCCGATCTCGATCTCGGAGTCCAGAAGGGGATGCAGAAGGCTTATCGCCTTCGAAAACTGCCGACGCCAAAACAGGTAATGGCACGCGGCGCGAAGTGGGCACCGTACCGCACCGTGGCGTCGTGGTACCTGTGGCGGATCTTAGAAATAGGATAAGATGAAACGAGAAGGACATAGTGGAGAGTCGGCAGAAGCACAGCGGCCGGCTTCAAGCTTCACGCAGGGAGATAGCACGACGATGCCGATCACACGATTCGAGGCTCTTCCCGATGAATCCCGGGTGTGGGTTTACGGAGCGGACCGGGACCTGGATGGACCGGCCGCCGACTCACTGCTACGCGAGACCGACGCCTTTCTCGAATCATGGAAGGCGCACGGCGCGCCTCTCACCTCGGCTCGCGACTGGAGAGACGGAAGGTTCCTGACGATTGCCGTGGATCAGAGACAGGAGGGTGCTTCGGGTTGCTCGATCGACGGGTTGTTCCGGAGACTCAAGGGTCTCGAATCCCAGCTCGGCGTAGGGCTAGTAACGAGCGGGCTGGTCTACTTCAGGGACGGGATTGGAGCGATCCACGCAGTGTCGCGTGAAGAGTTCACGCGGCTCGGTGCCGCCGGCAAGGTGACTGGAGACACGGAGGTATTCGATCTGTCGGTCACCTCACTTCGCGAGTGGCGGAGCAGGTTCAAGTCACGTGCCGCCGACTCGTGGCATGGCTCGCTGATCCACGAGCGCGTCTGAAAACGTGAAGACCCACACCTCGTATCTGACGTTCACGACGAAAAAAAGGCAGGAGATCATCGACATCACCGACGAGGTCGAGGCGTGCCGGGCAGCTGCCGCGATCTCGGAGGGATTCGTGCTCGTGTCGGCGATGCACATTTCGGCGTCCGTGTTCGTGAACGATCACGAGCCCAATCTGTGGAAGGACATCCTCGAATGGCTCGACACGCGCATCGCCCCGTGGTCGCCCGACGATTACAGGCACAACAGCGGAACGGGCGAGGACAATGCCGCAGCGCACCTGCGGTCGTTGACTATCGGGCACGAGGTGATTGTCCCTGTGACAAAGGGCCGGCTCGATTTCGGTCCGTGGCAGCGTGTGTTCTACGGCGAGTGGGACGGGCAGCGGGCGAAGCGCGTGGTGATCAAGGCAATGGGCGAGTAGCTGCGCCCGTTTGGTGAGTCCCTACACCCGGAGATAGTCGGGGCGCCAGCTCTTGATCTCTTTCTTCACGTCGCCGGCAGTCTTCAGCTCTCCATCAAGGCAGCGCTTGCTCAGGGCAACGACTTCGTCGTCAGAAGCGAACCGCAATCCCACGAGGTGACCCGGCCTCAGCTCGTTTACCCTTCCGCGCATGTCGTCGGGCATAAGTGAAGCGAGGCGCATCCGCTCCTCGAGACGGATCACCCGGTTCTGGGCGGTAAGCGTCATGTCGCGTGCAAGAAAAAAAGCGACGAGGAGAGCGACCGCGACGACAACCTGCCACCCGCTGGAGCCGGTCCTGAGCTGATTCCACTGTAAAGCGGCGACAACCACGTTGATAATGAGAACCGGGAGGGCGAAGAAGTGGAAAAGGGGGACCCACCGCGTGTGGGACTTGTAGCTCTGCGCTGGTTCGGTCATCGAAGGTCTCCGGTGCGGCGCGCTTCGAGCGCATGGCGCTTGAGGCGGCCGATAATGGCATTCAGGCCAACCTCGCGTGCGCCGAGCCCGATGCTTTCCATCAGGGTGCGAACGAAGTCGCCGGGAATGGCGAGAGTTGTCTCGGGCGCCTGGCCATTCACCGCGCCGAATACAATCGCGAGAACGGCGGCGATTGTCGGTGACTGCCGGACGTTCAGGTCGGCGTGGAAGTACATCTTCCCATCTCTCAACTCGGGGATGATGTCCACACGAGTCTGACATTCGGGAACAGTGAACGCGGCGCGATCCAGATCCTTGAATCGCTCAGGCAGAGGCTCGAGTTTCCTGGAGTATTGCACGAGCGCCTGCATTTTCTCTTCGCGACCCATCGAGCGGAAAAGCCCTAACACCCGTTCGATAGAGGGAGGAATAGCGACCGATGGCGATTCCTGCATTCCGTAATCTAGTGCCAGTCTCACGCGGAGGTCTTCACGTACTGCCTCACCGCAAGGGTCAATACGACAGCTCCCGACGCGGCAAGAATCGCAAGCGGACGCGCGACGTCGGCCAACCCGGCCCCCTTCAGCAACACGGCTCTCATGATCCAGATGAAGTGCTTGACGGGATTGAGCTCAGCCATCCACTGCGCCCATTCGGGCATCGAGCGGGTGGGCGTGAAGAGCCCGCTCATCAGCAAATAGATCAGGATGAGAAAGAACGAGATGAACATGGCCTGCTGCTGGGTATCCACGGTCGTAGATATCCAAAGCCCGATTCCCAGGGCGACTACCAGATAGATGCAGGCAGCGAAGAACACGAGAACCAGGCTGCCACGCATCGGCACACCGAATACCCAGCGCGCCACCATCAGTCCTAGAGAGAGCTCGGCAAGGGCGATTGTCCACAAGGGGATCAGCTTGGCGGCGATGAATGCGCTGCGCGGAATCGGCGTGACGTTGAGCTGCTCCAGGGTTCCGAGCTCCTTCTCGCGAACGATGTTCATGGCGGTCAGGAGCGTGCCCACGAGCGTCAACAACTGCACCAGAATGCCTGGCACCATGTAGTCCTTGTAGTCCAGCTCCTGGTTGTACCATCCGCGCGTGCGGATCTCGATGTGGGGTGTCTCCATCACCATGGGCTTGAACGTCACGCCGAGCTCGCGGGCGTAAGCCGCGATGATCTGCTGCGCGTACGAGTTCGTCACTCCCGCCAATGCCCCATCTTCGGCGTTGAAGACGAGCTGCAGGCTTGCCGAGCGTGTTCGCACTGCATCGCGCTCGAACCCCGCGGGAATGCCGAGTATCATGCCGGCGCTCCGCCTCAACAGAGCGTCGTCGGCAAGCTTCATCGAGGGCGAGGCGTCCGCTACGCGGAACCGCCCGGACGCACGAAGCCGGTCTACCAGGCCACGCGAAGCCACGCTGTGGTCGCGATCCACCAGATAGAGATTGGCGGTCTTTACCTCGAACGTGGCGGCGGTGGACAGCAGAAGCAGCTGGATGAACGGCAGCATGAGCATCTGCCGCAGCATCATCTTGTCGCGAAACAGTTGCAGATATTCCTTGCGCAGTAAGACGCGGACTATTCGCAGGTTCATGCCACGCGGGGCTTGAAGCTTCGCACCGCCGCGGTCATCAGCACGAGTGTCATCGCTCCAAGTACCAGCGTCTCCTTCCACAGGTACTCGAGCCCGACACCCTTGAGCATGATTCCGCGGGCGATGATGAGATACCAGCGCGCGGGAACGATGTTGCTTACCCACTGAAGAAATGCGGGCATGCTCGCCAGCGGGAAAATCATTCCCGATAGAAGTGCGCTCGGCAGCATCGTAACCAGAAGAGCGACTAACATCGCGAGCCGCTGCGATGTGGTAAGCGATGCCACCAGCACGCCAAGCGCGAGCGACACCATCGAGTACAGCAGGCTTTCAGCGAGCAGGAGCGAGAGGCTCCCGCGGAACGGCACGCTGAATATGAGCCACGCTGCCAGCAGTGCCGTGAGCACGTTGGCGAATGCAAGGCCCAGATATGGCAGCACCTTGCCTACGATGATCTGCCAGGGACGGAGCGGGGATACCAGCAGTATCTCGAGGGTGCCGCGTTCCTTCTCGCGCGACAACGAGATTGCCGTCATGAGGGCGGATACGAGCGTCAGGACAAGGGCAATCAATCCGGGCACGAACAGATTCACGCTCTCGAGCGTTGGATTGAACCTCATCCGCGTCTCGGGAGCGATTCGCAGGGGTTGACCGCGTTGCGCTGCGAGCTCGGCCTCGTATGCCGTGATGACTGCGCGAGCGTACGCCTGCATGGTGGTAGCGGTATTGGGATCAGAGGCATCAACCGCGAGCAGCACGCGGGCGGGACCGTAAGATTGCAGCCGTGCCGCAAAGTCGGGCTCGAACGCAATCGCGACATCCGCCTTGCCCTGTCGGAACAGCGGCTCGACAGCGCGCATCGATGGCTCGACGGCGACGACTCTGAACCGACTAGCAGCCGCGAATCGCGCGCGGAGAGCGTAGGTCGCGTAGTCAGGCGAAGAATCGACGACTACGAGCCGGACATCGCGCACGTCGCTGCGAAGGGCGAAGCCGAACAGAACGACCTGCACCAGCGGCATCAGGAGCAGAATGGTCAAGGTCTGACGGTCGCGCAGAATGTGGCGCAGCTCCTTGATCATGAAAGCGCGGAGAGCAGCGGTCACGCCGGCCTCGCGAGCTTCACAAACAACGCGTCGATGGTCGGCACATCCCATTTCGATTTCAGCTCCTGCGGCGTGCCGAGCGTGACAATGCGGCCATCGACCATGATCGAGATGCGGTCGCAGTACTCTGCTTCGTCCATGTAGTGGGTGGTGACGAACACGGTGGTTCCACCTTCCGCCGCGGCATATATCAGCTCCCAGAACTGCCGCCGCGTAATCGGGTCAACCCCACCAGTCGGCTCATCGAGGAAAACGACCGCCGGCTCATGCAGCAGCGCGACCGAAAAGGCGAGCTTCTGCTTCCGACCGAGCGGAAGTCGGCCAACCAGATCATCGGCAAGCCCAAGCGACTGCAGCATCGCAGATGATCGCTCAGCGATCTGTTCGGCGCCGAGCCCGTAGATCCCGCCGTACAGTGCGATGTTCTCGAGAACCGTCAGATCCTCGTACAGAGAAAAGCGCTGGCTCATGTAGCCGATTTGGTGTCGGATCTGCTCCGTCTGCTTTACGACGTCGAATCCGGCGACGCGTGCCTCGCCGGAGGTCGGAGCCAGGAGACCGATGAGCATTCTGATCGCAGTGGTTTTCCCTGCTCCGTTGGCGCCGAGGAATCCGAATACCTCGCCGGGAGCGACATCGAAGGAGATGCTGTCAACCGCGGTAAAGCCGCCAAAGCGACGCGTGAGATCGCGGACAGCGATCGCGGGCTCCGTCACGATGCGCGCTGAACAGGCGCCGGCATCAACTCCATGAAGCTGTCCTCGATTCCGGCGGCGATCGCGGTTATCTCTACGTCGCCGAACCCCTGCCCCCTCGCATAGTCCCGAAGCTCAGAGGCAACTTCGCCAGGGTCGAGGCCTGCCCGATTATCGGTGTAGTGAAGCTCCGAGCCGAAGGGGTACACCGCATGGGCATGGGGAGCTTTACGCAGTGAGAGCAGCAGGCGGTAGCGATCGGCGCCGGTTACTGCAACGAGCGGCAACGGGTATCGGCTGCCGATCTCGCCGGGCGGATCGATCTCGAGAATGCGTCCGCCCTGCATGAGGGCGACGCGATCGCATCTCATCGCCTCGTCCATGTAAGGCGTGGACACGACGATGGTGAGGCCCGATTCGCGCAACGTGTGGAGCTGGTCCCAGAACTCGCTGCGTGAAACCGCGTCTACTCCCGTGGTAGGCTCGTCCAGAAAAAGGATATCAGGGCGGTGAACCAGGGCGCAGGAGAGCGCCAGCTTCTGTTTCATTCCTCCCGACAGCGCATCAGCTCTCCTGCCGGAGAACGATTCGATCTGACGATAGATCGGCGCGATCAGGTCGTACCCCTCTTCGATCGTGGTCCCGAAAACCGACGCAAAGAATGAGAGATTCTCAGCGACGGTGAGGTCACCATAGAGCGAGAACCGGCCCGGCATGTAGCCAACGCGGGCGCGAATTGCCCACAGGTCGCGCACGACATCGAGGCCCAGGACGGTTGCGGACCCGGCGTCGGGAAGGAGAAAGGTGGTTAGAACGCGGAACAGAGTCGTCTTGCCGGCGCCGTCAGGTCCGACGAGTCCGAATAGCTCGCCGTGTCTGGCCTCGAATGACACATCAGTGAGCGCTTCGGTTTCGCCGAAGCGCTTTCCAACGCCGCGAACTGCGACAGCCGCATTGCTCACGTGCCCGAAGCGGTCGCCGGCAGATCGAAATCCCCGGGCATTCCGATCTTGAGCAGCCCGCGCTGATTGGGCACCACCACCTTCACGGCGTAGACCAGGCCGGCACGCTCGTCACGAGTCTGCACAGGTGTCGGCGTGAACTCAGCCTTCGCCGAAATCCAGCGAACTGTTCCCGGAAGCGGAATCAGGGTGCCGTCGCCGCCGTCCACGTGAACCTGCACCTGAAGTCCAAGCCTGATTGCGTGCAGTTGCTGTTCGGAGACGTACGCACGCAGCGTCAGGGAGTCGAGATTCGCGATCTTATACAGAGGCTGGCCAGGCCGTACCACCTCGCCTGCCCGCGCGAAGGTGGTCAGCACCGTCCCCGTTTCGGGGTTGATGACGCGGCTGCGGGAAAGCTTCTCGCTGATCTGTGCGACGCGGGCTTCACCGGAGGTGACATCCTTCGACACGGATTGCCGCTGCGCGCGCGCGGCCTCGATCTGTGCAGCGAGCACCCGATAGTCCCGCTCGGCCTGATCGAGCTGTTGTGCGGTGGCCGCCTTCTGCGCGAAAAGACGCCGAGTTCGCTCGTAGGCACGCCGCGCGATCGCACGCTGTATTTCCATAACGCCGATCTGCCGCGTCACTTCCGCCGCACGCGATCCCGTGGCCTCCCGCTGCGCGACGACCTGCTCCCGCTCAAGCGCGAGCTGCGAGGTATCGACCACTGCGACGACGGCGCCTCGAAGCAGCTGCGTTCCCTCGACTGGCGTGAATGTGAGAAGCTGCCCGGTGGTCTCAGCGGAGACGACGACCTCGGTCGCCTCGAAGGTGCCGTACGCATCGGGCTCGCGGTCGCGGTTGCAGCCGGCAGCAGGCTGGGTGATCAAAAGCAGGATCAGCGGTGGCAGCAGGCGTCGCATCAGCGAACCTCATTTCCCATGGTGTTTAGCAGGTGCGCGCGGGCCTGTGACAGCTCCACGCGGTGAATGGCGCGGCTCAGCCGTGCGGCCAGTACGTCGGTCTGGCGGTTGACGTACTCCGCCGATGTGATCACTGCCTCGGCGTACTGCGCCCGAGACTCGGTGAGGATGCTCTCCCGCAGCGCGATTATCTGATCGTCCTGGACGACCGCCGACTCGAGCCGGTCGATCGAGGCGAGGTCCTGCTCGACCGCGCGCCGCAAGGCGGCGGTGAATGCCTGCTCTTCGGTGACGACCATCGCCCGCTGAAGCCCGGCGATCTGACGATCGCGCCCTGTTGTCCCCCAGTTCCAGGGAGTCCATTCGAGCTGAACACCAGTCATCCAATAGCTGTCGAACCGATCGCTCAGGAACTTGAGGCCGGGCCGTCCATACCCCAGTGTGCCGAACGCGGATATGCGCGGCCTGTCGCGCGCGGCGCGTGCCTCGTCCATGCGCCGCAACACATCGCGTGAGCGCTCGAACTGCTCGTACTCGGGCCGATTGCGGAGGTCCGCAGAAGCGCTGGCGCTTGCGACTTCGCCGGATAGGTCGGGGGGCGATAGCGGCTGAGCCTGATCTATTCGCCGCCCGACCAGATCTGACAGAACGGCAATTGCTGCCCGCCGGATCGCGCCTTGCTCGGCTACAGCTTGCCGGCGTCGCAGCAGCTCGGCACGAATGGCGTTGCTCTCACCAGGAAGCGCGGTGCCCGCCTCAACTCTGGCATCCGCAACCGCGAGCTGAGCCTCGAGATCAGTGAGAGCGGTCTCCAGCTCGGCCATCTGGGCTTGAGAGCGAAGGGCCGTGAAGAAGGCAGCGTTAACCGATTCGGTGACGCTGTAGAGAACTGTTCGTACCCGGGCTTGCGACTCGGCAACCTGGGCGCGCTCGACTGCGCGCCGCGGTCGAGCGGTCGGGTCGAACAGCTTCTGCTGTGCCGACAGTCGCGCGTCCCATGCATCGTGAGGCGGCATCGGCAGGCTCACGCCTGGAAGACTGATGGGAATGGATGCGACGTCGGACTGATACTGCCCCTGGCTCTCGAATGACAACGCGGGTCTGACCTCAGCGCCGATGTTGCGGAGGCGGAGCGCCGACTGCGCCGCGAGCAAGTCGAGCTGCGCGGCGCGCGGATCGTTGGCGAGCGCCGCCTGGCGCAATGCGGGAAGGCGGAGCGTATCGAGGGTGGCCTGCGCGCCGGCTGCGCCCAGCGGTACGATCAGGAGGAGACGAAGGGCTGCCAGGACTCGCGTCATGGCCGCAGGGCGCTGCGGATGTACCGGGGCAGCTCTTTCCGCCGCTGCTCGATGAACTTCGTGAATTTGTCGTCGTCGAAGCCGAGGGCTGCCCGGAGCATCGGCCGCGCGGCGAAGGGAAAGATGCAGAGTGAGAGGAGGTTCACGACGAACTGGGCCGCGCTGATGCGGCGCATGCGTCCCGCGCGTGCTTCCGCAGCGAGCTGTTTTCCGAGCTTCTCGAATGCCGGTCTCAACGCGTCTGATAGGTCTCCGCCGGCGACATTACCGAGGAGCTGTGGGATTCGCTCCGGGTGGTGGTGCAGTTCCGAGATGATGTAGCCGGGCAGAAAGGGTGTTCGCGACATCGTGGTGAGATAGGTGTCGACGAGCCGGTCGATTTTCTCGACGATCGGGATGTCCGCGCCCAGGATCTGGATGATGGCGGGAAACATGCGCCCGGCCGTCTCGCGGAAGACTGCTTCGCTCAATCGCTCTTTCGAGCGGAAGTAGTAGTGGAGGAGTGCCTGGTTGACGTCTGCCTCTTCGGCGATTTCCTGCATGCGGGCTCCGCCGGTGCCGCGGCGGATAAAGACGGTCTTCGCCGCTTCGAGGATTCGCTGTTCGGTTGCTCCGTCGCGGGCGGGCGGCGTACCTTTTTCCTTGACCATAGAGTTTAATTATCTAATTAAACATCTGTTACGCAAGGTCATTTTGTGACGACGCGCTCGCGAGGTAGAGGAACGGCCAGGCGGATCATGGCACGAATCTCTCTCCTGGCGGTTCCAGCAATCGTGAATCTCACGTGATGCAGTCAACGACCTCAATACGACAGGATCGACAATGCCGACACGCAGATCGAGTGCAAGATGGGAAGGCGGGCTCAAAGGTGGGAAAGGAACCTTCAAGGGAGAGAGCGGGGGGATCGGCGGTCAGTACAACTTCGGCTCACGCTTCGAGAATGGCGTTGGCTCAAACCCGGAGGAATTGCTGGCTGCCGCGGAGGCGGCGTGCTTCAGTATGGCGCTGAGCGGCGGTCTCGAAAGGAATGGCACTCCGCCCACAAGTGTCGAGACGAACGCTGCCTGCACGGTGGAAAAGGTGGAAGACGGCTTCGGCATTACGTCGATCAAGCTCGACGTCACCGCGACCGTCCCGAATATCGACGACGCGAAATTTCAGGAGATTGCGAACGCGACCCTCACGGGGTGCCCGGTATCGAAGGCATTCAAGGGCAATATGGAGATCACCGTGAACGCCAGGCTCGCCTAGCAGGCTTTCGAGTCTGGAGGAGCCGGCTTGCGGTTCACGCCGGCTGAGCCCATTGGAGCCGGGCGTCGCACGCATCGCAGTTGCCGCATGACCAACCGGGCGAGACCGCTTCGCCGAAATGCTCGAGGATGAACTTCGTGCGGCACTCGGTGGTCTGGCAGAAGTCGATTATCGTCCGAAGCTTTTTCTGATCATTGGCGCGCCGGTCCTCGTAATCAGTGAGGTCGAGGCTCAAGTCAACCGAGGTGAGGTTTCCCTGCAGGCGCTGCCAGTGGCCGCCGCGATGCTCCCTCACCAGTCCGTGACGCTTGAGCAGGGCGAACACGATCTTCGCCTTTCGTTGAGGCACCTTGGTGATGTTGGCAATGTCGGCGAGCGCGACTGGAGTGTCGAGCGGATATTTCTCCAGCGCGATCGCCACTCTCGCCGCCTCCTCCACTTCCGGATACTTGCCGCCGAGAAAATAGGATTGGATACGGCGGTCTTCGACTCTGTAGAGCATCGTGCATGTCGCGGGCAGGCCATCGCGGCCGGCACGGCCGGCTTCCTGGTAATAGGCCTCGATCGATCCCGGGAAGTGGTAGTGAACGACGAAGCGGATATTCTGCTGGTCAATGCCGAGTCCGAATGCGTTCGTCGCGATCATTGCCTTCAGGTTGCCGTTCATGAAGGCATTCTGCACCGCCTTCCGGTCGGCGGCGGGCCTCTTTCCATGATAGAGGCCGATCTCGTGTCGCTCCTTCGACTGGTCGTACAGCCGTTCAGCCTCCTTCACGGTCGCGACATAAATGACGCCGGTTCCGTCGGGTCCGCTGAGGATGTGCTCGACGATCGAATCCTTGAGTCCGTCGTTCACCGTGCGCCTCACCTCGAAGCGCAGGTTAGGACGCGCGAAGCCGGTGACGGTGACGTGCGGATCGCACATGCCGAGGTGGCGGGCGATGTCGTCCTGTACTTCCTGCGTTGCGGTTGCGGTGAGTGCCAGTATCGGAGGGCGACCCAGTCGTTTGGCAATTGAGCCAAGGCTGAGGTAGTCGGGCCGGAAGTCATGTCCCCACTGGCTGACGCAGTGGGCCTCGTCGATGACGAAGAGGCTCACCTTCCGGCTGAGCAGCCTCTCGAAGAAGCTCCGGTCCTTGAAGCGCTCGGGGGTGAGATACAACAGCTCGCCCTCGCCCTCCTGGATCTGCCGGTGTGCCTCGCGCGTCTCCTGAGTATTGAGATGCGAATGCATCGCGACCGCATCCACTCCCTGTGCGGAGAGCTTGTCCGTCTGGTCTTTCATGAGCGCGATCAACGGGCTGACGACGACAGTGAGGCCGGGCAGTGCAAGTGCCGTGAGCTGATAAATCAGCGATTTTCCGCTGCCCGTTGGCATTACGACAACAGCGTCGCCCCCGTCGAGCAGCGCTGTGATTGGCTCCCACTGGCCTTTTCGGAAGTCCGCATGGCCAAAGCGCTCGCGGAGCAGAGCGCGAGCGGCGTCCTTCGTCACCTTCTTTTGCACACGACTCCTTTTTGCATGAACCATTCCGCAGGCTCGCGGCTAATTTTGACGCATGAGTGCAAGGCTCCGGATGTTCGCGATCAGTGCTCCGGGGCTGGAGCAGATCCTCAGCAACGAGTTAAGGAGCATCGGTATCGTGCCAGGCAAGGTTGTGAGCGGCGGCGTTGCCTTCGAGGGGCATGCCCGGCACCTGGGCACGGCCAACCTCTGGTCGAGAACGGCAAGCCGAATAGTCGTGCGAGCCGATGAGTTTCATGCGAACAGCTTCCACGAGCTGGAGCGGCGGGCGAAACGGGTGCAATGGGAGAGGTTCGTGTCGTTCGGCCAGGCGGTCGGATTTCGCGTTACCTGCCGGAAGTCACGTCTTTACCATTCCGGCGCAGTGGCCGACCGGCTGGTGCAGGCAATCGAGCGACAGGTGGGAGGCAACGTTGCGGTCGCGATTGAAAACGAGTCGGGGGAGGAAGGGACCGCAACCCTCGCAGGCGAAAGGCCCGGCGAGAGCGCTGGGCAGGATTCTCCCCAATTATTCATTGTGAGGATCGCCAACGACATCTGTACGATCAGCGCGGACAGCTCAGGTGAATTGCTGCATCGTCGCGGGTACCGGAAGGCGGTTGCAAAAGCGCCGCTCCGCGAGACGCTTGCGGCGGCGATGCTTATCGGCAGCGGATGGAATCAACGGTCGCCGCTCGTGGATCCGATGTGCGGCTCAGGCACGATCGCGATCGAGGCGGCACTGATGGCGCGGAGAATTGCTCCTGGCACGAGCCGCCGGTTTGCGTTCGAGCGGTGGCCGGGTCATGATGAGAATGCATGGCGCGACATTGTCGAGCGAGCGCGCGAATCGGCGCTCGCCGGCGCACCGGCTCCGATACTCGCGTCCGACCGCGACGAAGGTGGCGTCGGCGCGGCGCGAGCGAACGCTGTGCGCGCCGGAGTGGAGGGCGACATCAACATCGAGACGAAGGCAGTTTCCGCTGTGGAATTTCCTGCGCCGGCCGGCTGGATCGTGAGCAATCCTCCGTACGGGCTCCGCACGGGAGACGGCGGACCGCTCCGTAATCTCTACGCGCAGATCGGCAAGATCATGCGCGAGCGCGCCTGCGAATATGGGCTGGCGCTACTGTCCGCCGACAAGTCGCTTGACGCGCAGCTTCGCCTCGACCTTCGCGAGGAATTCCGAACCACCAACGGCGGAATTCCGGTGCGACTCATCGTTGCGCAGGCGCCATGACGGAAAGCGGACAGCTCTTCTCGATCAATTGCTCGGGCGGAGGAGTGCCGAAGCTGCCGGTGACCGAGGCGACGGTCACGGCGAATGGTGTCGAGGGCGACTGGCAGAACGACAGAAAGTATCACGGGGGACCCGACCGCGCGGTGTCCCTGTTCTCTCTCGAGCGGATCCGCGCGCTGCAGGAGGAAGGTCATCCGATCAGCACCGGCTCCACGGGTGAGAATCTCACGCTGTCCGGCCTGGACTGGGACATTGTCGTGCCAGGCAGCCAGATCGAGGTAGGAGATGTACTCCTCGAGGTGGTTTCCTATACGACTCCGTGCCGCACTATCCGCGAGTCGTTTCACGAGCACAAGTTTTCGCGGATGTCGCAAAAGCACCATCCGGGGTGGAGCCGGGTTTATGCGAGGGTCTTGAGAGAGGGCACTTTACGGGCAGGAGACGCGGTCAGGCTGACTCCGGCCCAGTTTGCCCCGCAATCGTGGCTCGAGTCACTTCTGGCCTGATCGGCAGCTGTCGAAGCCGGACAACGGAACAGCGGTACCACTTTTGAATAGGATATTCGGTAGCAATCGTGCTGGCGTTGTAACGCCACAAAGCGGTCAGGCCCCGACCCGGGCATGACCGACTCAGTAGTCCCCTCTTGTTTCAGGAGCAGGCCGTGGAAATCGGCGACACAATCGACACTCCGCAGGAAACCGAAACGCCACTGAAGCGTTCGCGCAGAAAACCCGCATCTGATGGTGCCGCGGCTACGGGCAGCAGTGTCCCTGGCTCTCGCCGGAGGGACGGCGTTGAACCTGGCGGCCGCGGCCGGGGGAACGGAAACGGCTCCAACTCCGACAACCCCGAGCTCTCGGATTTGCTGACTGCCCTCCGCGACCTTCGCGATGGCGACTTCACCGTTCGGCTCCCGGAGTACTCCGATCCGCTGCTTGGCGACATTGCCAATGCCTTTAACGGAATAGCTGAGCGAAACGCGAAACTTGCGGCCGAAGCAGTGCGGGTGAGCACCACGATCGGCCGCGAGGGGCAGATGAACGAGCGCGCGTCAATCGGCCGTGCAACCGGTGGGTGGGCGACGATCACCAGCTCGATCAACGCACTCATCACGGATCTCGTCTCACCGACCACCGAAGTCGCGCGCGTTCTGACTGCGGTTGCCGAAGGTGACCTGGCGCAGAAGATGGTGCTCGAGATCGATGGAAAGTCAGTGCAGGGCGAGTTTCTCCGAATTGGCACGACCGTGAACACGATGGTCGACCAGCTCAGCGCATTTGCATCCGAAGTGACGCGGGTGGCACGCGAGGTGGGAACCGAAGGAAGACTGGGCGGCCAGGCGAGCGCACCAGGGGTCGGCGGCACATGGAAGGATCTGACGGACAATGTGAACTTCATGGCCAGCAACCTCACCGGCCAGGTGAGAAACATCGCCGACGTGACGACCGCCGTCGCGCGTGGCGATCTGTCGAGGAAGATCACCGCTGACGCAAAAGGCGAGATTCTCGAGCTCAAGAACACGATCAACACGATGGTGGATCAGCTCTCCAGTTTCGCCTCGGAAGTAACGCGCGTGGCCCGCGAGGTGGGAACGGAAGGGAAGCTCGGCGGCCAGGCGAACGTCCCGGGCGTGGGTGGCACATGGAAGGACCTCACCGACAACGTGAACACGCTGGCGGGAAACCTCACGAGCCAGGTGCGCAACATCGCCGACGTGACGACCGCCGTGGCGAAGGGAGATCTGTCGCGCAAGATCACGGTGGAGGCGAAGGGGGAGACGCTCGAGCTCAAGAACACGATCAACACGATGGTCGACCAGCTCAGCGGATTCGCGTCGGAAGTGACGCGGGTGGCGCGTGAGGTGGGAACAGAAGGAAAACTCGGCGGACAGGCCAACGTGCCGGGAGTCGCCGGCACGTGGAAGGATCTCACCGACAACGTGAACTTCATGGCGTCGAACCTCACCGGCCAGGTGAGAAACATCGCCGACGTGACGACCGCCGTCGCGAAGGGAGACCTCTCGCGGAAGATCACTGCCGACGCACAGGGCGAGGTGCTCGAGCTCAAGAACACGATCAACACGATGGTGGATCAGCTCTCGGCTTTCGCGGCGGAAGTGACGCGCGTAGCGAAAGAAGTGGGAACCGAGGGCAAGCTGGGCGGCCAGGCGGAGGTGCCGGGAGTCGGTGGCACGTGGAAGAATCTCACCGACAACGTGAACGCGATGGCCAGCAACCTCACCGGGCAGATTCGAAACATCGCCGACGTGACGACGGCGGTCGCGAAAGGCGATCTGTCGCGGAAGATCACGGTCGACGTACAGGGCGAGATTCTCGAGCTCAAGAACACCATCAACGCGATGGTTGACTCGCTTAGAATCTTCGCCGGCGAAGTGACGCGCGTGGCGAAGGAAGTGGGAACCGAAGGCAAGCTGGGCGGACAGGCAGATGTGCCCGACGTCGCCGGCACGTGGAAGGATCTGACCGACAACGTGAACTTCATGGCGTCGAACCTCACCGGGCAGGTGAGAAACATCGCCGACGTCACGACCGCAGTCGCGCGTGGAGATCTGTCGAGGAAGATCACCGCCGATGCGAAAGGTGAGATTCTCGAGCTCAAGAACACGATCAACACGATGGTGGATCAGCTGTCGGCTTTCGCGGACGAAGTAACGCGCGTGGCCAAGGAAGTGGGAACGGAAGGCAAGCTCGGCGGACAGGCAAACGTGCCGGGCGTCGGTGGCACGTGGAAGGATCTCACCGACAACGTGAACACGCTGGCGGGAAACCTCACGAGTCAGGTGCGCAACATCGCCGACGTGACGACCGCCGTGGCGAAGGGAGATCTGTCGCGCAAGATCACGGTGGAGGCCAAGGGAGAGACGCTCGAGCTGAAGAACACGATCAACACGATGGTGGATCAGCTGTCTTCTTTCGCCGACGAAGTAACGCGCGTGGCGAAGGAAGTGGGAACCGAAGGAAAGCTGGGCGGCCAGGCCAATGTCCCGGGTGTCGCCGGCACGTGGAAGGATCTGACCGACAACGTGAACGCGATGGCAAGCAACCTCACCGGTCAGATCCGGAACATCGCCGACGTGACGACCGCAATTTCACGCGGCGACTTGTCACGCAAGATCACGGTGGATGTGCAGGGAGAGATCCTCGAGCTCAAGGAAACCATCAACACAATGGTGGACTCGCTCAGCGTCTTCGCCGGCGAAGTGACGCGAGTCGCGCGCGAAGTTGGCACCGAGGGAAGGCTGGGCGGCCAGGCCAACGTGCCCGGTGTCGCCGGAACGTGGAAAGACCTCACCGACAACGTGAACTTCATGGCGTCGAACCTCACCGGCCAGGTGAGAAACATCGCTGACGTGACGACCGCAGTGGCCCGGGGAGATCTCTCGCGCAAGATGACGGTGGACGTCAAGGGCGAGATTCTCGAACTGAAGAACACGATCAACATCATGGTGGATCAGCTTTCGGCGTTCTCGTCGGAAGTGACACGTGTGGCGAAGGAAGTGGGAACGGAAGGAGCCCTCGGCGGCCAGGCGGAGGTGCCGGGAGTCGCCGGTACGTGGAAGGACCTCACCGACAACGTGAACACTCTCGCAGGGAATCTGACGAGCCAGATCCGCAACATCGCTCTCGTTACGACAGCGGTGGCGAGGGGTGACCTCTCGCAGAAGATCACCGTCGAGGTGCGGGGCGAGATCCAGGAGCTCAAGAAGACGATCAACGACATGGTCGATTCACTGCGGATCTTCGCCGACGAAGTGACGCGAGTCGCCAAGGAAGTAGGAACTGAAGGAAAGCTGGGCGGCCAGGCCGAGGTACCCGGTGCCGCCGGGACGTGGCGCGCGCTGACGGACAACGTGAACGCGATGGCGAACAGCCTTACGCTCCAGGTGCGAGCGATCGCTGACGTGGCGACGGCCGTAACGCGTGGCGATCTCTCGGGCCAGATCACCGTCGAGACGCAGGGAGAGCTCGACGAGCTGAAGAACAACCTCAATCAGATGATCGCGAATCTGAAGGACACCACCGAGAAGAACACCGAACAGGACTGGTTGAAGACGAACCTCGCGAAGTTCTCGCGCATGATGCAGGGCCAGAAGGATCTCGAGGCGGTATCGCGGCTGATCATGTCGGAGCTGACCCCGCTCGTCTCGGCCCATCACGGCGCGTTTTACATAATCGACAACGAGAGCAGCGCGCCAGTTCTCAGGCTAATCGCAAGCTACGCATACAAGGAGCGGAAGCATGTCGGCAACGTTTTCCATCTGGGCGAGGGACTCATCGGCCAGGCGGCGCTGGAGAAGAAGCCCATCCTCCTCACGAGCGTGCCGGATGACTACATCCGCATAACCTCGGGTCTGGGTGAGGCGGCCCCGCGAAACATCCTGGTGCTGCCGATCCTGTTCGAGGGAGAGGTGAAGGCGGTGATCGAGCTGGCGTCCTTCCTCCCATTCAGCCAGATCCATCAGCTCTTCCTCGACCAGCTCGCCGAGAGCGTCGGCGTCGTTCTCAACATGATCTCGGCCAACATGCGGACGAGCGAGCTGCTCGAGCAGTCGCAACAACTGACGCAGGAGCTCCAGAACCAGTCGCAGGAGCTCAAACAGCAGCAGGAAGAGCTCAAGAAGTCGAACTCTGATCTCGAGGCACAGACGAAATCGCTGCGCAGCTCGGAGGAGCTGTTGCGCGACCAGCAGGTGGAGCTCCAGCAGGTGAATGAGGAGCTCGAGGAAAAAGCCTCGCTGCTCTCCGAGCAGAACCGGAAGGTCGAGCAGAAGAACGATGAAGTTGAAGCGGCGCGGCTTTCCCTCGAGGAAAAGGCGGAGCAGCTTGCGCTCTCGTCGAAGTACAAGTCCGAATTCCTCGCGAACATGTCGCACGAGCTGAGAACGCCGCTCAACAGCCTTCTCATCCTGTCGAAGCTGCTGGCCGACAACAAGGACGGAAATCTCTCGGCGAAGCAGGTGGAGTTCGCGCAGACGATTCACTCGTCAGGCAGTGACCTGCTATCCCTGATCAACGACGTGCTCGATCTGTCCAAGGTGGAAGCGGGAAAGATGGAGGTCAGCCCGACAGACCTGCCGGTGGATGAGCTGCGCGAATCACTCGAGCGCGGCTTCCGTCAGGTGGCCGAGCAAAAGGGCCTCTCGTTCAATGTGGAAGTTCAGCTGGATGTCCCGAAAACCGTTTATACCGATGGGCAGCGGGTAGAGCAGATCCTGAAGAATCTCCTGTCGAATGCGTTCAAGTTCACCAATCAGGGCGGCGTAACTGTCAGGATAAGCATGGCGGAGAAGAAGCGCCGGTTCCTGAC
>JACCRF010000119.1 GCA_013813715.1 Gemmatimonadaceae bacterium | reverse complement strand
CGGTGCCATCTCTCTCGCCGTTCGCGACGGCGGCCACGACGATGAACGCCTCGTTGCACCCCGTCTTGACGCCCAGCCGCGGGCGGCCGATTACGGTTTCGGCGAACGGAGTGCCAGTGTACGCGAGGGTATCGAACGCGGCTCTCACTTCCGGCGGCGCGAGAATCCACGGACTTCCTCGCGATGCGTCGAACCGGATGCCTTCACGATCGACGCGCCATTCCGCGAGCTCTCGTCTGCGCTCCACCGTGGCCACCGTCGGAAGGTTTCCAGTTGCGATCGCGCGAACCGACACGGGCTGCATCAGCGACTGCTGGGCAGCGCGGCGACGTACCCGTGTCGCAACCAGCAGGGATGGGTAGACGGACGCGTCAAATGCCTGGTCACTTTCGGTCAGGTCATGAAGCTCGACCATATCGGTCTCTTCGAACAAAAATGTCCTGACGCCGCCGCCGGCCAGCGACCGCCACAGCTTCGCCGGAACAAGGAGTGCGATTGTCCCCGAATCGCGCGCGAGCCGCACCGATCGCTCCACGAACAGCGCTGCTACATCCACCTGTGCCGCGAATCCGCGTCCGGCCGCGGCTGCATCGGCACCGGCGCGCCACGCCGATTCGCGATACACCTTGAAGCTCCGCCTAAGCCTGAGACGGTCATCCCTGGGCACGTTTCCCGTGCGAACCCATGGTGGATTGCCGATCACGACATCGAAACCGCCGGCGGCGCTGACGTCGGCGAAGTGCGTAGGGAAGGAGAACGGAAGCGCGGCTCCTCTTTTCAGCGCGGCCACCGAGCGCCGGGCGGCGGCAATCGATTGGCGTATGGTCACCAGCTGCCGACGCGCGTCCGGGGCTGGCGCGTTGCGTTTACCGAACAGGTCGCGCGACCTGATGGACGTCAGCAGGTCGCGGCGGGCGGCCTGGAAATGAGCGATGCGCCCGTCTGCGACAGCGATCGCGCATGCGCGCTCCGATCGATCCAGGAGCTGCGCCAGGCTCTTCTTCCTCGGTCCGACTGCTCGCGAGTAGCGCTCCCTCGCGGCAGCGAGATCGCGCGCGCCGGGAATGTCCGGACGCCGGCTGAAATCCATCCCGCCCAGGGAATCGCCCACCCGAACGTGGCGGTCAAGGTTGGGGAGAGGCGCCACCTTCATCGGATCGGCTTCGGGGTTCTCGATCGCCATGGACAACCAGAGGCGCAGCTCGCAGAGCCATACCGCCATCGGATTCACGTCCACGCCGAAGATAGAGCTTGTCAGAATCGCGCGGCGGATGACGTGCAGGGGTCGAATATCTCCGAGACGCAATCGAAGGGACGCGAGCGTCTCGAGGCAGTGGACGAGGAAGGCTCCTGATCCGCACGCGGGATCCAGAATGCGGATGCCATCCACCGACGAGAGAATCCAGGTGCGGTCGCGAGCTGACGGGATATCTCCGCGCAGCGCTGCCGCGACCAGCTCACGCGCGACCTGCGGCGTCGAAAGACCACTGGCAAGCGCTGACGTTGAGAGTCTCTCGACAAGTGCCTGCGGAGTATAGAATGCGCCGGTTCTTCGCCGGTCGGCGGCGCCCATCAGCGACTCGAACGCTTTGCCGAGTATCTCCGGATCGATCGCCGCTTCTGACCACGCAGTGGTGTCTTCGCGCGCGGTGAATCGGTACCGGCCAAGCAGATTGGCAAAGAGATCGCCGAGCGCTTCGTCGCTGAACGAGGCGTGAATGGTGCTTCGCTCGAGAATCGACCGCGTGAACAGGCCTCCGTTCAGGAACGGGATGCGCCCGAATTCACGCGCTCGCCGTGCGCGGTTCCGGGGGTGTGTGTTGAGCGTTCCGAAGAAGAGCGGTGAGAGGATGCGCGCGTGAAACCGACCGCCGCGAGCCATGCAGTCGGCGTATTGATTTCCGAGGAAGGCGTGATCCCTGTCGAGCCACCCTTTGGTCTCGAGAAACGACAGGAACAGGAGTCGCGACAGGTAGAGCAGTGCGAGCTCGAATGCGCAGTTCGGTGGTGGCGCCGGGTCGAGGCTTTGTGCGAGCTGGTGGACTGAGTTTTGAAGGGCGCGGAAAAAACGCCGTGTTACCGACTGCCTCCCGAGGATTTCGAGCCAGCGGCAATGGGTGAGGATGTCCGACTGGCTTCGCGAGGCGGAGAGGGCGCACACTGTCTCGCAGTCGCTGTCGACGATACGCCCCCGGTGGACGACCAGGGCGACGATGCGCGGCGGCGACTGCCCCTGATTCCACGCTGCGATGACCAGCTCGCCAGACTGCTCGCCAGACTGTTCGCTGACGCCGATCAGAATCCAGAAGAGATGCGGCGCGGTGGAGGTGAGCCTCGATGCGATGCGGGTCATCTCCGTTCGCGGATCGTCGATATCGGCGAGGCTGAACGTAAGTGCTCTCAGCGCTCCTTCGCCCGACGCGATGTGCCAGTGTCGAGATGGGTCGGTGAGACCGAGTCTCCTTGTTGCTTCCGGGTGGAGACGGATCGGTTCCGAGAGGAAGCCGAGCTCGCGTAGAAGTGGTGCGGTGGCGGATGCGCTCGATGTTGCATCGAGCAGGGCGGACGCCGATTTGAGTGAGTGCACTCAGCGAGGCTACACCTTCCTCGCTCAGTACCGGCATCATTCGATGGCGCGACGAATCGTGCCGACGCGTTGACAGACCGATCCGGCTATATGCTTGTGAGAGTCAGACCCTTCCGTCAGGGAACCAAAAAACGACGCGACCTGTGTGGTTTGGCTGACCTTGTCCCGAAGCCGGGCGCGCAAACGACCCTCTTCACGCGCTAGGTATCTGGGCACCTCTGCCTAGTGGCACGCCCCCGAGCCCGAATCCGTGAACGTCGCGCCAGCAACCGGCACGAACTCCCATGAGTATCCCGTGGCGGAGAGCGTCATCTTGAGCACGCCGAACGAAGTTGCGTCAAAGACCTGGCTGTTCGCCTTGAGTGTGCCGAGCCCGTAGTGTCCGCGCCCGCCGGTGCCGACGACGAACTCGCGTATGCCGCGTGTCGCATCGGAGACACCCGTGGGAGTCTGCGGCGCGAAGCGCTCATATATGTGGTCATGGCCGCCGAGCACCACGTCTGCATTCGCGTCGTACAGCGCCTGCCACAGCGGCTGCATGTTCGAGTTGTTGCCGTGAACGCTGCCGGAGCTGAATCGCGGATGGTGCCAATACGCGAGCGTGCACGCCCTTGTGCTCGCGGCGAGATCCGCGCGCAGCCACACTTCCTGCGCTGATCCAGCAGTGACCGAGAGGCTGCTGTTCAGTGCGATGATGTGCCAGGCGCCGAGGTCGAAACTGTAGTAGCCTTTGGCCGGATCGCCCGCCGCGGCGCCGAAGTACTCGTAGTAGCCGGCCGCACCAGCGGTCTGATATTCATGATTTCCGGGGGACGGTTTGGTGCGATCCTTGGAGCGCCCCCAGTTCGGGTTGTAGCAGGTATCGTACTCGGTTTTGGTACCGCTCTCGTAGGCATTGTCGCCAAGCACGAGCACCGTGCCTGGAATGTTATCCACCAGCGTTGCTGTCGCATCGTCGTTGGTGTTGTTGCAGTCGGCAATGTCGCCCGCGGCGATTATTGTCACGTCTCCTGGCGGTGGCGGTGGCGGAGG
>JACCRF010000106.1 GCA_013813715.1 Gemmatimonadaceae bacterium | reverse complement strand
TCTCAGACGCCGCAGCCGTAGGAGGATGGAGAGATGTGAAAACGCTTCTCCGCTCCTACATGGTGCCTGATGAGGATACGATATTGGCCGTAATGAGCGAGCAAGGAAAGCGGCCAGCGAGCAGTTTCGGGGGTAGTTTCCCCGCCAAACAGGGAATGAAACGGGTAGGCTGTCCGATTCGGCCTCAACTTCCAACGCCGTAAGCTATGACCGCAGTAGCAGTTACAAACTCACCAAAATTCGACGGAAGTAATCGCAACCTGTTCGCCCAGCAGGAGGCGAACAGGAAAGCCAGCAGGCGCCTCGTCGCGGGGTTCATACTCTTTGTTGCGTGGCTCGGGTTCGGCGGAGACATCATCTGGTATCTCGCGAGCTCGCGAGCCGCGGAGGCCGGTGGCTCGCTCGGGCCGACCGGCGTTCACGTCTTCCCTGGCCTCGGCCTGCTGCTGACGGCGATCGCCGGCGGCCTGGCATGGTGGGGATACCGTTTCGGCGCGACAAGCCTCATCCGCGCGACCGGCGCCCGCGAGATAATGACACCGGACACCGAACAGGAGCAACGGCTGGTCAACGTGGTCGAGGAGATGGCGATCGCGTCGGGCTCGCGGCGTCCTCACATATGGCTGGTCCCCGATCAGGCGCCAAATGCGTTCGCCACCGGCATAAGGCCCGAGGACTCACACATCGCGGTCACTGAAGGCCTTCTCGACACCTGTAATCGCCAGGAGCTTCAGGCAGTCGTGGCACATGAGATGGGTCATATCGTGAACCTCGACGTACGGCTGATGACACTGCTCACCGCGCTCGTCGGCGTCGTGGCGCTGGTGCACAACTCGGCGTTCAGGATGATGCGGTTCGGCGGGGGAAGGGGCGGTGGCCGTTCGCGCTCGAGCGGCAAGAACGGAGGCGGTGCCGGTCCGCTCGTGATCGTGCTGCTAGTCGTCTGGGTGATAAGCTGGATTGTCGCGCCCCTGGTGACCCGCTACGTGGCGATGAAGGTCGGACGGTCACGGGAATTCCTCGCCGATGCGATGAGCGCGCAGTTCACCCGCAACCCGGCCGCGCTCGCCGAAGCGCTCATCAAGATCGGCGGGTCAGAGGTGAAGCCGACGGCTATCCCGAAGAGCTCGGCCGCGCTGTGTATCGCAGATCCGTTTCATTCTATCTGGGATGAACGCAAGGGACGATTCGCTGACCTCATGGCGACGCATCCGCCGCTCGCCGAGCGCTTACAGCGGCTGCGCGCGATGGCGTATCAGGGCGCCGATGCGGGCGAAAGCCTCCAGAGCCCGTTGAGCATGTCCGAAGCGTAGAGCCGCCCGCCGGTGAACTGAACCCCCCACACGAACACGCTCACACCGACGTCGGTGAGTCCGCTCGCCACGGCGCGTCCCATCTTCGCGAGATCGCACCGTCCGTCCGCGCTTCGCTGGTCACTCGTACACGCACTCAGGTCGCCGCGTGCGTTGAGCGCCCGCACGCCGCCATTATAGAAGGCCGCGTAGAGAATGCCGCGCTGCTCGTCGGCCGAGAAGTTGTGCGCCCCCGCGCCTGGCACGTTGAAGAAGGCGACCTCGCGCGGATTCGCCATGTCGCTCACGTCCACGACGTGCACGTCACCGGACGCGGAGGTACCGATTGACGCCGGGCCTTCCTCGCCCACGAACGCATATCGCTTCGAGCCCGTGACGGGATCGTGGAACCAGTGGATGTTGTGCGCCTTGCCACCAGCCGTCTTTACGTTGCCGATCTGCACCGGATCGGCGAGCGATCCTCCGCGACCGCCGCCGCCGATGTCAAAGATCGTCATGCCATCGTTCCACAAGGCCGTCATGAGGATCCCGTCGCGCACGAAGACGTCGTGAATGAACGGTGCGCCCATCTCGCGAGCCACAACCTGAACCGGAGCGGCTGGATTGGAGATGTCGACAACGACAAGCCGGGATCGAATTCCGCTGCCCGGATTGACGGACAGGAAAGCGTGCAGCTTTCCGTTCACCGACTGCACCTCGGCCGTATGCACGCCCGTCGCCATGTTTGCGTCCTGGTAGCGCGTGATCAACCGCGGCTTCAATGGATCGGCGATGTCGAAGATCACGAGCGACCCAGCCGGCTCGGTCGCGACAACGAGATACCTGCCGTCGGCTGATGCCTGGATGTCGCCCAGCGTCCCGGCACCCGGAATGATGACGGAATCCACCAGAACGGGAGTGGCTCCCGCGACATTCCAGATCTTTACCGCGTTGCCCGGCGCCGCTACGCCGTTGGAGGTTCGATTGCCCCACGTAGTGGTGTAACCGGTGTTGCCGTGCACCCACAGCTCGGCGGTGAAACGGTCGGTGACATTGCCGCGTCCCTCCGCGCGAATGCCGCCTGTGCCGGGATTTATGATGCCCGGATCCACAGCGTCGGGCCCACCGCAGGCGCAGAGCAGCAATACGAGTCCAGCAAGTAGTCGCTTCATCGGATTACCGTTTAGGAATCGACGGGTAAGGTGCGGAGCAACAACGTCAACCGAGAACTGCCGACCCGCCAGCGACCAGGGAGACAGAGATCAGCAACGAGGTCAGCCGAAAGGACCGTAGTTCCCCTTTTCTTAGTTTTGTGTCCCTCATCTGTGTCATCTGTACCATCGGTGTCATCTGTGGCAAGGCGGTTTTTGTTCCTGATGGGACACCAACTGACGAAACCGGTTCCCGGACGCAAAGATCAGAGTGACGTCTGCGCCCCCGCCACCGGCAACTCATCGAGCACCGAGGGGGCATCCGGCGTGAGATCCTCTCCAGGATTGATGAACCGGTCGCGCTCGATCCCGTATTGCTTGTCGTAGAGCTGACGGTACCTGCCGGAGAGAGCAATGAGCTCACGGTGAGTGCCCCGCTCGACGATGAGCCCGCCCTCGAGCACAAGTATCTGATCGGCGCTTTCTATGGTAGATAGCCGATGGGCAATAACGAAAGTCGTTCGCCCGCGGCGGAGCGAACGCAGACCATCCCGGATCAGCGCCTCACTCTCGCTGTCGAGGCTCGACGTCGCCTCATCGAGAATCAGTATCCGCGGATCGGCCAGAATGGCGCGAGCGATCGCGACCCGCTGGCGCTGGCCGCCCGACAGCTTTACCCCGCGCTCGCCGACGATCGTGTCGTAACCATTCTCGAATCCGTCGATGAACTCGTCGCAGTGGGCGATCCGGCTCACCTCGCGAATATCTGCCTCGGATGCCTGCGGACGGGCAAAAGCGATGTTCTCTCGGATCGTTCCGTCAAAAAGAAAGTTGTCCTGGAGGACGACTCCAAGCTGCGATCGGTAATCCCTGAGGCGCACCGTCGAAAGATCCCGTCCATCCACAGTTATGACGCCATCATCAGGCCGGTTGAATGCCATTACCAATCCAATCAGGGTGCTCTTGCCAGACCCGCTAGAACCCACCAATGCCGTCGTCGACCCCGCCGGCGCGGAAAAGCTCACACCTTTGAGCACCTGTACGCCTGGCACGTAGGAAAAGGTCACATCACGAAATCCGACCTCGCCGCGGATCTCTTCGACGGGTGAACGCCGCGCATCCTCCTGATCTTCCGTCGTCATGTCCCGGATCTCGCGAATCCGGTCGAGACCCGCGAACGCCTCGCTGATCTGCGTACCCACCGAAGCGATCTGAACCAACGGTGCGGCGACAAGGCCAATGAAGAAGATGTACATGACGAGACCGCCCAGCGTCATCGTGCCGTCCAGTATCGACCGGCCGCCAATGAGGATGAGGAGTACGCCAATGGCGCCGATAATCAGCGTCGCGCCCGCCTGAACTATCGAGCTGCCCGTGATCGTGCGTCGCACGTTTTCGAACAGACGAGACACACCCTTGCCGAACAGCTCCTCTTCGCGCTTCTCGGCGACATACACCTTGAGAATCCGGATGCCGCCGAGCGACTCGGCCAGTCGCCCGGTGACTTCAGCGTTGATCTTGCTGCGCTCCCGAAAGAGCGGCCGCAGTCGCGAAAACGCGACCGACATCAGTGCACCGAACCCGAGCAATACGACGAGCACGATCGAAGTGAGGCGCCAGTTCAGCGCGAAGAGCACGAACAAGCCGATGACGGCGGTCAACGTTCCGCCGCTCAACTGAATCAGCCCCGTTCCCACAAGATTGCGGACACCCTCAGCGTCGGTCATGACGCGCGAGATGAGGACTCCGGTTTTCGTGGAATCGAAGTACGCGACGGGCAGATGCATGACGTGCTGCTGGACGTTCATCCGCATGTCGGCGATGGCCCTCTGCGCGGCGACACTTACGACCTGCGACAGCGCGTACGCAGTCACCGCCTGGACGAGCACCGCTGCCCCGGCGGCGAGCGCGATTGGCGCCAGCAGATCGCCCCGGCCCTTTCCGATTACGTCGTCGATCAGATACTTGGAGCTCGCCGGCAGCACCAGCCCCGAGAGCCGGTTGACGAGCATCAGCGCGAGTCCGATGGACAGCGACACGCGATGGCGCCACACGAGTTCGCGTGCCTCAGCCCAGGCCCGCGAATAGTTTATTCCCTTTTTTGCCTTGTCCGTCACGACCGTAATATGCGGCGGTCGCTCCTTACGAGGCGGGCTTGGTGGGTAATGACAGCGTAAAGGTCGAGCCCTTGCCGGGCTCGCTCCGGGCGGTGAGATCGCCGCCCATGCCGCGCGCCAGATCACGGCTGATCGCGAGCCCCAGCCCCGTTCCTTCATGCTGGGTCGTCGTGCCCCGGTCGAGCTGAATGAAAGGCTCGAATACGGTCTCGAGCTTTGAAGGCGCGATCCCTACGCCAGTGTCGCTGACCTGAATCTTCATCGCCCGGCCGTCGGAGCGACACTCGATGCTGATGCGCCCTCCTGAGTCTGTGAACTTGACGGCGTTCGACAGAAGGTTGAGCAGTATCTGCTGGACCTTTTCGGGATCGGCGTACGCGATGCAACCCGCGTCCCCGCACCTGAAATCGTACTCGATGCGCTTTTCCTTCAGCTGCGCCGCTATCAGCGATTCGAGCTCCGCCAGATGCTCGCTCAGGACCATCGGAACTGAGCTGTACACCACGCGGCCTGCCTGGATCTTCGAGAAGTTCAGGATGTCGTTTATGAGAGCGAGCAGGTTTCGCTGGCTGCGCCTGATGCGGCTCACGTCCCGCTGCTGCATGTCCGTCAGGTCTCCGTGGACGCCCACCTCGAGCAGCTCGGCGTAGCCTCCTATCGCATTGAGTGGCGTGCGCAGCTCGTGCGACATCGTTGCAAGAAAGGCCGACTTCGCCTTATTCGCAGTTTCTGCCTCCGCGCGCGCCACCCTCTCAGCCTCGTAGAGGCGCGCGTTGTCCATCGCGACTGACGCCCAGCTCGCGATCGACATCGCGATTCGCTGATGGCGCTCGGTGAAGGCGCCAGGCTGGGAGTGGCCGAATACCAGCCCGCCGAGGTGCTCCTCGGTCCGCGAGATGACGGGCACTGCGAGATAACTCCGCATCGGTGGCTCCGCAGAGCGCCCAACCGTGAATGGCGCCGCATCGCCGAAGCGCGGATCGGCGAGGGTATCGTCGCTGCGAACGGGCTCGGTACCCGTATGACTACGCGAAAATGTTCCGAACTCCGCACCGGTCAACTCGGTGGCCGCACGCGCGACCGTGCGCTCGATGCGCTCTGGCTCGAGCTCTGACGCGAGCACGGTGCCAAGCTTATTGAGCGCCTCCAGAAGAGTGCTCTCCTCTTGCTGCTCGGCGACGGCACGTCTTTCCCCATCGATGTCGTTGATCGTGCCGACCCACTGCATCAGCTCGCCGGTCTCATCGAAGACCGGCACGCAATGCGCCGCGTGCCACCGGTAGCTGCCGTCGGCCTTGCGCAGGCGGTACTCGACGTTGTATGGAGCCTTACGGCGGAGAGCGGATTGCCACGCTGCGCTCACGCGATCGCGGTCGTCGGGATGAATCGCGTCGAGCCATCCGTCGCCCTGCAATTGCTCGGCGGTCTGGCCCGTCGCCTTCGTCCAGGCAGGCATGTCGCGGACGGTCCCGTCCGCGTCAGTGAGCCAGGCGATATCACTCATCGCGCTGACGAGGGCGCGATAGCGATCCTCGCTTGCCCGCAGCGAGGTCTCGGCCTTTCTCTGGTCGGTAATGTCGAGGCTGTAGACGGAAACACCGTCCACGTGCGGATACACGCGCGCTCTGAACCACCGATCCGTCGGCTCAGCGAATTCCTCGAGTTCGATCGGTTTGCCCTCACGCACCGCACGGCGGGCCTCGGTCTCGAACAGCGTGCCCACAAGCTCCGGGAATTCCTCCCAGACTACCTTCCCGAGAAGCTGATCAGGATCCTTCCCGGCCGCTTTCGCTACCGCGCGCGCGGCGGCGTTCATGTAGACAGTCCTCCACTGGGTATCGTAGGCAGTGAATCGGTCGGTAATGCTGTCGAGCGTGTGTTTCAGCTTTTCTCGCGACGCAATCGCATCGTCACGCGCGGCCCCGGCATCACCGGCCGACTGTTTGAGAAGCTCGTTCGTCTTCTCGAGCTCACCGGCGATCGATTGCGCCCTGCTGGTCTGCGCCTCGAGCTCGACCGAGGCCAACCGCGACTCTCTCGCCATCTCATCCGCAGCAGCAGCGGCGTCGACCGCTCGCTGACGCTCGCTGCGAAGCTGCCCGGTGAGCGAGCTCGTCACGAGCGCCATCAGAACGAACATCAGGGCGGGGATCAGGTCGTCCAGGCTGGCTGGCAACAGAGCGCCGATCGGCGGAATGAAGAAATAGTCCGCAAGCAGCACGGAGAGAGTGGCGCAGGCGATTCCCGGCCCCCTTCCACCGTACCACGCGCTGATGACGACGGCGCCGGAGAAGAGAACAAGCATTGTATTGCCGAGGGAGGGGATCAGGGCGTAAGTGAGCCCGAACGCGGCCCCAGTGATCAACAGCGCCGCGCCGTATCGCGCGAAGACGTTCGGCTGCGGGCCGGATGCTGCTGCTTCGGCCCGGCTGGCGGCCCCGACACCATGGGGGTCAGGCCGCAGGAAGGTGCGATTCGTCAAAGCCAGATGAATGGTTGCAGGAAGGGGGCCAGCCACCGACCGGAACAACCCCCGTAATGGCCCTGTTTACTCGCCCTGAGGGCTCGGTATCATCGGCGCGGTGAATGCGGCCGGATTTCGTACTGAGACGGTGGTCGCCCGATTGGAACCTGACCGGGCGCCTCTTACATCGCGCTCGCCCTGACGAGTCAGCCGGAGCCGGCCGTCGAGGGCGCCGCGACGACGTAACTCTTGTCGCCCATGAACGCGGCGGCCAGCAGCGCGCGGAGGTCCGCGCGCGTCACCGGACGCGGGTTTGGATACTTCCGCTCGAAGGCGAGATCCGCCGTCAGGTCGATGTCTCCCTCGCGCATACCGATCTCCTGAAGAGAACGAGGCGCGCCCACTCGCGATGCAAGGGTCATCAGCGCGGCGGGCGCGTCGTCTGCGCGGAGCGAGTTCGCCGCAATGCGCATGGCGCGCGCTGCCGCGTCGCGGTTGAAGGCAGCGGTATACGGAAGCATCACCGCGTGCGTCTCGGCGTGCGGGAGATCCAGGCTCCCTCCAAGCGTATGACAGAGCTTGTGGTGGAGCCCCATCTGAACGGCGCCGAGCGCAGTGCCTGCAAACCAGGCACCCATCAGCGCGTTCTCCCGGGGAGCCAGCTCGGCCGGCGACCTTGCAACACCCGGAAGGGCGTCGCCGAGCACGCGGATCCCCTCCGCTGCCGCAAGCGACGTGAGCGGATTGCAGTCCGGCGCGTAGAGGGCTTCGACACAGTGCGCCATGGCGTTCATTCCGCTCATTGCTGCAACATTCGCCGGCAGGTCCATCGTAAGGAGCGGATCGTATACAACCACTCGCGGCTGGACGCGTGCGTCACGCCCCGTCTGCTTAATACCGTGCGACGTGACACCCCACACCGGCGTCATCTCCGATCCCGAGTATGTAGTCGGAACGGCTACAATGGGTAGCCCGCTGGTTAGGGCGACGGCCTTCGCGACGCCGATCGCTGATCCGCCGCCAATGGCGAGGACGCAATCTGCCGAAGCGGTCGTGGCCGCCGACCGCGCTGCGGCAGCGACGTCCTCCGGAACATGAACAACAGCGCGATCGAAGCGCGCGACAACCAGGTTGCCGGCGATTCCCCCGGCGCGATCCGCGAGCGCGGTGCGACCCGGAGTGGATACCAGCATGACACGTCGCGCACGGAGCCGCTCGAGCTCGGTCGGGATCTGCTCGATCGATCGCGCTCCAAAGATCACCCTGGATTGGATCCCTTCCCAGGTGAACGCGGTCACACCGCCGGTGAACCGGTCACTGCCTCCATCATCGCTCGCACAGTTGCGATCTCGTCCTCGTTGACGAGATGACCCATACCGGGATAGAGGCGCATGGTCACGCTGGCGCCCATCCGCTCGAGCACGGCGGCGGTTTCCCGAACGCGCTCGGCCGGCACGTGCGAATCGACATCACTGCAGCCGAGGAAAACTGGCGTGCCCGCGAAATCGCCCGGGTAATCGCGCGGGGTGCCGTCGGGTCCGATCAATCCCCCGCTCAGGCCTGCGACGCCACCGTACCGGCGGGCATTACGCGCCGAGAATTCGAGCGAAAGGCTGGCGCCTTGCGAAAATCCGAGCAGCACTATTCGTTCGTCCGGGATACCGGCCGCGCGTACCGTCGCGATGGCGTCGGCTAATGCCTGAACTCCTGACGAGATGCCTGGCTCATTGGACAGAATGGGCGCGAGAAACGAGTTGGGATACCACGTGTTGCCATGCGCCTGCGTTGCGAGAAACGCGAAGCCTTCCGAATCGAGAGCGGGAACCAGCAAGAGAATGCTCTCGGCCGTTGCGCCTCGTCCATGCACCATGACCATCGCCGCGTGCGCCGAGTCGAGCGGTACTCCGGCGACGCGAACCGGCTGGCCCTGATGCGGGCCGCGAACGGCAGGCGAATCGCGCACTCAGCTTGCGTTCAACGCGTAATCCGCAGATGGAACACCAGCGGAATCATTCCAGGGATCCACACTTATGGGATGCAGACCGCGCTCGATACGGTCGCGGCTCGCGGCGAGCCACGGGGGAAGCTGCAACCTTTCTCCGAGCGACCCGGCGGCCTCGTCCACAGTGAAGCCGGGTCCCCGCGTCGCAAGCTCGACATGATGTGGTGGAGCGACAGGATCGACATGCGGAATAAGTTAATCCGCCGTCACGAACTCGCTTGCCGAGGGCGACCGGACGGCCGCCACGTTCACGTCGATGGGGAGCCGGACGCCGTTGTGGGTCTGGACGACGTCGAGAATGCCCTGCCAGACCTTGGCGAAATCGTGCCCGACCTCATGCGGCTGCTTGTCCTCGGAGAAGCCGCGGCCGCTGGCGATCCAGAATGGCGGCTGCTCGATGCGGCCCGCGTCGACGAACTCTCCGGCGACGTCACGGTAGATGAGCTTCGCGTTGAAGCTGTGGGCGTAGTATCCGGGCCGGTAGGTGCCGTCCTCGAGTACGCGCTCGGTCCACGCCTTATAGTAGTCGCGCATCGCGTTCGGAACCCGGTCCATCCGCTCGATGTCGAGGAATATCACCGTACCGCGCGCGAATCCCTCGATGCTCGCCTTTGCGATCGCGTCGTTGGCGTCCTTGCGGCCGCGCGCCGCGCTCACGAGATGAGTGGAGCATGACTGGCCGGGCTGTGCGCGGGCGTAGGTGACGACCTTGACGGGCACCTTCTTGTTCACATACCGCGTCACTCGCCGCGATTTCATTCGCTTGCCGCGAACGATCTTACCCTTGACGAGTCTCGTTTGCTTGACGCGCTTCGTGACCCAGCGGGTTTTCACGACTTTCTGGCGGGGCGATCCGCTCCATACCTGCTGGCCGACGTAGATCACGGCCAGACCCCAACCCATGTCGGTGAGACTGGCCCGTTTTCCTGACCAAGATTCACCCTTGTGGCAGGGCGTGGAGGGGAGGTAGTACCCGACCCACTCGTACGGAGCCTCGGCGCTGCGCCAGGCGCGCATGGCATTGTCGCCGGGGTACGCATAGGTGTCGAAGCCGAGATGGCGGCCCGCCCGCAGATTGTCTACGATCCTGGTCGACGCATCGTCGACCGCGGCACCGATTTCCGCAACGGGATTGAGCACTGAGCGCGACGCGTCGTAAGTCACGATCGCCGGCGTCACCAGGGCCAGGAGGACGATACTTCTCAGCTTCGACATCGATTCCTCCCGGTGAGTGCCGTGAAGTGCGTGCACAGTGTCTCGTGCCAGCGACCTTTCTTGTACCTCGGAGGTGGCGATTGGTTCATCGCCGCTTACCAGATGTTTAAGAGAGAAACTTAGCGGGTTTTGCGCCTAAGGTGAAGCCGGGAGACCGATTTGTGACGCGACACAAGTGGGCCAAAGTCAAGCGTTTAGAAATACCGGGTTGTTGACGCGCATCACCTCCCTTGCACTCGCCGTCGACATGCTCGGCGCGATCCTGATGGTAAAGTTGGGGGGCGGCTTCTTCGCTCCTAAGGGCGCCGAGTTTGAGCTGGCACTGTTCGCTGGGGCGGGAGCTTTGGCGCTCGCCGGAGCGGGGGCATTCTCGCTCGACCGGATGATCGCGGGGCGCAAGGCGAACGGCCCGAACGAGCGGATGTGAACCCACCGGTGGAGCGAGTCGCTCCACCGTGACGAGCTTACCCCTCGCTGCGCCGCGTTGAGACCAGGCTACCTCCGCAGCGCGGCGGGTCTGCGGGCAGCATCCTGCTCCCGGCCGAGCTCCACTACGATGGCTGGCACCGCGCGCACGTCGGCCGATGTCGTACGGAAATTCACTACGCACGCCCTCAACGCGAACCGTCCGCCGACAACGGCGTTGGAAAGGAAGACCCTGCCACCGTCCTGGAGCGCGGAGAGAATGGCGGTATTCAGCTCATTGAGATACTCGCGCACGGCACCTTCGGAATTCGCCTCTGCCCTCAGATCGGGAGGAGTGTACGCGAAGGTCGCGATGCTGAGGTCGCACGTCATCGCCTCGAGGTGATCGTGTTCCTGGACGGCGCTGTACAGCTCGCGTGCGAGGGCGATGTCCTGCCGGATCATCTCTACATATCCGACCCGACCGACCTGCCTCAGCGCGAGCCAGACCTTCAGCGCCCGGAAGCCGCGCGAGTTCTGCGGCCCGCGTTCGTAGAAGTTGACCCTCATCTCTCCTTCGTCGCTGTCGAAGTGATAGTACGACGGGTGATGTGCGAAGGCCGCAGTCACCGCGTCCGGATCGCGGACGAGCGCAACGCCCGCCTCGAGCGGAGCATAGAGCCACTTGTGCGGATCGATCGAGACCGAATCAGCTGCAGCGAGGGCACGCAAGTCGTCGGAGGATTCTGGCAGCGCGGCCACCGGAGCGCCGTAGGCTCCATCGACGTGGAACCAGATGGCCTCGCGGCGCGCGATCTCAGAGATGGCGGCGAGAGGATCGATGCTCCCGGTAGCTGTCGTTCCCGCGGTTCCGATGACGAAGAATGGCGTCAGGCCGTCGTTGCGGTCAGTGCCGATGGCTTTCTGGAGCACGTCGATGCGCAGGCGGCGCCCGTCGTCGACGGGAAGCCACCGGATCGCTTCCTTGCTGAGTCCGGCGATGTCGACCGCCTTCTCGATCCACGTGTGCGTCTCGGTGCTGGTGTAGATGCGGAGCTTCGACTGGCTTGCTGCGTCACCGTCTGACGCGCCAGGGCGCATCGCCGCTGCGCGTGCCGCGAGCAGGCAGACGACGTTCGCCATGTTTCCGCCGCTCAGAAAGATCCCCCCGCAGTCGGCGGGATAACCGATCAGCTCGGCGATCCACCGGATTGTCTGAAGCTCGATCTCGGTGGCGATCGGAGACAGGTTCCATCCGCCGACGTTCGGATTGACTGCCGTCGCAAGCAAATCCCCAAGGATGCCGATGGGAGCTGCCGGCGCGGTGATGTATCCGAAGAAACGCGGGTGGCCGTTGAAGGTCGAGTTGCGAAAGAGGAGCTCAGTCGCTTCGGCGAGGAGCTCGCGTGGATCTGCGCCGTGCTCGGGAACGGGGCCCGCGGGAGGAGGCGCCTTATCTCGGATGGACCGAGCGCCCGAGCGACGGGCCTCTGAGCCATCGAATCGAGCAGCTGGGCCACGTCGTCGACGAGCTTGTGCCCGATCTCGCGAAATGTCCGTGAGTCGATTTCGATTGGTGCCGGCGTGTCGCGGAGATTGCTTCGTTCTGAGTCGGCGATTGCGGACGGTCGCGTGGTCAGGGCTTCGGGCATCGATGGTCTCGCGAATGAGCTGAGGCAAGCATCGATCTATTTTTTCTTCGGCCTCCGCTTCTGATCACCCTGATCACCGTAACCAGGCTTCACCGTTTTCTTCGCGCGCTTCTTCGCATCCGCACGCAGCGACCTGGTCTGGTCGTCCGACTCCTTGATTCGCCCCTTCGCGTCTCGCTTGATGTAACGCTCATCACCCTTCGGCGCGATCAACGTTCGCTTACCACTCGATTTCTTCGCACCGGTTTTCTTGGCCGCCATCAAAGACCTCGCTGGCTAATGGTTACCGCTTCCAGAGCAGACACCATGCCATTCTTTGGGATATATTCGGGCTCTGGAACAGTTATTGACTGACGGGCCTTGTTCCCAAGCCAACGAGTCGGCGATCGCCTTCCTCGCGGAGACGGAGGCGGAGACGGCTAACTGGTATGCCCTATTTTCCTCCGCGTACCATGGCTCGATTGCGCCTTTGACGACGATGCCGTCGCCCAGCTGCGCCCGACATTCGCCCTCAAGTTGATCGACAATTTGCCGCCCGATTGATTCATTCTTTGCCGCATTCGAGCCATACAGTTGATTTGTACTTTGCCTCTAGGATAAAGCACCATACACACGCCCGGGGGTTGCTCCCGGAATACTTACGAAAGAACCGAAACACCAAGGTGGGGAAAGGCCCCTCCTGGTGGGTGACCAAATTTTTTGAAAACGGGAAATGTTGACAACATTGGCGCCGCTTTGAACAGTGCCGATTACGTGACCCACCACGTCAGGAGGGGGTCCGGGTCCAGCGTGCGGATCCAAGCGCGGATCATCGGGTTCTGATCGTCAGACAGCCGGGTTTTGGTCAGGCCAACGGCGTTCGCCCCGCCCATGAACCCGTAGCTCCAGATCGCTGCTTGTCGAACGCTTGGCTCAGGATCGTTCACTGCAAGGTCCGCGACAATTCCTTGATCGTCGGTGTCCAGAAGGAAGGCAAGGCACACTAACCCGCTGAGCCGCTCTTGGTAGGACGGCGAGCGAAGGCTAGGTGTGATAACTGAGGCATCAGGCAAGTCACCGAGCTCGTGTCGTGCTATGGATGCATATGTGCCACAGTCGTAGCCCCCATATGCGCTGGCAATGTGGAGCAGCCCATCGGCGCGGTCGTAGAGGAAACTGCTATTCTCTTGTTTTGACTTACTAAGGCGCTTTTGGGAAGTCTTGCCGGGACTTTGGCTAAGATGGGAAAGCGTATCACGTCCTTCCGCGCTTGAGGCGAGAGGATCGATCTGCTACCATCCTGCTTACGGGCGTTGCTGATTTTTCACGCGAAGCGCGGAGTCATGGAAAAATCGCGGCAGTTTGTGATTCGCATAAAGCCGGATGACTACGAGCTGATTCGTCAGGCCGCCGCAGCGGCGCATCTCGCAGTTGGGACGTGGGCGCGGCAGGTACTCCTTGACACGGCCGCAGCGTTGGGCCGGCCTGCGACGAGGCCTATAAAAAAACGCCCGAATCGGCCGAAGAGACAGTAATAACCGGACGGCCACGGGTGAAGGTGTGTCGGTGAATTTGAATGGAGCGTGTGCGGGCGGGCCTCGGATTCCCGGGCCTTGCTCCCAGCCATCCGCCGATTCAGTATTGTTGTATCCCGAATTGGATACCAATTAATAACCGACGTGATGCTTCAGGTATAAGACGGCAGAATTTCGCTCTCTGACTCCGGGGGATCCGCGCTACGCTAACCTTCCGAACAAGGATGGAAACGGTGTCATTCACGCGTCCGCGCACGATCGGAATCGTTGCGTGTTTAGGTGCTGTGCTCGTGTGGGCGATGCCGCTCGCGGCGCAGGACAAGGCAAAAGCCATCGATGC
>JACCRF010000179.1 GCA_013813715.1 Gemmatimonadaceae bacterium | reverse complement strand
GTCCCCAGCCGGCGCCGGCCGCCGAGCAGAATCGCGGGCATCGCCGGATATCCGCCACCGCTGGTGATGGTCTCGAGAACGCGTACCAGATCGGCGGCCGACTGCGGACGACCGTCAGCATCCTTCTCGAGGCACTTCATGACAAGCTGCGCGAGTAGCGGCGGAGCGTCGGGACGGATCTCCTCTATGGGCTGCGGCCGCTCACCCATCTGTGCAGCGAGAAGCTTCTGCGGAGTACGGCCGTGAAATGGCGGATGTCCCGCGAGCATCTCGTACGCCATCACACCGTAGGCGTAGATGTCGGCGCGATGGTCGGTGTCGGGATCCGCGGCCGCCTGCTCGGGTGCCATGTATGCTGGCGTGCCGAGCGAAGTGCCGACCTGGGTGAGCGTGCCGCCGGGCGCGGATGTCTTCGATGCGGACAGGGCTTTCGCAACACCGAAATCCGTAACGACCGCCGAGCCGCCGGTGAGCAGCACGTTGTCGGGTTTGATGTCGCGATGTACCACGCCGTGCTCGTGCGCGTAGGCGAGGGCCTTGGCGACATCGCGTAGTATGCCGATGGCCTCGGTCGTGCCAAGGGGGACGCCTTTCGCGAGACGGCCGCGGAGCGAATGCCCGTCCACGAGCGGCATAGTATAGTAGGGAAGCCCGTTCGTTTCTCCCGCCGCGTGCACTGGGACGATGTGAGGGTGCTGCAGCCCGGCCGCGAGCGCGATCTCCCGCTTGAATCGCTCGACGCTCATTCCCTCGGTGAGCTCAGGCAGTAGAACTTTCACCACGACTTTGCGTCCCAGCGCGGTCTCAGTCGCCACGAACACGCGCGACATTCCGCCCCCACCGAGCTCGTGCTCGATCTGGTATGCGTGTCCAAGGGTGGACTGAAGCTGGTCGCGGAGCGGGTTGGTCATGCCAGAGCAACTTAGGTCAGCATCTTCATCCCGGGAAGCGTTGGCGACGGGGAGACATGAGTAGCCCGTTATGCGTTATGCGTCATGCGTCATGCGCTAGGGAGCTCGTTCGGCAGCGTCTTCGGGACGCTCACCCGGTCGTACCATTCACGTGCCAGGCGGGCGATGCTGCGGCGATACTCGCCGTCATTCCACCGAAGAGAGGTACTGAGCGGAAAGCAAACCCAGGGGGAGGCTGGCATCGGAGTTGCCACCCCGGGTACCTGTATGGCAATCGATCACAATGGAGCAATCGGAATGCGATCACAGATGCGTTTATCAGTCGCGGCAATGGCGATGCTCGCCGCAGCATCGCTCAGCGCATGCGGCGGGCTGCTCGGCCGCGGTGGAGATTCGGGGTCCTATGACATCGGTACCAACAGGACGACCTACAATCGCGGCAACGTCGGCGAGGCCACAATCAGGAACACCTCGGACAAGACCCTCGAGTACAACCTCTGCCAGCGGCGCCTCGAGCGACAGGTGGACAGGAGCTGGATCACGGCCTTCGAGTGGCCTACCGCCGACAGTGCGTGTACGACCGAGGCGAGGTCGCTCGCGCGCGGGCAGTCGGTGAATGTGTTCTTCGACATACCCACAGGCGTGCCGGCCGGAACTTACCGCGTGGTGTTCATCGGGCTGCTCGGCGAGGATGGAAGGGCGATCTCGGGTGACCGAGCCGCGACACCGTCATTTGAGGTTCGTTGATCGCGTTACCTGCTGGGCTTGTCGCGCCCGTTTCATGACGGCTCGGGAGGTGCCGTGAGTGAGCGACGCTTCGGCGGCATCTATGACGGGGGGAATCGGATTGACCGGATGATCCGGATTATCCGGATCAGGCACAAAGGCGGATTGTTTTTGGGGGTTACGGGATATGTGACGATAAAACTTCGGCTCGGGGCCGAAGTGCAGGAGAAGGCCGACCTCCAGGTTCGTCGCCCTCAAGTAACTGTAGAGCTGGCGTTGCGCAGCAGTGGGGAGCTGGAACGTGGATTTGATTTCGACGACCAGCCTGTCGTCCACTATCATATCCAGTCGCTGGGTGCCGAGCTCCTCTCCCTTGTACATCACGCGGATCGAGATCTCACGCGCAACGGTGTGATCTCGCGCCAGTAACTCCCGTTCCATTGCCATCACGTACAAGTGCTCCAGGAAGCCGTAGCCGAGGGTGTTGTAAACCTCGAAGAACGCCCCAATCACGGATCGTGTCAGGGCCCCTTCAATCAAATCTCCGTGCGTCATCCCTGACCCTAAGCGACTTTCCAGTCCCTGAATCACCAATCCGTCTCTGATCCGTTCGATCCGTCCCATCCGCTGCATCCGATTCCAACGTCATGGATGCGGCGCAGGCGGGGGATGCGCGAAGTCATCTACGTGTGATTCGTTCGCGCAACCAATTCGTGGCCGCCGGCTGAAGGAGCTCATTTCGCGCGATTGCCAGAACAAAAGCCAGCAACTCGGCCTTGGAAACGTTCAGCTCATGACCGTTCAATCGCAGAAAGATCAGCGCCACGGCAAGCGCAGTCCGCTTGTTGCCGTCCACGAAGCCCTGCTTCTGCGCGAACCCGCATAAATACGCGGCGGCAAGCACCGGCAGGTCCGATTCGGGCTCATAGGCGTTGAGGTGCTGCGGTTTGTGGAGGGCCGACTCCACTGCATTATGATCGAGAATTCCGTGGGATCCGCCGAAAAGCTCCACCTGACGCACATGCATCAAGTGGAGCATTTCAGTTGTTATCCATCGGGGATCCTTCACTCGGCGAGAGCCTTGAACAC
>JACCRF010000097.1 GCA_013813715.1 Gemmatimonadaceae bacterium | reverse complement strand
AGCACCCCGTAAATGTTCGCGGGATCGGGAGCCAGTCCGTATTCAGGCTTGAAACACTCGCGAAACGCGTACAGCGGGCTGGTCCCGATGTCTCCGTATACGACACCGGTTGCGAGCAGCGTGAGTTGTGCGAGACGGCGCCCGGCCGGGGATGGGTGTGCGGTAGTGCTGATTGGGGCGACCTAGAGAGTGAGTGTGCTGGAAGTCGGAATCTTTCCGAATGTCATCCCCATGGCAAGACTCTTGTTTTACGGCATTCCCAAGAGGGTTAACCGGGGCACGTCCATTGCAATTATGACGATGTACAGAACGGCACGCAAACATTGCTCAGGAGGCTATATGGAAGATCTCAACAGCAAGGGCATCAAGAATGAAGTGAAGGGCGCCGCTAAGGAAATGAAGGGAAAGGTTCGCGGAGACGTCGGTGACGCGACCGACAACACCAGCGAGCATCTGAAGGGCCGCGCCGAACAGCTCGAGGGAAAAGTCCAGAAGAACTTCGGGAAGGGCGAGAAGAACGCCGATCCGGACAATCACTAGACTGCGACCACACTGAAAAAAGAGCCGGCGTTTTTACGCCGGCTCTTTTTTTGTCTTACCTGGAATCGGGCTTGCTCGTAGCGCCGGGACTGCTCCACCTTTGCCGGTTACGGTCCATGTCCTTCCGGGCGGCATCGCGCATCTTGTCGAATGCGACACGCTGCGACGGGTCGAGCAGGCGCTTGATCTGCTCGTGCGTGCTTTCGCTTACCACACGCGCCGCGGCATTGATCGAATCCAGTTGCGGCTTCACCGGTTTGAAGAGCGCGACAATCTGCCGGTGACGCTCCGTCATGAGCGAGTCGATGGCTGTTTTCTGGGTCGTGTTGAGGCGCAGCTCCTTCTCGATTCGAGCCCGGAAGTTCTCGTGCCCGTGACAGTCGCGCGCTGAGTTCTGCACCATTCTGTCGGCGGTGAAACCAAGCGCTCCCCCTGCGACGAAAGCGCCGAGGAGAAACATCATCGCATAGCCTTTTGAGTTCTGCATTGTCACTTATCTCAGTGGGAGAGCACGTAGGAAAGCGTCGCTTCACGCTGCGTGCTGCCATCGCGCGGGAGATCGAGCAGCTCCGTCGCGCCCGGCATCGCTTCCGCTACCATTGGCTGCGTGAAACCTTCGTACGTGTTTCGCTGTTCCGCCCGGTCCACGCGCGACCAGAGCGCTCCTGCGGCCGCAAGCATGAGAGCGGCAGCGGCCAGTCCCGGAGCCGCCCAGTGGGCGAGAACGGAATACCAAGCGGCATTGCGCAGCGGCAGTGCGCCGGATCCGATGTGCGCCATGATGCCCGCGTGGAGTGAATCCCAATAGCCGGCATCCTCCGGCGACGCGTAAATGCTCTGCATCGCGCCGATGACGTTTTCGTCCAGTCTGTCGTTCGAGTGAATGTCCATTTCCAGTCTCCTCATGCCCTCAAGTTCGCGAGCAGCATTTTCAATTTGCGTCTAGCGTGGTGGAGATCGGACCGCGCCGTCCCCCCCGGTATTCCCAACAGCTCGCCTATCTCGGCGTGCGTGAACCCTTCGATATCGTGGAGCACCAGCACTGCCCGCGCACGCTCCGGAAGTGTTGCCAGCGCGCCTTGCAAACGTTCAAGCAGCTCGCGGTCTTCCGCGGGGTCGCGAAACGCCGAAGCGTACGTGTCGGAAAGCTCGTCCGCTGCCCGCACTTTTCTTCGTCGTGACAGATCAAGTGCCGCATTGGCAACGATTCTATTCACCCACGCGCCGAAGCTTTGCGTCGCATCGAATCTGTCCAACGCCTGGTACGCGCGCATGAAGCCGTCCTGCACCGCATCTTCGGCGTCTTCGTGAGTCAGCACCACCGCGCGCGCCACGAGATACGCACGACGCTGGTGAAGCTTCACCAAACCCGCAAAGCCGTCGCTGTCGCCGGCTTTTGCCCGCGCGACGAGCTCCTGCTCCTCGTTTCGCATACGTGCAGAAGCCTCGGTTCGTTGAGAATCGAGGCCTGGAGTTGCCAACGCCGACGCCGGCTTGGCTGTAGCGGACACGCTAGTGAGCCGCCTTCATTTTCCCCGGGTGTCGATGTGGACACTGACAGACAGGCCGGGCCGTAACGGGCGGTCGGCGCTGCACGCGCGCACCACCTTGATGCGAACCGGCACGCGTTGCACGACCTTGGTGAAGTTGCCGGTGGCGTTGTCAGGGGGCAAAAGCGCGAACTTCGCTCCCGTCGCACCGCTCACGCTCTCCACCACTCCGCTGCCGGTGCAGCCGTAGGCGTCCACATCGAAATCAGTGTGCTGGCCCGGACGGATCTTGGCGAGCTGAGTCTCTTTGAAATTGGCAGTCACCCAGACGCCGGTGTCCGCGACGATGTTGAGGACTGGCTGTCCCGCCGCGACGAGCTGCCCGATCTCCACCTGCTTTTTCGCAACGATGCCCGAGGCGGGCGCCGTGATCCGCGTGTATTGGAGCTGGAGCTGGGCGTTATCACGCATCGCCTTCGCGCCCAGCGAGCGGGCACTCGCCATTCTCACTCCGGCCTGCGCAACGGAGACCCCCGCCGTTGCCGCGGAAGCTTGCCGCTCGGCGGCGATCAAATTCGCATTCGCGGATGACGCGGCCGCCTGCGCGGCGTCGAGCTGCTGCCGCGAGATGATCTGTTTCGCTGCGAGCTCCCTCGCACGTGCGAGGTCAGCCCCCGCCTTGCGTGCATTCGCGCGGGCGGCCCCGACCTGCGCCTCGAGCGCAGAGCGCTGGCCGGCAGCAGTGAGCACCTGTGCCTCCGCCTGTCCTGTGCCTCCGCCCCCGCCCGAAACTGCTTCGGCACCGAGAAAGTCCGCGCTTGCCTGGGCTAGCCGCAGGCGATAATCCGCGTCGTCGATCTGCACGAGCAGATCTCCCAGCTTCACCGGCTCATTTTCGACCGCGTTAACCGACTTCACGTAGCCGCCGACTTTCGCGATGACCGGAACGATATGTCCGTCCACCTGCGCGTTGTCGGTGCTTTGGTGGCTGCGCGAATAGGTCCAGTGATTGAACGCCCAAAAAAGTGCGGCGAGGAGGATGATGCCGACGATCGGCAGAATGAATTTTTTCTTGGCCGACGGCTCGTCGATCACTGCTGCGTCTTCATCTACCGAAGCATCGGGCCTGGCGGCGGTTGTCATTTCTTTCCTTTGAGTTCCGAAATCTATTGTGCTCTCATCGAAGTGCTGTCGCGGCGCCGGTTGCGCGTGCGAGCGCCACCCGCGCGAGATCGTACGATGTCTCCGCGTCGATTACGAGCGAGCGGGACGTAGTGAGAGCAAGCGAAGCGTTTACTACGTCTGCATTCCCTGCCACACCGGCGTTGAATCGCTCTCTCGCCTGCGAGAGCTCCTGTTCGGCGAGCGTGAGACGCTCGCGGGCGGCGTCCACCTGCTCCCGCGCACCGCTCAAGTCGAGCAGCGCTCCGTGCACGTCAGCGGAAACTTGAAGCTCGAGATCGCGAAGGCGCGCCTGCGATTCCGCCGCGATGGCGGACTGTTCCTGAATGCGGCCCTCCCGGCGGTATCCGTCGAACAACGGCACTGTGAGCTGCAATCCCCATGTGTACGTGTTGAGGAGACGCTGGCCCACTTTCCCGATGGCGCCGTCATCGGCGACAAGACCAAGCGTCGGCAAACGCTCGGCGCGCACTGCCGAGATCGAAGTTTGCGCTGCGCGAAGCCGCTGAACCTCTGCGCGCAGATCGGCACGTCTCGTCATCGCTTGGGCGACGAGCGCAGGCTCGTCGGCGATGCCGACGTTCGCGTTCGCGCCGAGTGAGTCAGCGAGGATGAGACGGGTATCGGCGGGCAGAGAAAGAGCGCGCGCCAGATCGAGCTGCGCACGATCGCGGGTGTTTCGCGAAGCGATGAGGCTCGCCTTCGTTGCGGCGAGCTGCGCGCGCGCGCGGGTGACGTCGAGGCCTACGCCAGTTCCCGCCTGCAGCTGCGACTTGGCGATTCCGAGCAGTTCCGTTGCCAGAGTAGTGTCGGCCTGCCGCGCGCGAAGATCCGCCTCGGCGCGCATCGTCCGGACGTACGCGAAGGCCGCGGTAGAGGCCGCGAGCTCGGCCGCCTGATCGGCGTCGGCGTCGCTCGAGCGAGCAGAAGCTTTCGCGGCGCGTACGCGTGCGAGCGCTCCGGCGTCGAAGAGGCTCTGCTGAAAGCGCCCACGGATATCGGTGGTGTTGATCGGACCTTCAACCTGGCCACGCGGGTCGAAGAGCGGTTTCTGTCCGGGGACTGTGGGGAATTCGATCCCGAGAGTAGACGTGTTGAAAGTGCGTCCCGCTTCCTGAATGTACGAGCTGACATTCGGTAGCAGATCGGCGCGACGCACGCGAACGCGGGCATCCGCTTCGTCCGCGCGTAGCCGGGCTACCTCGACATTGGCGTTTTGGCGGGCGGCGATGCGAACGGCATCGCTCAGGGTGAGGCGCTGAGTGGTTGAGTCCTGTGCTGCCGCGACGGATGGCGCGAGGCAGAACGCGATCGCGGCGATGAGAGCTCGGTAGAGTTTCATGTGGAGAGAGTTGCGATTGTCACGCGCCGTCTGCCTGGGCAGTCGCGACCGTGGACGGCCGCAGCGCGCTGAAATAGAAATCACTTATGTCGGCGAATGCGCGATCGTCGGTTCGTCCTTCGAGGACGGGCAGGCACTCGCGTTTGTCGCACCACACGCCATTCATCACGAAGAGGGCAACCAGCATCCGCGCAGCTGCGGCCGGGTCGGTCTCGCGGAATTCGCCGGCATCGATGCCGCGGCGGATGATCCCTGTAATGAGGTTCATCCCCCGCGTGATGACTTCGTCGGCGTAGAACCGGGCGAGGTCTGGAAATTGGTGGAGCTCACCGATGACCAGCCGGTGAATCGTCGAGAAGGCCGGGGTCCGGACGAATTCCCAATGATTAGCCATGACATACCGCAGTTGATCAGAGGGGCTGCCACTGGTGGGGCGCTCTTCGCCGCGCTCGATGACCGCGATGGCGGTCTCCCGAACCATTTCCTTGAAGAGCGCTTCCTTGTTCTCGAAATAGAGGTAGATGGTGCCTTTCGAGACGCCGGCGCGGGTGGCGATGTCCTCCAAGCGGGTTCTAGCGAGCCCCTTTTTCCCAAAAACCTCAAGCGCGGCCTGGATTATCTGAGCCGGGCGGTGCTCAGGCCGCCGCTTCCAACGGGGCGTGCGGGCTTTGTGGGGGGTTTTGGTGGTCATTGTTGATAAATAACTGACTGGTCAGTAAGGATAGGGGAATAGGTTCGGCGCGTCAAGGGGTTTTCGGGCGGAGGCGGGCTTGGGTGGTCCACAACTGCCACCAACGACGCGAGGTCCGAGAAGTAGCGAAGCCGAGTGTCGGAGAAGTGCGCTTCTCCAACCTCGGCTTCCGTGCCTCTCACGTCTCGCGACGTTGGTGGCAGTTAATCCCGCATCGACCTGGTTAGTGCTTTGCCTCAGCCGCTGCCTCGTTTCGGTACTTCGCGTTCGTGAGAATCACGATCGTCGTCACCACGAGAAACAGCACCACTGCGCCGAGTATGAATCCGGTGAGCGCTGCGCTGAGGTCGGTTTTCGTTTTAGCCATTGGCCGTGGCTCCGCCGCTGATGCGGATGCTCTTGATCGCATCGTTCTGGCGGATTTTCGGAATGATGTCGAGGCCGGTGGTCATTTTTCCGAAAACGGTGTGCACGCCGTTCAGGTGCCGAGTCGCGCCTTCGTCGAGAACGATGAAAAATTGGCTTCCACCGGTGTTCTTACCGGCGTGCGCCATTGAGAGCGCGCCGACCTCGTGCTTGTTCGGATTGCCGTCAGTCTCGCAGGGAATCTTCCAGCCCGGGCCGCCCGTGCCGACGGGCCCCTTCGCGTCCTCACCGCCCTTGGAGTAAGGGTCGCCGCCTTGGACCATGAAGCCGGGAATCACGCGGTGGAACTTCGTGCCGTCGTAGAAGCCGGAATTGGCGAGCTTCTCGAAGTTGGCCACCGTCTTCGGCGCGTCCTTTTCAAAAAGGTCGGCCACCATCGTGCCGCGGTCGGTTTCTATAGTTGCTGTTTTTGTCATTGTCGTGGTCGGGTTATCGGGTGGCAAAAGAATACATCAAACGCGGCTCGACGGGCAGATGTCATTGAGAATGCACATCTCGCATTTCGGCGCCCGCGCGATGCAGACGCGCCGCCCGTGGAAAATCAAAAGGTGTGAAAGCTTCGTCCACACCTTCTTCGGAAACAATTTCATGAGCTGAAGCTCGACCTTTACGGGATCGGTCTGCCGGGTGAGTCCGAGCCGCAGGCTGAGCCTGCCGACGTGGGTATCCACTACCACGCCTTCATTGATCCCAAAGGCGTTTCCAAGAATGACGTTCGCGGTTTTTCTGCCGACGCCCGGTAGCTTCGTGAGCGCGTCCATCGTGTTTGGAATCTCCCCGCGGTGCCGCTCGAAGACCCCTCTCGCCATGCCGAGGAGGCTTTTGGTTTTGTTTCTGAAGAACCCGGTAGTGCGAATGAGGTCTTCCACTTCCTCGGGATTCGCATCGGCGAGCGCGCCCGCATCGGGATATCTCTTGAAGAGAGCAGGTGTCACGATGTTCACGCGCTTGTCGGTGCACTGCGCGCTCAGTATGGTCGCCATAAGCAGCTGCAGCGAATTCCCGTAATCCAGCTCGCAGCGCGCGTCTGGATATTCCTTGTTGAGCCGCTTGTAAATCAGATCGGCGCGCTCTTGCAGCGGGGGCACGACCTTCTTCCTTCGCCTCACTACCCGCACGGCGACTTTCTTCATCGGGATTTTCTCGCTCGCGCGAAATTCAGAACTTCTTTCACGCTCCTCGCATTGAGAATATCGCCGGCCTCGAGCCATCCTTTGCGCGCCATGCCAATGCCGAAGTGCACGTTGTCCAGGCTCGCTATCGAATGGGCGTCGGGTCCTATCTCGAAGATCACGCCGAGGTCCTTGGCGTGGTGACAGTGGCGCCAATCCATATCGAGGCGATGCGGGTCGGCGTTGATCTCGATCGCCACGCGCTGCTCGGCGGCTTTTTCGATCACCGCGTCGAGATCTATTGAATATCCCTCTCGCGAGAGGAGTAGTCGGCCTGTCGGATGCGCGAGGATGGTGAGATGCGGATCGTCCATCGCGGCGAGGACGCGCGCCGTCATCTTGTCGCGCTCCATGCTGAAGCGGGAGTGAATGGAGCCGATGACGAAATCGAAGCGATCGAGAAGATCTGCGTCGTAATCGAGCCGGCCGTCAGCAAGGATGTCCGCTTCGATCCCTTTGAGGATGGTGAAGCAGCGCGACTTCGCGTTCAGCTCGTCGATCTCGTCGTGCTGTCTTAGAACGTCGTCGCGCTTGAGGCCGCCGGCGTAAAACGCGGCTTCGGAATGATCGGAGATTCCGATGTAGCTCCAGCCGCGCTCTCTGGCAGCTTTCGCCATTTCCGCGATCGTCGCGGTTCCGTCAGAGTACTCGCTGTGGGAGTGGAGGACGCCTTGAATTGCCTCGAAAGAAACGAGGTCCGGCAGCGATGACCTTGCCGCCGCTTCCACTTCTCCCCGCCCTTCGCGCAGCTCGGGCGGAATGGGCTCCAGTCCTATCGCCTTGTAAAAAGCGTCCTCAGTCGCAATCCGAACGGGCTTGCCGTTTTTTCCGATGAGCGTCACCCCGTCGAGGCTGAACCCTTTCTTCTCGAGATACGCGATGACGGCGTCGACGTGCGCCTGGCTTCCGGTCGCGCGCCAGAGCGCAACGGGGAACCCGGCCTTGGGCGCGCAATGAATGTCGAAGAGGGTTCCATCTACAAACTCAATCATCGCGGACTTTTTGTCGGCGGATCGTGCGGCGCTTTTTACGCCGGGTGAGCGCGCGAATGAATCGGCGACCTTTACCGGGTCATCGGTGCACTCCGCGGCGATATCGAGGTCGGCGGCAATCTCGTTGAAGCGGCGGACAGACCCCGCGATTATCGCGCGTGAAACGCCGGGGTGTTTTTCAACCGAGCTGCGAAGGATTTCCGCCTCTATTGCTGCGACGGGATACCGTGCCATCTTCGCGCTGCGCTTCCTGAACTCGAGACTGCGTAGAATCACAGCCGCGGTTTTCTCGCCGATCTTCGGCAGTGTTGCGAGGCGTCCGTCGCGCGCCGCTGCCGCGAGCTCTTCGGCGTTTTCGATGCCGAGCTCGTTATGAATGAGCTGAATGCGCGCTGGAGTGAGGCCCTTCACGCGCATCAACCCAACGAGGCCTTCCGGCACACCTTCACGAAGCTGCGCGAGATACGACGACTCTCCCGTCTCGACGAGATCGCGAATGACCGACAGTGTCGCGGGACCAATGCCCGATGTTGCCGCGAGCTCACCTGATTGCAGCAGCGCGCCAAGGTCGTCGGTGTCGAGCGAGACGACGGCGCGCGCGGCGCGGATGTATGCCTTCGCTTTGAAGCGCTGGGCGCCCTTTGCTTCGAGCAGCTCGCCTATTTGCGAGAGGACGTGGGCCCCCGATCGCGAGTCCATCCCGCAATATAGAAGGGTCTTCTAGCCTTCGATTCCGGCGTGAGAGGGAAGCGTCTTCACGATCTCTTCGATCTGCCGCCTGATCAGGTCGAGCTCCTGGCTCGCACCCTCGGCGTCGAGCATACCGCCTCGCATGTTGACCCCGACACGGTTCATGTATTTGATGTTGACGAGAATGTCTTCAGTGGCTCGGCGGAGTCTGATGTAACGGCGTTTTTCGGCGAGCGCGCGATGGCAGCGGCGCTTCAGATCATCCGCGGTGAAGCGGCGCGCGTGCTCGAGCGCTTCTTCCACGCTCCGTCCAGGAATGGCGCCGTGATCGGGGATGCCGATCGTGTCGGTAGAGGCGTCAGCGAACCAGAGCCGGCCGATATACTCGATGCCGTCGTATGCGAGGCGGAGTGAGACGTTGTACGTCTTCTCATCCACCTCGACCGTTCCAATTGAATGCTGAATGACTCCGAAATCTGCCATTTACACCCGCTCGTGGTTCCGACCTATTCCGTCTCCGCGAGAAAAGCGTCGACGGCGGTGAAGAGCTTGATCGGCTGCTCAACGTACGGCACATGTCCGCAGTCGTCCAGAACCACGAGCTGCGCGCGCAGTCGTTCCGCTGCTTGAGTAGATGACGCCACGGGGATGGGATCGTCACTTCCGTGAACGATGAGAACCGGGAAATCCGCCTTCTTCAGTGCGGAAATGATGTCGAAGTCGCCGAGACTCTCCCAAACGGATTGCTGTACGCGTCCCACCACTCGGAACGGCGTCAGATCGTTGGCTCGGCGCGGATCGGCGAAGTAACCCGCGACGCCAAGCTCGAACGCGCGCTGGCGGTAAGCCGCGGGATCGTTCTCACGAAGGCCTGAAGCGTTGAGCTCCTCACGCATGCGCAGAATTTCGGGCGCCCGGTTCCGCCGGGAAAACTCATCCTCGAAGACTTTCCGATACTCGCGCGTCAACGGCGCGGGGTCGAGCAACACCAGCCGCTTAGGCTTCGCCATCCCAGGGTGCGAGTACGATTCGGTGAGGTACTTGAGCGTGATGAGCGCGCCGAACGAGTACGCGACGATGGACGGCCGCTCCAGCGAAAATTCGCGAACTACCGCTGAGAGGTCCTCTACCTGGGTCTGCCACGAAATCGGATCGGTCGCACCGGTGTTCGATTTTCCACCGCCTCGCTGATCGTAGAAAAGCAGATCGTACTCCGCTCCGAGGTGCAGGAGCTGTGGCAGCAGGTAACAGTGCTCGGCGCCGGGACCACCGTGAAGAACGAGAAGCCGAGGCGCTCCCTTGTTACCGTACGCCGCCCAGTAGAGCGGAACAGCGGTGGTGCTGGTGTATCCCTCCTCACGCGGCGGAGGGATTGGCTGCGGCATCAGCGCGCTGTGAAGTCCGTTTTCGCCGTCACCTTCCGGCACGTCTGCGCGATGAGCTCGGCAGTGCGATTCAGATCTTCGAGACTGATGAGCTCGTTCGGCGAATGCATGTACCGGTTTGGAACGGAAACGAGCCCGGTTGGAACCCCCTCTCGCGCGATGTGGATCGCGTCCGCGTCGGTACCGGTGTCGCGGCCCGCTGCTTGAAGAGAGAAGGGAATTGAATTCGCTTCAGCTGTGTCGCGAAGAAGATTGAAGACAACTGGTGAGATGATCGAGCCGCGGGTGAGCACCGGGCCTCCGTCGATCTTGGCTTCACCGTGCTCTTTCTTTTCTAGGCCGGGATGATCGATGGCGAAAGTGACGTCAACGACGATCGCCATTTGTGGGCCGATGCACGTGGCGCACACACCGGCGCCTCCGCCGTGGGCGGCGATTTCTTCCTGCGTCGTCGCGACAGCCACGACACGCGCGGCACCGGGTTTTTCGGCGTAGCGGCGGGCCGCTTCGAGAACGACGTAGGCGCCGATACGGTCGTCGATGGATCGCGAGACAAGGCGGCCGTTAGGAAATTCGATTGTGCGCGAGTCTATCACCCCCGGATCCCCCACCGAGATCATTTTCTCCGCTTCTTTCCTGTTCCGAACGCCGAAATCCACCCAGAGGTCGGTGAACTTTGCCGCCTTTTCGCGCTCTTCGGATCGAATGAGATGGATCGGCTTCTTTCCGACCACCCCAAAAACGTCGCCGTCGCGTCCCATGAAGCGGAGGCGCTGGCCGATGAGTACCTGCGGGTCCCAGCCTCCAATCGGCTGGATGTACCCGTAACCCTCGTCATCAACGAAGGTGACGATGACGCCGATCTCGTCGATATGGCCTGCGAGCATGATTGTCGGACGCCCGCTTGCATTCACTTCCGCCATGCTGTTGCCGTGCACATCCGCGGTAACGCTGGCGAACGTGGACGCGTACTTTCGCCAAAGCTTTGCCGGCGCGCTCTCGAAGCCGGACGGGCCGGGCGTGTCGAGAAGACTCTTTAGAAAGGTCAGCGATTCCGCCGACAAGCTCTTGATTCGGGCCGATTTCTTTGCGGTTGCCATCAGCGGGTGATCGAAAGGTGAGCCGGTGCGCCGTCCGAGGTGTCGAATATAGCATCCGCAGGCTCACTTTTTTCAGTAGAATCCTGCCATGAGAAAATCCTCGATCCTTTCCGCGGCGGTGGTCGCCGTGGCATCCGTCGCCTCGGCCCAGGCGCCGACGCAATCCGCTCCCATAACGGGCGTCGCCTACCGCGTCACATACAACAAGGAGACGTCGGCGAGCCGCGTAATTCTTACGGAGATGTCGTTTGACGTTTCCAGCCCGGCGCCGGTGGTGCTCTCACTGCCATCGTGGACACCGGGTGAATACGAGATTCATAACTTTGCGAGGAATATCTCGTCGTTTGCGGCGAGGCAGGCGGAGAAGGACCTTGCCTGGGAAAAAGCGGATCCGGATACGTGGCGCGTCCATCCGTCCGGCGCCGGGCGGATCACCGTTTCCTTCGAATACACGGCCGACACGCTCGATAATGGATCGAGCTGGAGCAAGCGCGATTTCCTCCTCTTCAACGGGACGAACCTTTTCCTTTATCCCGAAGGGGTGAGCGCCGACTTCACTTCGACCGTGACGCTTTCGACGGAACCGGGCTGGAAGGTCGTGACGGGAATGCAGCGAACCGCTCCACTCACCTACTCTTCCTCTAGTTATCACGATCTCGTCGACATGCCCTTCTTCGTGGGCGTCTTCGACGTGGACAGCGCGCGGATATCGGGAAAGTGGGTTCGATTCGCGTCGTATCCCTCGGGAAGTATCGCGGGCCCGACGCGCGCTCAAGTTTGGACTCAATTGAAACAGGTCATCCCGCCGCAAGTCAGCGTTTTCGGCGAAGCACCATGGCGCGACTACTCGGTGATGCAGATAACCGATTCCACATACCCGGCGGGGTCTGGAGCCGGCCTCGAGCACCAGAGCTCACACGTAGACATCGTGTCGCCGGCGCTCGCCGGAAGCTCGGTGATGCCGTCGTTATATGCTCACGAGATTTTTCACGCTTGGAACGTGAAGCGGATTCGCCCTTTCGACATGATGCCTTACCGGTACGATCGCGAGCAGCCGACGAAGCTTCTCTGGGTAAGCGAGGGGATTACCGACTACTACGCCGATCTCGCGGAAGTGCGCGGAAAAACAGTTACACCCGCCGAGTTCTACGAAATGACGCGCGTGAAAATGCGCGAGGTCGCAGCCGCACCGCCGACCTCACTCGAGGATGCGTCTTTGTCAGCGTGGATAAAAGTCCGTGACGGCACCGAGTATCTCTATTATTCGAAGGGATCGCTCGCGGGGATGCTCATCGACATCATCGTTCGCGACGCGACCGATAATCGCGCTTCGCTCGACAACGTCATGCTCACTCTCTACAACGACACGTACAAGCGCGACCGGGGATTTACGGACGCCGACTGGTGGACGATTGTGTCGAAGACAGCCGGCGGAAAATCGTTCGACGTTTTCCGCCGGAGCTACGTCGAAGGGCGGGAGGCGATGCCCTATGCGGCGGTATTCGCGCTTGCCGGCCTGAAGGTGACAGCGGATTCAGTGCGCGCTCCGCGCGCCGGAGTGCAAACGATTCAGGACTCTGAGGGGGTGCGCGTCATCGAGGTCGCGCCGGGAAGTTCGGCGGGCGAAGCGGGCGTGCTGACCGGCGACTATCTCATTTCACTCGGCGATGTATCCGTTGCCGATCCGGGTTTCGGTGCGGTGTTCCGCCCCAAGTACTCACGCTCGGCGGAAGGCGCGCCGATTACGATCAAAGTGAAGCGCGACGGAACGAAGCTCGACCTTCCCGCCAAGCTACATTTTACGACGACGGTTCAGGCGAGCATCGTCGAAGATCAGGCGGCGTCGCCTAAGGCGCGTGCGATCCGCGCGGGGCTGTTGACCGGTACCACTCGACCTTAGTCGAGTCGCGTCCGGTTATCGTTTTCGGTGCAACTCGCATCATTGCCTCGATCTCGGACATCTCGCGAGGTGCGCGCGAGATCCACTCCACGCCCGTCGGCGTCATGATGTAGTCGTCTTCGATGCGCACGCCGATGTTCGCGTACTTTGTCACCGCCGTGCGGATGTGGTCCTTGATGCGGCGGTTGCGCGGTGTGTCGGGGATGATGTCGACGGTGTTGGCGCGTACATAGATGCCTGGTTCGATGGTGAACGCATCGCCCGGTGCGAGCGATCCGCCCGCGCGGCCCGGAAGTCCCACGTCGTGCACTTCAAGTCCGATGGGATGGCCGAGTGAGTGCATGTAGAACAGCCTGTACTGCGAGCACACGCCCGTCGTCGATTCCGTGCAGTCATACGTCGAGTCCGGACCTTCGATTAATCCGAGTCGCATCATCGACGCGCTTAGCGATTTTGTCGCCGAGTCGCCCATCCGGCGTGAGTCGGTGCCGAGTAGCGCCTGACGCTCGCCGGCAGCCTGCGCGTCTCGTACCGCCTGGTAGATCTCGCGCTGTTCCTTGCTGTACACTCCATTCGCGGGAACTGTGCGTGTAACGTCAGCCGAGTACCCGCGGTACGACGCACCGATGTCCATGACGACTACATCGCCGTTCTGGATGAATCGATTGTCGTCGAGATAATGCAGCTGTGTGGAGTTCGGGCCCGATCCGACGATGCTGGAGAAAGATGGCCGGTCGGCGCCGTTCTTTCTGAAGGTGTATTCGATGAGCGCCTGAACTTCGAATTCGTTCAAGCCGGGCCGGACGAGCTGAAATGCCGCGCGCTGCGCATCGACGGTGATTGCGACCGCCTTGCGAATTAAGTCCAGCTCGGCGGCGCTCTTGCTGCGGCGAAGTGCGTCGACCCTGCTGTTCGCCGATAGGATTTTCAGCTGCGGAATGTGCTGTGCCAACCCTTTGAGAAGTACGTCGTCGGCTGTTTGGGGGGCGCTGTCATTTCCCGATCGTTCGCCGATGAAGAAAAGGGATGTGCCTTTCCTGAGAAGCGTGTCCAGTACTGGCAGCAGCTCACTTTGCGACCGGCCGGAAAGACCCATCGCTGTCGAGACTCCCTCCGGTCCGAGGCGCGGTCCCGTCCACACCTCGGCGAAGGACCTGCTAGAGAAGTCGCGCGGTCTCACGAAAAGCATCTGCGTCACCGAGCCGTCGCGGCGTGAGAGAACGAGGTCCGATGTCGGCTCGTGAAATCCGGTGAGGTACTCGAAGCGAGGCCGCTGGTTGAAGGTGAGGTAGTCTTGCTCGGGCTCTTCGGCGCCGGTGACAAGCAGCACCCAGTCGGCTCCGCCACTGACGGAATCGAGCTTTGCCGCCAGCTTCGCACGCCGGGCCTGATATTCCGGCTGGTTGATCTGCGCTCCGGCGCTGGTCGGAATCCCGGCAGCTGCGAAAAACGCGAGCGCGAAAACGATCCTCTTCACGACGGCTCCTGTTTCAGCACCGCTTTCGCGATGGTTTGTAGCTGCATGTTGGAAGTGCCCTCATAGATGGTGCCGATCTTCGCGTCCCGGTAGAACTTTTCGGCCGGATAATCCTTCGTGTACCCGTAACCGCCGAAGAGCTCTACGCAGAGCGAAGTGACGCGCTCGCAAACCTGAGACGAAAAGAGTTTTGCCATTGCGCCCTCGCGCGCGATGTCCTGTCCCGCGTCTTTCAGTCGCGCGGCGTTGTACACCATGAGCCGCGCCGCCTCGAGCTCGGTAGCGGCCTGCGCGACCTGGAATTGAATTCCCTGAAACTGTGACAGCGATTTGCCGAACTGCTTCCTCTCCGCGAGATAGGAGATCGCCGCGGTGAGCGCTCCCTGCGCGACGCCGATCATCTGCGCGCCGATGCCAATGCGCCCTTCGTTCAGCGTGTTGATGGCGATCTTGTAGCCCTGCCCGACGGGGCCCAGCACGTTTTCGTCCGGCACCTCGCAATTGTCGAGAAGGAGCTCCGTGGTGCTCGAGGCGCGAATGCCGAGCTTGTCTTCTTTTTTGCCGACCCTGAATCCAGCGAACTCCTTTTCAACGATGAAGGCGGTAATTCCTTTGTAGCCCGCAGACGGATCGACGTTCGCGAAGACGATGAAAATGCCCGCTTCCGCGCCGTTGGTGATCCAGAGCTTCTGTCCGTTGAGAAACCAACGGTCACCGCGCTTTTCAGCGCGTGTTGCGAGTCCGAAGGCGTCGGAGCCCGAGCCGGATTCCGAAAGCGCGTACGCTCCGACAATCTTGGATGTGAGCAGCGACAGATACTTCGATTTCTGCGCGTCGCTCCCGTACCGCGAGATCGGATAGTTGACGAGCGTGTTCTGCACGTCGCACACAATAGCGGAGGCAGCGTCCACCTTGCTGATCTCCTCGACGGCGAGCGTGACCATGAAAAGCGTTCCTGCGGCGCCACCGTACTCTTCTGCCACTTCGATTCCCATCAAACCGAGGTCGAAGTACTTGGGAAGGAGATCCGCGTCGATTTTAGCGGCTGCTTCCATCGCGGCGACACGCGGACGCACTTCCTCGTCGGCGAAACCGGCGACAGCGTCGCGGAACATGAGCTCTTCTTCGCTGAGAAGCGTTAACGGCGAGGGCAAATTTTCGGTCGGCATAGTACGCTTTGAGGAGATCGGAATAATACCCGAGGATGTAGGCTGCGGCTATTTATCTAAGGCCGGAAAGGTTGTAAAATAGGCGCGCTCCGCGGTTGTTCAGGGCCGGGGCAAAAACATCTCAGCCAAACGGATGCCTCAGGTCTACAGATCCCTCGCTGTTGCGCGCGCGACTACGACCAACAACCGGCGTTTGGCTCTGCTCGTCGCGTTCACCTTGGCGACGTCTGCGCTCACCGGGCCGACTTTCCCTGTCTCGAAGCTGGCGTTTGCACTCTTCGCGTTCTGGATCGGCGCGGTTCTGCTTTTCCACTTTTTCCTTAGTGGCGCGCGATCGGGCGAAGCCGCCGACCGGATTCAGGTTGTTGCCTTCGTCGCCGACATCACTTTCCTCACGCTGATGTATACGCTCATTGGAGGGGCGTGGTGGCTTGGGGCAGCGGTGCACAGCTTCATCGTCACGTTCGCATTCGCATCCGTTCCGCGGAAACGAGCCGGACTCGTCGCCGGCTACGCGATTTTCTCTTTCGTCGCGCTGATCGCGGCTCAAGCCGGCGGCTGGGTGCGGCCGACGGAATTCCTTGGAGTGCCGCCGCTGAACGGCAACAATCGCCTCGCCGTCGTCGTGCTCGTGCTCGGACTCATTCCTCTCGTGGCGTCGGCCGCGGTGCAGGACACCTTCGTGCGCATCATGCGACGTGCTCAGGAGCGCCACCGGCTTCTTCTTCAGACTGCGCCGGACATGATCGTGAGCACCGACACGCAAGGAAAAATCGTCTCCGCCAACACGTCCGCCGTGGCGCAGACGGGTCGCTCACGCGAAGAGCTCATAGGCCAGCCGTTGAGCGCGTTTCTCGTCGCGGGCGATAAGCATATCGCGGATGAGCATCACGGCGCTGCGCTGACGGGAGAGAGCAGACAATTCGAGCTCCGCTACCTCTCGGCGGCGGGAGAATCCGGCTGGCTCTTTTGCACCTGCAATCCGATCAGGGAAGACGGACGCATCACCGGCGTGCTGCTCATCGGCAGAGACGTCAGTCAAATGAAGGAACAACAGACTGCGCTTCATGACAGCGAATTGAAGCTCCGGCAGGCTCAGAAAATGGAAGCCATCGGGCGTCTCGCCGGGAGCGTTGCGCACGACTTCAGCAACCTGCTCACCGTCATCGACTGGCACAGTCAGTTCGCGCTCGACGAGATGCCGGAAGGCGATCAGCGCCGCGACGATCTCAACGAAATCCGAAAGGCGAGCGCCCTCGCGACGAAACTGACCCGGCAGCTCCTCGCCTTCAGCAGAAATCAGATTCTCCAGCCGCGTGTGCTCGATCTGAATGAAGTCGTCGCCGGTATCGAGAAGCTGCTTCAAACCCTCATCGGTGTCGACGTCGCGATCGTCACGCGTCTCGCACCGGACACCGCTATGGTGCAGGCGGATCCGGGCCAGCTCGAACAGGTGGTGATGAATCTTTGCATCAATGCCCGCGATGCGATGAAGCGCGGCGGCACCCTGACGATCGAGACAGCAACAGCGGAGCTTACGGCGGAGTACACCGCCGCGCATCCCTGGGTTACTCCTGGCAGATACGCAATGTTGGCGGTGAGCGACACCGGCGAGGGAATGGATGAGGGTACCAAGGCGCACATCTTCGAGCCTTTCTTCACGACGAAAGAAGCAGGCAAAGGAACAGGACTCGGCCTTGCCACAGTTTACGGAATTATCAAGCAGAGCGGGGGCTCCATCGAAGTCTTCAGCGAGAAGGGCAAGGGCTCTTCATTCAAGATTTATTTTCCCGCCGTCAGCGCGGCACCTGACCGCGTTCCGGTCGCGCCGACAGAGAGCCAGCTGCGCGGAACGGAGACCATTCTGCTGGTGGAAGACACCGAAGCAATTCGCGGCATCGCCCACCGCACTCTCACGCGTTACGGCTATACCGTCCTCGTCGCGCGGAATGGGCCGGAAGCACTCAGCGTCAACGAGCACTACAGCGGTAAAATCCATCTGCTACTTACCGACATGATGATGCCGGAGATGACCGGCCGTGAGCTCGCGGCGCGCCTTCGTCCCGAGCGTAAGGACATGAAGCTGCTCTTCATGTCGGGTTACACCGAGGGCTCGGTCCGTGGGAAAACTGACGCGGATAGCGGTATCTCTTTTATCGGAAAGCCATTCACGCCTGAAGACCTCACACGCAGGGTGAAAGAAGTGCTGGTCAGCTAGACGGCAGGCTTTCCGCAGTGCGCGCGGACAAATCCGCAAGAAATTGCTGGCGTCGTTTCTTTCGCGTAGAGCGCATCCGAAGCAGCTCCTTCTGCACCAGAGGGGAAAACAACTTCTCGCGCAGGCTCGTCACCTCGAAGCGCCGGCCTCGCGGTCACCCGGAATTGGAGCCGCCGGCTTCGCGCGGCACGCGTCGCCGCAACGCGCTCCGGAGCATGCAGGATCCCAGCACCGCGCCGCTTCGCCTTCGCCGAGGCGCCTGAACTCTACACCGGCTCTCGTGAGCACGACTTCGGCGAGCTTCTCGTGAACACCGAACGCTTCCGTCACGGAGTATCTGATTCCAGGGTGATTCTCGGCGGCGCGTGCCACCATCCGGGGAATGTCGCCCGTCGAGTGCTTGCCGGGAGAAAGCATGTACGGGAAGACGATCACTTCATCCGCGCCTTCCGCGACGCACTGCGCGAACGCGGCCTCCACGCTTGGCTCGGCAAGTTCCATGTGCGCGTACTTCACCAATATGCCGGGGCCGGCCATCGCCTGAATGAGGTTGGCGACGCATTTCATCATCTCGTTGGCTTCGCTCTTCCGCGAGCCGTGATCGACGACGATTACCGCTTTCATTGTTGTGCTCTCACACAGTGAAGATGCCGCGCGGGAGCGCCCCGAACAAGCTTCTGCTGCTCAGTCTTCGGTAATATCGTCGCCGCGCTTCCAAAGTGGCTTCGCAACGGACGCCGAGTCATCGTAAAACTGAATCGCACCCGGCGCATGAATCTTCGTGAGGAGCACTATCTGTCCAGTGTGCATCGCGAAATGCTCGACGACGTGATAAATCGCGCCTAATACGGTCGTCTCGCGGCCCTGAATGAAGCGCTTGCCCGTCAGATCATCGTCCGAGATGGTATCGAGTACGCGCACCGCTTCACGGAGCGCACTTTCCAGATTCGTGAGAAGCTGCTGCTTCTCGGGACCGTTGACAGCGGTGAATTCCGACGCGCGATCCCGCTCGACGTTCTGCCCACCAACGCCACCGACGATCCATTGGCGAACGTTGCCCGCGAGATGTAGAAGCAGATTGCCGATGCTGTTCGAGCCGTCGTTGCTGCGCGCCCAGACCGCGTCATTTGATAACGCTTCCAGGCACTGACGCAGTTTGCTCGGATACTCGCGAGCCAGGAAATATTTCGACAGCTCGACGAAGACGCGTCCGCCAGTCGCGCCAACGATCGGCGTGTCGCTCACGCCGCTGTGGTCGTGGGCGAGAGGTGGTCGCGAAAAACCTGAAGCGCGAGATCCACTTTCCCGAAAGGCGCGGAAACCTGAACGCCCTGCACGAGCGGCCGAACGCGCTCGAGCATTTCGCGCGCGATCGCGATCCCTTCCGCCACCCCGGCTTCCTTAGATTCCGCGCTCGCCGCGCTCATTCGATCGATGATCGACTTCGGCACTACCACACCCGGCACTTCGTTTGCCAGAAATTCGGCGTTGCGCAGCGACACTAGCGGCCAGATGCCCGCGATGATCGGAATGCGTACGTGATCGATCGTCCCAAGGAATCTCTCCAGCTGCTCGACGTCGAACACTGGCTGCGTGATCGCGTACTCGGCGCCTGCATCGACCTTCCACTCGAATCGCTTCAGCTCGTGCTTCGGATCGATGGCCGCTGGATTCACTCCGACGCCAATCGAGAACGTCGTCGGCCGGCCGATGGAATTACCGCCGGGATCCAAGCCGCGATTCAAGTTGCTCAACAGATTGGTCAGTCCAATCGCGTCGATGTCGAAAACCCCGGTGGCACTCGGATACGGCCCCATCTTCGGCGGGTCGCCGGTGATGATGAGCATGTTGCGCAGGCCAACTGCGGACGCGCCAAGTAAATCGCTCAGCATGCCGAGGAGGTTGCGATCGCGGCAGCAGTAATGCGTGACCGTTTCAATTCCGACTTGCTGCTCGATGAGAAGGCTGGTGAGCAGCGCGCCCATCCGGCTCTGCGCGCGCGGACCGTCAGGCACGTTCACGGCATCGACGCCTGCTTTACGTAGCGCGGCGGTGTCCACGAGCATCTTCGAGGCATCGACACCGCGTGGCGGAACGATCTCGACGGACGTCACGAACTCACCGCGCGATATTTTGCCCGCAAACTTCGACCGCTCTCCGAAAGGCATCGGCTCGACGCCTTTGTCTTCCTTCGGTGCTTCAAGGTGCGACTGACGCCGCTCCTTCATCGGAACGCGGGGCTGCCGGGGTGACAACGGGCGGACACCCTCGACGATGGCAGCGATGTGCTCCGGCGTCGTCCCGCAACATCCGCCAACTACTTTCGCGCCTGCCTGTACCAGGTGATGAGCGTACGTCCCCATGTACTCGGGGCTCGCCATGTACATGCTGCGCCCACCGACGTCACGCGGCATACCTGCGTTTGGCTGCGCGCTCAACTTGCGCCGCGTGACATGCATCATCTTCTCGATCGCGTCGAGAATGGTCTGCGGACCAACAGAGCAATTGAGCCCGATTACATCCGCCCCGTACGCATCTAGTGCGCGAGCGAGGTCTTCGACTTCCACGCCGAAGGGCGTGAGACAGTCAGCGCCGATCGTCATCTGCGCCATCACTGGCACATCGGGTGCGACGTCCCGCGCGGCGAGAATTGCCTGCTCGATCTCGTGAAGGTCGGAGAATGTTTCGAGCATGAACACGTCCGCCCCGCCTTCGTGCAGCGCCGCGAGCTGTTCGGCGAACGCCGCGCGGGCTTCGGCGAGACTTGTAGGCCCAAGGGGCTCGAGACGAACACCGAGCGGACCTACTGCGCCGGCGACGAGGATCTCGTCTTCGGCAACTTCCTTGGCGAGCTTGGCGGCCGCGAGGTTGATCTCTCTCACCTGCTTGTCGAGCCCGTATTGCGCGAGCTTGTAGCGGTTTGCGCCGAAGCTGTTCGTCTCGAGCACCTCCGCACCGGCTTTCGCGTAGGCGCGATGCACCTCACGCACAAGATCGGGCGCGCGAACGCTAAGCTCGTCGTAGCATTGGTTGATGAACACGCCCTTGTTGTAGAGCATCGTCCCCATCGCACCATCACACACGATGACCTGCATCGGGTCCAAGAGGCGGTCAATCAGTGGATTCTTAGACAACCGCGGCCTCCGCTTTCTTCGGCTGTCCGGATTCATCGGCAACGCCGCGAACCGCGTAGTATTTGGCCTCGGGGTGATGTATGATCACCGCAGCGGTGGACTGCTCCGGCGTCAGCTGGAACGACTCCGTCAATTCCATTCCAAGGGCGTCGGCCGGGAGAAGCTTGAACACGACCGCGTGATCTTCGAGGTCGGGGCACGCACCGTATCCCCATGAGTAGCGCTTGCCCGTCGTTAGTCCGAGTTCGGATTTAATGCGGCGATGCGCCCACTCGGCGAGTGCCTCCGCGGTTTCGACGCCGAGTCCGTGCACGTAGAAAGCTTCGCCGTATTCGTTGGCGGACTGAAGCTCTTCGAATCGCTTGCTGGCCGCCTCGCCGACGGTGACGATCTGAAGCGGAAGCACGTCGACGGTGTCGCTCGTCGTGGAGCGCACGTAGTCGGCGAGGCAAAGGCGCTCGCGTCCAACCATTCTCGGGAAGCGAAAGCGCGCGATCTCGCGAAGCGACCCCGCACTGCTCGAGTAGGCAGCCGGATCGTACACGATGATCTCGTTGCCCGCCGATTGAACGGGGAAATACCCGTACGCGATCTGCGGCTTCAGCCATCCGCGCTCTTTGGCGTCTTTCTTCAAGCGGGCGAGCGTCGGCTCGAACTCATTCTTCACCGTCGCTTTATACTGGTCGCCCGATCCGCGGGCGCCCCACTGCAGGCGATACAGCTCGTCGAGATCTAGAAGCTCAAAAACTTCGTCGAGCGGGATGTCGCGCAGCACTCGCGCACCCCAAAAGGGCGGTGTCGGAACCGGATTGTTCGCGGCAACGTCGCTCCGCGTCTCATCCGTGTTGTCAGCCGACACATCCTTGCCGACGTTCGTGTTGAGGAAGATGTCGTTGCGCGCAGCTTCCAGATTCGCGGCTATATACTCGTCACGCTTGCCGTCCTCCTGCAGACGGTCCATCGTCTCCAGTCCCTCGAACGCATCCTTGCAGTAGAACACGCCGGATTCGTATGCCCTCTCACCATCGACGAACAGGGCGCGCCGTCCGAAACGGCGGTTGATCGCAGCGCCCCCGATCATTACTGGAATCTTCATTCCGCGCTTGTCGAGCTCCTGAACGCAGAGCGGCATCTGCTTCGAAGTGGAGACGAGCAGTGCGCTCAAGCCAATCGCGTCCGCACCCACTTCGACGGCCTTGTCGAGAATCGTGTTCACCGGCACCTGCTTCCCGAGATCGAACACGGTGTAGCCGTTGTTTGAGAGAATGGTGTTCACGAGCGACTTGCCGATGTCGTGAACATCACCATAGACGGTCGCGAGTACGACCTTGCCCTTGGTGTAGCCTTCTGCCTTTTCCAGGAATTGCTCGAGGTGCTTTACCGCTTTCTTCATTACTTCGGCGGACTGGAGCACGAACGGCAGAATGAGCTCACCGGCGCCGAACTTGTCGCCGACTTCCTTCATCGCCGGAAGCAGAACCTCATTGAGCAGGCGCACCGGCTGCTCGCGCACGCCCGCCTCATCGAGCCGCAGCTCTATGCCTTCTTTTTTGCGGTGAAGGATCATCCAGTGAATCTTTTCGTTCGGCGACATGCCTTCCGTCGGATCTTCCTTCTCAGCCTGCGCTCCTGAGGCGCCAACTCCGACCGCCGAGAAATACTCGATGAACTTCTGGAGCGCGTCCGGCCGCTTGTTGAAGACGAGATCGTCGGCGAGGGCGCGCTCTTCGGTAGAGATCTCAGCGTACGGCCGGATGTGCGCTGGGTTAACGATCGCGGCGTCGAGTCCCGCCTCCACGCAGTGATGTAGGAACACGGAGTTCAGAACACTGCGCGCCTCGAGGGTGAGCCCAAAGCTGACGTTCGAAACTCCGAGGATCGTCGAGACACCCGGCAGCTCGCGCTTGATGAGGCGGATGCCCTCGATGGTCTCGTGGCCGGAGTCGATCCACTCCTCGTCGCCGGTCGCGAGCGTGAAAGTGAGCGCGTCGTAAATGATGTCTTCCGCCGCCAGGCCGTATTCACCGACCACGATGTCATAGATCTTCTTCGCCACTTCGAGCTTCCGCTCACGCGTCTTTGCCATCCCGATCTCGTCGATCGTGAGCGCGATCACTGCTGCGCCGTGCTTCTTCACGAGAGGCACCACGGAATCAATGCGCTTGCGGCCGTTCTCCATGTTGATGGAGTTGACGATGCCGCGGCCGGGAATGTGCTCGAGCGCCGCCTCGATGACGTTCGCTTCCGTCGAGTCGATGACGAGCGGTGTCTCCACGCTCATCGAGAGCAGCTTCACGACCTGTGACATCTGCTCGGCTTCGTCGGCGCGCTCGGTGAGAGCTACGCAGACGTCGAGAACGTGCGCGCCGGAATCGACCTGGTCGCGCGCGACTTCTAGAATGCCCTCGTAGTCGTCGGCGAGAAGGAGGCGCTTCACCTTTCTCGATCCCTGCGAGTTCACACGCTCTCCGACGAGGAGCGGCGGTGGATCCTGACGCAGTGTAATAGCGCGCATCGCCGAGCTCACCCGTGCCACGTGTCCCACCGTACGCTCGTGTCTCTTCGGAGCTGCTTTCTCAGCCTCACGCACGGCGCCGACGATCGCGCTCAAATGCTCTGGCGTCGTCCCGCAGCAACCGCCGACCACGCGGACGCCGAAGTCGCGAACGAATTCCGAGAGCGCGGCAGCCATCGGCTGCGGCTCGAGCGGATACACCGCTTCTCCGACACCTGTGTTGAGCGGAAGTCCAGCGTTCGGAATGACGGAGAGCGGCAGCGTCGCATGCTCGGCCAGATATCTGATCGGCTCGCGCATGTGCTCAGGTCCCGTCGAGCAGTTGAGACCGATGACATCGACGTGAAGCGCTTCGAGTGTTGTCATCGCACTCGAGATGTCCGTACCGAGGAGCATGCGGCCGCTCACGTCGAGCGTGACCTGCGCTTGAAGCGCGACACGCTTGCCTATCTCGCTGAACAGCCGCTCGATGCCAGCGACCGCGGCCTTCACTTCGAGAATGTCCTGCGAAGTCTCGATGAGGAGCACGTCCACGCCGCCTTCGACGAGATACTTGGCCTGCGTGTAGAAATTCTCGCTCAGCTCTTCATACGTGATCTTCGAGAGCGCCGGATCCGAGCTCGACGGCAGCATTCCCGTTGGGCCCATAGAGCCTGCGACGAAGCGCGGGCGCTCCGGCGTCGAATACTTGTCACACGCTGCGCGTGCGAGGCGGCCTGCGTTGACGTTGATCTCTTCGGTGTGCTCGCCAAGCCCCCATTCGTGGAGGCGGCGCGGGGTAGACTGGAAAGTGCACGTTTCCACAACGTCGCAGCCGACCGCTAGGAAAGATTCGTGAATCGCCTGGATAACATCGGGCCGCGTGCGGACGAGATTATCGTTACATCCCTCGAGCTCTTTGCCGCCGTAGTCAGCCGGCGTGAGGTTGTAGCGTTGAATGTTCGTTCCCATCGCGCCGTCGTACACGAGCACCCGCTTATCGAGGGCGTCGAGGTAGGCGGATTTAGTTTTTCTATCGGACATTGGCGAGGCCGCAGTGCACTGTCAGGATCATGGATAAGAAAAAAGCCCGCGTGCGGCGCTGGGCAAGCGCTTTAGCGGAATGTTTAACGTGGCCGCAAGTTGCTGTAAATCGCCACGAATCTACGTTCAACTGATAGATATAGTGCCGGCTGCGTTGCCCAGCAAGGGCCGACACTGCCCTTTCGACTTGGAACAGTTCAGCTTCGGGTTAGAAGTTCGCGCTTGAGTCGGATTGTAGGCAACCTCTCCTGGACAAGAATGCTCAACATGCGAATTGTCCGAAGCACCGCCGTGATGAACTTCGCCCTCCTCGGCACCAAGCCCGACTGCCGCCCTCCCTCAGGAGCGGGGCCGAACACGTTCTCCGACGATGTCCTTGCCAGCCTACCCTCGCCGCATGACGCTTACCGACTACCATGCCAAGTTCTTCGCTCACGAGCTGCGAAGGGAGGCAGGCCTCGAGTGAAGAAGAACTAAGAATTTCCATCAGGCCAAGACCCACCTCTCCCAGCTCTTGCGACGGGTGGCCTCTGGGGTAGCGCGCACCTCCGCGTCTCGGAACATCGCAAGTACGTGGGATTGACACTCTTTTTTTGCGGAGAAGTCTAGACGCTCACTGCTGTCGAAGTGAAGAGCGGAGTCGCGTCGCTGGCGCAACCCGGACTCGATGTGTTCACCGCCGAATACAAGCGCACCGGCCCGCTTCTGATTGGCGGCGACGGAGTGGCGTTGGAAAAGTTTCTGTCCACGCCCGTCACGCAGTGGAAGCAGCGATAACTTTCGACGTCGGGACGGTCCAGTCGCCAATCCGGCTTGATCAGCCTGTCGCTGTGATCCCTGATGTCCGGCGCAGCGGTATCCATACGTGATACATACAATCCAGCCATTGCCGCCCGTCGAATCTCGCGCATCTTAAGACGCTTCGCGTTCCGCGATACGAGATGCCCTCTCCTGCTCAGGGGTAGACGATGGTCCGCGCTGGCGTCTTCATCGGTGTAGACAAATCAGGCGATCTCCAGCAACTCCACGATGCCGCCGCGGGCGCCAAGCGCATGCACGACTGGGCGCTCGCCCAGGGCATGACCGACAAGTCCCACGCCCGCCTCATCATCGACGGCCCGCGAAAAAAGGTAAAACCGGATCAGATCTACGATGCCATCGACAAGCTGCTGAGCGGCGCCGGCATCGATCAGCTCATCATCTACTTCGCCGGACACGGCGTCAACAACAACCGCAACGAGGTGTGGCTCCTCAGCGACGCGCCGGTCAACCCGAATGCCGCCGTGAACGTATCCGGCAGCGTCGAGATCGCCCGCTATGGCGTCGTCGATCAAATCGTCGTCATCTCCGACGCCTGCCGCGTCGCGCCTCAGGGAATCCAGGCCCTTAACGTTCGCGGCGTCGACATCTTCCCGAATCCAGGCGGCTCCGAGCACGCACGTGAAGTCGCCCAGTTTTTCGCCTGCGGACTGGGCAATACAGCTGCCGAAACAACGAATCCTGCGGTTGCGGCGAAGAACTACAGCGCCCTCTACACCAATGCGCTGCTCGACGCACTGAGTGGAAAACAGCCGAGTGTGCTCGACGTATCGGCTACACCGGGCGACAGCGCTCAGTACGTCTGGCCGCGCAAACTTGCGGACCATCTCGAGGCGGAGATACCAAAACGAGTCAAATCATTGAATCTCCAGACCACTGTCAATCAGAATCCCGACGCAATCATCACCTTCGATGCAACCTGGGTTTCACGAATCACTGGATTAGCTGCCCCGCCGCCACCGCCACCGCCCGCGGCGATGGTTCCTCCCGCTTCGCCGCAACGGGAAGGTGGACCACGGCGCCGCGGTGGCGGCGCGGCCCGAGGGTCGCGCGACACACCGACTGCCGCGAAACTGCCGACGCTCAAGGGAGTATCGGAGCGGCTTGCAAGTGCCGCCGCGAGTGGCCGGGTTGACGCGGTGAACACTCAGCTCGATCTGGCCAAACTCATCGACTTGCCGGGAACACGGGGACTTATCGCGACCGTCGACGACGTTGCGAAACCCTACGGCCCAGACCACTTCGAGACCCAGTGCGGCATCAAGGTCCGCGGAGCGCGGCTCGTTGATTTCTTACTGATCCACGGCCGCGGCGAGCTGCTTGGAACCGCTGGGGATCTGCTTCGCATAGACAGCCTGAACGGCAAAGCCGCGAGCGTCCTGCTCCGGTTCGAAGGCAACTTCGGAACCGTAGTCGCCGCCATTCCCGAGTTCCTGGCAACGGTCACCGTGCAGGACGGCGACGTTGTCGACGTAGGGTACGAGCCGTCAGCCAATACCTGGCGATGGGACCTCTTCCAGCAGCGCGCGGTAGAGCTTCGCACACTGCGCGCGGTGGCAGCATCTTCCTCTCAACACGGCAGATTCCGGCTCGACCAGCCAGACGCCGCGAAGATCGCCAAGCAGATGCAATACGCGAAGGGAATCGATCCGACGCTCGCGGTGTACGCCGCGTACGCGTATCACGACCTGCGCCAGATGGAGCGCATTCGCGACATGGCGGGCTACATGAGAAGCGACATCGGGGTTGCCCTCTTTGACCTCGAGCTTCTTGGCCGCAGGCTTGTCGACAAGTCCGTCACGGCGAACGATGCGATCGTCCCCTTCATCCCCCTTCTCTCTCAGGGATGGGCCCTCCTTAACGCCAATCGCGTTAACCTGCATCCGGCGCTGGAGGGCATCGAATCCACCATGCGCGACTCGCTCTGGTCACTCTTCGACAACGCGGGTCTGGCCAAGCTCTCCCGGGCACTAAAATCAAAGGAGGTTAGATGACGCGCGAACTGGTACTGGTGCACGGCCGATCGCAGGAAAACAAGGTTGCGGACGCTCTCAAGGAGGAGTGGCTCGAAGCCCTCGACGAAGGATTGGCCAAGAACGACCTGGAGCTGCCGATCGCAAAAGAGCTCGTCCACTTCCCCTACTACGGCGACACTCTGGCCCAGATGGTCGGCGGGAAATCCGCGGAGGAGGCAGCTCAGGTCATCGTTCGCGGAGCTGAAGGAGCCGACGACGAAGCCCGGTTCACGCGAGCAGTGATGGAAGAGATTCGCAAGGAGAACGGCATCACCGAAGAAGAGATGACGGAGATTTCGGGCGCGGCAGTCGTGAATCGCGGCCCCCAGAACTGGGAATGGTTCCAGACAGTTCTCAAAGCTGTCGACAAATACGTTCCTCACGGAAGCGGCAACAGCATCGCACACTTCACCCACGACGTCTATCTATATCTCAAGAACTCCAACATCCGGGATACGATCGACACCGGAGTCGGGACGGCGATCACGCCAAACGTCGAGACTGTCGTCGTCGCCCATTCCCTCGGGACGGTGGTCGCCTACAACCTGCTCCGGAACAGCGGCCAGCAGCGGGGCTGGAAGGTGCCGCAGTTCATTACGGTAGGCTCGCCCCTCGCCATCACCGAGATTCGGAAAACGCTGAAAGGGTTTGCGCCAACACGATGCCCGGAATGCGTAACGGCGTGGTTCAACGCAATGGACGAGCGCGATGTCGTCGCCCTCTATCCCCTCGACAAGAAACATTTCCCCCTCGATCCAGCCGCTCCTGCAATCACGAACAAGAGGGACGTCAAGAACAAGACGAGCAACCGGCACGGCATTGCCGGCTATCTCGATGACAAGGAAGTGGCGCGAAAGATCTACGACGCCCTCATCGCATAGTTTTTCGTCCGGTCGATTGGCCACAACGTCCTTCTCCGTTCCCGGGCTCCGGGCGCGATGGCGCGCCCTGGTATTCGCCGTGGTTGCCTGCAGCGAAGGCAATATGGAACACCGCTTGGCAGGCGCGGGCACCGTGGTGATCGTCACGACCGGCGATGCTGACATCCTCTTCCCGCCGCTGGTCGCATCCACGATGGGCAGGCAGGTGACCGAGCAGATTTACGACTACCTGGCCGAAGTCGGTGCGGAGATGAACACAATTGGCGATGCTGGCTTCCGCCCGCAACTCGCCCGAACCTGGGCGTGGTCACCAGACTCGCTGTCGATAAGCTTCCGTCTCGACTCCATGGCACGATGGCACGATGGACAGCCCGTGACGTCGGATGACGTGCGCTTCACATTCGCCGTCTACACCGATGCGAGACTGGGATCGTCAACTGGCAGCCAGCTCGGCAACATCGATTCGGTCAGCACGCCCGACTCACTGACGGCTGTGTTCTGGTTTCGAAATCGGACTCCTCTCCAGTTCTTCGATGCCACCAGCCAGATGCAGGTTCTTCCGCGGCACGTCTTCGGCGGGATGACCCCGGACTCGCTGCGAAAAGCCGTGTCAGGCATCACACCCGTGGGAAGCGGCCGGTTCCGTTTCGTGTCGTGGAAGAGGGGCTCCTCCATTGAGCTCGGGCCCGATACCACTAACTACCGCGGCCGGGCGGGACTTCAGCGGGTGATCTGGCAAGTCACGCCCTCACCTGTCTCCGCCTCGACGATGCTTCTCGCGGGCGAAGCCGATCTTTACGACACCATGAGACCCGAGAACGTGAGGGAAGCCGCGGCGGATTCCGAGCTCGTGGTCGCATCCTTTCCCGGCACCGATTACGTATTCATGCAGTTCAACTTCCGCGACCCGGCCCGGCGGAATCGCGCGCATCCGCTATTCGCATCGCGTGAGCTGCGGCGTGCACTCTCGATGGCGGTGGACCGGACGGCGATGGTACGGAACGTTTTCGATTCTCTCGCCGAGCCCGGAATCGGCCCTACGCTCCGCGTGTTCCCTACGACCGACCCCGCTATAGAGCAGATTCCGTACAACCTCGAAGGCGCGAAAAAGACACTGGACTCTCTTGGATGGAGGGTGGGCGGCGACGGAATCCGCGAGAGGAACGGGCGCAGGCTCCGGTTCTCGATTCTGGTGCCGGCTTCGAGCCTCAACCGGCACAAGATGGGGGTGCTCCTTCAGGAACAGTTCCGCGGAGCCGGGGCCGCCGTCTCCCTTGACCAGGTGGAGTTCGCAACGTTCTCCGCGCGGCTCCAGGCTCGCGATTTCGACGCGGCATTGGGCAGCTTTCACCTGGGGGCGAGCGCGGCTGCGGTCAAGGAAACGTGGACCAGCGCGGCAGCCCGAGCGCGTGGAGGACTCAACTACGGGTCGTACATGAATCCGGTGTTCGATGCGCTGGTCGACAGTGCAACCTCCGCCATGGACGCCTCGGCAAGCCGGCGCTTCTACTCGGCCGCCTACAGTACGGCCGTCGCCGATGCACCAGCGATCTGGCTTTACGAGCCCCGGATGGTCCTGGGAATACACCGCCGCATCCGAACGTCACGTATCCGGCCAGACGCCTGGTGGAGCTCGCTTGCGGACTGGTACGTTGCAGCCGATGAGCAAATCCCCCGGGATCGCGTGACGCGGTGACCACTTCATAAGTCCCCGCATTGGGGGTTAAGCCCATCCTATGCCGGACAACAGCCCCTGGCTGCACGAAAATGGTGTTTCCAGCACTCGCGTAAGGCTGTAGCTTTGTCAGAACCTTGAACTGAGGCCAGGCACATATAATGGTCCGCCACCAGGTTTTCTTCGAATCACTCGGCGCGCTCGACGCATCGGATCCCGGATGGAGCTCTCCATTCGCCGGCCTTTCCGTGTTGCGCATCGTCGATTCGCTGGCTGCGGCCGCCGACGCGCCCAATGCGGCGCACCGCGCAGCAATCAACGCGGCGCGGGCGACCGCCAGGTCGATTCGTGAAGGCGATCCGTCGCGCGCGATTCTCCTGCGAATCTTCGACCTGCTCGAAAAGCCGAACGGTTTGACGGGCGCGCTTGCCCGCGAGCTTCTGGCTTACGGCAGGTCGCTCGACCTGGAAGGCCGATGGCCGCTTGCCGCAGACGTTTTTGGAACAGTCGCCGAAAAATTCCGTTCTCGCCGGAATCGCGCGATCGTCATCGAGTCGCTGACTGCGCTCGGCGCTGCGGCTCGTAACACAGGCGACTGGGAGACATCGGAAAGAAGCTACGCGGAAGCGCAACACATGGCCGATTCAGCCGGTGACAGAGCTCGATCGCTTACCGCTCAGGTAGGCATCGCCAACAGCCACGTCGCACACGGCAACCTCCCGGCGGCGGATGCCGAGCTGGAAGAGGTATTCGCCGAAGCGGGCACGGCTGGACTACAGCAGGTCGAGGCCATCGCGCTTCACACGCGTGCATATCTCGCAATTGCGAGTGGAGATTATCAGAACGCCGTGCACTATGGGTATCGCAGTCTCGAGCTCACGATCGACGAGACGGCGCGCGACAGAATCCTCGGTGACATCGCGGCGGCGTACGCCGGCCTCGGCTTGAGAGAGACCGCCCGAGATGGCTTCTTGATAGTAGCGGTGACTTCTCCCCACCAATGGGTCCGCTGGCAGGCAACGTTGAATCTGATGGAGCTTGCAATCGAGGATGGAGCGGAACGGCTCTTCGATGATTATTACGCGCAGGTGCAGAACGAGCCGCTCGACCCGCGGCTAAGAGCGTTCCTGCTCCTGTTGAAAGCGCGCGGGTTCAGAACATTCGGACGAGCAGGATCGGAGGCGCTTTTCGCCGCCGCGCACGAGGAAGCGACGAGGCATCGCCTCCATCAGATCGCATTCGAAGTCGAAGCCGAAGCCAAAAGGGAAAGACAGCCGGTCAATGTGCCGGGTCGCGCAACAGTCGCGGAATTCGAGGTTTATCCGGGAGAACTCGACCGCATCGCCGAGGTGCTCATGCACCTCCGCAAGGAAGTCGTCGCTGGGTAATCAGTCGCGTTCGTTCGAGCGCTGCTAGTTCTGCGCGACGCCTGCGCAGGTTCCCGGGCCACCGCCGATCGGACACTTCGCGGACGATTCCGGTCCGGTGATGTCGGAGCAGGCGGCGAGCGCGAGAATGGCGGCGGCGGCGAGAAGCGACATGGTCTTCGAACGCGACATTAGAGCTCCCAGAGCAGGGTGGAAAGCTTCAAGCTACTAGACTTTGGGCGAATGCACATGCCTATTTCTTCCACTCGGACTGCCTGTTTCTTCCCAAAACTGCCCGTTTGTTACCCAAGTTTTGCTTACTCACGCGGCGGGCAGTGCTATGATTGATGAGTCTCGACCCCCATTTGATTGACAATTCTAGCGCTCCTCCCCCCGAAGCTCCTGAGGCACCTGCAGTTCGTTGCGGGGGTGCGGCGTCACGTCGTGGTCGCGGCATCGTGGAAGCATCTGCTGGAGATCGTCGCGAACCACCCTGTCGGCGTGGTTGTAATCGATCCATCGACGGAAGGTGCGGGCAGCCTCGTAGAGCTCGAGCAGTTGTTCACCGCCTACCCCTCGATTCCCGTTCTGGCGTACGTGCCGCTGACGCCGGCCGCATTTCGCGCTGTCGCCGAATTGTCGAAGGTCGGCCTCGAGCAAGTTGTCCTCTATTCACATGAAGACTCCGCCGAGCGTCTCCATGTGATGCTGGACCTGGTGCGGGCGAGTCCGTTGACCGGGCGCGTGTTGCAGGGGCTCAGGCCGAAGTTGAGTCTTCTTCCGCTGACTCTTGCGAAGTCGGTGGAAGAGATGTTCGAAGAGCCGCACCGGTACGTGAGCGCGCACGATTTGGCGGTCACTGCCAAACTGGCGACGTCGCGATTGTACCGATCGTTTCATGAGGTCGATCTCGCCTCACCCAAGCGACTGCTTACGGCAGCGAAGCTTCTCCGCGGCTACACCTACCTCTCGGATCCCGGGCACTCTGTGCAGGGAGTGTCGCGAAAACTGGGCTACCGGAAGGCGCGGCTCTTCACGGATCAGGCGAACGAGGTTTTCGGGGTGAATCCCTCCCGCCTCAGGTCGCATGTCAGCGACGATGCGGCGGTGAGCCGACTGCTCGAATGGTGCGCACCTTCGCGGCGTCCGTAAGGGATCAGGCGTCGACAGGCGAGAGCTCAACGGCTTGGCATATTGGCATTTGCCGCCGCGGATTGGCCGCTGATTGCGGGTTGTACACCTCAAGAAGAAAAGGTCGCGCGGAGGGCGGCTTTTCGGTTTCTCGTGACCTCTTTCGTGGTCGCTGAGCTGTCGCTGGCACGTAACCTTCAAGGGTCAACTTCCCGGACCCCCAGCGAGAGAAATCAGCCATGAACGACACCGCAACCGTTGTGGAACACACTGTAGACTCCATTCTCGACCAGCTCGACCACTTTCATCAGCGCGCGACCTACGGTGCTGTCGCCGGCGTCGTCGACTCGTCGCCGCGATCCCTCATGACCGGGCGCGAGCGAGATCAACGGAGCTCGTGGATCGTGAGCCGAAAAGACGGGCTGCCAACGGGTTACCAACCCGACCAAACTCATCCGGACATCCGCGCCCGCGACCAGATACTCGGCAACCCCGAAGCGCTGAGGACCTGGCTGCACGATCCTCGCTGACGCTTCTCACGCGTCTCAACGGGACAACAAAGTATCACCGGCAACCGCGTCAATTGGCGTAAGTTTGATCGAGATGACGCCGCCCCGCAATTCCTTCGAGCCGCTGACCGCATACCGCGAGTATCCGGCCGCTGAAATGCTCGCGCGAAGTCGCGCCTTCGCTGCGGAGATGCAGCGACGGCGCACGACGAGACACTTCAGCGACCGGCCGGTCGAACGCGCGGTGATCGAAGCCTGCATAGAAACGGCGGGCACCGCTCCGAGCGGCGCGCATCAACAACCGTGGCATTTCGTGGTCGTGAGCGACCCGGTGGTGAAGCGGCAGATCCGCGACGCGGCGGAGCAGGCGGAGGAAGAGTTCTACGCATCCGCACCAGCTGAATGGCTCGCCGCACTGGAGCCACTCGGTACCGACGCCGTAAAGCCATACCTGGAGACAGCGCCGTACCTCATCGCCGTGTTCGCCGAGCGTTACGGTCTCACCGACGGCGGTGCGCGGCGGGCGCACTATTACGTCCAGGAGTCAGTCGGGATTGCGACCGGGTTTCTGCTCGCGGCGCTGCACAACGCGGGACTCGTCGCACTCACGCACACGCCCAATCCGATGGACTTCCTCACGACGCTGCTCGAACGCCCGCGAAACGAGCGGCCGGTAATGCTTGTGGTGACCGGCTATCCCGCAGCCGACGCGATGGTGCCGCGTCTCATCCGTAAACCGCTCGCGGAGATCGCGACATTTCGCTAGCCGCGCGCGCATAGGGGCGCGCGGCCACGTTGACGCCGGCGAATTGTCACCATATCATGAGTTCATGAAATCGTCTCATGAACGCAAGCCACGGCGCGTTGCCGAACCGGTCCAGGTTTATCTCGACCCACCTGACCGTAGTCGGCTGGAGCGCCTGGCGGCTCAGCTCGGCGCCACCAAATCCGATGTATTGCGGCGCTCTCTGGAGGCTTTGGAGCAGCAGTTGACGGATCCGGCCGCCCATCCGGCTATCCGGATTATCGGCATCGCATCGGCCCACGCACGGCGTCGATCGCCCGGCTATGACGTGGCGCGCGAGCACGACCGGTTTCTGGCAGATCACGAAGCCACCTCGTGGAACGCTGCGCGTAAGGGGAAGCGTGGCCGCTGAGTTGTTCGTCGATACGAGCGGCTGGTTTCCCCTTGTCGACGCGGAAGATCCCGCCCACGCAGCCGTGGCGCGCGCGCTCCGTGACTCCATTCAAAGACGGCGGCGCATCGTGACGACGAACCTTGTCGTGGCTGAAACCCACGCCTTGATTCATGCGGCGAATCCATCGCGCCGCCGCGCTGGCGTTCCTGCGCGAGGTCGTGCGTGCCCCTCACGTAGTAGTGACCAGCACCCCTGAGTTCGAAGACCGCGTGCAACGGGAATGGATCGAGCGCTACGACGATCAGGACTTCTCCCTCACCGATGCGGTGAGCTTCTCAGTGATGGCCGATCGCGGCATTCGCGATGCGTTGGCCGTGGATCGTCACTTCGTCGTTGCAGGGTTCACGCTCCTGCCTTCGCCCACATAAGCCCCGCGCTCGTCGCTACTGCGCAGCGCCCTTCAGATGGCGATCGAGAAACTCGATGACCGCGGTGTATCCCCGAATCTGATTCTCCTTCTTCACGAAGCCGTGCCCTTCATCCGGAAATAGGACGTACTCGACGGGCACGCCGTTCTTTCGGGCAGCAGCCACGATCTCTTCTGATTCCACTTTCAGCACACGCGGATCGTTCGCCCCCTGGAGCACCATCAACGGCACCTTGATCTTCTCGGCATTGAACAGGGGTGACACCCTGTGCAGCCGGACGCTGTCGGCTTTCGGATCGCCCATCTCGGTGTACAGCGCTTCGCGGAATGACTCCCACCACGGCGGAATGCTGGTGAGTGTTCGCATCCAGTTGGAAATCCCGAACAGATCCACGCCAACCTTGAAAGCATCGGGTTGAAGCGTCAGCGCGGCGAGCACCATGTAGCCACCGTAGCTGCCCCCCATGATGCCAATACGAGCGGAGTCCACGACTCCCGTCGCAATCAGCATCTGCTTGCTCGATACGACATCTCCAAGGTCGGCTTCCCCATGCTTCCTGTCGTCCATCGCAAAGAACGTTTTTCCATAGCCCGAGCTGCCACGATTGTTGATGTCGAACACGACGTACCCATGATTCACGAGCGCCTGGGTGAGGGCCGAGTATCCCACCTGAGCCTGGCCACCGGGTCCGCCGTGAACGAGGACGATAGCCGGAGACTTGCGTGATGAAGACGCCTGCGGCGGAACGTACAGGACGCCGGGGATCTCAACGCCATCGTAGGACTTGAATCGAACCACTCGCGGAACCACGAGATCCTGGCGCCGGATCCGGGCGTTTAGTGCACTGGTGAGGCGCAAAGGGTTCGCTCCTATCCGCGAGGTATAAAGGTCGCTTGGTGCGCTTCCGTCGCTGGCGTAGAATGCCAGCGCAGCGTCATCGGGAGAAATGCTGACCCCCCGCACCAGACCCGTGGGCATACCTGTGAGCGCGACGGGTTTCAGCGTCATCGCATCGAGCACGCGCGCCGCAAACCGCGAATCGTCGTTCACGTACACGACAAGATGCTTCCCGCCCTTTGAGTAATTCGCGCCCAGTATGTCCCAGTTCTGCTCGTAGATCGTGGACTTCCCCCCAGTGGCGAGGTCGAACGCGCGCAGCGAGGCGAACTCGCCACCACTGTCCGACACGAACAGGAGCTTCGATCCATCGGGAGAGAAATCAGCCGGTGCGTTGCTGACCGACCCGGTGTGCGCCGTGATGTTCCTTGTCGTGTTGCTGCGGAGGTCGTGCAGGTGGATGTCCGAGTCGGAAGTCGTCCGCGACTTGGAGAGGGCGAGGTATCGCTTGTCTCTCGAAACGGAACCCAGGTCGAAACCCGCTGTGTTCTGGTAGAGCCTGGAGCGCTGATATCCGTCGACTGTTATCTCGTATAGGTCGAAGTAGCGCTCGTCCCGTTCGTTCGTGGAAACGAAGAAGGACTTGCCGTCCGCTGCCCAGCCCTCGAAGCTTGCCTTTACCTTTGCGCCGGGCGTGAGGTCTCGCGTTGTGCCGTCAGGATTGCGAACGTAGATGTGGCTGAGCTCGTTTCCGCCCTGATCGCTCGAATACAACACGCGGTCGTCGTTCGGAAAGTATCCTTGAGCGAAGATCGACTGAGTCGTCGACTGAGTGAGCGGGCGAGGCGCTCCGCCCCCAACGGGGATCGCATACACGTTCCAGATCCCGGTCGCGTTCGACGATACCAGAATGTGCCTGCCGTCCGACGACCACGAAGCGCCGCTGTACGAGGTGTTGGCGTAGAAATCCTCCACGGTGTACTGCTGCGGAGAGCCATTTACCGCGGCAGACTCAGCGGTGGTTCCGGGCTGTGTACCTCGAGCGCAGGCGAAGAGAAGGGCCAGGGCGAATGGCAGACAACGCGTGGTGGTACGGCGCATCGCAATTCCGGATGAAGGTGTACGAAAATCTAACGGTCCGCGAGGACGTCTGACTTGCAACTCGTTGCCGGACAGGACTTCATCATGCAATCTTTGAAGAAGCCGGGGTCGAGCGTTTCCTTTTCGACTCATCGAGCTGACCAAGCTAAAGACAAGGATTTGATGGCACCTCCTCATGATTGCTCGTCTCAAATGGACTGACGATCGTCCACACACTCTCGTGGTCGCGTGCTCGGACGGTCGTCTCCAGGAGCAGACCGACGACTTCCTGCACGTTCAGCTTGGACTGGCGGGATTCGACCGATTCTACGTGCCGGGTGGGGGTGGTGCGCTCGCATCCAGCGGTCGCGATTTCATCCGCGCTCAACAGCTCAGGCGCGAGTGCGCCTACCTGATAGAGCTGCATGAGGTCGAGCGAGTAATCCTGATCTTTCACGGACCGGCGGAGAATGGACCGCCGGGTGCGGTTTGCGCGGACTACCGGAGAAAGTTGCCGTGGGCATCGCCGGGGTTGTTGAGCGACCGGCAGCGCGTTGACGCTCTCGAGCTGCTCGACATTCGAAGTGAATGGGCGAGGAACGCGGAGGTGTCAGCGTACCGCTGCGAGGTCGGCGCATCACACGAAGTAACGTTCTTTTCCCTCGACGCTGATCGGAGCTGACTCCGCCGGACTGGAGGTCTCCCCTTTCCCTTCGAGTAGATTAGCGGCAGGGGGGCGGACATGGCGGACAACGAAATCGATCTCACATCCGATGTGGAAGGCGACGCGGGGATCCGGTTATCGCTGTCGTTGCACGATCTGACGCGAGCGAGTGGGAGCACATTGTGGAATTTCCAGGCTCGCGGCGTCCCGAATAGCATGCCCAGGATGCTGCTGGTGATGAGTATGCTCGCGCTCGCTGGCTCGGCAGGCGCGCAGCCGGAGATACGGAAGAGTCAGCTCGCCACGGTCTCGCAGATGGTGGGATCGGCTCGCATCGAAATCGTCTACCGGAGACCGGTGGCGCGCGGGCGGGAGCTGTTCGGCGGAATCGTCCCGTACGGCCGGCCGTGGTCGCCGAGTGCGGACAGTGCGGCGCTGTTCACGGCGAGCCGCGATCTCGAGGTCGAAGGATTGCGACTCGCTGCGGGACGGTACAGTGTGTGGGCGATTCCCGGGCGCGAGACGTGGACCGTGATCTTCAGCTCGGCGCAGCCGGTGTTCCATCTGCCGTATCCGGAAGGGCGGGATGTATTGCGGGTGCGCGCTCCTGCGCGGGCGGGCGACCACATGGAAACACTCGCGTTTTATTTCCCCGTGGTGGACGCAGATTCTGCGATTCTGAACCTGCATTGGGGCAAGACTGTCGTTCCCCTTTCCGTCAGGGGGAAATAGAACGACGCGGTGCGCGACGCGTTGATATGCCTTTCCCGTCCCCGTACATTATCAGATCGCACCGCGGATCGAACGTGTGATCGAACTGTTCGCTTCAGCCGCCGCAGTCCTGTTTCTTGACCAGTGGAGCAAGCGAATGGTCGAGGTGCACCTGCCGGATCGTGGCATATCGTGGGAGCCCGCCCTCCAGCTGCGGCGCGTCACCACCCGCCGGATACTATACGAACGCGAAAGTGTCCGAGCTGTGCTCGTTGTCGTCTGGCTCGCGGCGCTCGTCTCCGCCCTCACCGTCCATCGGTCCGGCCAGGGGTTTCAGAGTTCAACGGCGCTCTTCGGCCTCGGGTGCGCAATCGGTGGCGCGGCTGGAAATCTCTTAGACATACTTCGCCGCCGCGGCGTCACGGATTTCATCGACCTCGGCTGGTGGCCGGCGTTCAACCTCGCCGACGCCGCCATACTCGGCGGTCTCGTAGTCGCTTTCTGGCCACGCGCATGAGGCGGTAACGACACGCTCATGAGACGCGTCCTCTTTCATTTCCGCGGCCGGCCAATCCACAGCTATCCCGCGATGCTGTACGTCGGTCTCGTCGCCGGTGTCGTCGCCGGGAACTATGCCGCGCATGTTGCCGGCCTCGATGCCTTTCGCGTGTACGCGGCGACCATCGCGTTGATCATTCCGTCACTCGCCGGCGCGAGACTGCTGCACGTCGCCTCCCATTGGAGCGTGTATCGACTGGATCGCCCACGAATCTGGAATCTCAGCGAAGGCGGAATGGCGCAGTACGGCGGTCTCGTGCTCGGCGTTCCACTCTCCGTGCCTTTGCTCGCCGCACTCGATCTCCCGTTCGGCGCGTTCTGGGACATCGGCTCGTTCACGATGCTCGTCGGGATGATTTTCACTCGCTTCGGCTGCCTCCTGAACGGGTGCTGCTCGGGTCGTCCATCAACCATGTGGGGCAGCCTAGACCTGCCGAATCGCATGGGCATTTGGGAGAAACGGATCCCGACACAGCTCCTCGAGGCGGGATGGGCGACTGTACTTCTCGTCTCGTCGGTCGTGATCTGGCAACGGCTGCCATATCCAGGCGCGTTGTTCCTTTTCGTAGTCGCCGGCTACGCGGCCGGACGGCTCGTTCTCGAGTCAACGCGTGAGGTGCGCACCGCGGGACGCAGATTCACGATTCATCACGCAATCTCGCTGCTCATCATTGCGCTGTCCGTCGCGGCGCTTACTGGACGCGGGTTGCTGTAAACGGTCAACGGGGAACAGGTAAGGGGTAACGGGGGTTTCCAATGGCCAACGAACTTACCGGGGATTTCGACGTCGTCGCGCAGTTCGCGATACCTGCTGCCAACCGCGTGCTCGCAGCGATGCATCGGAGCGAGCGATTCGCTCACTCGATCGCCATCCGCGTGGACGACATTCGTCCTCCTTTTCCGGACGTCGCCACTCCGTCGATCGTGGCCACAGTGGACACGTTTGGCCATCCGACCGCCAATCAGCAGCAGATCGGCAACCTAGCCAGCATGGCTGAACTGGTCGCGTCCACGAACCCGGCCTTCTTTGCGCTCGATCCTGTGGTGAACCTGGGCAATGCTGGCGTACTCACCGCGGCAATCGAGCCGAGCAACCTTCAGGGACGTGCGCAGGTCCAGCTTTTTCCGCCGTCAATCGAAGTACCGGACAGCTCAGGGACGAACGTGACGGTACGCATTCAGATTATCGCGCGGTATTTTCCCGATCCGAATACGAGTCCGGTCGCCGAATTCGTCCGCGGAGAACTGAGTATCACCGCCCCAGTGAATCAGGTCGCGTCGCAGGTCGCGAATGTCGTCGAGATCGACATCAAGGGTGTGGCGGTACGGGCGAACTTTGTCTCGCAGTTCTCGAGCCGGCCGCTGAGCGCCGGGGATGTCGCGGCGATCAATCTGCTCATCCGCAACGCGCTCAAGACGAGCTTCCTGCCCTCCAACAGCACGCTGCCGTCCAACATCCGGCACATGCAGTTCAAGACCATGCAAGGCGCCGCAAACGCCATCGCGGTGCTGCTGAACCTGGAGGGCGGCCCCGGCACCAGAAACAGCGTGACCAACATCTTCCTCGACGACGGCGACCACTTTGCGATCGGAGTCAGCAGCGATTTCGTCCGTGCCGCATTCCAGCCGACGATCGACACGATTCTCAGCCAGCCTGTGGACCCCGTCTCGTTCACCATTAACGGGATTGTCAACACCTGGAACATCACTTACACGTTTGTGCTGAATAGCGCATCCGTCGAGCTCAAGGACGGGGAAATCGTGCTCACGATAAAAGGGCGCGCGACCACCGCTTCGTGGCCTCCGAATTTCGACTTTACTGTCAAACAGAGATTCTCGCTCGAACCCAATGGTGCTACGGCTAATCTCGTTGTCGGCGATTTGTCCCTCGATACGTCGAGCTGGATAATCGATCGCTTCAGGGGACGCGCCACGGCGACTATCCGAAAAGTGAGAAATCGGGCGCTCAGGCAAAGCAACGCGCGAGCGACTGTTCGCCGCATGTTGAGCGCGGATGAGAACCTCGGCGGGTTCCTCGACTCGCTGCTCAAACCCGCGCGCACGACGCCAATACCTCAGACGCGTGGAGTCAGGTTGACCTACTCGGCGGCCGAGATACGGGCAGCGGGAATCATTCTGCATGGCTCCCTTGCGGTGACTGACTGGCCGCCCGCGCATGTCGAGTTCGAAAAGATTCCCGTGAACAACGATGGTGGCTTCGGAGTGGGCGGGATAACCGGTGTCAACCAGGGGCCGGACTATTCCGCGCTGAAAAGCTGGATTCCCGGTGGCACAGTTCGAGGCTACGAATGGAAATCGCTGGGGCAAGGCCAGACTGGGTTCGTTGACGAGAACAGGTTCGTTTTCATAACGCCGTCGCCGGGAATTGTCACGGGCGATATCATCGCGACGCCCGTATCCGGATACGCACCGTTCTGCCTGACCGTGCATGGGTCACGGCTCTCTTCGTCGGGGCCGGTTGTCGCTCAAGCCGTGACAGCCAGGGTATGCGCCGTCAACTTGTTCCCGCTAATTGACTCGGTGTTCGCCGGAGACCTTCCGTTGATTGTCCTGGCGCAGCCCGATCCGCGCGGAATGGTTCGGGTGATGGGACACACGTCAGCGCGACAGGCGGAACGGGGGAGTCTCACACCCAATCTGATCGTGCATTTTGGCGATCGGGCGAGCGCCGGCAACCTGGAAGTCGTGTTGCAGGCACTGCGTGAATGCGGGCGCCGGGATGCGCCCACAGCAATAGTCGCCGTGCTATCACGGGCAGACCTGGCGAATGCCCGCTATGCAGAGGGCATTACCTACGCGGAAGATCAGGATGGAATATGGGAACGCAGGTTCGATGTCAGAATTGCGGAACGCCCCGTTACGCTCATCGTCACGCCGAACGGCAAGGTTGCGCTGCAGCACGATGGCGAAATGGACGTGAGGACGCTTGCGGCAGCGCTCCGGAAGCACCTCGTCGTGGGTGAACGAGTGGAGCCGACTCTGCCGCCGTCCGCCGTGCGGATCGGCCAGCCTCCGCCGAACTTCCTCTTCACGTACGCGCCCGGCCGGGAATTGACGCTGCGCAAGATTGCCGGGCGGCCCGCGGTCCTCGTTTTCTGGAGGAGCTCGTCGCAACAAAGCATCGACCTGTTGCGCGACCTCGAGCGGGTGAATGCGACATCCGGAGAACGCGGGCCGGTTGTGCTCGCGATCAACGACGGAGAAGCAGTTGAGTTGGCAGGCAAGGTCGCAGCCGAGCAGAAGCTGCCGGCGATTGTCGTAACCGACCCGGCACGAAGCATCGCGATTGCCTACGGTGTGAATACGTGGCCTACTACCGTTTGGATCGACACTCTCGGTTCAGTAAGAGCGATCCGCCACGGCTATCTTGCCGGCAGTCGCATTGAGTCACCCTTCGACCAGACGACGGCCGATCCTACCAACGAATACGCAACGGCTCAGGAGGAGTAGCGTACAATGATCGATTCTTTCGTGCTGCTGACGCCCATCCTGATGCTGGGAGTGATTGCCCTCCTCGGGTTCGTCGGATGCGACCTGATATTCACGCTCAAGGAACCCCTGCCGCCGCCCGCGAACTTTCGGGCCATACCAGGGAATGAGCAGGTTTCCCTGTCGTGGGACCCCTATAGCGGCGCCATCGAATACCTCGTCAAGCGAGGTGAGGCAAGCGGTGTCTATACCAACACTCAACAGGTTTTCCCGCCAGACACTTCCCGTGCCGATCCGGGTCTCACTAACGGAGTCACGTACTTCTACGTGATAACAGCGAAGACGTCGGACGACGAGACTCAGAGATCCCCGGAGGTCTCGGCCACCCCGATTTCATCGTTTGTCACCTCGAAGACGCTTGGCACACCCAGAAATGCCTTTACAGCCTTCCTCGGTATGGCCATTCAGGTGGGTCCGAGCCCGCTGACGATCGTGACGCTCGGCCGAGTGTTCGTTCCTGGTAACAGCCAGATACATGTCGTCAAAATTGTCGATGGGACAACGGGCGCAGACATTCCAGGTGGCTTGGCCAGTGTCAACATGGCCAATGGGACGGTCGCCGGCGACTTCGTGTATGCAAGCCTGGCGAGCCCGGTCACATTGAACGCCAATACCAGCTATTTCGTTGTCAGCCAGGAGACGATGGGACAGGATGAGTTTCATGACAATAACACCACGATCCAGACCTCGAGCGTGGCGATCACGACAGGGTCGATATTCGGGACGGGTGGTACTTCGTATAACGTGGATGGGCCGGCTGGGAGGACGTACGGACCCGTGGATTTTCAGTATTCATCGCCGGTGTAAAAAACAAGTCACCAGGGGCAGGCCGATTGACTTCCGGCATACACACGGGTAATATGTATGCATCATGAAACGAACCAGCCTCTTCCTCGATGACCGGCTGCTCGCGGCGCTACAGCGGGTCGCGCGACGCAAAAGGGTAAGCGTCGCGGCGCTCGTCCGGGAGGCCGTCTCGGCGTACCTCGCACAGGCAGCGACGCCAGCGCGCGTTCCTTCGATTGCGGGAAGGTTCGCCAGCGGAACCCGAGACACCGCGGAACGTACCGACGATCTCCTGTGGCGCGATCCGCACGAGTGACCGTCGTTGCGGATACTGGGCCGCTGTATGCACTGGTTGACTCCACCGATGCCTGGCATGAGCGCGTCTTGAGTTGGTGGCGCGCGAACCGGAAGCCGGTCCTCGTACCGGTATGCGTGCTCCCCGAGGTGTGTTACCTCCTCCACACCCGCATTTCTTCGGATGCCGAGGCAGCGTTCGTTCGCGCGGTAGCTGACGGCGAATTTGCCGTCGAGGCGCTGGAAAGCGAGGATGTCACGCGCGCCGTCACACTCATCGCAAAGTACGCCGACCTCGGCATTGGATTCGTGGATGCCACGGTGATCGCGACAGCCGAGCGGGTCGATGCCGTGGAGGTCTTGACGACTGACCGCCGTCATTTCTCCGCTGTGCGGCCTCGTCACACGAGCGCCCTGCGCCTGAGTCCGTGATCCGGCCGCGTCAATCGTGCGCGGGCTCGATATTGCATGAACCCGGCCGCCTGGACAGTATCCTGAATGTCCGCGGCCGATACTCTTCGACTTTCAGGCCAATGCTGATGAATCACCGCCGATACCCGACTTCACTCCTTCTCATATGCACGCTCGCCGCGTGCGCGACTCAATCTGAACCCGCTGCCACCGCCGATTCAACCGCGGGCGCGGCCAATCGACAGCAGGCGGCGACTGTCGCGCAACGAATGGCGAAGTACACGACCGTAAAGCTGACCGCGGACACAAGCGCCCTCACCCCGAAGGAAAGGCAGATGCTCCCGCTGCTGATCGATGCCGCAAGAGCGATGGACGACGTATTCTGGCGAGAGGCCTACGGTGATCCAGCGCCCCTGTTGTCATCGATGACGGATCCCGTGATGCGGCAATTCGTGGTACTGAACTACGGACCTTGGGATAGGCTGGACGACAACGCTCCTTTTTTAGCGGGTGTAGGCCCGAAACCCAAGGGTGCCGGATACTACCCGGTCGACATGACCAAGGCCGAGTTCGACTCGGCGGTGGCCACAGGCGGCGCCCGCGCCGATTCGCTCAAGAGTCTCTACACAATCGTGCGCCGGAATGCGGCGCGCGCGCTCGAGGCTGTCCCGTTTCATGTCGCCTTTGCAGCCCAGCACCAGCTGGCGGCATCGAAACTCCGTGCTGCTGCCGCTCTAGCCGAGGACGCAGGATTGCGGCGTTACCTCACCCTTCGAGCCGATGCTTTGATCACGGACAATTATAAGCCGAGTGACCTGGCGTGGATGGACATGAAGAACAACACGCTCGAACTGGTCATCGGGCCGATCGAGACATATGAAGACGCGCTCTTCGGCTATAAGGCGACGCACGAGGGGTTTGTGCTCATCAAGGACAAGGAATGGAGCGGGCGATTGGCGAAGTACGCGGCAATGCTGCCCGGCCTTCAGCGCGGCATTCCGGTGGCGGAGCAGTACAAGCGTGAGATCCCTGCGGCGGGCTCCGATTTGAACGCCTACGACGTTGTGTTCGTCTCGGGTGACGCGAATTCGGGCTCCAAGACGATCGCCATCAATCTGCCCAACGACGAAGAGGTGCAGCTCAAGAAAGGAACGCGCCGCCTCCAGCTCAAAAACGCGATGCGCGCGAAGTTCGACAGGATACTGCTGCCGATCGCCCGCGAGCTGATAGTGGACGATCAGGTGAGCCAGGTCACGTTCGATTCATTCTTCGAGAACGTGATGTTCCACGAGGTGGCGCACGGGCTGGGAATCAAGAACACAATCAACGACAAAGGGCCGGTGCGAACCGCTCTCAAGGAGCGGTATTCATCGCTCGAGGAAGGCAAGGCCGACATTCTCGGACTGTACATGATCCGGCAGCTCAGTGCGCAAAACGAGACGGCGACGCCGGCGATGGACGACAACTACGTGACGTTCCTCGCCGGACTGTTCCGATCGGTCCGCTTCGGCGCGGCATCGGCGCACGGTCGAGCCAACGTCGCGGCTTTCAACTTTCTAGAGAAGATGGGAGCCTTCACCCGCGAGCCGAGCGGGAAGTATCGCTTGAATGCGGTGAAGATGCGGGAAGGTGTCGATGCGTTGTCGGGCCGCATTCTCGAGCTCCAGGGGAACGGCGACTACGATGGAAGCGGCAGGTTCGCCGACGAGCTCGGGAAGATCGGGGCGACGCTGCAGGGTGATCTCGACCGGCTCGGAAGCCGCTCGATACCGGTAGACATCGTTTACGATCAGTAGAAAGCGATCGGGCGGATCGGGCGGATGCGGCACGCGATTCACAATCAGATCATGCAGGTTATTCACGACATGAGATACGCGAGGTATCTGCTTCCACTGCTGCTGCTTCCTGTGGCATGCCGGCAGGGGCCGCCGTCGTCGCCGCCTTCGCCTGCCGCTGCCGAGGCTGCCAGCCTCAGCGCGACCGAGGAGCGGATTCGCGACGCAGTGCGCGCGCGTTACGATTCGTCCGTCGATCTGTTGCGCCGAGCCGTCAACATTCCGAGTGGCACGGGGAATCTCGTCGGCGTGCGCAAGGTCGGTGATCTGTTCAGCGCGGAGCTCGCCGCACTCGGCTTCGAGACGAAGTGGGTAAGCATGCCCGATTCGATGCGCCGGGCCGGGCACCTCGTTGCCGTCCATCCGGGAACGCGCGGGCCGCGGCTCCTGCTCATCGGACACCTCGACACCGTTTACGAGGGCGCGGGACAGGAATGGGTTCAGGAAGACACGGTCGCGAAGGGCGCTGGAACGAGCGACATGAAGGGCGGCGATGTCGCCATGATACTTGCGCTTCGCGCGCTGGCGGACGCCGGCCAGCTTCGCGAGATGCACATCACAGTAGTGATGACCGGCGACGAGGAATCCACCGGGCGGCCGCTCTCCATCGGGCGCGCGGCTCTCATCGACGCCGCCAATCAGAGTGATCTCGCGCTGGCATTCGAAGGTGGATCGGCGACGCGCGTAGCGATCGGACGCCGCGGCTCCAGCAGCTGGAGGCTGGCGGTGTCCGCACGGCAGGCGCATTCGTCTGGAATATTCTCGACGGGCTCCGGTTACGGTGCGGCGTACGAGGGCGTGCGGATTCTCGACGAGTTCCGCCGCACGATGGTGGGAGAGCGCGGCCTCACGTTCAACGTCGGACTGTTGGCCGCTGGTGCGAACGTCTCGGTTGATACCGGCGGCGTGATGAGAGTCGATGGAAAGGGCAACATCATCCCGCCGGTGTTCCGCGCCTCGGGCGATCTGCGTTTTCTTACGGAAGAACAGAAGGAAAGTGCGCGCGCGAGGATGCGCACCATCGTATTGCGACCTCTGGCGGGCGCGGAGGGAACGATCTCGTTCGACGACAGCTACCCAGCCATGCCGGTGACGCCGGATGGAGAGCGGTTGCTCGAAATCTTCGATGGGGCGAGTCGTTCACTTGGCTATCCGTCTGTTGGAACAAGTGCGCCGGAATCCCGCGGTGCCGGCGACGTGTCGTTCGTCGCGCCCCTGATTCCCGGGATCGATGGACTCGGGGTGGACGGTTCGGGAGCGCACTCGCCGCGCGAGTTGGTGTATCTACCCTCACTGCGAATGAGCGCCGAGCGCGCGGCTGTATTCATGAGTCGGCTTGTCGATCGTTGGCCGCGCAAAGGCGAGGAGACAGTCACACGCGAGTAGCACGTCCCCTCGGGCTATGCGCGTGCGTCTTTACCGTATTCATCGTGGCCGGCGCACCGGCGTTGTCGGGACAGGTTCTCGCATCCGCTCAAACGTCGTCGCTGTCCGCTTTTCTCGCCGAAGCGGCACGAGTAAACGCACAGATTCCCGACCGTTTGCGCGCATATCGCGCCCGGGTCGAATCCGAGATGTCCCTGGCATTGGTCGACTCTGGCGGGCGCGAGCGCACCGCCCAGCTCGAGCAGATCGCGAGCGACGTACGCTTCCGTACGGCTGATCGCTACGACCAGCGCGTGATCGGTTACCGCAATCAATTCGTGGGTCCGACCTTCTCGCTAATGTCGATCTTCGGGGGTTGGACAACGCCGACGCTATACGGCAACCGGCTCCAGCTGGGCGTCACATCGGCGACGGCCTCGAACCGGACGATCAATCCGAGCAGTGGCAGCTACGCCATCCACCCGCTCGCGACGAATCGGGACACATACTATATGTATGCCGGCGGCGATACCGTGGTCACGCTCTTTTCGACGAGCGGCCGGCGCATCCCGCTCGCGCGTATCCGCGTCACACCGCGCCCTGACGCGCCCGGCGACGCGATTCTCTTCTTCGGCGACATGTACCTCGACGCAGACCGGAAGCAGATCGTCCGGATGCGCGGCCGCATCGTGGAGCTGGAGGACGGCAAGGTCACGATCAAATCGGGCAGCCGTATTCCCGGAGTGAGCGGGGCGTCGTTCGTCGAGCTGGTGAACGTGGAGATCGATGGGGAGTACTGGCTTCCCGCGTTTCAACGCACCGAGATCCAGGCTCGCATCGCACTGTTCGGCGAGTTCCGTAGCATCGTGCGCCTCGTGTCCCGCTTCTACGGCATTCGTGCGAACGACTCATCATGGACTGGGCCGGAGGCGCCGGCCGGCGTGCGGCACAATCTCACGTTCGCATCCGCGGCGAGGCAGCAACGCTTCGATGATTGGCGGCAACCCATCGGCGCGGCGAGCACCGACGTGTATTTCGCCGAGTTCGACGACCTGGCCCCCGGGGCGTGGCGAACGATGGGAGACGCGACGGTGCGATTTCGCCCGCTGACCTTGAGCGAAGTATTCCGCTTCAATCGAATCGAAGGTGTATTCACAGGAATCGCCGCAGGCCACGACTTTCGCGACGCGGCACCGGGCCTCTCGATCCGGGGATCAGCCGGCTGGGCGTGGCACGAGGGCACCGCGCGCGGCGCCGTCGGCCTCCAGCGAACGCTCGGACGGACGACCACGGGAATCCGCATCGAGCGAGCGTTGCCGCACACGAATGACTTTCAGCTCCCGCTCTCCTGGGGCGCGACGCTGTCGGCGCTGCTTGGCAGCAGGGATGACTTCGATTATCTGGATCGCCGGGGCGCGACGCTGTCCGTCACCCGTATGCTCGGATTACGGCGGCGGTCGCTCGTTCGGCTCGACATCGGACCGGCATCCGACAATGCCGTACGTCAAAGCGTCTCGCAGGGATTGTACGTGGGAGAGGGCGAAGCATTCAGGCCGAACCGCGGCATCAGAGAGGGGAATTACTTCAGGACTGCGGCGTCGTTCGAAGTAAACCCGAATGTGAGCGGCCTGTTCGTGGATCGTGGTGTCGGGGTGCGACTCAACTATGAGCGTGCCGACGGCGATGTTCGGTGGCAGCGGCTCGAGCTTCGCACGGCCGTGCGCCGCGAGATCGGCCCCTTCCAGCTTTACGCGCGCGGCGACGCGGGAACATTGCTCGGCACGCCCGCCCCGCAGGTGATGTTCGAGATCGGCAGCGAGCAGGGCCTGGGCGGCTATGGCTACAAGGAGTTCGCGGGCGATCGCGCTGCGATCCTGCGCGCCGTCGCGGGCTACACGTTACCACTGCTGAGTGCGCCGATACGATTGCCGAGTCGGTTGATTATGCCAGGGCTCGCCCCCGGGCTCGCCGCGGGGATTCACGGGGGATGGACAGAAATTTCCGGTCCGCGCGCCCAGCGTGCGCTTTTCGAACTTGGAGCCCGGACAGACAGCGCTTCGGGACTCGCCGTCCCGCTTTCGCGGCCCACGGAGGGTACGCGCGCTTCGGCCGAGCTGCTCATGACTTTCTTCAGCGGGGCGCTCGCCTTTGGCGTCACGCGGCCAATCGACCGGGCCGGCGACTGGAAGTTCACCGGAAGGATAGGCCAGGGCTTCTAGGAGAAGCGGTGGGGCAGATTTGAACGGATAGGACACGGCAGAGAGCGGCATCCTCTGCCTGCTTCCGGTGCGGCGCGCCGCGCGGTACGTTCAAGGCCCCTTCTCTTTAATACATCATGAATTACAGAGTGCTAGTGAGTGCCGGCGCAGTGCTCGCGGTGGTCGCAGGTGTGGGCGCGTGCGCCCCCAGGAATTCGACCCCGGATGGCCAAATGACCGCAAACGTGCTGTCTCAACGTGAGACGAACGAAGGATGGCGTCTGCTGTTTGATGGTCGGACGACCACTGGCTGGCGCGGCTACCGCAAGCCAGCCGTCTCCCCCGGATGGCAGGTGACCGACGGCTCACTCGTACGGACGGGTCAGGACGCCGGCGACATCATTACCGCGGAGCAGTACCGCAACTTCGACCTGGCGCTCGACTGGAAAGTCTCCGAGGGAGGCAACAGCGGAATCTTCTATCGTGCCACTGAGGGGAGCGACAACATCTGGCAGAGCGCACCGGAGATGCAGGTTCTCGACGACGCGCGGCATGTGGATGGCAAGTCACCGCTCACTTCCGCCGGTGCCAGTTACGGGATCTATCCGGCTCCACGCGGAGTCGTGCGTCCAGCCGGCGAGTGGAACGACGCGCGCCTGCTCGTGAACGGCAATCACGTCGAACACTGGCTGAACGGCGTCAAGCTCCTCGAATATGAGCTGGGAAGCACGGAGTGGAAGGACATCGTGGCGAAGAGCAAGTTCAACGAAATGCCGCTTTACGGAAAAGCGGCGGAAGGGCACATCGGGCTCCAGGATCACGGCGACCGGGTGGAGTTCCGCAACATCAGGATTCGTGTGCTTCCGTAACCAGGGGGGTGATGCGATGATCGACCGCCGGACTTTTGTCAAAGCGCTCGGCGCTGGTACGGCCGGCGCGGCGCTGGGGTGCTCGAAGCCGAGCCCCACGGTCGAGCAGCCGGTCGCGAGAGTACCGCAACGAGGAACGCTCGACCGTGTCGGCCTCCAGCTCTACACCGTGCGAAACGACATGGAGAAGGACTTCGACGGCACCATTGCTCGTGTCGCGGCAATCGGCTTCAAGGAAGTTGAATTCGCCGGCTACTTCGGCCGTTCGCCAGCCGATGTCCGCGCGGTGCTCGACCGCAATGGTTTGACCGCGCCGGCGGCTCACATTGGCAGCGCCGCGGCCCTGTCAAAGGACTGGGATAAGACGATCGAGGCCGGCAAGATCATAGGGCACAGATACCTGATAGTCGCGTTTCTAACGACAGAGGAGCGGAAGACGCTCGACGATTATCGGAGGCTGGCAGACTCTTTCAACGTGGCCGGCGAAGCGGCGAAGCGGGCCGGCGTTCGTTTCGCGTACCACAATCATGATTTCGAGTTCGTACCGATGGAGGGAAAACTTCCCTATGATATTCTCCTCGAGCGAACCAACCCTGCGCTGGTCGCGATGGAGCTGGATCTTTTCTGGATCACGAAAGGCGGTCAGAGCCCGATTGCGTACTTCGACCGACACCCGGGCCGCTTCGAGTTGGTGCATGTGAAGGATATGGACGGCTCGCCGCAGCAGCGCATGGTCGACGTGGGCCGCGGCGCGATCGATTTCGCGCGCATATTCGCCGCGCGGGAGAAGGCAGGTATCCGGCACTTTTTCGTGGAGCATGACAATCCTGAGCCGTCTGCGCTCGGGAGCGCGAAGACGAGCTACGAATACCTGGCCAGTCTGAAGTTCTGATCGTGAGGTAGGGCGCGTTGACTTCCATCAAGCGGCGCAAGATGCTGGCAGCAGCGGCAACTGCTGCTGCCGCTGCAGTATTGACGAACTTTGATCCCTCGCAGGCAGCCACGCCGCGATTGAAGCGCAAGGGACGTCTCAAACAGTCGGTTTCGCGCTGGCCTTACGCGCGAATTCCGCTTGCTGATTTCTGCAAGGCCGGCGCGGCGATGGGCCTCAAGGCCATCGATCTCCTTCAGCCGGGTGACTGGGAGACAGTCCGCGAACACGGTCTCGTCTGCTCGATGGGGTATCCCGCCGATCGGCGTGACTTTCTCAGCAACGGGTTCAACAATCGCGCCAGTCACGCGATGCTGCTCAGCGAGCTGGAGCGTACGATTCCGCTCGCGGCGAGGCATGGCGTGCCGAACGTCATCGCGATGTTCGGGAATCGCCAGGGGCGAAGTGATGCCGAGGGGATCGCGGCATCCAGTGAAGGATTGAAGCGAATCGCGCCGCTCGCCGAAGAGCACAAAGTGACCATCTGTCTGGAGCTTCTCAACAGCAAGGTGGATCACCATGACTATCATGGCGATCACACTGCATTCGGCGTCGAAGTGATCAGGAATGTGGGTTCGCCGCGCGTGAAACTCCTCTACGACATCTACCACATGCAGATCATGGAGGGAGACGTAATCCGGACCATCCGCGACAACATTGCGCACATCGCGCACTTTCATACCGGCGGAGTGCCAGGACGCCACGAGCTGGACGAGACGCAGGAGCTCAACTGGCGCGCGGTGGCGAAGGCGATCGTTGATACTGGGTTCAAAGGGTTTTTCGCGCATGAGTTCGTGCCGACGCGGGATCCGTTGACATCGTTGAGGCAGGCCGTGACCATCTGTGATGTCTGAAGGAGGCTGAGCAGCTCGAGTCAACGATCTCGCGCTAATATCGAAATGACGAGGGTATGGTAGCCCGCTGTCCGAAGCCGTTGCACCTTTCAGCACCATGCACGTGCCTGACCATTCCCTGATCCTCCGCGACGCGCTGCGCGTCGTGCTCCTGCGCGACCTTCGCGCGCTGGACAGCCAGATCGCGGCGTACCCCGACGACGAGTCGATCTGGAAGACGGCGCCCGGCATCTCGAATTCAGGTGGCACACTTGTCCTACACCTCGCCGGAAATCTCCGGCACTTTTTCGGAACGGTGCTTGGCGGCAGCGCGTACGCGCGGAATCGCGAAGCGGAGTTCTCCATGCGCGGCCTGTCGCGGGCAGAACTTCAGCAGGAAGTGCAGGCGACGCTCGTCGAGATCGAGGCCGCGCTCGAGCGGATCGAAGACGCACAACTCGCAGCCGCTTACCCGCTTCCAATTGGAGATCGCCGGGTTCGCACCGCCGAGTTTCTCGTGCACCTGGCAGTACACCTCGCGTATCACCTCGGCCAGCTCGACTACCATCGGAGGATCCTGACTCCGCATGCGGGCGTGGTGGACACGATGTCGATCCGCGAGCTGCCCGCGCACAAAGACCCCTGATGATGTACCGCTGGCTTGCCGACGCTGTCGTCGTCGTGCACCTGGCCTTTGTGTTGTTCGTGGTGCTTGGCGGATTTCTGCTCCGGCGGTGGCCGAAGCTCATCTTCGCGCATGCCCCGGCTGCGGTGTGGGGCGTGTTGATCGAATTCGCCGGCTGGATCTGTCCGCTCACGCCGCTGGAAAACACGCTTCGCGCACGCGGAGGGCAGGCTGGATATGAGGGCGGATTCATCGAGCACTACGTGATCCCGATGCTGTACCCGGCCGCTTTGAGTCGCCAGACTCAATGGGTGCTCGGGGCGCTTGCCCTCGGCGTGAACGTCATCGCTTATTTTCTCGCCTTCAGGGGCCTGAGCCGCAGAAGCGCTTCGCTCAGTCAGAGGCGCGAAGACACCGATGGTCTGAGCTAGCCAACCAGCCTGGCACGCGTCATACTCATCGTCCAGCCAACACAGGAGCAGCAATGATTCTGGTAGCGGGTTCCACTGGCGCCGTCGGCTCGGAAATCGTCCGATTGCTGCGCGAGAAAGGCGAAGCCGTGCGCGGGCTCGTTCGCGCGACATCAGCGCCTGAAAAAGTTGCCAGGCTCACTGAGCTGGGTGCCGAGCCGGTCGTCGGCGACCTGAAGGACCGCGCCTCTCTCGACAAGGCGTGCGAAGGCGCGCGAACAGTCATCTCCACAGTCTCGATGATCGTCACCGCTCAGCCCGGCGACTCCTTCGCCGATACGGATAAGGCGGGGACGATCTCGCTTATTGACGCCGCTGTCGCCGCGGGAGCGGAACACTTCGTTTTCCTTTCGTTCGATGCAGAGCGGTTTCCCGATACTCCGCTGACTGAGGGGAAGCTGGCTGTCGAGAATCATCTACGATCGAGCGGTATCGCGTTCACGATTCTCAGGCCGAGTCCGTTCATGGACGCGTGGCTCGGCCCGATGCTGTTCGCGGACCTGTCATCGGGGCAGGTGAAGATTTACGGCACAGGAAACGGGAAGGTCGGCTACGTTTCCGGCGCCGATGTGGCCAAGGTTGCCGTGAATGTGGCGATGACGCCGGCGGCTCGCAACTCGACGATCACGTTTACCGGTCCCGAAGCGGTCACACAGCGGGAAGTGGTGAAGATATTCGAGCTAGCTGCAGGCAAGCCGCTCGCCGTTACTGAAGTTCCGGAATCGGCGCTGGAAGCGCAATGGCGTGGAGCGACCGATCCCTTCCAGAAGACGTTCGCCGGACTGATGCTCGGCCTGGCGCGTCTCGATGATGTCGCCCGATCGAGCGAGTATTCGCCGGCTACGATGTTGACCGTGCGCGATTTCGCGGCCCGGAGAGTGGCGGAAGCGTAGAGTGGTGAAGTGTTTCGCCCGCGTGCGGCCGGAACATCTTCAGCGCACGTTTTCGGGCGCGTCGCTCAGGAAGATGCTGGAAACGTCTTCTCTACACGCTGCTCGAGCGCGACGACTTCGCCCTCGGCCTGCCTCAGCTCATCGAGCCCCTTATCGAGTTTCGTGCGCTCTGTTTCGAGAAATCTCTCGTAGGGTGCGACGACTTCGAGCAGTTGACGCTCGTACCGCGTGAGCTGCTCTTCGAACTTTGCCCGGAGCAGCGCTGCCAGGTCTTCGTTCAGCTTCGCGATCTTTGTCTCGAAGTCCTTGATGAGCTGCTTGCGGCGCGCCGGTATGATGAGCCAGCCGGCGATCGCGAAGATTGTCGCTGTAAGAACGCCGGTCACGTCGAGTGCGGCCGTCGTGAAGGCGGCGACGAGAATTCCGCCGAGGCCAATTGCAAGGACGTTGACGCCGAACGCGGACATTACCGCTTCCTTTACCGACTCAGTGATCTGCCGGGCTTCGCGCTCGGCGTCGAAATCGCTCAACCGTCGCTCGATTGGCTCGCGGAGTCGTGCGAACAACTCCTCTCTATTGTATTGGAACTCGGTGTCACCGTGTGCCGCGAGCGCGCCCGACTCCCGGAGCCGCGCCGTGTGCGCGTCGAGCTCGGCGAATACCGTGCTCCAGAGCTTGAGATTACGCTGCACAGTCCAATCCACCATTCGGTGCACGACGTTCTCGATTGCCTGGGGCGTGTCCTGGACGACCTCAGCTCGGAAGCGGTTCTCGACTGCCTCTTTGTTGCGGAGAAAGTTGGCGTTGCCGATCCGGATGGTGCGCTCGAACCACGACCGGCCGCGGCGTTCCAGTTCGTAGAGAACGTTCCGGACCTCAATGAGGTAGCGCTCGGAATCAGTGCGCATCTCGGCGGTGTAGGCGTCGAGCTGGTCGCGGATCGAGCGAAGCACTCGCGCGTCCTCGTGCACGACAACAAGGCGGCCTTCAAGCGCGGCGACGTTTCCCTTGAGCAGGTGGCGCAGCACACCGAGGGGAGTGAGAAGCTTGAGCCGTACGCGCTCCGTCTCGCGGAGGGTTTCGAGCACATAACGCTCGAGCGCTGGGTACTCGTTGCGCGGGTCGGGGATGGGCGCGCCGGCGGTCGAAGCGAGCTTTCCACGCAGGGCCTGGAGCGCACTGATGAAGTACATCGTCGGCGCCACGCCCCCGAGGCGGCTTGTGACCTCACGTGTCAGATACTCGCGTACGCGGTCGAGCTGCTCGTCCGAGTTGCGACGATCCACACCGTTTACGACAAACACGACTTTCTTCCCCCACTCGCGAATGTGCGCCAGAAAATCCAGCTCGCTCGCGGTGAGCGGCTGAAGCAGACTCGTCACGAAGAGAACGAGATCGGCGCGGGGAACGAACTGGCGGGTGATTGCCTCTTCCATCCGCTCGATGGAGTTCGTACCTGGCGTGTCGACGATGTCGAGGTCGTGCAGAACGTCGAGCGGATAATGGTAGAGATTGGTGTTCTCTCCGATCGCTTCCGGTGGTCCGGCCTCGCCATACCGAAGGATAGAGATTGCGCGCGTTGTCGGCAGGTCGCCCATCGCGAAGACTTCGTCGCCAAGCAGCGCGTTTATGAAGGTGCTCTTGCCGCTGTTGTATTCGCCGACGACGACGAGGAGGAACAGTTCGTCCATTTCGTGGACGAGCGACGCGAGCCGCTCGAGGTCGGCTCGGGGCCCGTCGGAGTTCGCGAGTACGTCGCGGACGCGGATGACGAGCTTACGCTCGAGTGCGACGAGCTCGCCCTGCTGTCTGGTGAGAACCTGTTCCAATGGTCAGACCTGCGCGATGGAAGGGGGCTGCATTCAGCGACTGGAATAATACGATGCGCCGAACCAAAGTGAATGTGCCGCTGGGCTCCGGAGGGCGTGGGGGCAAACTGACCCACTACACCGCGGATACTCCTTGAAAGCAGCAACAAACTGGCGTATAGTCGGCGGGCCCGCCCAACTCACAATCCGAGGACCATTCCATGAACAAGAGAGCAGGACTTATCGCGATATCGCTTTGTGTCGCAGCCACCGCCGCCTGTTCGAATCCGGAGCAGAAGGCTGCCGAAGACGCCGCGAAGCAGCTCGAAGAGGCCACGAAGAATCTCGAGCAGGCAAGCAAGGCGGGCACGGCGAACGTAGGCGACGCGATGGCGGCGATGGGAGCCGCGATCAACTCAGCCAACGCGGGGAGAAAGGTGGAGACCGTGGACTTCCGCGAGCTGAAAAATCTCTTGCCTGGGGACCTGCCGGGGATGAAACGCACCGAAGCCACCGGAGAGAGGGCGGGGGCGATGGGCATGATGGTTTCCACAGCGAAGGGGCGCTACTCGAATGACCAGGGCAGCTCGGTAACCGTGAACATCACCGACATCGGGAGCATGACGGGACTCGCCGGCATGGCAGCCGCCGCCTGGGCAACGACGGAGATCGACCGCGAGAGTGACGGCGGTTACGAGAAGACGACGAAGTTCAACGGGTACAAAGCACTCGAGAAGTACAACAACGGGAGCAAGTCGGGCGAGATCAGCGTGCTCGTGGGCGACCGCTTCATCGTCGCGGCGGAAGGCAACGGCGTCGACATGAACGCGCTCAAGGGCACGATAGGCAAGGTGGATCTCGGCAAGCTCAACGGATGGAAGACGCGAGGCGTGCAGTAGTCAACGCCACGACATGCGCGGAATCGAGGCCTTTGCGTTGAAGGGTCCAGCCGCGAGCGCGGTGAACAGATTGGCAGCGGAGGCGCTCGCGTACGAGTAGAAGGCGAATCCTTTCACTCCGTACGCACGCCCTGCCTGCACCTGTCGCAGTGATTCAGGCGATCCCTTGTTTGCGGCGATGGCGATGTACATGTCGCGGCCGGTTGCCGCCTGCACACCGCGCAGGTGATCCTCGAGCAGGCAGATCCAGTCAGCGAAGCTACAGGACGCTGAGTTGATGGCGAAGTACGTCATCGGTACCGTCACATCCAGATATCCGTCCTTCGCCCAGGCCCGCGGATCCTGGAGGTACTGGCTGTAGCCCTGCGATGAGTTCCATCCCCACTTGTCCTGGTAGATGCCCCACGCAGCCACGCTGAGAACGGTCGCAGGTCGCACGGCAACGACGCTGTCGAACGCCTCGCGCACCGCCCTGCCGACGAGATCGCGGCGAAACTGCGCCCAGCCGCCAGGATCGGAGCCGGGACTCTTTCCGAATTCAGCGAGGCTGGCCGGGTCGTACGACCACCTCGTGCCCGGGTATCGAATCCGGTCTAGATGAATGCCGTCAACACCGTAACGTCGGACGACATCTGCGGCGACGCGCGCGAGCTGAGTGCGAACCCCGGGATTCCCGGGCGACAGCCACACGTACTCTTCGTTGTTGGGGCAGGGCATCGAGACACCCGCGTCGTCCACCATCGCCCACTCCGGATGCTCCTTGAGAATGTGGCGCGGATTTCCAGACGCTGACTCGACGAGCGTCGCGCACGTGCTTGCCGCGCCAGACCCAACTCCGGTGAATGCGTTGAGCCACGCGTGCAGCTCGAGACCCCGCGCGTGCGCTTCTCTTACCGCCACCTCGAGAGGATCCCATGTTGCCGTGCCGCCGAGCCTGCCGCATAGCACCACCGCGCATGGTTCGATCGACGAACGGTAGATCGCATCCGCCGCCCCGCGCACCTGGAAGTAGACGATGTTGAAGTTCGCCGAACGGGCGTCGTCCATTATCCGTGTGATCTTCTCCGGCGAGTCGAACTCGAACCGGGAAACCCAGAGCGCCCGCGCCTCGACTGATGGAGGCGGCGGCGGTGGTGGTGGCGGCTGTGTCACCGGCGGAGAAACGGATTCGCTCACGCTGCAGCCGGTGATAATCGCGGCAGCGAGTGCAGGACGGATTGCGATCGACAGCCGGCGTCGAGTGCTCAAAAGCTCCCAACCAGCGAAGGAGCTCAATAGTGCGAAGCAAAGCGTTACCGCGCCACTGGCCACGGCGCTCGACGACGCGGCATCTTTGGGTAGGGCCAGATCGTGGGAGAGTCTGGATGGGAACGGTTCTTCTGGGCGCGATGCAATTCCTCCTCGCAACTCAGGCGACGCAGGCGACGATCGGCGGGTCCGTGCGCGACGAGCAGTCAGGTGCCGTGCTCGCTGGCGCGGAGGTCGTGCTCACTGATCTGAACCAGGCCACCCTGACCGACGCCGACGGGCGTTACCTGATGCGCCGGGTTCCGGCGGGAGCGCAGCACATCACCGTGCGGTTCCTCGGTCACGCGCCGCGCACATTGCATGCGCTCGTGCCACCGAGCGGACACATCGAGATCAACGTGTCGCTTCGTTCCGTCGCTTTTCGACTCTCATCGGTGAAGATTCGGCCGCCAGTTGCAGTTCGCGGATTCGCGACCGGCGACAGCATGACGTTCGCGGATCGCACGAGCTCGATCGCCGCCGTCAGAAACCACCCAATGCTCGCCGAGCCCGACGTATTGCAGGCACTTGGAGGTGGCGAGGTGGTACTCAAGCCTGAATCGCCGAGCGGTATCCACATAAGGGGAGGAAGCTCAGACCAGACCGCATACGTACTTGACGGAATCCCCGTGTTCAGTCCCTATCACACCGGTGCGTCGTTCAGCGCGTGGAACCCCGATGCGCTCTCGAGTGTGTCCCTCTCGTCGGATGTTCCGTCGCCGATGCATCCGGCGTCCCTTTCAGGAACCGTCGCCGGAACAACGCGAAACCCTGAAAAGCGGCTGAACGTGCAGGGAGGCGCTACAACAAGTCAGGTGCGTCTTACTGTTGATGGTCCCGTCGGCACAGCGGACGCAGGCTACATGATCAGTTTCCGTTCGGGCTTTCCGGGTCTGGCTGGCTCGAAGCACGAGGCGTCTCACCTGTCCGGCACGTCGAGTGACTTTTTGGCAACGCTTGGTTCGCGCCTCTTCGGCGGCCGACTTCGACTGCTCGGCTATGACAGCCAGAACGAGATCAGTACCGCAGCTACGGCAAACGCGGACCCGCCGGCGACGGGCGATGCGCTTCGCAACGCCTTCGAATGGCACAGTCAGTCGGTTGGCGCCGAGTGGCGGGGGAACGCCGCCGGGATGCCGGTGCGTGTACTGGGCTGGAGCGCGGTTGGCGACGCAGGCGCTGACTGGGGTGCTGAGTCGGGCCGTATCGGGATGGCCGCGGAGCGGCGCGATGAGGGACTTCTCCTGTCGCTCGAGCGCGCATCCACTCGTTCGACAACTGTCGCCGGTATGCGCTTGGAGCGGAGCAGGACATCCTACCGCATCGAGCTCGATTCCGCACCGGCGCTCAACTCCATCCTGAACGCGACAACGCCAGTGGTCTCGCTGTTTGCGCAGCAGACGCGTGATCTCGGGCGGCAGTTCCACCTTCAGTGGGCGGCTTCTGCCGCAGCGGCGGCCGGCGACCTGCACATCGCTCCCCGTGGACGGCTGCAATGGAAGCCATCCGAACGCCTGGCGCTTTCGGGCAGCTACGCCCGCCTCCACCAGTTCGCCCAGTCGCTGAGGAACGCGGAATCGGTCGTCGGCAACGTGTTCCCGGTTGACCTGCACATCGGTGCCGCGGCACCGGGCGTTCCGGTCGCGCACAGCGATCAGGTCGTCGTCGCCGGCGAGTATCGCCCCTCGGCCGGAGTGCGTCTTGGTGCGCAGGGATATTCTCGCCGGCTCGATGGGCTGCTGCTCGTGGCGCCGGTCGAGGGGAAACCGTTCGCGACGCGCGATTTCTCGGTGGGGTCGGGTGCCGCGCGCGGTTTTTCTGTTGACGCGACCATGAGCACGGCGAGGTACGGAATTGTCGCCAGCTACGGATTGCAGAGGGCGCGGGTCGACGACGACGATTCCAGCTACGTCCCCGATCACGGCGCCACGCATCTGGTCGAGGCGGGAATAATAGTGCTGCCGACTGCGACTTCGTCCGCGAGGCTCGGAATCACGGGTGCGCTCGGTCGTCGCACGACCGGAATATCCGGCGGTCTAGAGTGGGAGGCGTGCAATCTTCGCGATCGCGGATGCGAGTTTGGTGGGAGTCCCGAGCATCGCGGCCAGTCGCTCGGAGGTACCAGGCTTCCGGCCTACATGCGCATCGATCTGGGCGTGCGGAAACACTGGCATTTCGACATACAGGGGCGCGATGCGACCGTGGCAGTCTTTGGGACGATGACCAACCTCCTGAATCGGAAAAACCTTCTGACATACGCACCGGACACGACGACCGGCGAGCTCGTCGGGATCGAGATGCGGCCGCAGGCTCCGCTGGTTGTGGGATTGGACTGGCGGTTTTAGCGATGTAAGACCGGGATGATGGGTGAGGAGAAAACCGGTTGATAGGTGAGGCGCTACGGTGGCCCGTTGCCCGTTGCCTGTCACAACGGGGTCGCGGTGCTGGTTCCTATCGGTGAGGCTGGCGTGAAGTATCCCGAACCCATACCGCGTCGAGACGCTTCGTCTGCAGCGCGAGACCGGCTTCGCGAGGAGAGCGTTCGCTCTTCACGCACCGAGCCGCTGCGCTTTCATGACATCTTTGCGGAGTTGTTCAATGGGCATTTCGAGCATCTCTACCGATATCTCGACCGCCTGTCAGGAGATCCCGACTTGGCCGCTGATCTCGCTCAGGAAGCGTTCATCAGGCTTTACCGCCGGGGCTCGCTGCCGGATTCGCCGCAGGCATGGCTGATCAGCGTGGCGATGAATCTGCTGCGGAACGTGGGCTCGTCGCAGGGCAGGCGCAGCCGCCTTCTCACTCTCGACCGGGCGAAGGGCGTTCATTCGCCGCCGGGGCCGTCGGCAGAGGAAGAGACTATCGCCGAGGAGTCACGAGCGAGAGTTCGCGCCGCTGCCGATCGAATTCCGGAGCGCGATAAGCGTCTTCTCATGCTCGCGTCGGAAGGATACAGCTACCGCGACATGGCCCTCGCGTTGGAGTTGAACGAAGCGAGTGTCGGCACCCTGCTGGCGCGCGCGCGTCGCGCGTTCCGCGCGGCTTACGGGGAGAACTGATGCACCTTGACGAGGAGCAAATCCAGCGGCTGCGTCATGGCGAGCTTGCTTCCGGTTTGGAAGACACTGTTCGCGAACATGTCGCGGGATGCAGCGAATGCCGCATCCTTGTCGCCAGGGCGGACGCCGAGGAAGCAGAGGTGTTCACGCTGCTCAGACAGCTCGACCACCGGCTCCCGCGGGTCGACGGCCACCTGGTCGCCGCGCGCGCACGCCGAAGCGACTTCGGCAGACTGCGGTGGGCGGCCGGAATGCTTCTCGTCATCGGCGTCGCAGGGGCAGCGATCGCGGCGCCGCGCTCACCCGTTCGCGAGCTGGTGGTTGCCGCCCTCAACCGGCTAGGGGCGGAGCCGGAAGCACGAACCGTCGTGCTTCCCGCTCCCAGTGCGGACGCTCCGCTCGCGGGAATCTCAGTAGAACCGGGGGCTCAGCTCGTCATTCTGTTCACGTCGACCCAGGCACCCGGCGCAGCGCGCGTATCACTTTCCAACGGCGCCGAAGTGACGGTTCGCACTGCGACCGGGGCGGCAACGTTTACCTCCGACGCTGGCCGCCTGGTCATCGACAACAGCGGCTCATCGTCCGGATTCGAGATTGTCATACCGCGTACCGCTCCGCGCGTAGAGATCAGGGTGAACGGAAGCCGCCGGTTCCTCAAGGACGGATCCCGCATAACGACTGGCAATCCAGCAGATGCCCGCGGCATGTACATCGTTCCGCTGACACAGTAGAAGATAGCTGTCACAGATTCCTCCGTCGCCTGCTCCTAACACACACATGACGATGGAGGCTCTCGTGACACAATTCCTGACGCGCGCACTGGTCCTGGCGGCCGGCGTGGCCGCGATGACGGGCTGTAAAGGCGAAAGCGCGACCAGCCCGGCAGCGGACTGCAGCAAACTTCCACTCGCACCGGCGAGTGCACGGGTGGATCTCGTTCAACCCACATTTTCCAGTCCCCTCAATATCACCAACCCGCTCTTCCCCATCAGCCGGCTCCATTCAGCCGTGCTGTTGGGCACGGTAGACGGCGCGCCACTCCGCGTCGAGACTACCCTCCTGCCTAATCCCAAGACCATTACCTGGAATGGCAGGCAGGTTCAGACCCACGAGTCGCAGTATGTCGCGTTCCTGAACGGTCGCGTCGACGAGGTGGCCCTCGACTGGTACGGACAAGCCGACGACGGCTCGGTGTGGTACTTCGGAGAGGATGTCTTCAACTTCGAAAACGGCACCCTTGCCGACCGCGACGGCACTTGGCTGGTCGAGCGCGATGGCCCGCTCGCCATGATCATGCCGGCCAGTCCAAAGGTCGGCGACGTGTTTCGGCCCGAGAACATCTGCGGGCTTGTGTTCGAGGAAGTCACAGTCAAGTCGGTCGGCGAGACAGTGAACGGTCCAACAGGCCCAGTGTCCGGCGCCATGATCGCGAATGAGCTGCACAACGACGGATCGCGCGAGGACAAGACCTTCGCCCCGGGTTATGGCGAGTTCGCGACGGGTTCGGGGGGCAATATTGAGGCGCTCGCCCTCGCCGTCCCCACCGATGCATTGACGAGTGCGCCACCCGCAGCGCTCAACACGCTGCAGACCGGTGCCCTGTCGATTTTCGACGCTGCCCTCACCGGCGCCTGGCCCGAAGTGACGACTACGCTCGGCGTGATGGCATCGGCGTGGAACGGCTATCGCGCGGGCTCCCCGCCGATGCTCGCCACGCAGATGACGACCGCGCTCGCCGCGCTTACCAGCGCCGCAAGCAGTCGCAATGCTGCGGCCGCGCGCCAAGCGGCGATCGACGTCGCGCGTGCCACGCTCGACTTCCGGCTCCGACATCGGCCGCCTGCCGAGATTGACCGCGCGCGATTCGATTTGTGGGCAGCACAGATTATCGTCGACGCGGCTGCCAACAACTCAGCCGGCGTGCGGGGCGATGTGACCACACTCGAGTACGTACGAAATCGCTTCGCCCATACGTTGACGAGCAGTGTGCGCGGCCAGCTCGACGCAATTCTGGGTGAACTGCGCACCGCTGCCGACGCGCGCAACGTTACCGTCGCGGAGGCCGCCGCGATTCGACTGCGAGCTACCCTTGCCTCCGTTTGAGAATCCGGTTTCGAAGGACTGCTGCTGCTCTCGTCTCGATCTGTGCGATCGCGCTGCCGGACTCCAGCCCGGCGGCGCGCGGCACCGATCCGAAAGCGGATCGATTTTTCCGTTGAGTGAGGGGACGCCCGGAACGGGGGCGGCCGGTCCGCGGGAGCTTCGCGGCAGGCAGGAAATATTAGCAGGGTGTCATAGTCTCAACGTCGGCGACCCGTAACGGGACTGTCACGTCCTCTGTCACCATCCGCGCGCCTTATCGGTACAGGCGCCAGGCCGCCGCCGCGGCGCTGAATCGCGCGCTGTCCTTCCGCCACTGCGCGAGGACGGCCGCAATGCCCCCGTTCCCAACGGCGCCGCGCAGGACGCGCGAGCCCGACAGCTCTTCGATTCCCTGGGCACGCCATTGAAATTGCCCCCGATGGCGGCTGTAGATCTCGCGAAGCAGATGCGCCCCGATATCTGCCGCCCGAATCGAATCGCGGTCCGTGATGTCGATCCGAACCATTGGAATCGTCATTCCACCGTGCTTCTCGCCGCGCGCGATGCGCCGCGACGTCACTGCGAAGCTCACACCAGGAAGCCGCTTCGCGTTCATCGCCCGCGCTATCGCTCCCGCGTCCGTCATCCACGGCGCGCCTATCAGCCGAAACGGTGCATCGGTGCCGCGCCCCTCGCTGACATTGGTCGCCTCGAAAAACGAAATCCCGGGATAGAGCAGAGCCGACTCGACATCCCGGATGTTGGGCGAAGGACTCACCCAGCCCAGCCCGGTGTCATCCCACCACATCGACCTGCGGTAGCCTTTCATCGGCACGATCACGATGTTGGCGTCAATCCGCTTCGTGCTCACGAGAAACAGCGCCAGCTCGCCGGGCGTGAGGCCGTAACGCAACGGAACGTCGTGCAGCCCGGTGAACGTGCGGAAGCGCCGCTCGATGAGTCCACCCTCCGCAATGTCGGCTCGGATCGGATTCGGCCGGTCGAGGACAACGAACCGTTTGCCCGCCTTCTTCGCCGCCTCGGCGGCTAGCGTCATCGTCCACACATAGGTGTACATCCGTGCGCCGACGTCCTGGATGTCATATAGAAGGACGTCCACGTCCCGGAGCATGCGGCTCGTGGGAACACGCGTGTCGCCATACAAGGAATGGATCGGAACGCCCGTGGCGCTGTCTACCGACGAAGCGATGCGCGCACCACCTTCGGCAACGCCGCGGATGCCGTGCTCGGGCGCGAACAAGGCGGTAAGCCGAACACCCGGCGCGTTGAAAATTATGTCGATGCTGCTGCGCCCCTGCTCGTCACGCCCGGTGTGATTGGTGATCAGGCCCACGCGCTTCCCACGTATCAGGTGGAGAGAATCGTTCACCAGGACGGTGACGCCCAGCGTGATCCGGGGTAACGGTGCACCGCAGAGCAGGGCGGCAGCTACGGCGACATGAAACGGGAGGAGCATCCCGCCTATGGATTCACCATGCCAGAATCCGCTTCTTCACCGCTGGCCACCCCGAATGCGCGTACAACGGCCCCCACCCATCCCAGCGGTCGACGACCGACCACTGGATGTAAGCGTCCCGCTCGTCGATCGCGCGATGGCAGAGCGCGATCGCCTCGTCCATGCGCCGCGCGCAAATCGCTGCGAGGGCGAGCGGCGCGGGAGAAACGAGTTCATGTCTGCTCCGTGCGGACATCTCGCTGAATATCGCGTCGGCCGCCTCGTAGTCTCCGACTGTAGCGTGCTCCACCGCCAGCTCGCTCAATGCCCACGGGTGCCGGCCCGATGCTCCCAATGTCACAGCCGCCTGGCGCAGTGCCGCGTCGTGCATCCCGACATGATGGTATGCTCGCTGAAGGCTCCAGTGTCCCCAGAACAATGGCCCCTCCAGCTCGACGCCCCGCAACGCGGATTCCAGCAGCCCATCCGACTGGCGCGCGAAGATCTTCGTGAGAGCCACGATCGAGTTGGCGTATCCGCTGAGTGGATCAGCGACCACCGCCGCCTCGGCTGCCTTGACTCCGTCGTCCCATCTTTGGGCCAGCAGTCCTAGGCCCCAGATGGCATAACTGCATCTGACCTCCGTGGACTGTACGCCGACCGACATTGCGCGCTCCCATTCCGCGAACGCCGCATCGCGATCGCCGCCGTAGAGCGTCATCCACAAGGCCAGAGCGTGGTGGCAATCGGCGCTGTCGGGCGCGAGCTCAACGGCACGTTTTGCTGCGGCGTGCGCGCGATCGATAACGTCGCCCGGCCGAACGAGCCCGATGTAGGCAGACAAGGTCAGCGCGTCGGCGAGACCGGCGTGGGCGAGCCCAAACCGCTCGTCGAGTGCAACGGCACCCTGGAAGCACTTGATGCCCTCGAAGATGTCGTGGCCCAGCTTGTAGGTCAGGACGCGGCCCTTGATGAACAGTTCATATGCTTCAATGCTGACGGTGGGCGGCTTCACCCCTTCGCCGCGCCGGCCGAGACTGAGTTTCAGCCGTGATGCGATCGCTTTCGCGATTTCATCCTGAACGGTGAACACATCGGTCAGCTCGCGGTCGTAGCGCTCCGACCAGAGGTGGTAGCCATCGCCCGCATTGACCAGCTGGGCGGTGATGCGGAGGCGGTTGACAGATCTCCGCACGCTGCCTTCGAGGATAGTTGTAACGTTGAGTTTTTCGGCGATCGTCGGCAGGTCGTGTTTGGTTCCCTTGAAAGAGAAGGAGGACGTGCGGCCGGCTACCCGCAGCGTCGGCAGCTGAGTCAGGGCGTTGATGATCTCTTCGGTAATCCCATCGGCGAAATACTCGTTGTCCTTGTCCGCACTCATGCTTTCGAACGGAAGCACAGCAATTGAAGCGGCAGGCTCCGGAGACAGGGCTCCGCTCGAAGGAGTAACGCGCGCGGCACCTGAATCCATCGCGGTCAACACGGCCAGCGCACTCGAGGGGCGCTCGTTCGGCTCCTTCGCGAGGCAGCAGATGACGAGGTCACTCAATGTGCGGGGGATCTCGGCGCGGCGAAGTCGTGCGAGGGACGGCTTCTCCGTCATGTGCGCCATCATCATCGCCTGAACCGAACGGTTCGAGAATGGCGGCCTCCCTGAGAGCAGCTCGTATGCGATGCAGCCGAAGGAATAGAGGTCGGCACGATGGTCGACGTCGCCGAGGCCCGCTGCCTGCTCCGGCGCCATGTAGGCAGGGGTGCCAATGGACAACCCGGTACCGGTCAGCGACGCGTCATTCGCGCCGCCCGGCTCAACCGACGTTCTGGCTGCGTTGACTGCCTTCGCAATGCCGAAGTCGGCGACGCATGCCGAGTTCCCCGAGAGCAAAACGTTCTCGGGCTTGATGTCGCGATGAACGACATCGTGAGCATGCGCGTACTCAAGAGCGCGCGCGATGTCGCGCAGCACGGCGACTGCCTCGCCCACTGGTAGTTCGCCTTGCCGGGACAGCCGCGCGCGCAGCGATTCGCCGTCGATGTACGGCATGGTATACCAGGGGAGGCCGTCGACTTCGCCCGCCGAAAACAGTGGAACTATGTGAGGGTGCTGGAGCCTGGCGGCGAGCCGGATCTCTCTCGTGAATCGGTCAACCGAGAGCCCCTGCGCCAGATGGGGAGACATGACTTTGAGGACGACCATCCGTCCGAGCGCGGTCTCCTCGGCCAGGAAAACGCGGGACATCCCCCCGCCGCCGAGCTCGCGAAGGAGGGTGTAGCTGGTTCCGAGCGATCGTTGAACCTGGTCGAGAAGTTCTGTCGCGATCATCTGGGTCGGCGTAGATGGGATGCAAACATTAGTCGTCCCGCTGAATTTGGGCTAGCCTGGCCCGCCCTGACACGGGAAGGCGGCTGGATTGACCGCTTGTTCACTCGATGACTGTCGGCGCTGTTCCCGATGTTGGCTCGCCCCCGTCCGGCGTCGCGACTTTGGTGTCGTCGCGTCCCTCGTCGGCGCGCTTCTCCTCCTGCACTTTCGGCAGCTCACCCTGGCTGATCCATCCCTGTTCGGCCGCGTGCTTCGCGGCGCCGAGGGTGTCCTCGGACAGGACGAGAATCGAATGAGCGGCGATGACCTCGTCGGCGAGCTTCTTCACCGCAGATGTGCGATCGCCGGTTCGCGTGACGTCGCGTATGTAAATCGCCTTCACCCGATCCGGAAACTCGCCGACGATCTGGCGGTAGATCTCAGGATCATGCTGGCTTGTGTCGCCGATCAGGATGAACTGCATTGCCGGATAGAGCTGCATGATGTTCCGGATCGCGAGGCCCTTGTGTCCGAAGTGGTGCGACGACGACAATGCGCTCAGACCGATATCCCAATCCCTGAGGAGCAGCGGCCCGTGCGGAATCTTCTGGATATCCATGAATTCCGAGATCACGTCGTAGATGTTCCATGGGCTGCTCGATACGTAGAAGATTGGATTCTTCTCGTGGCCGCCGATGCCGTCGCGGAGCGCCTGGTAGAACGCGGCGACGCCGGGGAAGGGGAGCCGCGTGCGAGCGTTGCCGAGCATTACCGTGCGCGCGGCCTGGAGGAAGTTCGACACGCGTGACTGAATCACGGTGTCGTCGATGTCGCTGATGACGCCGAACAGAGCGGTCGCGGGGGGAACGAGTATCTCGCCCTTGCCCTTCACTGTCCCGCTGTCAGGACGCACCGGCGCCACGAGCTCGGCCGCATAATCCTGCCACTCGTCGCCGCTCGCGGCAGGCTTCTCGATGTCGACCCAGCCACCGAAAAAGCCTTCGTCATCCGCCTGCATTTCGGTTTTCGTATCCGAGTGCTCGACAGCTACGCGGGCGAACGCCAGCGGATCGCTATCTGCGCGGCGCCATGTATTGAGAAGATTTCTCAGTGTCGAGTCGGCGCCGGTGCTCACGCCGAGCGCGCGTTTTTCCAGCGCGCGACCATAAATGTGGGCGCGGATTCCATTCCCGAAGCCCCGGTAAGCGAGCACTTCGTACGGATCGTCGTCGAACGCTGAGCGCGCCGTACGGGCGGCGCGCTGGATGTCGTTGCCGATTCCCCTGATTAACGAGCTCACCTCGGCGGCCCAGTCCTTCATTCATCCGAGAGTAAGAGAGAAGCACACGCTCGGACAGTACCTGCCGCTACCAGTTCTCGATTCGCCTTCTGATGTCTTCCCATCCCGGCTGCGTGTGCAGCGCCTGCCAGCCATCCCACCGATCTACGATTGACCACCGGATGTGCGAGTCACGTTCATCCACCGCACGGTGACATGCGGCGACCGCTTCCTCCACCCGGCCTGCGCACGTCGCGGCGACCGCGAGCGACGTCGGTGGGATATGCTCGATGTGAGCGCGCGAGACCAGCTCACCATAGATCGCTTCCGCTCCGCCTCGATCGCCGATCGTGGCGTATTCAACCGCGAGCTCGCTCATCGCCCATGGATGGCGGCCCGACATTGCCAGGGTCGCCTGGCCCTGAGCGAAAGCTTCGGCTGACATTCCGGCGTAATGATAGGCGCGCTGGAGGGTCCAGTGCGACCAGAATGATTCCGGATCAAGCTCCAGACCGCGCTTCGCGTCCGCCAGCATTCCATCGAATCTGCGCGCGAACATCTTCACGAGCGCGAGCAGGGAGTTGGCGTATCCGCTCAGCGGGTCGGCGGCGACTGCGCTCTCGACAGTGCTGACGCAAGTATCCCAGTCCTGCATCAGGAGGGCGCATCGCCACAGCGCATAGCTGCATCGCACCTGGGTCGAAGGGGCTCCCAGATCCATCGCGTGCTCCCACTCGGCCATGGCCACGCTGTCATTACTTCCGTAAAGTGTCGTCCAGAGCGCGAGGGCGTGCCGCGACTCGGCGATCTCTGGCGCCAGCGACACAGCGCGCTGCGCGGCCGCGCGGGCTCGGTCGATGATCGCCTTCGGTGGCACCGCTCCGTAGTAGCCGCACAGCGTGAGCGCGTCCGCGAGCGCCGCCTGTGCCTGCGCGAAACGGGGGTCGAGAGCCACGGCCCGCTCGAAGCACTCGATCGCCGAGCGGATGAAGCGTCCGCGCCGGTAGAAAAGGACGCGTCCCTTCAGGAACAACTCGTACGCTTCGATATTGCCGGTGGGAGCTTTCGCGGACTCGCCGCTCCTCGCAAGGGAGAGCTTGAACTTCGACGCGATAGCGGTGGCGATCTCGTCCTGAACCGCGAATATGTCGGTCATCTCCCGGTCGTAGCGCTCCGACCACAGATCGTAGCCGTCGCTCACCTTTACGAGCTGAGTGGTGATGCGGAGAAAATTGCCGGACTTCCTTACACTCCCCTCGAGGACGTTGTCGACGTTAAGCTTTTCACCGATAGCCTGAAGATCGTACTTCGTCCCCTTGAACGAGAACGATGAGGTGCGGCATGCGACGCGCAAGCCGTCGAGCTGTGCGAGGGCGTTGATGATATCTTCCGTGATGCCATCCGCAAAGTATTCATTCTCCTTGTCAGCGCTCATGCTCGCGAAGGGCATGACGGCGATCGACTCGGTCGGGTCTGCCGCTGTTGACGCCATGCGAGACCGCGTCGCGCCGGCGTCCATCGCAGCCAGCACCTCGGTTGCGCTGGCAGGCCGGTCGGCGGGGGACTTCGCGAGGCACTGCATCACCATCTCGGTAAGCGTGCCAGGGACTTCACCTCTCAGCGAATCGACCGGCGGGGGAGCTTCCGTGATGTGCGCGACGAATAGTGCCTGGCGCGAGCGATGGCGGAACGGCGGATGTCCCGTCAATGCTTCATAGGCGAGGCAACCGAACGAATACAGGTCGGCGCGATGATCGACGCTCGGATCGGCAGCGACCTGCTCCGGCGCCATGTACAGCGGAGTTCCGACCGCGATGCCGAGCTGCGTCAGCCCGTTTTCATCAAGCAACGTCGCCCGGCCGGTTCGCGCGGCAAACACCGCCTTCGCGATCCCAAAATCAGTAACCGAAGCCGAGTTGCCGGAGAGCAGAACGTTAGCTGGCTTGATGTCGCGGTGAACTACATCATTCGAGTGCGCGTACTCGAGGGCACGGGCGATGTCTCGGAGGATGTGGAGCGCACTCGCGATCGGAAGATTGCCCTCGCGTGCGAGGCGCGTGCCGAGCGACTCGCCGTCCACAAACGGCATCGTATAGTATGGAAGTCCATCGACCTCTCCGGCAGAAAAGAGGGGCACGATGTGCGGGTGCTGAAGCCGCGCGGCGAGGCGTATTTCGCGAGCGAACCGATCAGCCGAGAGTCCCTGCGCAAGATCCGGGGAGAGAATCTTGATGACGACCAGCCGGCCGAGCGCGATCTCCTCGGCGACAAATACGCGGGACATGCCGCCGCCGCCAAGCTCGCGGCGAAGGGTGTAGGCGCTGCTGAGTGCTTGCTGAAACCGGTCGTAAAGCTGGGCTGTGGACAATCCACGCTCGCGTGAGGACAGGCGAAAAATGTTAACCGTTACGCCGAATAGGGGCTAGACTATAGTCATGCCGTACCCGCATGCGTCACACGGAAATATTTCGTATGTGCTGCTCGGCTTCATGATTGCGGGCGGATGTCGAACGATGTCGCCGGCTGCACGGCACGTTGCTCAGATGCACGGCGTGATCGGATGTGCCCCAGCATCGTGCGGCGGGGCTGATTCGCAGGTGGAAGTCACCTATCTCGGCGTCTCTGGCCTGCTGGTTCGGTACGATGGCGGGGCGCTCATGACCGCGCCTTTCTTCTCGAATCCCTCGGTGGAGAAGGTCGCATTGTCCACGGTGAGGATACCGGGGAGGCGCGGCTACTCGATAAGACCCGATACGGCATTGATCGATCGCTTTCTCCCGCGGTCTGCCGACGCCGCTTCCGCGATTCTCGTCGGTCATGGGCATTACGACCATTTGATGGACGTTGCGCACATCGCGAACAGCCGCGCGAAGGCGGCGACAATCTACGGTGGCCCGACGGTGCGCCACATGCTGATGGGAGACTCCGGCCTGGCCACGCGCGGTGGAAGCCGAGTCGTCGCTATTCGTGCGCGCCAGTCGGGAACCATTAACCGAATCGGGGACTGGACATACACCTCCGATGGCAACTTCCGATTCATGGCGTTGATTGCGAATCACGGGCCGATGTTACGGCAATTCGGGCTGGACTATCATTTTGCCGGTGGGCGGCTGTTCAGCGATATGGCTGAGATGCCGCGCTCCGCGTGGGACTGGAAGCTCGGCGAGCCTTATGCGTTCCTGATCGACGTACTCGCGCGCGGCGACAGCACGCCGCGGTTCCGAATCTACTATCAGGATGCGCCGAGCTCTCCGCCGTGGGGATTCCCTCCACGTGCAGTGCTCGACGAGCGAGGTGTCGATCTCGCGATCATTTGTGCCGCGACCACAACCTATGTTGGCGGAGCGCCCGACCAGCTCATCAGGCACATCGCCCCGCGTCACGTGATGGTGACACACTGGGAGTCGTTCTTTCGTCGGGGCACCCTTGGCGTTCACTCCGGTCAGGCGGCCAATCTGGACAAGTTCACGAAGCTTCTCGAGCGAAGCCTTCCAGCGAACGCGAGCTGGGCGATGCCCGCGCCGCAGACAGCTTATCGCTTTCGCGCGGCTTTTTCAGGGAAACGGAACTGAGAAAAGCCGACCTGCCAGGAAGCAGCGGGGCAGCAGTCAGATACGAGGTCGGACGTGAGGCGAGTTTGACTGTTTCTACCTCGTAGCTGACCTCTGCCTCCCTGACCGCTGGCAGGCCGGCAGTTCTCAGTTGATTTTTTCTGCGGTCACGGAACGGCCGCGCGATTGAGCCTGTAGAGCAGTATCGCCGCTCGTTTCGTTTGCGATGGAAACCTGCGAAGGTCGGCGGTCTCCTTGTCGGTGTGGCCGTCCCACCCGGAGAGTCCGATACCATCGAGCGCGGACGAGATATACGCGGCGGTGAAAGAGACATCGGCGGCGCCGGCGCGCATCGGATCGACGGCGACCACCGGCCCAAGGCCGAGCTCGCGGCTCGCGGCGTCGTACATCGAGAGGAGGCGGCGGTTGCCGGGTGTCGGCGCGAGCGGAGGGTAGCCGTCGTCGAAGGTGATCTCGGAGCGTGTCTGCGGCAGAGGCCGCGCGACGATGGCGCGCATCCTCGCCTTCACGCTTTCGAGCTGCTGCGGCGACAATGTGCGCGCGTCGCCCGTCACCAGCATGTGCTTCGCGACGATGTTGGTTTTGCCATGCGCACTTCCCCCCGGCTGCGTGCTGTCAGTTTGCACATCCGTCCCGCCAAGGGCGAAGCCAGGATTGAACGTCAGGTACTGCTGTGCGCCCAGTTGTTCGCGGAATTCGTCGAGCACGCGTGCGGCTTCGAAAATCGCGCCGGCGCCGATGTCGGGCCGGAAGATCTGCGATGAGTGCGCGGGAGTTCCCGTCGAACGAACGGTCCACGTGCCGGTTCCGCGGCGCGAAATGACGGCTGTGCGAGGATCGCCGGACCCATCCTCGAACCCAATCGCGAACCGCGAGCGCCGCGCGGCATCTATCAGCGCCGCCCGCGTGGCGGAGAGCGGACGGCCCGGTGCTTCTTCGTCTCCCGAGAACACGACAGTGATGCTCATGTCCTTCAGTACGCGCGCCGCTGCGAGCGCCTTGAACGCCTGGATCATGATCACATCCCCGCCCTTCATGTCGATGATGCCCGGGCCTCTGGCGGTCGTGTCGCTCGTGCGCTCGAACTTCTGGAACGGGCTTGTCGGTTCGAACACGGTGTCGAGGTGGCCGATGAGAAGCATTCGCGGTCCCGCTCCCGTGCGTTCGGCGACGAGATGGCCGGCGCGTCCCACCGCTGCGCCCTCAACCCAGCGTGTCTCGAACCCCAGGCTGTCGAGTTCGGCACTCAGCACGCCGCCCACCTGGCGGACGCCGGCGAAGTTCATGGTGCCGCTGTTGATGTTCACGATTCTTTCCAGCAGTGCGAGCCCTTCAGGGACGCGCGCGTCGACCGCGGCGACGATTGCTCTCTCGGTGGGGTCGAGCGATGCGACTGCGGCAGGCAGCGCCGCCGGGTCGACGGCAGGCGCGCACGCCATCGCCACGCAGAGACATGAAGGCGAAATCAGTCGCCTGATGGCAGGCCGGGAATGGATCATCCGATAATTGGGATTGGGCGAAAAAGGTGTATGTGGCCCATACATTAGTCGTCTGTTAGTGCGGCCCGCTACGGCTGTGTCGATTCACCTTTGCACACTGGATCGCCCAGCGTCGATTGCGGTTCAGGCTGACAAACCCCACCGCTGGCGGCCCGCCGCCGCTCACTGCACATTGAATGACATGTCCTCTTCGCTGCCAGAGCGCTGATGACCGATCCAACCACCATCGCGATCGCCGCCGATCCCGGCCGCCGGCCGGCCGACAACGAGATCGACGCCTACGGCCTGACGCACCCAGGGCTCGTGCGAAAGAACAACGAGGATCATTTCCTCATCTGTGCTCTTCGGCGGCACGTCGATGTCTACAACACCAGTCTGCCCGACGCATCGAATCTCGCCGGCTCCGAGCGGCTCGCGTTTCTGTCCATGGTTGCCGACGGAGTGGGCGGCGCCGCTGCCGGCGAGGAAGCGAGCCGGCTGGTTCTCGAAGGCGTGACGCGCTACGTGTCGGAGTCGCTTCAATGCTACTACACGAGCGACCCGGCCAACGACGCGGAGTTCATGTGCGAGCTGGAGCAGGCCGCGCTCAAGGTGCACAACGAGCTCGCTTCCGCCGCGGCCGAGGACCCCGAGCGGCGGGGGATGGCTACCACGCTCACGCTCTGGCTCGGGGTGTGGCCTCGTGGATATCTGCTTCAGGTGGGCGACAGCCGATGCTACATCTTCAGGGACGGAACGCTGCACCAGATGTCGCGCGACCAGACCATGGCGCAGGAGCTCGTGGACGAGGGAATATTCACGCCTGCTGATGCCGCGCGCAGCCGGTTTGCGAACATACTTTCGAGCGCCATCGGCGGACCGCAGGCAGCGCCGATGGTGCGGCGCATCGAGCAGTCATGGGACAACGTCGGGCTGCTCTGCAGCGACGGACTGACCCGCCACGTGTCCGACGATCGCATCCGCGAGCGTCTGACGTCCATGACATCCGCGCGCCAGGTGTGCGAAGCGCTGCTCCAGGATGCTCTGGACGCGGGCGGGAAAGACAACATCACGATCGTCGTCGGCCGGTCGGTTCCGCGCGGACCCACCTGATCGCCCGGTACATCGCGTTCCTTCGCGCCATCAACGTCGGCGGTCACGTCGTGAAGATGGAACGGCTTAGAGGGATGTTCGAGTCGCTCGGCTTCACTGGCGTGAGCACTTTCATCGCGAGCGGCAACGTCATTTTCGAATCCCGCGCCCGCGGCATTCCCGCGCTTGAAGAGAGAATTGCCGTCAACCTTCGCGAAGCCCTCGGCTACGACGTTCCCACATTCATCCGGACTCCCGGCGAACTGGCGGCGATTGCCGGTTACGACCCGTTCCCGAACGAGAAGGACGATGGCGAGCCGCGTGTGCTCTGGGTCGGATTTCTTCCGTCCCAACCAGGCAGCGAGGCGCGAGAGAGGTTCATGGCGTTCCGAACGGAGACCAACGACTTTCAAGTCCACGGGCGCGAGGTCTATTGGCTGCGCCGCGGGATTGCCACCGAGCTGGCGATCCCCGGCCCCCGTTTGGACAAAGCAATCGGGATGCCCACGACATACCGGAACGTGACGACGGTCCGAAAGCTTGCCGCAATGACTTCGACGAAGACGAGTGGCCGATCACGCTGACGCGGTCGTCGTCGGCGGAGGTCTCGCGGGACTCGTAGCCGCGGCCGAGCTCGCCGACGCCGGCCGGCGTGTCATCATCGTAGACCAGGAGCCCGAGCAAAGTCTCGGCGGGCAGGCGTTCTGGTCGTTCGGCGGTTTGTTCCTCGTGGATTCTCCGGAGCAGCGGCGCATGCGGATTCGCGACTCTCATGATCTCGCGTGGCAGGACTGGCTCGGCACCGCCGGCTTCAACCGGGATGAAGATTATTGGCCGATGACCTGGGCCGAGGCTTACGTGGATTTCGCTGCTGGTGAGAAGCGGTCGTGGCTGCACGCCCAGGGCGTTCGATTTTTTCCAGTCGTTGGCTGGGCGGAGCGCGGTGGCTACGGCGCGACGGGGCCTGGCAATTCAGTCCCGCGCTTTCACGTCACGTGGGGAACAGGGCCCGGCGTTATCGCACCGTTCGTGAAACGCATTCGTGATGCAGAGTCACGCGGGCTGGTCACTTTCCGTTTTCGCCATCGTGTCAGCGGGCTCACCTTGACGAAAGGAACCGTGGACGGAGTCAGGGGCGAGGTGCTGGCGCCGAGCAACGTTGCGCGGGGCGTTCGAAGCACGCGCGACGTTGCCGGAGAGTTCGAGTTTCACGGCCAGGCGGTGATCGTGACGTCGGGTGGAATCGGGGGGAATCACGATCTCGTGAGGCGTCACTGGCCGGCGCGACTCGGCGAGCCTCCAAAGCGGATGCTTTGCGGTGTGCCGGATCACGTGGACGGCCGCATGCTCGCGATAACCGAGTCGGCGGGCGGGCGAATCATCAATCGCGACCGGATGTGGCACTATGTCGAGGGGATCCACAACTGGAATCCCATCTGGACCAATCACGGCATCCGCATCCTGCCCGGGCCGTCGTCGCTCTGGCTCGACGCAACCGGCAAGCGATTGCCGGTGCCGCTCTTTCCAGGATTCGATACCCTGGGCACGCTGGCGCACATCCTCGGTACCGGCCACGATCACACGTGGTTCGTGCTGACGCAGAAGATCATCGAGAAGGAGTTCGCCCTCTCGGGGTCGGAACAGAATCCCGACCTCACCGGCAAGAGCGTTCGCGGCGTACTAGGTCGTATCGGATCGGGAGCGCCGGCGCCGGTCGAAGCATTCAAGACGCAGGGAGTCGACTTCATCGTCGAGCGGGATCTGCGCGAGCTCGTGCGCCGCATGAACGCGTTGACCGGCGATTCGCTGCTCGACTTCGAACAGGTCGAGCGCGAAGTTGTCGCTCGCGATCGAGAAATCGAGAATCCATTCACCAAGGATCTCCAGATCACCGCGCTCCGGGGCGCGCGCAGCTACCTCGGCGACAAGTTGATCCGCGTCGCGACGCCACATCGTCTGCTCGATCCAAAGGCAGGCCCGCTGATCGCGGTACGCCTGAGCATTCTCACCAGAAAAACACTTGGAGGGCTGGAGACGGATCTCTCAGGCCGTGTCCTGGGGGTTGCTGGTGCACCGGTACCGGGGGTGTACGCGGCCGGCGAGGTTGCCGGGTTCGGGGGCGGCGGAATGCACGGCTATCGTTCTCTCGAAGGGACTTTTCTCGGCGGCTGCCTCTTTTCAGGACGGGCGGCTGGACGGGCGGCCGCGGCGGCCGTGGCGTGAGAGCCACGGCCGGTCGGACGCAGCTGCAAGTCCCACGTCTGCCCGATGAGACGGTGGCCTAACTCGTCGTGCGGCTTCTCCTCGATCATGAGTGCAAGCATTTACCTCGCGGTGGATTCGGCATGTGTGCCGGGCGCTCAGTTTCTGGAATTCAGCCGATGGGCCCCGAGCTACCGGCTACGACGCGAAGCGAATAACGACATAATGGGTAGCGGCCAGCCGGGTAACCGCTCGGCGTCGCGCTAGTGCGCAAGCACGCACTCACAAACGCCAGGAGATACCCACCGCACCGTCTCATCAACCGGATCCGCACGACCCCCATCAAAGCCGAGCTCGACGCCGACGGCTGGCCAAGCCGACCGCTACTGCCTATGTAGTTATTCGTTTCCCGTCGTCGCGGGCAGCGCTGCGCTGACCAGCTGAATGCCAGTCCGCCGGCTGCTGAGCCATAGCAATCCCCAGGATCGCATTCATGCCGGCATTAACCGAATCGCAGTTCACCAGGCGGAAAACTCCTCCGCAAGGCCATCTTCACCCGCATCCCGCCCTGCGGTATGCGCCCGATCCTCGACGTATCGCACCAGCGCGAGGAGCCGCTGCCGCTCGAGGGGAAGCTGGAGCTTCGCGATGACCGTGCGCCGGAGGCGATAGGGAAGGGGGTCCGCGTCGCCTTCTTCACCTTGAAACGCGACCACCGCCCCACCCCGCGCGAGCGTCAACTGGCAAGTGGCGTCACTCCGCGCGAGCTCGCCCTGTTCGACGATCGCAATCAGCGGCAGCGTCGCCCCCAGCGTGTTTGCGGCTTCAGCGATATCCCCTGCGACCACTACCCGATGCCCGAAGGCTACGAGTGTCTGCGAAACTCCCTCGAGCAGCGCCGAGCCGGCTCCAACAACCAGGATCAATGCCACTATAAGTTGCCTACCCTCCCACCCGAAGCCCGACCGGCAATCTCAGTCAAAGCAGGCGCAGGACTGCGTTCTGAAGAAAGCCGATAAGGAAATACGCGATGATCGGCGTGATGTCTATCGGCCCAATGGATGGAATTACCGCACGGAGCGGCCGGAGTATCGGCTCGCTCACCGCGTACGACCACCTGATCCACGGCGAGAAGGGAGAGACCGGCAGCCAACTGCTCACCACGCGGACGAGGATGGCGATCCTGACGAAGTCGAACGTCCACGATACCAGCAGGCGGAAGATTCCACCCGGCCCGCTTCGCACAGCGAACGCGAGCCCGAGTGTCTCGGCCCTAAGAAAATCGAGAACACTTATCAGCAGAATTCCGCCGATGACCGCTGCGGCTAGCGCCCACAACGGCGCGCTCGCGGGATTGCCACCCGCGCCCACAACCCGCCGCTCGATCGGCTCCAGAATCGGATCGATGCGCGATCTCGAAAAACGGGCGAGCGCGCCGAAGAGATTTATCTTCCTCGTCCGCACCAGCCAGTCGATCAGGCAGAATACCGCAAAGATGCCCGCGGTCACCAGAACGACGAACCGCACGGCGCTGAGTACCATGTCGAAACTGCCGATCGCGGTGTTCATGCGCTTCGAGCGTCCCTCACCGAAGCCCGATCACCGGGGCCCAGCCCGCACATCGAGCGCCTTCACGAGGAACGCAAATCTGTCCGTCGCTTCCTCTATCTGCTTCGTCGTCGGCTTGCCCGCCCCATGTCCGGCGTCGGTCGAGATCCGTATCAGCACCGGCGCGGGTCCCGCCTGCGCGGCCTGAAGCGCCGCGGCATACTTGAACGAGTGCCCGGGAACGACCCGGTCATCGTGATCCGCTGTCAGGACGAGCGTCGCCGGATACCGCGCGCCCGCTTTGAGATTGTGCAGCGGCGAATACGCGCGCAGAAACGCGAACTGCTTCGGATCGTCCGCCGAGCCGTAGTCGGAAGTCCACGCTGCTCCGATGGTGAACTTGTGAAATCGCAGCATGTCCATCACTCCCACCGCTGGAAGCGCCGCGCCAAACAGCTCGGGCCTCTGATTCGTGACGGCGCCGACGAGAAGCCCGCCATTCGATCCGCCCGATATCGCGAGCTTTGGCGACGAGGTGTACTTCTCTTTCACCAGATACTCCGCCGCGGCGATGAAATCGTCGAAGACATTCTGCTTGCGCTCGAGCGTGCCCGCGCGATGCCAGTCCTTTCCGTACTCGCTTCCGCCGCGCAGGTTGGCAACCGCGTAGATACCGCCCATCTCCAGCCACACGATATTTGCGGCCGAGAATGACGGCGTCTCGGCGACGTTGAATCCGCCATATCCGTGCAGAATGGTCGGATTGCTGCCGTCCATCCGCAGTCCCTTGGGGTGCGTGATGAACATCGGAACGCGGGTGCCGTCCTTGCTCGTGAAGAAAACCTGCTTCGTCTCGTATTGCGCGGGATCGACCGACAGCTTCGGACTCTTGAAAACCTCGTTCGTCCTGCGCTTGAAATCATACCGGAAGACCGACCGCGGGTAGAGATAGGAGACGAAGGAGTAGTACATCTCGTCGTCGCCGGGCTCTCCCGAGATGCCATCCACGGTGCCGAGACCGGGGAGCGCGAGCTCGCCGAGGTAGGGATATCCGCGCGCCGAAAGACCGCCGCGCTCGGGGGGAAGCGGACCGTCTGCAACGCCGCGCTGCCCGCGACCGGGCTCCGTCTGCACACCCCGGCCGCGGCGGAAGTCGTCGGGATTGGGCATGCCATAGAGACGGATGCTAGAATGCGCGTCCTGGAGATACGAGGTCACCAGGTTCCTTCCGACGACCTTCGCGCTCCTCAGCGCATCCTTGCTTTCGGGGATCACCGTCATCCAGCGGTTGGACTGCGGGAAGTTGATGTCCACCGAAACAATCCGGCCTTTCGGCGCGCCGAAGTCCGTCCGCACGAGGAAATTGTCGCCCGTGTTGTTGAGGAACTGATACTCGGCGTCGGCGTTGTCCATGAGGCGGACGACCGGCGCGTTGATCTTCGGCTTCTTCGGGTTGTCGAGGAAGATGTAGTACAGCCGGTTGCGCGGATCGGAGCCAGCGTAGACGGTGATGATCGCGAAGGTTCCATCGTGCGTGACTGCCGTGTTGAGCAGCCAGCCGGGCTGATCGGGACGGTCGTACACGAGCTGGTCGGCCGCCTGCGTCGTGCCGAGCCGGTGGTAGTAGACCTTGTGATGCCTGTTCGCGTCGATGAGCCGGTTGCCGCCCTTCGGCTCGTCGTAGCGGGAGTAGAAGAAGCCCTTGTTGTCCTTCGTCCAAGAGAGCCCCGAGAATTTCACCCACTTGAGGGTATCGGCGAGATCGCGGCCGGAGTCGACGTTTCGAACCCGGAACTCCTGCCAGTCCGATCCGCTCGCCGACACGCCGTAGGCGAGATGCCGCCCGTCGGGCGCCTCCTCGGCGACGGTCAGCGCGACTGTTCCGTTGGCCGAAAGACCGTTGGGGTCGATGAGAACGCGAGGCGGCCGGTTTCCGTCCCTGACGTAAAGGATGCTCTGGTTGAGGAGGCCGCTATTCTCGTAGAAGAAGAGGCGATTGCCCGCTTTCCAGGGTACGGAATAGCGCGGGAAGTTCCAGACCTCGGTCAGCCGCTTTCTGATCGCGTCTCGCCGGGGAATTGCCGCGAGATAGGCGAAGGTGACGGCGTTCTGGGCCGCGATCCATGCCTTCGTGTCGGGCGAGCTGGTGTCCTCGAGCCAGCGGTAAGGATCGGCGATCCGGGTGCCATGGTAATCGTCAACCTGATCGCCCCGGGCAGTTGCCGGGTAACTGAGCTGCCCGGGCAGCGTTTGTGCGTAGCCAGGGCTGGTGAGAGTGACGGCGAGTGCCACGCCGCCAACCAGAAATCGAGCTGGAAACATTTGCACCGATTGTTTTGGGATAGGTCAATTTACGGTATCTGATGACAATGGTTCCATAGTCCACGAGGATTCGCGATGACACCGGATAAGCAACCCGAACGGCGGTACTGGCTTCTGAAGACCGAGCCGACGTCTTTTTCGTTCGACGATCTGATGAAGGCTCCGAAGCAAACGACCACCTGGGATGGAGTGAGGAACTATCAGGCTCGCAACATGTTGCGTGACCAAATGAAGCCGGGTGATCTCGCGTTCATCTATCACTCGAGCGCTGACCCTGCGGGAATCGTCGGCATTGCGGAAGTGGTGAGCGGCGGATATCCGGATTCAAGTGCGTTCGACCCGCGCGACTCGCACTACGATCCGAAGAGCAGGCGCGAATCGCCGTCGTGGTTCGTGGTGGACATAAAGGGGGTCGAGCGGTTGTCGGGGATGATCACGCTCGATCGGCTTCGCGGCGTGAAACGACTGGAGAAAATGGTTCTGCTCCAGCGTGGAAGCAGGCTCTCGGTGCAGCCCGTAACCGCAGAGGAGTGGGAGATAATCACTAAGCTGCGCCCGTGACAAGCGCGAGGTCTCTCCGCACCCACCCGGCGTCGATTAACTTTTGGCAACACCAGGAGCAAGGATGACCAAGCCAAGCATCGTCGACGTACCCACTGCCACAGACGGCCCGGCCAACGCGATTGATGTGACGGATTCGCGTACCGGGCAGACACATAAGCTTCCCATCACCGACGGCGCGATTCGAGCGGCCGACCTCAAGAAAATAAAGACAGCGGACGAGGACGATCCCGGCCTGCTCAGCTACGACCCGGCGTTCCTTAACACGGCGTCGTGCCGCAGCTCGATCACGTTCATCGACGGCGACAAGGGCATTCTGCGCTATCGCGGATATCCTATCGAACAGCTCGCCGAAAGCTCGAGCTTTCTCGAGGTCGCATGGCTGCTGCGCAAGGGGGAGCTGCCGAACCAGCAGGAGTACGACCAGTTCGTCCACGACATCACGTACCACACGTACGTGCACGAGAACATGCGGAAGTTCCTGGAGGGCTTCCGCTACGATGCGCATCCGATGGCGATGCTCAACAGCTCGGTCGCGGCCCTGGCGTCCTTTTATCCGAGGTCGCGCAACATCTTCGACGAGCGCGAGCGCGACATCTCCATCATCCGTCTCCTCGCGAAGGTCCCGACCATCGCCGCGTTCTGCTACCGGCATCTCAAGGGACTGCCTTTCGTTTACCCCGACAACGGGCTCTCGTACGTCGACAATTTTCTGTCGATGGTGGCGCGGATGACGGAGCCCCGGTACGAGGCGAATCCGATTTTTTCGCGCGCGCTGGAGGTGCTGTTCATCCTCCACGCCGATCACGAGCAGAACTGCTCGACGAGCGCGGTGCGCGCTGTTGGATCGTCGCATGTCGACCCATTCTCGGCGATGTCGGCGGGGATCGCCGCGCTGTTCGGCCCCCTCCACGGCGGCGCGAACGAGCAGGTGCTCCGCATGATCGAGGAGATTGGACACGTGAAGAACGTCCCGCAGTTCATCGAGGGTGTGAAGGGCGGGAAGGGCAAGCTGATGGGCTTCGGTCACCGGGTCTACAAGAGCTACGATCCGCGCGCCACGATCGTGAAGGAGCTCGCCGACGAAGTGTTCAAGGTGGTCGGTGTGGACAGGGATCTCGAGATCGCACTGGAGCTGGAGCGCATCGCGCTGTCGGACGACTACTTCAAGTCGCGCAAGCTTTACCCGAACGTGGATTTCTACACCGGACTGATTTATCGGTCGATGGCGTTTCCGACGGAGTTCTTCACTGTTCTGTTCGCGATCGCGAGAACGGCAGGGTGGCTGTCGCAGTGGGAGGAGATGCTGCTCGACAAGGAGCAGAAGATCGCGCGTCCCCGGCAGGTATACACCGGATACGACGAGCGGGCATACCGGAGGCAGATAAAACTCTAGACCGAAGCGGTTCCTCTGCACTACGGAACTGAGAACGACTAAGCTACCGGCGGCCGGAGGCGGGGTAGTTCTAAGTTCCGTTCTTCCAGTCCCGGTTTTCGACGCCCTCGCTCGCCAGCAGCGCCAGCTTTCGATCGATCCCACCGGTGTATCCGCCGAGTTTCCCTCCGCTCGCGACGACGCGATGGCAGGGAACGACGATCGGCACCGGATTGGCCCCGCACGCCTGCGCCACCGCACGGTAAGCGGTAGGCCGGCCGATCCGCCTCGCGACATCGGCGTACGAGCGGGTACTTCCCGCGGGAATGCGAAGCATCTCCTTCCAGACGCGGAGCTGGAAATCGGTTCCCTGGAGGTCGAGCGGAAGCTCGCCGGGCAGCACGCGGCCAGCGATTCGCGCCTCAACGGACTGCCTCATTGGTGCAAGGGCAATGTCGTCGCGCTTGACTGTCGCGGTGGGAAACCGTGACTGGAGTTCTCTCTCGAGGGCACTGTCGGACTTGCCGACCCTGATCGTGCAGATTCCTTTTGTCGTCGCCGCTACGAGCAGGCGTCCGAGACGACAATCGCTGGTCGTGAAGGTAATTTCCATTGCTCCAACCCGTACGGGGACAAAACCGGCCTTGATTCGCACGAAATCTATGCTCTTCGCGGCATCCCTGATGACGGCCGGGATGCTCGTTCCTGCTCCTCTCCTTGCCCATGCGCGACTCCTTCGCAGCGAGCCGGCTGCGGGAGCATCGCTGGCAGAGTCTCCGCGAAGCCTGCGGCTCGTTTTTTCCGAGCGGCCTGTCGCGGAGCTGACCCGTATCTGGCTCACCCGCGCGAATGGCGACCGCTTCCTCCTGGGCGTGCCGCAACGGGACTCGGCCGACCAACGGGCGCTCGACTTCGCACTCGCAACGCCGCTTGCCGGAGGAAACTGGCGCGTCGATTGGTCGACGGCTTCGCGCGACGGCCACGTGATCAAAGGGTCGTTCAATTTCACGGTCGAGCAATCTGCTCCGCAGGCGGCTGCGGCTGAGCAACCCGATTCCTCACCGGTCGGCGCGGTGACGGAAGAAACCCCGTTGCCGCCCGCACTTTCCGGTGCATTCGGCGCGTTCGCGACTCGATGGCTCGCGTTTCTTTCGCTGTTCGCGGTGATTGGAGTGGTGGCGTTCAGGTTTGGAGTCCTGCGGCGGGTTGGCGCGGACGAGGACGCGGATCCGTTTCTCCATATCGCCTCGACGAACGCGGCATCGCTCGGAATCGCGGCCGCGATCGCACTCCTCGTTTCCGCTCTTCTCCGGCTATTCCGGGAGTCCGGCGACATGCCCGACGTCCCGCTGGCGACAATGCTGCTCTCGACCCTGTGGGGATGGACGTGGCTCGCCCAGTGTTTTGCGTCGCTCGCTGCCGCGGCGGCGTTCCGCGCCATTCACAAGACCACCGGCCGGTCGCGACACAATGCGTGGAAGGTCGCGCTCGCAGCGGCACTCGTACTGTCGATTACTCCCGCTCTAGCTGGGCATGCCGTCAGCGGCGACTGGTCGCTCATCGCCGTTCCGGCCGACGTGATTCACGTGCTGGCGGGTTCGGCGTGGCTCGGCACGCTCGCAGTTATCGTGATTGTGGGAATCTCAGCCGCGCTCAAGACTCCCGAAGAGCGCCGCCCGGGTGAACGCGTGGCCTCACTCATTAACGTGTTCTCTCCGCTCGCGCTCGTGTGCGGCGGGACGGTGCTGGCGACGGGAACGGTCACGTCGCTCATTAACGTCAGCCCGCTCGGGGCGCTCTGGACGACTCCCTACGGAGTGACGCTCATCGTGAAGCTGCTGTTCGTGGCATTGTTATTCGGGGCAGGCGCGTGGAACTGGAAGCGACTCAAGCCGCGGCTCACAGGGGACAACGCGCTCGTTCCACTGCGGAGCATGGCCTCGCTCGAGCTCGTGATCGCCGGTGTCGTGCTGGGAATCACGGCGGTGCTCGTCGCGCTCGAGCTGCCGTAACGGAAACGACGGACCCGAAAAAGCAACGTAGAAAGACACAGGAGAGAGAGGCCAGAAGTATAGCCGCGAGTTTCGAGGACACTACGCTCGATGCGGGTGCGAGGGCTACATGCGCTCGAGCAGCGCCTGAAATCTGCGGTCACTGCGCAGCGAGTTCAGATCTGAGTCGTGCTCGATCCAATCGCGGTGCCCGTAACCCTTGTCGATCGCGCGCTCGAGACAGGTGATCGCGTCTTCCTTCATCCCTTCGATGGCGTAGACGCAGGCGACGTTGTACAGGAGCTGCGGGTCTTCCGGGTCAATTACGAGAGAGCGCTTGGCCCAGTCGAGAGCCCTCTCCGTTTCGCCAAGGTTCGACCAGATCGTCGCTCCGATGTTGAGCGCGCGGGCGTCGTCGGGATTGATGTCCAGCCATTTCTCAATGGCGCGAACGGCCCGGTGAGATGCCTTGCTCGCCTCATGGATGCGGCCCTGACCGGCGAACGCGCTCGCGAGAAAAGTCGGCGCCTGGTAGTCCTCCGGCCGGAGATTCGCCGCTTTCTCGAAAAGCGGCGCGGCCTCAAATGACTTCCCCTGCGCCAGGCACGCGCGTCCGTAGAAGTAGGGCGCCTCGTACAGTTTGGGGTCGAGCTTCATCGCGGTCTCGAATTCTTCGGTCGCCTTGTCGTACTGCTTGCTCAACGAGAACGCGAGGCCACGGGCGGAGTGCGCTTCCGCGAGATCGGGATCGAGGTGAAGCGCCTTCCTGCTCGCGCTGTCGGCCTGCTTGAGGTTCGATTCCCTGGCGTCGAAGTACATGTAGAGGATTGAGCAGCAGTCGGCGATTCCCGAATGAGCCAGCGCGTAGTTCGGATCCACCTCGATTGCCCTCGTGAACATCTGCCGGGCGAACTCGATGCTGGTGCGCCGGTTCTGGTGGAAGAACTTCCGCCCACGCAAGTAGTAGTCGTACGCCTGCACGTTGTCGGTGGCCACCTTCTCGATCGCCTTCTTCTCCGCGTCGCTCAGCACGACGCGAAGTGCCTTGACGATGTTCTGCGCGATCTCGTCCTGAATGGCGAACACATCTTCGATCTCGCGGTCATAGCGCTCTGACCAGAGCTGGTAGCCGTTCGCGACGTTGATGAGCTGCGCAGTCACGCGGATCTTGTTTCCCATCCGCCGCACGCTTCCCTCAAGCACCGCGGCCACCTCGAGCTTTTTGCCTATCTCGCGGATGTCCTCGGTCTTGCCCTTGAACGCGAATGCCGATGTCCTCGACGCGACGCCGAGCGACTGGATCTTGGAGAGCGCGTTGATGATCTCCTCTGCCATTCCATCCGTGAAGTATTCGTTCTCCGGATCGGCGCTCATGTTGGTGAACGGCAGCACCCCGATGGATTTCACGGCCTGCGCCCCCTCTGGAACCGGGGTCGATACGGGCGTGGTGACAGCGGGAGGTACGAGCGTCCGCGCGAATTCACTCGATGTTGCGAAACGCGCCGCCGGGTCCTTGGCGAGCGCCTTGGAAAGGGCGCGATCGATCTCCTCGGGCACTCCATCTATTACCGCGCTGAGTGTCGGCACGGGCTCCGTGAAGCGCTTGTTCAACACCGACTGCGCGGTCGGGCCCGTGAAGGGCCGCTCGCCGCTCAGCATCTCGTAGAGCATGCAGGCGAGGCTGTACTGGTCGCTCCGCCCGTCGATCTCCACTTCGCCCGCCGCCTGTTCGGGGCTCACGTATGCCGGCGTGCCAACGACGATGCCCGTCTGCGTGATCGTATCAGCTCCGGCCGCGGTGAGCGCCTTGCCGATTCCGAAATCCATCACCATCGCCTCACCTTCGTGAAGCATGATGTTCTCGGGCTTGATGTCGCGGTGCACGATCTTCTGGCGATGCGCATAGTCGAGGGCGCCCGCTACCGCGCGCCCGATGCCGAGTGCATCCTCGAGCGTGAGCTGGCGCTCGCGATTCAAGCGATCACGGAGCGATTCGCCATCCACGAAGGGCATGACGTAGAAAAGAAAACCCTCCGCTTCGCCGGAGTCGAAGAGCGGCAGAATGTGAGGATGGTTCAGTCGCGCCGCGAGCCGTATCTCGCGGAGGAACCGGTCGGTGCCGAGCGCCGAGGCGAGTTCGGGATGGAGAACCTTGACGGCGACATCGCGGCCGTGGCGAAAGTCTTCCGCCAGGTACACGGTAGCCATCCCTCCCCGGCCAATCTCTCGAGAAATGCGGTAACGGCTGTCAAGCGCCTTCGTCAGCTTTTCCAGCGATTCCTCCGGGTGGTAGCGGCTGGGGGACGCCAAAGCTACGAAACGAGAGGCGGGCGAGCCAGACTGCGGGAACAACCAAGTCAACTTAGAAAGACACAGGGGAGATAGGCAGAAGTGTAGCGGCGAGTTTCGAGAGGCCGCCAGCACTCGAAACTGGAAAACTATGCCTCTCTGGCCACTCGTACCCGTGTATTTCTAAGTTGCCGTTGCTCTACCGGCGGTAGCCCGGCCCCCTCAGCGCCCGACCCGGAAGTGCAGCGGTCACCTTACCCGCATCCACGACGGCCACCCCGTTCACGATCACGTAACTCACTCCCGTCGCGAGCTGCTGCGGCCGCTCGTACGTCGAATGATCGACAATAGTCTCCGGATCGAACACTGTAATATCAGCGTACATCCCGGGCTTCAGCAGCCCGCGTTCATTCAGGCCGACGCGTTGCGCCGCGAGCGACGTCATCTTCCGGATCGCGAACTCGAGCGTGATCACTGAATCCTGACGCACGTATCGTCCGAGAATTCTTGGAAAGGTTCCGAAGCCGCGCGGATGGCCCCGCTCACCGAATTTGCCGAGCAAATCCGGACTCACCGCGCCGGCGTCCTGGCCGACCGAGACCCACGGCTTCCTCATCGCAAGCCGCAGGGCGTCTTCGTTGAACGAGAAGTAGATCGCGCTCGTCCGGCCCCCGTCTCCAATGAGGATGTCGAACGCCGCATCGTAAGCGTCCCCGCCACGGAGCTGCGCGATCTCGGTGAGCCGCATCCCCTGATACTTCTTCAGCGAATCCACCGCTACCGAATTCACCATCGTTCGCTCGGCGGTGCGAATACCTGCGGCGCTGTCCGCGGCGAGCTCGTTCTTCAGGCGGGCGCGAACGGCGGGGTCCCTTAGCCGGATCACCAGTGAATCGTTGCCGCCCTCCTGAACCCACGTATTGAGCATTGCCCTGAGTCCCGTGCCGCTGGCGATATAGGGATACTGATCGGCGGTCACGTCGATCCCCGCCGCGCGCGCCGAATCTATCAGCGCGAGCGCCTGCTGCATCTGCTCGGCCGACCGGGACTTGATGTGCCGAATCTCAGCCCACGTGCCGGCGGCGGCCGCGATGCGGATCGTCTCGCGCACCGCGTCGAGCAAGCCCGCTCCCTCGCTCCGCATGTGCGTCGCATACCCACCGCGATAGGGAACCGCGTACTTCGTCAGGGCGATCAGCTCATCCGTCGTAAAATACGTGCTCGGAATGTAGATGAGACCGGTGCCGACACCCATCGCGCCATCGCGCATCGCCGAATCGATCAATGCCCCCATCTGCGCCATCTCGGCGGAGGTCGGCGTGCGGTTGGCGATTCCCATGACGGCTTCGCGCACCGAGCTGGTGCCGACGTACGTCCCCAGGTTGATGGCGATGCCGCGGCGCTCGAGCTCGCGGAAGTATCCGTCGAGCGATCGCCACGGCTCCCGCGGATCAGGCGGCTCCCCCACAAGTGTGTTCGGCCAGGCAGAATGCACCTCGCCGGTGATCTCGCTTGTTATTCCCTGCGTGATCTTCGATACGGCGTGCGGGCCGCGCAGAATCGAGCTCTCGGAATGGCCGAGCATGTCGATGAATCCCGGCGACACGACCTGGCCCTGCGCGTCGATCACCCGGCTCGCCGTGAGTCGCGCAACGGAGGGGCCGACATAAGCGATGCGGTCGCCCGCAACCGCGACGCTACCCCGATACCATGGATTGCCGGTTCCGTCGACAATCCGCGCATTGGTGATGAGCAGGTCGTAGCGCGGCCCCGCCGGCGTTCCACCCGGACGCACCGAGGGTGCGCAGGAAGCCAGCGCCCCAACGGCAACGACCGTGGCGCAGAGTATGAGAAAGCGTTTCACCTATCGTAGCGCTGCGGTCGCGCGGTCGATCTCCGATGCCACGCCCTCGAGCACACGCGCGACGATTACTATCTGCTCGGCCGTCTCCTTCCAGTCGCGCTGCTCGATCGCCTCGCGCACACCGGGCAGCGTTTTCACGCCGTAGCCCGTGTAGAATCCCGGCGCGTAGATCTGATGGCGGAACCAGCCTCTTCGTGGAAGCCCCTCATTCCTCGTCATCGCGCGCTCGGTTCGAATGAGAATCGCGTCGAGGGCCTTCGCTTTTCCCGAGGTCGGGACGCGGCCTGCAGTGGTCAACGCGGCGTAGGTGGAATCGTAGATGCGGGCACTCTCGTTCAGTCGGGTGAGCGCGTTCTGAAGCGGCGCGAAATTGAGAAACGGCACCGGGGCTTTCGCCTTCGGGGCGACAAAGCGCTGGGTCGGATCGGACGCCAGCTCGAAGACCTTATCCTGTATCCCCTGATTGCGAGTCGCGGTTTCCTCGCGCATGTCGTCGGCGAGCTTAGTCACTTCCTTGATGTAGCGACCGACTGTCTCGCTGAAAGGAGAGAACGCGAGCGGGAGCACGTCGGCATTCGCGAGGCGAAGGACGGTGCGACCCCCGGTCTGCGCCAGGGCGAGGCCATAGTCAAAGCCGGGGTCTCCGAACCGGGTGTAGTGATCGAAGGAGTCGTAGATCGAGTGGTACGATCCTCCGCCGCTTTCTCCGCCGTAGCCGATGTTGAGCGACGCGATTCCCAGGTGCTGGAGGAAGGGCGTATAGTCCGAGCCTGATCCGAGGGCTTCGATGCGGAGATCGGCCCGCGACTTGGCTTCCCGCACCCTTTCCGCATCTCCGTTCACCCGCTCCGACGCTTTTCTCCGCTCGAGAACCGGGATTTTCTTCTGGGGATCGATGACGTCGCGCGCAACTTCGTTGATGAATCGCTCGAGGGTGTGCGAGCCCGCCATTCCGAGGAATCCGCGGCCATTGCCGTCAGTGTTGATGTACACGGCTCCATTCCGCCTCAGCAACGCGGCGTGTGCCTCGACCCATTCGGTCGAGCCCAGCAGTCCCGGCTCCTCGGCGTCCCAGGCGGCAAAGACGATCGTTCGCTTCGGTCGCCAGCCAGTCTTCGCCAGCTCACCGATCGCGCGTGCTTCTTCCATGAGCGCGACCATGCCGCTGATCGGATCTGCCGCTCCGTTCACCCACGCATCGTGATGGTTGCCGCGGATTATCCATTCATCGGGATGCTCGGCGCCGCGTAGAGTGGCGATGACGTCATAGGCCGGCACCGTCTTCCAGTGGAATTCGACCTTGAGGTGCACCTTCGCCGGCCCGGGTCCGATGTGGTACGTCATCGGGAGGGCGCCGCGCCACCCAGTCGGAGCGATTGGACCGCCCAGCGCGCGCAGGAGAGGAAGCGCATCGCCGTACGAGATCGGCAGCACCGGGATCTTCATCAGTGTCGGAGCGTCCTTGAGCGCGAGCCGTTTCGCGCCCGGAGTAGCACCGATGCCCGGTGTGAGAGGATCGCCCGGAAAGGTCGGCATGTCGGCGACGGAGCCGCGCTGCGCGCCCTGGTCGTTGCGCCACGCGCCTTTCGGATAGACGTCGCCCTGAAAGAAGCCGTCGTCACGAGGGTCGGAGTAGATGATGCATCCGATCGCGCCATGCTCCGCGGCGACTTTGGGTTTGATCCCCCGCCACGACCCGCCGTAGCGCGCGATCACGATCTTGCCCCGGACGTCGATGCCGCGCGCCTCGAGCTGCTCGTAATCGGCGGGGATTCCGTAGTTGACATAGACCAGCTCGGCGGTCACGTCGCCATCGGCGGAATACGAGTTGTAGATTGGCAGCTGCTCCGCGCTCTGGGATGACGTTCCGTCTTCGGCGACTGCCGGCTCGGCGAGGCGAGCCGTGTATCGCTCGGGCGCGATGAGCTCCAGCACGCGAGTCTTCGGCGTTGGAAAGAGGACGTCGAACCGCTCGATCTTCGTATCGTATCCCCACGCACGGAACTGCGCGGCGATGAACTCGGCGTTCTCCTTTCCATAGGGAGAGCCCACGTGGTGCGGCCGCGCCGTGAGGCGCTTCATCCACTCGCGCAGGTTGTCCTTTCGGAGAAGAGCATCGAACCGCGTTTCCAGCGCTCGCTGCCTCGCTGCTCCTTCGGTGCTGAAGCCGAGCAGCGGCTTGTCGCTGGCCGATGGGGAACTCGCGACAAGGAGCGACGAGAGGACGAATCCGACGGGAATCAGGAATCTCATGCGTGGCAATGGCGTCTCCGCCGGTGGCGTTGCGGGGGTTGAATCATGGCATCGGGCAATTGCGCCCGGCATCAGGAAACCTTGCGGGTCTTCCTGCAGGGCTAGGAAATTCAATCGCACCCGTGAGAGTATGCGGTGCGCCGCGGAGGGTGGCAACCGACCCGCGAGGCGACGGCGACAGTCCCCGGCAAGGCTCGTCCGTGGCCTGAGGGTCACGGATACGGTCAGCGAACGTCAGTCACGGCCTTGTCGGCGGCTCCCGCGCTGGCCCCCGCGTGGACGGTGGCCCCCGCGCGTCCGCCCGCCTCCCGGCCAGGTGCTCAAGAATCCGATCGATCACGGCGCGATCGGTGAGGAACGCGAGAATGCGCATCGCGCCGCCACAGGCCGGACAGGTGAGCGGGCCATTGGAGACACCGGATTGTCCCGTCTGTCTGAGGCTCGATACACCTGGCCGGGTTCTCCACCTATCTGAAGACGCGCAACAACGTTCGCGATCCTGCCAATTGGGTTCTCTCAGGGGGGACGACCGTCAGCGGATCGGCAGATCACCGACGATCGTCTTGGTCGCTCAATCAGCGCGCATCGAGGCTGAATCCGATCGATGCAGAGGCGGGCGAGCCGGTTTCGTCGAAGCACCCGGGCAGCCCGCTCTGCTCGCTTCGGCAGGATCAACCGCGGCACGCCTCAGCCTCCCGCGCCCGCCCGGAATGTTTTCCATTCCCTCGCCCTTGGCTCCGACGGGAGCCAGCTCGTGCTGGAACGGTCCCCGGTGTACTCGCGCGAAGGTGCGACCTCACCTGTGACAGGGTCTCCAAGCCAGCCGTTGGATTCCAACATCTCCAAAGGCGGACCGCCTTCCGCTGGCAGCCGGCCGGCGAGAACCTCGCTCATCCAGTTGATTATGAGCCGGGTCTGTGCAGGCGAAAGGGAGTGGTGCACCACGCCGGGCTCCATCGCCAGCGCCCACAGGCCTCCGGCACGACGATTGGCCTCGAATGACGCGCGTAGCGAAGCGTTGTTGACGAACGCATCCAGTTCCGCCAGGACCACATAGGTCGGCACACCCACAGCCGGTCCAGTGCTGATTGGCTCTATGCTTGCCGGAGCCTTCAGAAAAAGACCCGCCACCCGCTCCGGATTGCGCGCCATAAAGCCGGAGGCCTGGCGGCCGCCACCCGAGATGCCGTAGAGGAGAAATGGGGCACTGGTGAGTTCGGGGCGACCGCTCAGAGCCGCAGCTTTTTCTACCGCCAGCCGAATGAGCTGGTCACTCGCAGTGCCGTTCGCCATCGCCGCGAGCGATGTCCCGACTATCGCGAGTTTGCGGGACGCCGCCAGGCTTCTCAACTCCTGTCCCATTGTCTTCAGGGCCGCTTCGGCGGCCGGGACGGGTGCGCCGAAAGGTATATCCGACGCAAATCCGCGCGTGTTGGGACCACCCAATGCGATCAGAACTCCTTGTACTCGCGAGACGGTCTTCGGGACGTGTACCGAAAAGTTCTCGAAATCGAACGTTTCAATCCGCGTCACCTTCACGTTCTGATTGAAATTGCCGGCGGGCACAGTGATATCCGTTTCGAAACCCTCGTATCCGGTGGCGACCACTCTCAGCTTTGACGGGCCGGCGGGCAGGCCGCCAAACGCAAAGCGCCCGGTGACATCAGTGTAGGACAGGGCTGTTCCGACGTACACCTGAGCCCCCACAACCGGGTCTCCAGTGTCGACGTTCGTGACGGTCCCCAGCATTATCTGGGGTGGTGCGGTTACCTCGCCATTTTCGCTACACGCTGAAGCGAACAGGATGGCAGCAAGGAAGAGGGTGGCGCGCCACCTCGACGCACGCAGTGTGGGAATGGCTGATCGTTGCACGAGAGACCTCCGGCTGTTGGTGGTGTGGGATTGGCGTCGGGAGACACGGGATTGTCCCGTCCCTCGTGAGGGTCGATACAACTCGCCCGGTTCTCCGGCCCACTTGGAAACGCGCAACAACGTTCGCGATCCTGCCAACTCGGTTTTTAGGGGAGAACCGCCAGCGGATCAGGCGATCAGGCCATCAGGCGATCAGCGGTGATCGCCGGGGCGCTCAATCAGCGCGCGCCGAGGCTGAATCCAATGGACGCCGAGGCGGGCGAGCCGGGGTCGTAGAAGCGTCCGGACAGCTCGTTGGCCACGACGTTTCCGGCATGGCGCGTCCCGAAGAGGTTCTCCACGCGTCCAAACAGTGCGCCCGACCCCGCACGGAAGGAGGCGTTCACGTGGGCCAGAGTTCTGGGCGCAACCGCGCGGAACGGCACCTGCTGCACCGCAGCACCGGGCGCCGCCTGGACGTACCAAACACCCTGCCTGGCGTTGCTGGTCTCGACATAGACAAGCCCCTGCCACTCCACCTGCGCGTCGACGCTGAGGCGGTGGTGGGCGCGGATCCGCGCTTCACCGGTTATCCGATGGCGCGGAACGGCCGGCATGCGCTTGCCTGAGAAGTCCACCTCCACGCGCGCGCCATCAGCAGTCAGCATGACGGTGCGGTACTCCTGCAGACGCATATCCAGGAACGTGTAGCTCGCTCCCAAGTCGAGCGACCGGGTTGCCAGTGCGGTGATACCCAGTTCGACGCCGGTGTTGCGCGAGCGGCTGGCATTTTCCGGGATGCTCACGCCATTCACCGTTGCGGGGACGAACTCCCCGCGGACGTGAGCGAGGAATGCAGCCCCTTCGACCAGCAGCCGGTTACCTGCGGCGCGGCGGGCGCCGACCTCATAGTTCCAGAGAGATTTAGGACGTACGGAACGAATCGGCGCGCCCGGACTGGCCGAAAGCTCGCCGATGGCCGGGACTTCGATGCCTCGCCCGACCGAAGCGTACAGTGAAGTGGCGAGATCGGGACGCCACACAGCCGCCATGCGCGGCGACGTCTGGGCGAATGAAATCTGCCCGCGCGGCGTTCGCCCCGGAGTCTCACTGGCGAAGCGATAGGTCACGCGGTCGTATCGCAATCCCGCGGTTGTCGTGATCGCCGCAGAGGTCTGCCACACCGCCTGGGCGAAAGTGCCGATGCCTGGCAGCTCAAATCGCCCGTCGTCGCTCAGCGCGCCGCGTGAGCCGGCGACGTTGGCCCACCGCTGATCCGTCCCGAACACCTCGTCGTAGTCAAAGCCCAGGCTAGCCGAGAGCGGTAGCGCGGCGACACGCGCGGAGTGGAAACGGCCGCCGCCCTGCAGGCGATGAAGGTTGAGGTCCACTATCTGTGACGGGATGGGAAAGTCCAGAGTGCGCCCGCCGTAGAAGAAGTACATGTCGGCGGCCGCCGTTCCCGTCCGCTTTTCCACCCGACTGCCAACTCGGTACCGCGTGCCTCCGCGTCCTGTTCCAGCTGTCGTTGCCACCAGTGCAGCCGCTCGCGGAGTGGTGTCAAAGTCCGCCTGGCTCAATGAACCGGGAAGACGCGAATCCAGCCGCGACGCAACCGTCTCGAACGTCAGCCGGGTCGTGGCGTCGGGCGAATAGTCCAGCGCCACCTGCCCCCGAACGACCGTTGCGTCGCTGTGGGCACGGTATCCCTCCACTGAAGTGTACGAACCCGAGCCGAATGCGCTGCCGCGCCCACCCGCCAGCAGCGCGCCGGCGCGCCCGTCATACTTGTAAAAGCCGAACGCTCCCCTCTGCGCGCGCACGTTCAAACCCGGCGAGTCACGTCCCGTTCTCGAGACAATGTTCACCACTCCGCCCGGCGAGCCGGCGTGCAGCGCAGAGGCCGGCCCGCGAACGACCTCGACTTGTCGCGCTGCCGCAAGCTCGATCATGTCGAGTCGTCCTACGCCGTCGGGTTCGGTCACCGGAACGCCATCCATCAATACCGCCACGCCACGCACCGCCTGGCGCGCGCGGGCTGCTGATCCGCGGATTCCGATGTTCACGTCGTCGGTGCCATAGCGCGAAGCAACCTGCACGCCCGGCATCATTCGCAGCGGCTCGTGCAACCCGACGGTCGCTCCCCGATTGATTGCCGACGAATCCGCAACGGATACGGCGGCGGCCACATCCGCGAGGCTGCGCGCGTCGCGCGTCGCAGACGTCACGACGGGATCCAGCCGGGCGGCGATCGGCTCGAGTAGGATCTGAACCTCAGTCGCAACGAATGGATCGACTCGCACCACTGCCAGCGCTGTGGCGAAGCCAGGGCGCCGCACCGCGATCTCCACCTGCCCCGGAACAACCTCGCGGAACTGGAACTGCCCGAGAGCATCAGTGCGCGTTGCAGCTCCAGACCCCGTCAGGACGACCTCCGCATCCGACAACGCCACGGGTCCATCGGCCCTTACGACTCGGCCGCGGATGACTCCCGCCTGACCGGCGAGATCGGCGGCGCCTGCGAACATCAGTACTGTCACCAACAGCCCGTTGCGAATCACTGGCTCTTCACCTGGACCTCTGAGGGTCAAAGCGCACGAGCAGCTCCTGAAAGCGCGGATGGCTTCGAAGCGGGTCGAACCCCGGCCACACACGTAGAAAAGGAACGGTCACCTCCCGCTCCGCACGCATTGAGAAAAGTAACTCCAGAATCTCCAGTGCCTCATCGTGCCGGCGGGCACTGCCGAGTGCCTCAGCGGCTCCGCTCATCACCGCCGCGGCGTCGGTGACATCGGTCGATACAGGGGCCAGCTCCAGCGCCCTCCGAACCTCGCGAACCGCCTCATCCGTGCGTCCCAATCCGGCCAACGCCTTGGCGAGCGCTGCCCGAATGTGCGGATCTGCCGGACGAGCAGCGAGGCTGTCCTGCACAACCGTGCGCGCCTTCGCGTAGCTCGCCAGAGCGGACTCTCGTTGTCCCAGTGCTTCCTGTAGACGAGCCCGCATCAGTGGGGTTGGCCAATAGGTAAACCTGTCTCGACTCAACTCACTCCGGGACCGGTCCAGCATCGCAAGCGCCTCGGAATACTTTCGCTGCACTGACAGTGCGGTGAAGCGGGCATACGTGGCCATACCGTCTGGATCCCAATCCGGCGGTATTCCCCGCATGGCTTCCGCAAGGGTGTCCGGATTGCCAGTCCAGCGGAGATAGACATGTCCCTTGATGACCTTCGGCATGTGGTACGCCGGTGCCAAGGCGATGGCGTGGCTGAACGCACGCATGGCTTCATCGCGACGGCGCATTCGGGAGTAGCCCAGGCCCGTCGTGAAGGCGACCCCCGCGTTGCCGGGCTCCAGCCGCCTCGCATGCTCATACTCAACGACGGCATCTTCGATGCGACCCACTCGCTCGAGCATGGAGCCGAGCGTCACGTGCAGCTCAGCGTCGTGCGGAAAGCCCGCTACGGCGAGCCGGAGCTTCTCGATGGCGCCGTTCATATCTCCGCTCAGCTGAAAGTAAGTCGCCAGTGCCGCGTGCGCCTCCGGCAGACCTGGATTGAGGCGGAGAGCCGCCTCGGCTTCAATCCGCACCTGCTCGCGACGTGCCTTCGTTCTGTCGTATGTGGCCGCGGAGCGCCCGTGCATCAGCGCCAGCCTCGCTCGAGCGGCGGCGAAACGCAGATCGAGGTCGCGCGCCTGCGAGTAGAGTGACAACGCCATCCGGATGTTCTCGACCCGCATCACACGCAACGGCTCGCGCGACTGGCCGTCGAGCTCGGCCGCACGGCCGCGGAGGTAGAAATCGTATGCACGCGGGTCAGTCGCCCGATTTCGATTCAGCAGATCCCGGTCACGACCCGTCAGACGCACGTCGAGTGTCGAGGCGATGCCGCGGATGATGTCTCCCTTTATTTCCAGCAGCTGACTCGCCGGGCGGTCGTAGCTGCGCTGCCATAGTTGGTTGCCACTTTCGCCTTCCACAAGCCGGGCATCAACACGAACCCGATCGCCCACCCTTTGGACGCTGCCACGCAGCACGGCGCGGACCTGCTGCTCGGCTGCAATCTGTTGCACCGATTTCCGGTTGTGGCGGTAGATCGAAGTCGTGACGTAGCCAGGCGCGGCAGCGCCGGCCAGCCGTGCGAGGTCAGTGCTGATCTCGTCGCTCAGACCGACTGCCAGGTGGTGTGTCCCGGCGCTGTCGCCGGCGTGGACGAATGGAAGCACGGCGACTCGGACAGGCGCTGTTTGCGCGCTCATCCTGCGGCGCGCCAACTCTCCCCCGCCCGCCACAACCGTCAGCGCCGCGGCTGCAATCACGGCAGTTCGCGGCGAAAACCGCGGCCTGAAGCGCGCAAGGGCCGGGCGCCGGGTCACCGCCAAAGCGGAATCGATGATTCGAACCACCTCTTCGGCATCGCGCGGCCGCTCATCGGGACGCTTGGCCAGGAGCCGGTCCACAAGCGCGGCCAGTGCTGGCGGAACCCCAGGCTGGCGAGAGGCGACAGGTGCAGGCACCTCCGCGATGTGGGCGGCGAGCTGCTCGTCCCGCGGGCGGCCGGCGAAAGGCGCCGCCCCCGTGAGCAGTTCGTACGCGAGGGCGCCCAGAGCGTAGAGATCGGCTCGGTGGTCAATCGACGACGCACCGGTCACCTGTTCGGGTGCCATGTATGCGGGCGTGCCGAGTACGAAGGCAGCTTCAGTGAGGTCGGTGTGCCCCTCTTCGGCTCCCTTTGCTGCCGCAAGTCCCTTGGCAACGCCGAAATCCGCTACCAGGGCATCACCGTCCTTGTTGAGAAGGATGTTGGCCGGCTTGATGTCGCGGTGTATGAGACCCTGCCGGTGTGCGTAGGCGAGCGCGCGCGCGATGTCGCGCAAAATCCGCAACGACTCCGCAATCGGCGGCGGCCCCTCACGTTTGAGCCGCTCCCGCAAAGTCTCCCCGTCTACGTACGGAGTGATGTAGTAAAGCAGGCCGCTAGCCGCACCGGAGTCAAAGAGAGGGAGGATGTGCGGATGAGACAGGCGCGCGGCAATTTTAACCTCCCGCTGGAATCTCGCGGCACCACGTTCAGGACCAGCGTCAGAGCCGAGTTCCGGACGCAGCAGCTTGAGCGCGACGGCGCGGCCATGGCGTTCATCCCGCGCCAGATAAACCGTCGCCATGCCACCGCGTCCCAATTCCCGCTCGATCGTGTAGCGGCCAGCAAGCGCGGTGCGGAGCGCTTCGGGCAGAACGCGCTCGTTCTCTTCCACCGCCGCCATCACCGGCGCTCCGAGCTGACCTGCCGAGACCTCAAAGATGGGGCTCTCGGCGGCGAGCTCACACGCTCGCAGCAGACGAGTGGCCTCGGCGCGCTGCGCCGGTTCGGAGCACCGCGCCTGGATGTGCGCATGCCGGCTTTCCGTGGGCAGGTCGAGCGCCTCTGCAACGACGGTTTTTACGGCCTCCCAATCCGTCTCAGCCAACGTCACGCGTCAACTCTCCGTATAGCCAGCCCTTCGCCAGTGCCCATTCCCGCGCCACCGTGCGCTCTGAAATGCCGAGCGCCGCAGCCGTTTCCGGCTCGGTGAGGCCGCCGAAGAAGCGGCACTCCACCACCTGTGCGCCGCGAGGGTCGTGCTGGGCAAGCCGCTCGAGCGCCTCGTCGAGCGCGATGAGCGCGTCCGCGCGTTCAGCGACGGGAAGCTCGACTTCGTCGAGTGAGATCGGCGTGGGCGGTAGCCCTTCAACTCCGCCGCGCCGGACCGCGCGATGACGTCGCGCATAGTCAATAAGGATTCGGCGCATCGCTTGCGCCGCGACGCCAAAGAAGTGCGCGCGATCCTGCCAGTGGACACGCGACTGGTCCACGAGCTTGAGGTAAGCCTCGTGCACCAGTGCGGTAGTGGTGAGAGTATGGCCAGCCGGTTCGGCACCAAGCTGGCGGTGGGCGATCTGCCGCAGCTGCTCATAGACAAGCGGTACCAGGCGGTCCATCGCTCCGGGCGCGCGCTCGCGCAGCCGGATCAGCGCCTCCGTGACGTCGGGTTCCGTTTGTCGGTCCAAATTCCCCCCCGGCGCATTGATAGCCTCGTCGAGGTTCCTGCGCAAATAGATGTGGGCCTGGCGACGCGGGGCTGTGTCCAGCCGGACGAGGTACGGAGCACTTCGGTGTCTAATGAAGGGCAAGCTCCAAAATACCGTGCGACGTGTTTCGTGCAACGTCGGGGAGCCGTCCTGGGTTCAGCTTCCGCCCGCGGACCGATCTCCGCTTACGATCCGTCGTGGTCTCCTGATCCCGCGACGTTCTCCTCCCAGAACGGACCGGGCAGGGTCGCGGAGGCTGCTGCGCGTCTGCAGGTAGGCCGGAGAAGGCGGCGATTGTTCCAACCTGACGACCTCGACGCCATCCACAGGTGGAACGGATGAGGTACGGTCTGCTGTTCAGTGGGCCGGCAATCCTGAACTTGCCCGGCTCCTGGCGACAGCGCGTGCGGCGACCGCGCGGTATCATGACGTTTCCGTGGTACTCGCGGACGGGTACCGTGCCACGACCGTCTGCGAGGCCTCGAGCGCCGGCGCGATGGGAATGCACTACAACATGCCCCCGCTGCTTGGCCTGATTCCCGGTTCGAGGCCGCTGAACGGTACAAACGCCGTGATCGACCCTGCCCAGCCGGATTCAGGAGCCCTCCGGTTAGCGGGGGTCTTTTTCGTTTCATGAGCCGATCTATCGCGGATTCGCGGGCTGCGTCGTGAGTCCATGCCGATGCTCGCTACCTGACGCAGCCCGCAACCGGGATTGGCAGGATTGGAGGCGCCGCTGCGCGTATACAAACGGGGGCATGACAGCAGTCCCTGAACATCGGCAAAAGCCGCAGGATGGAGACCATGTGCCAACGAGCTGCCAACCGTTTCGTTCTATGCGCTCTCGTCTTCCTGGCAGCGTGCTGGCGCACGCGGCGGGCACCGCTAAGAAAGGCGGCATTTTGGTCTCTGGCCGTTCTGGCTAGCGCAGGGGGCTGTGAAAGCGCCACGGCACCGAGTGAGCTGGAGTACGACTCGCCGGGGCCCCATGTGCCGGCACCAAATAAGCCGGCCGAAATAATCAAGATCGCCGGAGACGACCAGCGAGCCAGACCCGGCGATCGCCTCCAGCCAATAGTCGTGGCCGTTCGCGATCTCTCCGGTAAGCCTGTTAGCGGCGCGCAGGTGACGTTTGCGGTTACTGCGGGGGACGGTTTTTTCGGCACAATTGAGGTCGGGCCAGACGGCACCCCATGGGTGGGTCGGTGGAAGAGCCCTGTTTCCCAGGTTGCGAACGGGAACGGCGAGGCAACCGTGCTCTGGTTTCTCGGTCGGCACGGGGAGAACACTCTGCTCGCAACCGTAGAAGGCGAAGGCAAACCGCTCGAGGTAACCTTCCGCGCAACCTCAATGTCCAGCGGGTACCCTGGCGGTTCGTTCGCGCTAACGTCGACTGGGACATCGATGAAGCTTTATGATGGTTTTGCAGGAGGGCCGTACAACTGCGTTATAAATTCCGGGTTGCTCGTGCTTTCGCCCGACGGATCCTTTGAGGGAAAGGGCCATTTCGATTGCGGACCAGAGCCATGGGGGGCATTCAGCTTCGACGTGATCGAAACCGGCTTCTACGCGGTTTCGGACTCAACGATCGTGCTGCATTACCTGAAGTCGAACGACACGGCCGGTTTTTTTACCCTGCGTGACGTTCACGGCGTGGTGAGTGACGGCACGATTGGCTTCAGCTACTATGGCGTTGAGTGGCGATACGCGAGGTTCGACTGACGGTGCGCTGTCCTGCATCCTTTCAACGATCTTTCGCCTCGTAGGTGTCGAAGTAAGTGGCGAGCTGAGCGAATTCGTCCGACCTGCCTCTTGGATCGCGCGGGAGAAAGAAGCTGCGCATCACGACGCGCGGCCCCAGCCTCGAGCTCGAGCGAAGTCGTGACGCCGTCAAACGCCTGCATGCGCGCTCCTGGCAGGTCCTGGCCGTGCGAGTGGAGATCGATGAACCCGGGCGCGACAACGAGTCCGCTCGCGTCAAGCACCTTGCGTCCGCGGAGCGGAGTGCGCGAGATGGCCTCGATGCGGCCGTTGCGGATACCGACTGACCGGATGCCGTCCAGCCCCCTCTCAGGGTCGATTACGCGGCCGTTTGCCAAGACGAGGTCGAACGCGCCCCGGTCGTCGGCACGTACGTCGCCCCGTGACTGAGCTTACGCCATCGGCGCGACAACGAACGCTCCCATGAGAATCCGTACAGTGAGACTTCGCATTGTGTCCCTGAAAGGGTGCCCGTTCATTTTCGCGGCCCTCTTGCGCGCGCGAGCACCGCGAACTGGAGAAAGTACTTGCTCAGACTGCGGGCCGAGCCAGGCGGTGAGTCGTCGTCGTAGAAAAGCCGGCAGAATTCCTCACGGGCACGCAGAATTTCCCGTCGCCGGGGCCCGTGCCAGCGATCATCCCCCGCCGTGAGATCGAACAGTTCGAGAGCCCGATCGAGTGCCTTCTCGAATCGCCCGGATCGCCCAGCCTGAGAGCTCCGGATCGCGCGATCAACCTCGCTGCCGACATTGGCAAGCTGCTGGGCGAGGGTCATCTCACGCCACCGGCCGGAGGCCAATTCTGCGTGCAGGCTCACAACCGGTGCCTCATTCCTTTAGCAGGTCTGCGACGACTGCGCGAATTGATTCGCGCAATGCCGAATCCTCGACATCGCGCGAGCGATTTTTCACAGAAGGACGAACATTGATCATCGAGTCGAACTCGATCCAGTCATCGCCCTCCTCGCCCGGATACAGATTTATTCCCCACAGATTGTTCTGTTCAGAACCATCCTCCAGCAGAGCGCTTTCCTCGTCGGAATGGAGCTCTCCGCCTATTGCCATCAGCTTGCGCTGAATGTCAACGACAGCTTTGACCATGTCTCCAAAAAGCTCTTCAGCCGCTGTTGTCAGCTCGGCCCGGGTTGTCCCGGTTCTTATGATCTCGATGCTCATGGAGTCGGTGTTGTATGGCTTCGCGTATCCCTAAAGGGATGGACTACTCGCGACGAGAAGAGACGAGAGGACGAATCCAATGGGAATCAGGAATCTCATGCGGGGCATCTGGTATCAGGAAACCTTGCGGGTCTTTCGGCGGAGGAAGTCCATCAGGATGAACTGGCCAAGCGTCATCGTATTCGTGAAGTACGCTTTTCCGCGGCTGATCTCGGACACCTTCTTCACGAATTCGACGAGCGCCCGGTCGCGGGCCAGCATGAAGGTATTGATCATGATGCTGGCGCGCCGGCAGTTCGCGACTTCCTTGAGCGTCTCGCTGACGACGGCGAGATCGAGGCCCATCGAATTTTTGTAGATGAGTCCGTTGGGCATCGTGAGCGCGCTCGGTTTTCCGTCGGTTATCATCACGATCTGCCGCATGTCCTTTTTTTGCGCTGAGAGGATCCGGCGAGCGAGCTTCAGCCCTTCGGCGGTATTCGTGTGATACGGCCCGACCTGCGCCTGCGGCAGCGTGGCAAGCGGAATCTCCTCCGCGGAATCGTGAAAGAGCACGACGCGGAGAGTGTCGCCCGGGAACTGTGTCCGGATCAGGTGCGTCAGCGCGAGCGCGACTTTCTTGGCCGGAGTGAACCGGTCCTCCCCGTACAGAATCATGGAATGCGACGTATCGAGCATCAGCACGGTCGCGCACGATGACCGGTACTCCGACTGGCGCACCATCAGATCACTGTAGTCGAGATCGAGGGGTACCTCGAGCGAGCCGGTGCGGGCGAGCGAGTTGAGCAGCGTCGCGTTGACGTCGAGATTGAGGACGTCGCCGAACTCGTAGGGTTTGCTCCAACCGTCGGCCTCGATGCCGGTCGCAAGATACGGAGTGTCGTGACTTCCGAAGCTCGATTTGCCGAGCGAGCTCAGGATGGAGCGTAGCGACTTGTATCCGAGAAAATCGATTGCCTTGTCGGTGAGATTGAACTGAACACTTCTGGATGCGGCGTGGGCGAGACCACCGCGGCCGGTAACCGGCTGGTGGCCCGCCGGAACCTGCGGTGGCGCGTCCACGTTGAGAAAGCCTTCACTCGACAGTCGCTGCACGAGATCATCGAGGAGTTTTGCCAGCTTCTCCTCGGATTCCTCGCCGCCGTCGCCGCGAAGGGCTTCGAGCAGCTCCGGCGTGAACTGTCCACTGTCGATGAGCGCATCGAGGATTGCCTGCTTGAGACCCTCGAGGGAGCGGTCGGCCTCTTCGCTGGGATCTCCCCACGCGTCGAACTGTCGCCCGCCCGCGAAGCCCGACTGCAGGAGATAATCGGCGAGCTTGCCGAGCAGCGCCTGGAGGTCGACGGCGTCGGCCATTTCCGGGCTGAACCTGGAGTAGGTATGCGGTCGCATGGCTCCAAGATACTTGTTGGTGCGCAGGTTGTGTATCAGGAACGGGACATAGAACTACCCTGCTGCCGGCTGCCGGCCACAAACGGCGCTACCGGCTTCCGGCTCGACCAGAAACGGTGAGCTTGAAAGGCGCCCGTCGACAGCATAATGTACAATTGTACAATACCTTTGAAATATGGAACTTGTAGTCGATACGTCGGTCTTGATTGCGGTCGTGGCGCGCGAGCCGGCACGGGATGTTCTGATAAGGCAGACCATGGGGGTTGAGCTGGTCGCGCCGGCGTCCGTGCATTGGGAGATCGGCAACGCTTTCGCCGCGATGCTCAAGCGCAGGCGGGTCAGCCTCGACCTCGTTTACGAGGCGCTCGCTTCATACGAGCGAATTCCGCTCAGGTACGTCGAGGTTCCGCTCGAGAATGCGCTGCGTCTTGCTGACGAGCTGGGCATCTACGCCTATGATGCTTATGTGATTGCATGTGCGCAGAGGCAGCAATGCAGCCTCATTTCACTCGACCGGGGTCTGACGCGTGCCGCGGCGCGTGCGGGGATAACTGTGTTGGAGGTCTAGGATGAAGGTCTATACGTATTCCGAGGCGCGCCAGCGACTCGCCGCGGTTCTCGAGCGAGCTCGGCGTGAAGGGTCCGTCCGTATCCGCCGAAAGGACGGCCAGTCGTTCGTCCTCCGGCCGGAATTGCATGAGGGTTCACCCCTCGATGTGCCGGGCACCGATCTGCGGCTGACCCGCGACGAGATAGTTGGCTTTGTTCGTGAGGGGCGTAGACGCCCTTAATCCACGAACTGAATGCCGCCCACCACCCGATCGCTGAACCCGTTCCGTGTCCTCCAGGCGCATCGGAACTTTCGGCTCTTCTGGATCGGGCAGACAGTCTCGCTCATCGGGACGTGGATGCAGCAGGTGGCGCAGGGATGGCTCGCCCTGCAGCTGTCGGATAGCGCGCTAATCGTCGGGGTAGTGGCCGCGGCCGGCTCGCTGCCCATCTTCTTCGTCACACTCTGGGCGGGAGTGATCGTTGACCGGACGGACAAGCTCCGGCTGGTCACGATCGCGCAGATGCTGTTGTCGATCGAGGCCGCGCTACTCTGGTGGCTTGTCTTCTCAGGCCGCATCACGATTCCGCTTCTGGTGGGGCTCGCGCTCGTGAACGGGCTCATCAGCGCAGTCGAGATCCCGGCGCGCCAGGCGCTGATCGTCGACCTGGTCGGGCGTGAAGACATCGTCGACGCCATCGCGCTCAATTCCGGCGGATTCAATCTCGCCCGGATCATCGGCCCTTCGGCGGCGGCGGCGGTGATCGCGGGCGCCGGACTGTCGTGGTGCTTCGGGATCAACGCGCTCAGCTACATCGCGGTGGTGGGGTTCCTGCTGGCCATTCATCTGCCGCGTTTCGTACCGGCGGAAACGAAGATCGCGGCAATTGCGGGATTCCGCGAAGGGATTGCGTACATGCGGTCGAGGCGGGAAGTGACCGGACTGTTCGGCGTGATCGCGGTGTACTCGATTTTCGGCTTCCAGTATCTCACTCTCATGCCGGTGATCGCGCGCGACGTGCTCGACACCGATGCCAGTGGCTATGGGATTCTGGTGACGTTCGTGGGAATCGGTGCGGTATGCGGAGCGCTGACGCTTGCTGCGCTGAGTTCCCGGGTACGGCGCGGGCGACTGTACGTCATCTCGACGATCTCGTTCGCTTTGCTAACGATGCTCTTTTCGCTCATCGACGACCGCGAGATCGCCGCTGGAGTTCTTTTGTTCCTCGGCCTCACGATGCTGATCAACGGCGCGCTCGCAAACGGCATCCTCCAGTCTGTCGTGCCCGATGGGCTGCGCGGGCGGGTGATGGGGGCGTACGTCTTCGTCTATGTCGGCTTCACTCCGATCGGCTCGCTGATCGGGGGGGCGGTGGCTAACGCGACTAACGTCCAATGGGCGATCGGCGGCGGAGCGATGATGATGCTCGGCTACGCGATGTGGGCGTTCTGGAAGTTTCCTGAGCTGCGGCGGGTTTGATCGAGGACGCGTCCGGACTCAGACCCACCACCCACCGATGCTCTGGCATCACGGAAAGTCACAAAACGTGTTATATTGATTGATACCAAAGAGCGCTCCGCGCGGCGACTGCCGGCGGAGCGCTGACGATATCCGACATACGACACAAGGTTTTCATATGCCTGGCAAGACGAAGACGCCTCAGGCCATCTACGCCCTCGAGAAAAAGCGCTCGGAGCGCGATCGCCGCGCAAACCACGCCGCGCTCATGAAGGACGCCAAGGCGGCGTTCGATCAAATGATCGAGGACGGCAAGGCGGCTCGAAAGGGCGGCCGGCCGAAGGGAAGCAAGACCCGCAAGGACTGATACGACGCAAAACGGGAGCGATGATCGCGCCCGTTTTGCATTGTCAGGCGATTCCCTTGCTGATCGCCACCATCATCTTGTCGGCGAAGACATCGATCTCGTCAATGGTGGTATAGACGTTCGGCGTGATGCGGAGTCCGTTGAACTCGGGATGCAGGATCGGCGTGTTCACGATGCGATGCTTGCTCATCAACCACTCGCCGAGTTTGTCGAAAGGAAGACCGTCCACACTCACCAGCCCGATCGCTCCGGAATACGGGCTCTTCTCGAGTGGCGTCAGTACCTTCACTCTCGGGCTTTCCGCCAACAGTCGCTTCGCCCACCTGTCACGCAGATAGCGAAGGCGGGCGATCTTGCGGTCGGCGCCGATGCCGCGGTGAAAGGCCAGCGCGGCCGAGATCGCGTTGTGGTTCGCCGCGGGATGGGTTCCGATCTCCTCGTACTTCCGGATGTCGTTGTCCTGGGTCGCTGCGGCGGCCATCAACGGCCACAGCTTCCTCTGCTTTTCCTTCCTCACGAAGAGAAATCCGGTACCGATAGGCGCCAGCAGCCATTTGTGAAGACTCGTGCCGTAGAAGTCGCACCCGAGGTCGTCGCACTTGAAGGGGAAATGGGCGAAGGCGTGCGCGCCGTCCACCAGCACCTCGATTCCGCGGGCCCGGGCGAAGTCCACGATTTCCTTTACCGGCAGGATCTGCCCGGTGAGGTTGGTGATGTGCGGCAGCTCGATCACCTTGGTCCTCGACGTCACCGCGGCCTTGAACTGGTCGACGATGTAGCGCTGCGACGGCGGCGGAACCTTGAACGCGATCTGCTTCAGCACGATGCGGTCTCGGCGGACTCGCTGCTCCCAGGCGGCAATCATCCGCCCGTAGTTCTGATTCGAGATCACGACCTCGTCGCCCGGCTGGAGGTCGAGCCCGAAGATCATGATCTCGTTCGACTCGGACGCGTTGCGGGTGATCGCCATTTCCTCCGGATCGCAACCGAACTCGCGCGCCAGATCGCGACGCACGCTTTCAATCCGCGGCTCGAGCACGCGCCACATGTGCTCGACGGGCAGCTCGTTGGTAAACTTCAAGTCGCGGATCATCCCCTCGAGCACATGACTCGGCGTCGGACTGATACCGCCGTTGTTGAGATTGATCATCGTCCGGTCGACGTCGAACGCACGCTGGATCTCGCTCCAGTACGACTCGTCCTCGGCGACAGATTCGGCCGAGCGATCGCCGGCGATCATATTGGCGCGGAAGAGCGACGCGATGGCGCTCTCGCGGAAAATCGCGTTGCCGCCAAGGCCGGCGGCGGCCATCCCAGAGAGAAACCCTCGCCGCGTGGTCATGCCGGTGCGACCGGATTGCCACATGCGGCCAGGAAATCGTCACGAACGTAGGCGACAGGAATCGGGCCTTCCCTCATGAATCTCTCGTGGAACTCGCGCGGAGAAAACGCCGTGCCGCTTCGCGCCCGGCAGGCCTCGCGAAGCTCGATTATCGCGTTCTTGCCCAGATTGTAGGTGATGGCCTGAGTCGGCCACTTGGAATAGCGATAGATCGCGCGGGTGGCTCCGTCGTTCGCGGCGCGGGCTGCCGGATCAGTGGAGGCGCGAAGTCTGGCGCCCGGCATGAACGATACGTGCGCGTTGAAGTAGTCTATCGCTTCATCGAACGTCATCCGCCCGGTGTGCAGCCCGACGTCGACTCTGATGCGTACTGCGCGAAGGAGCTGACCCTGGAGCTCATAGAGGTACTCGCCCGTCGAATAGAATCCGTGCGGATGATTCGCGACCGCATCTGCCATCAGCTCTTCCGAATACAGGCCCCAGCCCTCGAGCGCCATCGAGTCGCCCCACATCGACGACGAGTCCTCAACCGCGCCCGGTGTGAGCCATCGTACGTTCGAAATATCGGCGGCGCGCTCGTTCATGTACCTGAAATGCCAGTCGTGACCGGGGAAGCCTTCGTGTACAGCCGTGTCGGCAACTGAAGCGAAGTTGTTGGCGCGCAGCGTCGCCGCATCGTTGCCCGTCGGGGTCAGGTAGAAGCGCCCCACGCCCCCTTTTTTGAATGGCGGGGCAGGGTAATACGCCGCGTCTATCGTGCTACGCAACACCGGTGGCGTAGGCACGACGTCGAGCCGATACGTGGCCGGAATGTCGAAGAGCTTGTGCTCCCGGCCGTAGGCCACCGCCCGTGCCCCGGCGTCGCGATACCACTTGAACAATTGATCGTCGTCCTTCGGAGCGTCCTTCGAGAGAAACTCCATCACGCGCCGCACGCTTGCTGCACTGTCTGCTTCGCTGAAAAACGGGAGACCGAGCTTTGCCTCGCGGGAAAAGTCCTTAGCGGCGTCGATGATCCTCGTCGTGTACAGCGCCACCTGAGCGGCACCGTACTCGTAGAGCTCGGCCGGTGTGCGCGGATCACGAAGCACGTTTCTGACCCGCCACTGATATTCGACCTCGCCCAGTGCGAACCGATCTGTTGCTTCGTTTGCGTCGTAAGTCTGCGCGAGAAACGCTGCGAACTGTTGCCATGCGGTCGCGGCGGCGATGCCCGCGCCACCGATCTGCGCGAGCATTACCGGCGCAAACGGACGCGAGCCGATGAGCCGCGCCGCGAGCGCAGGCAGGGTCGTGCGAAAATACTCAGCGTTCGACGCGCTGCCGTTGATTCCGTCGCGCTGGACCATCCGCCTGTCGGGAATGATTCCGCCGCGCTTGCCGGCGAGCAAATTCACCTTCGCAGCCTCGAGATACGCTGGTATGGCAAGAGTCCGGTTGACCACCTGCTGCCAGTCGGCCTCGCCGCCGAGGAGTCCGCCACCTGCGTCGGTCATCTGCTGTATCTGCCAGTCTACGCCGCGGAACGGTTCGGCAACGTAGGTGTCCAGGGCCCGCTGGTGGTAGTGCAGGTCCTGCATCTGGTGAATGAGAAAGTCGAGCTGGGCCGACATGAGCTGATGATCGGCGCGATCGCGCAGTAACAATGACACGGGGAGAATAAGCGCAATCGAGGCCTTCATGCTGCGGTAGAACGTGAGCTCGCTTGCGAGGGAAGCCGGACGGTAATCCCGCAGCCGCGCATTCGCGGTCGCCAGCTCGGGGCTATAGCCGTCGCCGCCGAGGTAGGTGGACGTGACCGGGTTGCGCTCGAGACTGTAGAGGAAGAAGCGGTCGCGCAGCTCCTGGAATGTGCCCGGGAAGGGAATGGGCGCGGGTGGTGCGACGGGACCCGCGGGCGCGCATCCCTGCGTGTTGCGCAAGATGCCGAAGGCGGCGGCCGTGACCGCCGCACGCTGCACGAACCGGCGCCGGTCCATCAGCCGGTTCCGGACGCTGCGGCGGGCGCGGCGAGATACCGCGTGCGCATCGTGTTCAGATGATGGTTCTCGTGACCGGCGATGATGAATGCCAGAGCGCGAACCGAAACCTCGGCGTTGTTTGCGATGCCGCGCCGTGCGAACGCGGCTTCGTCGAGATTGCGGAACAGGTGCAGGGTGGCCCGGCGAGCATGCTCCAACTCATCGATGAGATCGCGCAGGCTCACTCGCGTGAAAGGCGCCGCATTCACGTACGTGTTCTCGTCGAAGGCGGCGAGGGGCGTCGCATCACCGCGCGAGAACCGGAACGCGCGGTAGCTGAACACTCGCTCGGCGTCGGTAAGGTGGCCGACCACCTGGCGGATTGTCCATTTGCCTGGCGCGTATCTATGGTCGCCCATCGATTCGGGCAGGACTCGCAGAAGCGCGGTCGTTTCGTCGATCTGCCGGCTCAGGGTCTCCAGCACATCCCCATCTGGTACTCGTCCAACGTACCCGGCGGTGGAATCAGGATACTCGTCCGGGCCGGGCCGCGTGCTTCGAAAGTCAGTCATAGTGCCGCTCGCCGATGGTAAATGGATACGTCTTTTTTCAGGAGAGCGATTTGCCCGCCGTGATAAGCGGCGTGCTGAACGACGCCGTGCAGCATGGCCGCGACAGATCGCGAGCTTTGCGGCGCGCTCGTTGCGAGTCGCTGGTCTGTCAGCCCGAGGACGACCTTTCGAAGACGCTCGTGGCTCGCGGTGAGCTCGGCGCGAATGGCCGCCCATTGCTCTGCCGAGGCGCCTCCCGGCACAGGCCAGTCCTCGCCTCCGAAGGGCTCGACCTGGCCGCCGGCGATGCGGCGGAGGGCGATATTCGCCCAGGATGTGATGTGCAGAACGAGCTCCCAGATGTTGTGAGCCGCGGCGATCGGCCGCTGGACTGCCTGATCGGCGGTGACCCCCTCCAGGAGCTCGTAGAGGGAAGGGCCGTGCCACGCCTCGCCGAGCAGGGCGCGTCTCAGCTCGTCCGCGATCATCTCGGCCTGCGTCATCTCCTCCATTCGCATCTCCACGTCTATCTGCCGCGTATCGACCTCTCGATTCTGGACATTCGCTCTACGATTCGACGGGCGGCGGGCAGCGAGTGCCGCGTACCGGAATTCTGGATCATCGGTTGGCCCTCTTCGGTGCAGGGAGGGGAGTGCGCGGCATGCGCTCGTCGCGCATCGCGATATGGTAGAGCAAGGATGCCATGACCACCGCCGACTGCTTCAGATCGTCCTCGAGCAGATAGTCCGCGAAGTCGAGCGACGTGTGATGGGTCTTCGGATCGTAGTCGATAGGGTCCTGAATGCTGTTGAAGGCGGGAAGCCCGACCGACGCGAATGGCATGTGATCGGTGCTGCCCGCGTTGCTGATACTGAGTGTGGACGCTCCGAGATCGCGGAACGGTTCGAGGAACGCGGCGAGAATCGGGCGAGCGGCCGCGTTGCCCTGGAGGTAGAAGCCACGAATTCGCCCCGTACCGTGGTCGACGTTGAAATACGCCGAGAATTTCGCGTGATCGGGAAGGAGGCGCATGGGCCCCGGATCTCCGTAGTGGCGCTTCACGTAGCCCATCGATCCAAAGTAGTCTTCCTGCTCTTCGCCGTCCCACAGTGCCATCCTGATCGTCCGTCGGGGATTAACGCCGAGAGTCTTCAGAATGCGCATCGCTTCCATCGCAACAGCGGATCCGGCCGCATTGTCCGTTGCTCCTGCCGCGGCCTGCCATGTATCGAAGTGGCCGCCCACCATCACGACTTCCTGTCCGACCCGAGAATCCGTTCCGGGAATCTCGGCGACGACATTGTAACCCAGCGAATCGGTTTGTGTGAATCGCGATGTGAGAGATAGCTCCAGGCGGACGGCGCGTTGGCGCTCGACGAGGCGAAGGATCGCGTCGTAGTGCTCGCGTGCGACCATGAACGCGGGTACTGCACCGGTGCGGTCAGTGGAATATGAGACGTGCGACGCGGTGAGAATCGCGTTGGCGTTTCTGCTCGGCTCGAGCAGTGCCGCCGCGCCCTCGTCGCGAAGGAAGTCGTCGATACGCTTGCGGCGCGCGAGCGCCTCGAGAAAACCGTCGGCGTCCTCCCAGTACGTCCGCGGCTCTCCCGGATCGGTGATGCGCGTGAGCGAGTCGAGCTCTCTATCGGTAAGGCGGCGCGCGGGAGCGTCGAAGCGATTCCGCGGCACCGCTGTCCCTCCGTTCATGACGATGCGGCCGCGCAGCTTTCCCCGGTATCGAACGAAATCGGAGTCGCCGCGGATGGTGACGAGCACTGGCGTTCCGGTTACGATGCCAGCCGTTCCTGGGCTCCAGGCCTTTGGAATCGCGTTCATCCGGAGGTAATAAGGAGCGAGCATCTCGACGGAGAACCGTTCCAGCTCCCACGCTTTCCCCCGCCGGCCCCACGGCTCGAGGCGCGAGCTGGCAAGCCCCCATTCCGCGAGCTGGGTGCGTGCCCAGTTGGCTGCGGTCATGAAACCAGACGAGCCCGCGAGGCGCGGCCCGTGGATGTCCGAGATCATGATCGCCGTCTCGAGAACGCGCGATCTCTCCATTCCCTCGGCGCGAATCCGCGCGTTCATCGCTGCGTCGATTCGTTCCGCCGAGGAGGCCGAAGCGGCAGGCGATGCGGCGGATCCGGCAGCGGCGCCGCCGGTCGCGCAGGCCGCGAAACCCGAGGCACAGAGCAACAATGAGACGCCGAGGAAAGGCGACGCGACGGACGCTACCGCGGGACGACCATGCATCGTAATCTGTTTCGAGTGAGCGGGGGTCAGCGGCGGTTCCGCGATACCATATAAAGCACGACGACATAGAGGGTGGCAAGCGAAACCATCGCCAAGCCGCCTCTGAGCGATACCGGAAGCAGATACGATGCGTTCGAGCCGTCGGTAGCGATGAGATACACCCATTCGTCCAGCGCCATTCCGAGCCCGGCGCCGAAAGCCACGGAGGCAGCGTCGGTTCGCAGCGACCTTCCGGGAAACAGCGCAAGGGGAATCCCGCCGGCGACGATGAGCAGAAGGCCGGTGAAGAGGTGATGGATGTTGTAGCCGGCGACATCGAAATCCGAATCGGGCGAGAACTGGAGCATCGCGCGAAGGACGATGAAAATGCCAATCATCGAAAGGAGGACCAGACGTGCGCGCCGGATATCCACGGGCTGAAGTTAGCTCGCGTTCGACACGTCTGGCGGATCGCACACATCCAGGGCATGATGGTGAGGGGCCGCACCACGTACGCCTGCCTATCCCAACTGCATGGGGTGCCAATGAACCATCTTCACCGGCTTTTCGCGCACATGGCGTGGGCCGACGACCGAGCTCTGAAGAGTCTCCACGATTCCCGGAGTTCCGTAGCTGGCGCGATGGCGATCTACTCGCACGTGCTCGGCGCGGAGCACACATGGCTCACGCGGATTACCGGCGCAAAGGCTGCGATGGCCGTATGGCCGACGCTGACTCTGGAAGAGTGCGCGCGCGTCGGCCGCGAAAACGTCGAAGCTTTCGAGAGAATCATCGCGGACGCGACGGCGGAGCAGCTTCACGGGGGCATCACGTACCGCAACTCGGCGGGCGATGAGTTCACATCGTCACTCGAGGACATCCTCCTGCACGTCGCCCTGCATGGCGCGTATCACCGGGCCCAGGTCGCATTGATGTTGCGAAGCGCTGGCGAAACGCCGGCGACTACGGATTACATTTTTTTCACCAGGGGAGCACCAGCGGCGACGCAGCCTCCGCGCTGAGGATCAGCTAGCGCGGCGGGCCGGCACTGCTGAGTTCGCGTCGTCGTCGGCTACGAGCTGCAGAAGCTGCCAGCTCTCGCCGAGCATCTTCTGGAAGCAGGGCTTGGGGACGATTTCGACTCCCTCAGCACGAAGCGCCTCGTAGCGGGCCAGCTTTTCCGGGTACCGGGAGATGGACGCTGGCGTGTAGTCCATGGACAGGAAGAAAGTATCCGTGAGACTCAGCGCGAACAACTCGCCGACGTCGCGCGCGCGGGCGAGGCGTTCGACGCCGAGTACTACCTGGGTGCCCAGGCCGTTGCCATGCTCGCTCTTCGCGACAGCGACCGAAGACACTTCGGCGAGCGACGGCGAGTATTCCTCGAGCGCCGCGCACGCGACAATCCGGCTGCCAACCGATGCGACCACATAGCTGTCGATCCTCATGGCGACCTGTTCGAGAGTCCGGGGAAGCATGAGGCCTTCCGCGGCGTACGAGGTTACGAGCCCCCAAATCTGATCGGCGTCCTTGCCGGTCGCTGGCCGGATTACGGGGCGCGAAGGGTCGGTTGCGGGGTGGGACGAGAACGAGAGCGATCCTGCTGAGTGATTATGCACAAACTATGTATAAATAATCACCCGGTGCGGCGCAAGGGTTTTCCTAACCCAGCACGGTCATTGAGCAGTTGAGCCGAACGGCCGCGAGCGGGCCCACCGTCAGCGCACGGCCTGGCTGTTCCTGCTGGCCAGCCTGGGCGTTTACGCGGGAGGTTCCTTCCCTGTCAGTCGTTCCCAGCCGACCGCGGCACCCTGTCTTGCGAACGCTTCGCCGAGCCCCAGGGCGAGCGCGCTGGCCGCTGCCCAGAGCAGGGCATGCCGCCAGCCAGCATCGCGCGTCTTGAGCCCGTACGGCGGGTCGTCAGATGTAGCCGCGCGCCAGCCGGCGGCGAGGGATCGCTCGATGAGTGTGCTGGCGACCATCGCCGCTCCGGCGCCGACGATCATCCAGGCTGCCTTCCTTGCGGCCGGAGTCATCGCGGCGTGCTACCTCTGCGCGTAGACCTTTGTGCGCCCGGCGCGATCGAAGGTGAGGATGTCATAATTCTCCTTCGTTGCACCCTCCATGCCGGGCGAGCCCATCGGCATTCCGGGAACGGCGAGGCCGGCTACCGCGGGCTTCTCTCTCAAAAGCTGCCGGATCACGTCCGCGGGGACATGCCCCTCGATCACGTAATCGTTGACGATGGCGGTGTGACATGACTGAAGCGCGTCAGTCACGCCGTGCTTCTGCTTGAGCAGCGAGAGGTCAGGCATGTCCATCGACTCCACCTTGAATCCGTTTTCCTTGAGATGCTCGATCCATTTATTGCAGCATCCGCAGTTGGGATCCTTGTAGACCTTGACCATCACCGGGTCGGCCGTCGTCCCGGGGGCCGCGACAAATGCGGCGGTCGTCGGCGCGGCCGGCGCGGCATCGCTCACTTCGTTGGCGGATGCTGCGTCCGCTCCGTCGCCGCGGCACGCAGCGACAAGCGCTAGCGCGGCGGCAAGAGCGAGTACGTCTCTGACGTTCGATCGATTTCGGTTCATTGCGGTTTCTCCGTCGTCATCGCGCGCTGGTGGCTCCATCGAGCTCGGTGATCGTTTTCGTGGACGGCTGGCGGGTTCCACGGAGCCGCGCGGATACCGCTTCCGCTTTCGACAACGCGCGGAGGATGTTCTCGCCAGCGACCTTCTTCATGTCGGCGTCCGACCATCCACGGCGCGCCAGCTCGGCGAATAGCGCCGGGTACTTCGAGACGTCTTCAAGCCCGTGGATGGTGACGCTGATGCCATCGAAGTCGCCACCGATGCCAACGTTTTCGATGCTCGCGACCTTGCGGATGTGCTCGATGTGGTCTGCGACCTTGGACAGCGTGACCACGGGCCGCGGATGTGCCGCGGTCCACGCCTCTGACTCGGCGCGGAAGGCCGTGGTGTCCTGACCGTGCTTGGTGCGGAGTGAGGCGAGTGTTCTGTTCTCCACAACATCGTGGGTGGCTGCGTCGGACGAAATGAAGGACGTGACGAATGTCACCATCGCGACACCGCCGTTGGCCGGCAGTCGCTTCAATATCGAATCAGGAATGTTGCGCACCACGTCCACGAGGGCGCGGGCGTTGGAATGCGAGAAGATCACCGGCGCTTCGGAGACGTCGAGCGCGTCGCTCATCGTTCCCGGCGACACGTGCGACAGGTCCACCAGCATGCCGAGCCGGTTCATCTCGCGAACCACTTCCTTCCCGAAGGGCGTGAGGCCGCCATGGCGCGCCGAGTCGGCCGCGGCGTCGGCCCAGTCGGTGGTGACGTTGTGCGTTAGCGTCATGTAGCGTGCGCCGAGGTCGTAGTAGACGCGCAGCGCTCCGAGTGAGTTCTCGATGGCGTGGCCGCCCTCGAGGCCGAGCAGGGATCCGATTTTCTTCTTTTTGAAGGCGCTCCGAATCTCGTCCGCCGTCAGTGCCCACTGGAGCTGGTCAGGATACATCGCGACGATGCGGCGCGCGATGTCGATCTGCTCCATCTGCACTCGCGCGTATCCCGAATCGCCAACCTCGCCGGGGATGTAGACGGACCAGAACTGAGCGCCGACCATCCCCTGCTTCAAGCGCTTGAGGTCGGTGTGGCCGGGAGTGCGCTTTCTCAGATCATAGGCGGCCACATCGCGCGGGTTGCCGGTGCTCCTGCGGATCTCCCACGGAAGGTCGTTGTGGCCGTCCACGAGCGGAGTGGAAGCGAGGACACGCTTCGCGCGCGCCATATCGCGTTCACTCGGCTGAGCTGACATCGCGGTGCTGATCGTGGTTAGCGCGAGCAGTGCCAGAAAACATCTCATTGAACTCGTTCCGTGCTGGAGAAAGCGGGGGAACCGCGAAGTATAACGCGCTGGACGCACCTTCTCCATCGAGCTAGAATCCCGCGCATGAAAGTCGACGCAGGGCGGCCTCTCGAGTTCGGCGATCAGAAGTCACTCGACGAGGCGCTATCGGTTTCAGTCCGCGGTCTGCAGGAATCGGGGATTCTGAAGATCACGCGTCAGGTGCGCGGGATGCTCGCGAAAGGCGAGAAGGTCGTGAATCTCACCGTGGGCGATTTCGATCCGCGGTATTTTCCGATTCCGCCGGAGCTGGCGCGCGGCATCCAGGACGCCGTCGCTCGCGGCGAGACGAATTATCCGACGCCTGAAGGCATGCTCGCGCTCAGACAGGCGATCTCCGACTACGTGTTTCGTACTGCAGGCGTGCGGTATCCGGTGGATGCGATTGTGGTCTGCAGCGGCGGGCGTCCGGTTCTTTACGCAGCGTATCGCGCCGTCGTGAATCCGGGAGACAGGGTTCTCTACTCCGTTCCATCCTGGCAGAACGACTCCTACGCATGGCTCGTTGGTGCAGAGCAAGTGGTTGTCGAAGCAGCGGCAGAAACGGGATTTCAGCCTACGCTGGATCAGCTCGCGCCGCATCTTCCTGGTGCGGCCATGCTGTGCATCTGCTCGCCGGGGAACCCGACCGGCACCGTGATGAGCGAAGAGCACCTTTCGGAGATACTCACGGCCGTCGTGGACGAGAACAGAGAACGTGAGGTCGTGGGAAAGCGTCCCCTGTTCATTCTGCACGATCAGATGTATGGCGCGCTCGTTTCGAAGGGGCAGAAGCATGTGTACCCGGCTGCGGTCGTGCCGGAATCCGCGCGCTATGTCATCTCCGCGGACGGTGTATCCAAGGCGTACGCAGGCACCGGGTTGAGGCTTGGATGGATGCTCGTGCCGCCCGCGATCGGGGTGCGAATGCGCGACCTGCTGTCCCACGCGGGCGCGTGGGCTCCGCGGCCGGAGCAGACCGCGGTGGGGGCTTTCCTCGCAGACGAAAAGGCGATTGCGCGCTTCAGGACGGAGATGGATGCCCGGCTGGCCGAGCGGCTCGGGGCGATGCACGCCGGATTCGAAAGGCTCAAGGCTGAAGGCCTTCCAGTCGACTCGATCAACCCTCAGGGCGCGATCTACTTCTCGGCGCAGTTCAGGCTGCATGGAAAGGCGTCGGACGGGCGGACTCTCACGACCGACGAGGACATCCGGTTGCTGCTTCTCGATCGGGCAGGAGTCGCGGTCGTCCCGTTCAAGGCGTTCGGCGTGCGGGGCGAGACGGGGTGGTTCCGGCTTTCCGCGGGCGCTGTTTCTCTGGAGGAGATCGAGGCGATGCTGCCCCGGTTGAGAGCGATGCTGAACGAGGTGGAATAGGGCGGGAATCAGGCATCCCTGACGGCTGAAACAATTTTTGGACGGGCGCCGTTGGGATTTTATGGTCTTCGAACTCCCCGCCCTTCTGATGCTCGTCGTGCTCGTGGCCGTGACCGGGTATGTGGCCAAAAATCTGATGATTACCTGGCACCGGCTCCGCAAAGGTGAGCCTGCCTCCGGCGACAGGCTCAGCGGATTGGAGGAAAGGATGCGGAACGTCGAGTCGGCTACGAGCAGCCTCCTCGTGGATGTTACCGGGCTCCGGGAGAAGCAGAGGTTCATGGCGCGACTGGGCGAGCGGCCCCGTGATGCTGCGGCTCCAGCTTCATCCGAGGCCGAGATTTCCCCTCTCGTTACGCAAAGCATTCCGATCATTCCGCGCGCAGGTTCTCCGCGGCGCAGCTGACCGGTCCAGGACGGCCGTCTTAGACCGTCTCCACCGGCTTGTCTGCGGCGACGGGCTCTCTCGTCTCGGGTGCCCGCGGGTTGTCGCCCACGCCTGCGGGAGCGTCGTTGGCATCGGGATCGTTCGCCTCGACCCTTCGTTTGACGAGCGTAAGAATCGTGTAGACGGCGACGGGCTCCTGCTCCTGGTTCGTCACCTCCACGTCCCACGCCACGACTCCCTGGGGCACAGCATCAGGAGGGGTTTCCTTTGCTGTCTTCTGCTTGCACGTGAGCCGCGCCTGAATCGTGTCGCCCACGTACACGGGCTTGGTGAACCGCAGATTGTCGAGGCCGTAGTTGGCCATCACCGGGCCGGGCCCGGGATCAACGAAAAGTCCCGCTGCTGCTGACAGCACGAAGTAACCGTGCGCGACTCTTTTCTCGAACAGCGAGTCCTTCGCGGCGACATCATCCATGTGGGCGTAGAAGAAATCTCCGCTGATGCCCGCGAAGTTGACTATGTCCGCCTCAGTAACGGTGCGGCGGTGAGTGATCAGTGTCTCCCCGATATCGAGCTCGTCGAAGTATTTCCTGAACGGATGGACGCGGTCCGACGGCTGCGCGGCTCCCTTTATCCATTCGTTGGAGACGTGGGTGAGAGTCGTCGGCGAGCCCTGAAGCGCCGTGCGCTGCATGTAATGAAGAGCACTGCGTGACCCGCCGAGCTCTTCGCCGCCGCCGGCGCGGCCGGGGCCACCATGCACTAGTCCTGGCAGCGGAGACCCGTGACCGGTCGATGCCTTTGCGCTCGTGCGGTCGATAATCATGATGCGGCCGTGATGCGACGCGGTGCCGAGCACGACATCGCGGGCGACGTCGTCGCTGCTCGTGAACAGCGAGCCGACGAGACTGCCGCGGCCCAGCTTTGCCAGCTCGATCGCCTCCTCGACGCTCGAGTATGGCATCACCGTATTTACGGGTCCGAATGCCTCGATCTGATGGGGGCCGTCCGCAGTCGTGGGCGAATCGCAGTAGAGGAGCGTAGGCGGAAAGAACGCTCCCTTCGCCTTGTCTCCCGCGGCGATGTCGAAGTTGTCGGGGTCGCCATAGACGATCTCCGATCCATTCTTGAGACTTTCAAGGTTGGCCCGCACGTCGGTTACCTGTGACTTGCCGACGAGGGGACCCATCCGGATTCCATCCGCGCGCGGGTCGCCGACTTTCACGCCGCCGAGTCGTTTGGATATCGCCCTGATCACGTCGTCCACCATCGGCTCGGGCACGATGGTGCGGCGGATCGCGGTGCATTTCTGCCCCGCTTTTACAGTCATCTCGCGGACTACTTCCTTGACGAAGAGATCGAACTCTTCCGTGCCGGGCGTGGACTCCGGGCCGAGCATCGAGAAGTTGAGCGAGTCTGCTTCCTGGTTGTAGCGGACCGAGTTCTCGACGATCGCGCGGCCTGCCTTGAGTTTCCTGCCGGTGGTCGCTGAGCCGGTGAAAGTCACCACGTCCTGGCCGGTGACGTGGTCGAGAAGGTCGCCGGTGCCGCCGACGATGAGCTGCAGGGCACCTTCGGGGATGATCCCCGACTCGATCATAGCGCGCACCATTCCTTCAGTGAGATAGGACGTGATCGTGGCAGGTTTCACGATTGCCGGCATTCCGCCTAGAAACGTGGGGGCCAGCTTTTCGAGCATGCCCCAGCAGGGAAAATTGAAGGCGTTGATGTGGACCGCCGTGCCCTCGAGTGGAACGCAGATGTGGCGGCCGACGAAGGTGTTGTCTTTGGACAGCGGCTCGACCGCGCCTTCCATGAAAAAGGTCTCGTTCGGAAACTCGCGGCGTCCCTTGCTGGAATAAGCGAAGAAGGTACCGATGCCGCCTTCGATATCGATCCATGAATCGGTCTTCGTCGCGCCGGTGGCCTCGGAGAGGGTATAGAACTCTTCCTTCCTCTCCATGAGGTACTTCGCCATCTCCTTGAGCATCCGAGCGCGCTCGTGGAACGTCATCGCGCGAAGCTTCGGATTGCCGACGTTGCGCGCGTAATCGAGCATCCCCTTGAAATCGAGGCCTTCGCTTGTCGCCTCGGCGATGTGCGCTCCCGTCACCGCGTGCACGAGGTCGGTCGCCTTGCCCGATCCCTCGACCCACTCGCCCTGCGCGTAACTCCTCAGTTTAGCCATTTCTATTCCTGTCCCTCGTCGCCGGCTCGGCCGGATGTCTGTCGCCAGGTCTGGTAGCTCGGATTCTGCTCGCGTCTTTCGGCCGGAACTTCTAGCAGCGGCTCGCAGGGCCGGAGAGTTGCGCGAAGCTGTGCAGGCAGCGACTGGTACAGCTTTGTTCCCTCTGTTTTCCAGGCGAGCATCTCGTCGCTCACGTCCTTCATGATCCTGGCTGGGATGCCCACCACGACCTTGCGCTCAGGGATCTGCATTCCGGCAGGCACGAAACAGAGCGTGCCGACTATCGATTCGGCTCCTACTACCGCGTTGTCCATCACTACCGCGTTCATCCCGATGAGGGCATTGCGGCAGATTCTTGCGCCGTGAACTATGGCGCCGTGGCCCATGTGCGCGCTCTCCTCTAGCACGACGGTGACGCCGGGGAAAACATGAATGGTGCAATTCTCCTGGACGTTGCAGCCGTCGCCGATGACGATGCCGCCCCAGTCGCCTCGAATCGCCGCGCCTGGTCCCACGTAAACGTCGCGGCCGATGACGACGTTGCCGGTCACGGTTGCGTTCGGATGGATGAACGCCGACTCGTGAATAACCGGCTTGAAGCCGTCGAACTCGAAGATGTTGGTCAAGTTCTTTCGATGATCGTTGCCATTCCTTGCCCGACGCCGATGCACATCGTGCAAAGAGCGTACTGACCTCCGGTTTCCCTCAATTGATGCGCGGCGGTTAGTATCAGCCGCGCTCCTGACATGCCGAGTGGGTGGCCGAGCGCGATTGCGCCGCCGTTGGGATTGACGCGGGAATCGTCGTCGGCAATGCCGAGCTCGCGCAGGCACGCCAGTGATTGCGCGGCGAACGCCTCGTTGAGCTCGATCACCGACATCTGGTGGATACTTAATCCGGCCTTTTCCAGCGCCATGCGTGAGGCAGGCACCGGACCCATCCCCATGACCCGAGGCTCGACGCCGGCGACCGCCGCCGAGACGAAACGAGCGAGCGGTTGCAGGGCGTGGCGCGCGACAGCGGCTTCGGACGCCACCAGAAGTGCCGCCGCTCCGTCATTGATGCCGGACGAGTTGCCGGCCGTCACCGTTCCTTTGCCGTCGGCGCGGAACGCGGGCTTGAGCGTCGCCAGGATCTCCCGAGTCGTCTCTGGCCGGATGAACTCGTCCTCGGCGAACACCGTTGGTTGATTTCCGCGCTTCTCAGCCGGGATAGGCACTCCCGATATTTCGCGCTCGAAACGTCTGGCTGTGCGTGCGGCGGCGGCTTTCTGCTGCGACCGGTAGGCAAACGCGTCCTGGTCTTCGCGCGACACGCCGTATTGTTCGGCGACATTTTCTGCTGTCTGGCCCATGGAATCGATGCCGTACATCTCCCGCATCTTCGGATTCACGAAGCGCCAGCCGATGCTGGTGTCGAACAGCTCGGCGTTCCTGGCAAACGGCTGAGCTGATTTCGAGAGAGCGTACGGGGCGCGGGTCATGTGCTCTACGCCGCCGGCGATGAACACGTCTCCGTCAGCGCTTGCGATCGCGCGGGCGGCGCTGACCACCGCGTTCATTCCCGACGCGCAGAGGCGGTTCACTGTCTCTCCAGGCACCGTCACTGGAAGCCCCGCGAGCAGCAACGCCATTCGCGCTACGTTGCGGTTGTCCTCGCCGGCCTGGTTTGCGCAGCCCATCATTACGTCGGCGATCGCGTCCGGCGGGATGTCCGGATGGCGGTCAACGAGCGACCGGATGGCGTGGGCGGCGAGGTCGTCGGTGCGCACCGGCGACAGCGATCCGCTGAAGCTGCCGATTGGCGTCCGGATACCATCCACAATGAATGCGGTCTTGGTCACAGGTTGAGAATCTAAGCAGGGCGGCTGGGCGCGAGAGGCTTTCCTCTCAACCTTGCCGTGCGCCAGCGGGTCTCGGCTTCGACGCGAAATCAGGCGCTAGCGGCGATCAGCTTTCTATACGTCGGAGTGCTCCGCCGACCGCTTCCGCCGGTATCTGGCGTCGTACCGGCCGGCGTTCCGCGGCGGCTGCCAGTGGTGTTGTCGGCGAACGACGTGCGGCAGATTCTGGCGCATATTCGCGATCCCGCTCGATTGGTGGTCTCACTGCTTTATGGTAGCGGATTGCGGATTCTCGAGTGCGTCTCATTGCGGGTGAAAGATGTCGACATCGAGCGGCGCGAAATCACGGTGCGTGGCGGCAAGGGCAACAAGGATCGCCGAGCTCCGCTGGCAGATTCGGCGGTTGCGGATGTCGAGCGAGTGCTGCGTGCGTCGCACGCGACCTGGCGGGCTGATGGGCGGCGCGGTGTTCGCGTTACCGGGATCGACGGCGCGTTGTCGCAAAAGCTTCCGAATGCGGATCGTGAATGGCCGTGGTTCTACCTGTTCCCCGCGACGCGGACATTTGTTGACCGTTCGGGGGTAGCTCGCCGACACCACCTGCACGAGACTCAGGTACAACGCGCGGTCAAGGAGGCTGCGACTGCGGCGAGGCTTCGGAAGCGTGTGACGTGTCACGCCTTCCGCCATTCGTTCGCCACCCATCTTCTCGAGAGTGGAGCGGACATTCGAACCATTCAGGAGCTGCTCGGTCATTCCGATGTTCGAACGACGATGGTTTACACGCATGTGCTGAATCGCGGTGGGCTCGGTGTTCGGCGGTCCTGCCGATCGACTGTAGGCCGGGAGCTTGCGCGCATGCATCTTCGGACGGATGCTCGGCCAAATTCTGGAGCTCAGGGAAATTAGACAGCGAAGAAATGCTGTCTAATAATCGACCGATTTTGAGCCCCCCCTATCATGTCCTTGTTGCGTGGCACTTCCCGGATTCGTCGGCGTGGATTTAGACAGCGGAGACCGTTGCGCTTCCCTACGCCTCGCTGCATAAGATGACTGTCTAATTGGCGTTAGATCACACACGACCGTCCCAGTGAGTCGAAAGGCCATATCAAAGAAAGCTCTTCGCATAACTCGGCCCAGTCCCGCGCGCCTTGTGCTGCGTGTCACGTTGAGACACGTCAAGCCACTCATTTGGC
>JACCRF010000168.1 GCA_013813715.1 Gemmatimonadaceae bacterium | reverse complement strand
TCATATATCTGCTGTACGCTTTCCGTCGGTTCATCCCCGCGCGCGCGGGGAACTCTTGAGTGAGTGCCACGCCTGGTCGGTGGCGTCCGGTTCATCCCCGCGCGCGCGGGGAACTCCTGCGCGCCGCCATCGACGACGAAAGTCTGGCCGGTTCATCCCCGCGCGCGCGGGGAACTCCAAATCTGGGAAAATGGCCGCTACCTCGGCTACGGTTCATCCCCGCGCGCGCGGGGAACTCACTTACTGGGAAGTTAAGGCGCACCAAGCGGTTGCGCGCGCGCGCCGGAGGCTACCGGTCTATTTGGTCCGACACAACGCCGTTCTCGACCGACGGGTCGGGAGCCGAAAAACGCACGAGCGTCAACCCGTCGAAATCAACTGGAGTTCGACGATTCTCACCGATTGCGTCGAAGGAAAATCCAGAGTCGGTGGCTGACGACCACGCGATCACTGCGGACCCATCGTCGATCATCGCGCACACCTCACTCCAGATTCTCTCTCGAGTCCGCGCTGAGTAGACGCCTACATACACTCCCGCTCTGATCTCGGGGAGCCACAGTGAAAGACGCCCTCGAAGCCGAGGCGGCGCGTTCTCAGTGACGATGACCAGCATCGCCCGAAGTCATTTCTTCAATGGCTGGCGGTTGGCCTTCCGGCGCCTCGGCCGGGGGAGCGATTCCACTGGCATCGAGCAGCTGACTAATCGTGGGAATGATACGCTCGAGAAGACTGGTGCGCCGAAACATGTCCCGGCAGGCAATCCGAACTTGGCGCTCGACGGGCCCCTCCCCGTCGCCACGTGCCACGCGCGCCGCAACCGAAAACGCAGCGGGGACAACGGACTCGAACTTGAAGATGTCCGCGATGTCATACACGAAGCTCAGTGGCTTGCCGCGATGGAGAAACCCGATTGCGGGCGCGTATCCCGCAGCAAGAATTGCCGCCTCGCACAAGCCATACAGACACGCCGTTCCTGCCGACAAGCATTTGTTGGAGACATCGGACGCATCCCATTCGTCCGCGCGATACTTTCGCCGTTCCCAGGAGACACCATGCAATCTTGCGAGATTACGGTACATCTCACGAACCCGCGCACCCTCGATACCGCGGAGCTGATCGACGGACCGGCGCGCCGGAGCCTCCTCACCAAAGCGCATCGAATACATGGCCCTCACTACACGCAGGCGCGCAGACTCATCAAGCGCCGCAGCCGCTTGGTAGAGGAGCCGGTCAGCCCTAGCTCCACCGGGCTGACCGGCTGCATACACACGAACCCCCGCCTCGCCAACCCAGACAACAAGGCACCCTACTCTGGCTGCAAGGGCAATAGCGGCGTGGGTGACTCGCGTTCCTGGCTCAAGCATCAGGCAAGCCAGCCCTCCGACAGGGATCTGTACCCTCATGCCATTCTCATCAACGAGAACGAACGCGCTGTCAACTACATCCAGCTGGCCATACTTGAGAAAGACGATCGCGGATCGATCCTTAATCGCGATGGGCCGAAGCGGGACATACTCTCCGGTAGACACGATACTTACACGCGCCGAATCAACATCAGACCGCACCCGAATGCCTTCGCCCGCCCAACTCCATTTGCAATTGCACGAAGAAAACGCTCGGGATCAGTGACCTGGAGCTTTCCTTCGAAATCGAGAACTCCAATTCGAGCCGGCTTACCCCGCCGCGGAAGCGTTAACGTCCGGTAGCTTAGGACCCGAGCAGAGCTGCCCGAGGATGTTTCGCGATGCCCCTCCTTCGGCTCCGAAGAAATGTCAAATCCGTCTTTCTCGCCCCTGCGGGCAAGCCATTCGTATCCAGCTTTGTCGATAGTCGCGGATCTGGAAACGGCACGCTCGGTCTTTGGCATCCGATACAGCACATCCATTACGACATCGCACGGCTTCCCTCTCCTACCATGCTCTTCGCCCCGCGCCACCGTCGCGTTGGCACGAAGAGAAAAAGCGAGCCGATCGCCCTCCCGAAGATTCGGCTCGAACGGTTTTGGTTCATCAAGATCGAAAAGGCCATGAGGATCCTCTGGCCGCCGTCGCGACAACACGTAGAACAGACCCGGCTTCGCTTCGCGCCAGAGGAAGTCGCGCTTCTGAGCGGGATCGCCCGCAAATAGCGTCCAGACCAGCTGGTGCCCTGCAGAGAATCGAGCTGAATCACCCGTCGGATTCAGCAATTGCCTGACCGCGGCCATCGACGCGTCACGGCGAAGTTCGGCACGCGTGAAATAAAGTGGCGCCGTCATTGCCCAGCTCCTCCGGGCAACAGGCTTTGCTCGACGTTACGCTGCGCGAACTGCCAGCGTCCACGGTTGAGAATCCCGTCGCGACGCGTCAACCTCGCAACCGGCTTGAGCCCGCTCTCAAAACCATCGCAGCGATCGTGCAGCACAACATGTCCCCACCCATCCCGTGGCCGGATTCGTTCCCCGATGATTTCTGGGCACGAGCCGTATGACTCGAAGGCCGCAGCCAGCGTATCTGCCATGATCACCATCGGCGCAAGCGGCGCTCCAAGTACGTTTGCCTTTCGGCCCGCGTACAATACGAAGTGCGGGTTGCGCAGTGCAGCAGTGAAATCAGTCGTTGACCATCGTTCTGATCGAAGGGGGACGTTGTCCGGCGTATCAGGCCTGCCCCAGACTACGACCGTCGCCAGAGCGTCCTGCCGGTAGGTACGACGCGAAATCATGGTCTCGATCGGGAAGGTCATGAGCATCTCGGCACGAGTGACGGGAGAACGCTTGCGCAGACTCGATTCAGTGGCCGTCTGAGCTGTGTGGAAATCCGTCAGCGGAAAGCCTGCAGCCTCGAGACGAACGGCAACGCCATAGCCTCGCTCGAGTGCTTCGTGCTTTGCATCGTCGTCGCGGGTGATGCCGAGACCAGCCGCAATCATGCCGAGCACGGCCGATCTACTCGGGTGGTCCCACGAACCACGAACCTCCCCGACCGCGATGTCACCCCAGCTTGCCAGCGGCGCAAAGATGCGGAACGCGAGAAAATCGGTCACGACACCGACTCACGCGCGAAGTTCACCACAGACTCGAGACTTCCCGTCGAATCGGCGGCCACCGGAGTGACGACGAAGTGCTCGCGCGCATCAGCACACGCACCGTACGCCTTGTCGAGGTTTTCCCTGAACATCAAGAGAGACTCTACCGACGCCATGACGATATCGCCTTCTGATTCGGCCGGCCGAACCGGTTTCAGGAACGCGGCTGCGAGAGTTCGTGGCTGCTGCGAGCCACGCTCGGCCATAACAAATGACGCGCGAGCCCGTGAAGCGAAGCTTGCCTGCTTGCCGCGGGGCGAGATCGTCGCCGCGCTTTCGACGAGTGCGGCGATCGCACTCCGCGCTATCGCGGCGTTCCCGCCGAGATTAGCGACGAGGAGGTCACAATCGATGCAACCATATATATAGAAGAGGCCTGCCCCGAATTCCTGAACACCGATGAAGGATGTGCCGGCGTCCTTCTCCTCCGCAGCATTCTTGAGATCGTCAACAGCCACATAGTAATCGTCTTCGACGCCTGCCTTATGCGTCGTGAATGCGTGCGCCACCTGAACCGCCGCATCGCGATTAAAGCCCGGGCTGTCCGCCAGCATTCGCCCAAACATGGCTATGTCCGCCGCGGTGTCGGTTGTACCGAGAAGGTCCTTCAATCCTCCTTCGATATCCTCGCCGGCGAGCGCCTTGTCGGCGAGAGCCATGGCACGATCCATCTCTTCCGGCGAAACGAACGCAAGCTGCCTGATGAAGCTGGGATCGTCATCGCCCGGATCGGTGACCTTCCCGAACACCTGCGCGATCCTGCGTGCGATTTCCAGCGATTCTCTTTCTGCCATCCCGCCGCTGACAAGACGCTTCCGTACTTCCTCGCCGAGCCTCTGGGTGCGCTTCCCCAGGTGGCTGCCAAGGTGGTCGGCGAAAACGGAAGAAGTTCGCCAAGAGCGCTTGAGGCTCTGCGAGGAGACGCGCAGGCGCGGCACGCCTCCGAAGGTCACGGTCTTGGGCCGGCCGGTGTCGTCACGATTGAGATTCGAAGCGGGATACGCCGTGAGCACGTGGAGCTGCAGGAAGGTCGTCATTCTTCGGTTTCCTCATTGTGTTGGTTGGATGTATCGGGTGCGGCGCTCCCAGCGGCGTAATAGTCGAATGCCCACCTCTCGCGAATGCCGTCGCCGAACGCGGGGTGATTCCAGTACAGAAAATCTGATGCGAGCGCGCCAACGTTGATTTTGCCGCCGAGGAGGGCAATGAGTCGAGCGAATGCCATGACTTTCTCCTCTCCCTCTCCCGTGCGCAGCAACCTCGCGAGCCGTGTTTCGGACAGGACTGGTTTCTCATCACTCTTTGCCGAAGCAGCCATAGGATCTACGAACTTCTGAAAACCGGCGACACGCATTGGCCGCCGTTTGGGATCGTCCTCCTTCACGCGCGCGAGAACTCTGGCAAGATCGAGTACGTTGCGCGTTCGGTCGTCAGACGAGTTGTCGGTAACACCGAGATTCCGTGCAAGAGCGATCGCGGGACGTATGCCCAGTACATCGACGGGAGATCTGCAGCGACGGAGTTCCGCAAGCGCGCCGCGATCGCCTCTCTCCCGGTGGGTCAGTGTAAACCACCACGTCCTGGCCTTCTCGCCATCGTCTCGACGCGTGTCTTTCTTTCTGGCTGATGGAACTGCCTCTGGTCGGGTGACTGGTTCTGTCATTGTGATCCTGCCTCCAACTGTGAACGTTTCCGGCCGCCTTTCTTCCACGCACCGGTGGGGATCGGTATCTCGAGACGCTCAAACAGCATCTGCCCAAGTTTTGAGTATCCAGTGAGCGACATCACGAGATCGTACCTTGCCGCGATCCGCCGCCTGACTTTGACAGGTTCGAATGTGGCGTTGGGGCAGGAGCGGTCGAAGATTTCGAGCGCGTTCCGGTGGAGCACCTTGCCAAAACCCTGCTTCGTGTGCGTAACGAGCTCGTCGGCGATGTCGTCCTGCACCCCCGATCGCGCGATCGCTTCGATCGCGAAATAGAATTCCCCCTCGGTGGCGGACCAGAGTTGATCGGTGAAATGACTGAAGTCCGCTTTCTTCTTGTCCTGGGCGCGATAGAACAGCGCAGTCTTGACGCCGCTGAGGAGGGCAGTCGATACTATGCCGGTAGCATTCGTAAGCGCGTCAGCGAGAGTGTAGAGACGCTGCTGCCTGTCCTCGCCTGGCGTAACGAACACTGGCAACGCCGCGTCGGTCCACCCGCGAGCCTTGTTCTGCCGCGTGTCGAATCCGAATGCGTGAAGCCGAAACTTGCGGATGCCCAGACCAAGGTCAGTCGATCGCCGCTTGAACGATTGGATAACTGCGGCCGGTGCACCTACTTCGTCACTGGGTGCTTCGAGCGCAATTCCCATCCAGTCGCGCCACGCCACACCTCCCTGTTTCCCGTGAACGGGGAAATACTCGCCTTTCGCTTTGTAATAGGGAGAGAGCGGATGCTTCCATGCCCGATACTTTGTGCCATACGCGCGCATGCGAAATCCCACGACTGTGTTCTCGTCGTGTGTCCCCGTTATGTCGCAGGTTCCGGGGCCACCGAACTCGAGTCTTATCCGACGCGGAAGTCCGAAGTAGGCTTGAAGCGGGCTGACCTGGTCTGGTGTCGTCGTATGCGCACTTGGTGGATCGGAGGCTCGCGTCGGCCCCATCCATGGAAAAATGTCCGCAACGGAGTTGGCATTACTGGTGGAACGGTTTCGAAGGTCGGTCTTCGTCTCGACGTTTGCCCATAGTTTTCGCCAGAGCGGCTCAAGCTGATCGTCCTTGCGCGGGTCAACCAGCGTGGTGAGCGGGCCGCCACCACGAAGAGATGTCAGGTGCCCGCGCCCGCCTTCAGGCGCGTATGTCTGCATGGTGAGGAGCGCCGTTGCTGCCGTGGACCGCGACATTCGGGTTACCCGTCCAGCTTTAACGAACAAATCCGTCACGTGAGTGCGGCGTGATGCGTCGCGAGCGGTCGTTCCAGGCGAACCGATAAGCAGGCTCTCAACACTCCAGTGCTCGCTTGATTCAAGATCTTCTGGAGAGCTATCCTGAAGGAAGCGAAAGCCATCTCCGTCAAGATCGAAGGCTGGAGGAAGCGCCGCGAGAGCGTCAACGAACTCAGTCTGCGAAGGGGGAGTTTGCCAAAAGGTTCCCCAGTCGCGACTCTTTTCCGGGTGAAGTGCCACCGTGAGCAGCCCGACAAGAAACTCCGTAAGTGCGCCGTTGAAATCGGGCCGGGCCGAAGCGAGCGACACTATCGGATCGTCTTGAACGTCGTCCACGATGAGATGTGGGGCACCCCACTCGACGCGACCACTTCGGCGACGCATCGGGATCCAGTTCTCGCTGCGGAGATCGAAACCGCTCATGCCATACTCCAAGATTGCATTGGATATTCAGACGGTATCCTGCTCGCCGGGTCTGACACTGTGCGTGCGTCTCGGAAAAGTCAAGACTAGGTGGACTCCCAGACCCTCCTGTACTAGCCTTAAGCATCCCCGCATAGCGGGGAATCACGAGCATTTACTGGATCCGCCCCCATGTCCTAGCCGGTTCATACCCGCCGCCGCAGGTAACAGCGCACACGTCGCGACTGATAACAATTATGTCGCCGAGGTCTCCATCACAAGGCCGTCCTGCAACGTATACCGAAACGCAATCGGCCTATCGTTGGGCCGTACGAGTGACCCTTCCCATACTCCTTCGCCTGCCGAAACCAGAGGTAGCAACGGCAGTTCGCGGTCGTACTCCGACCAGTCGCGTTTCGCCCGCGCAACTGCACTCCTGAACGACGAAACCTCCGACGAACCAATTGGCACGCGGTACGAGAATACCCTGACCTCCGAAAGCGCCCATGCTCGCGATGCCGGTTGCTCGTCGTCGGCCCAAGGCACAATTTCGCCCGAGTCGCTAACCCGTCCGATCCGCAGCGTCGTCGATTCCTCGCCTAGTCGTGTGCGCAGGTGAAGGTCGCTCCACCACGCCTGATCCAAACAGTATCCGTTCGTAACCTTCAGTGTCGCATACTTCGCCGTTGACGCGGCGGCGCTCGCACGGCCTGTTGCCCTGAGACACGCAGCTTCCAACGGTTCGGGAATCGGGCCCGGACCATATGCATCCTCCACGATCGCGCGCACCCCTCCAGGGACCGCAATCTCGGGATTCGAGTGAAGTTTGCGAATGCCCTTCCACAGCACGCCCGCGTTTTCGTACACGAACGAAGTCCGTTTGAACGGTCCACTCAGCCACCCTGCTTCCGGATTCTCATCGGCCGGTGGAGAAAAGATCACGAACTCCCGCCTCAGATCAGCTGGTCGATCTCGCTCGTGACGTTGAAGCCGGCCAAGTCGTTGAATCAACAAGTCAGCAGGTGCGATGTCGGAAACCACCACATCGAAATCGAGATCGAGTGATTGCTCGATGACCTGTGTCGCGACGATGACTCGGCCGCGCCGGTCGTCGGGCGTGGATTTCACGCCGAACCAACCGATGACGCTTTGTTCAATCCGCTGCCTGTCGACTTGCGCGAACCTCGCGTGAAAAACAATCGGAAGCAGACCGTGACCCCTAAGCCTTTCGGCGCTTTCGATGCAATCGCCTACCGAGTTTCGGATCCACGCGACGCACGCCCCTTGCCGGGATGCGACCTCGATGTGCTGAACGATTTCATCCTCTTCGTAAACGAGCCGTACGGGAACCGTTCTTGTGGCCCAGGATACTGCCGGAATAGGAATCGTTTCGGTGACGCCCGGATTGATCACTGTAACGAGTGGATATGCGTCGCCAAATCCACCCGATTGACTCGGTAATGCCGCGTTCAACTGGATGGAGGCTCCGGATGCAGCGATCCCCTCTCTCCATGCGGTTTCCATTTCTTCCCGAACGCGTCGGGTCAGAGTCGCCGAAAGAACTATCGCTGAACCCCCAAGAGCCGCGTGAAAGCTTAGCAGTTCCTTAACCTCGCCCAATACATAGCGGTCGTACGCGTGCGCTTCATCTATAACCAAGACCTTCTCACAAAGCCCAAACAGGCGCATCGCATTGTATCTCGATGGGAGGACGCCAAGGATCGCTTGATCGACGGTCCCAGCACCCAGGTCCGCGAGGAAACCCGCGCGCGCATCGTTCGCGAGGAACGCCGCGCACGCTATATCCCCTGGCAATTCGTCGATTCCATCGGTGACAGCAATGTTGGTCGCGGGTTCCGGCCGTTCAAGATCATGCCCAAGGACGGTGGATCGAAACACCTCGTGGAGGCGCTGCTGCCCATGGGCCAGCACAAGCGACGGCCTTTTTGGTGATGGGGCGTAGAGCCTCGCGATTGACGATGCCTGACGTTCGTACATCGCGTTTGCGGTTGCCTGTGTCGGCATCGCCCAGTAAGCTCCAGTAGCCCTGCCGCCAGACATAAGCTTGTGAACAAGAACATGCGCTGCCTCAGTCTTCCCCGATCCCGTTACGTCCTCGAGTATGAACAGGAGAGGGCCCGGCGGAAGCCGAAGATCAATCGCCCACTTCTGAAGTGCTGTCGGCGTTCGATCCTTGTCGCTCAGAGTGGAGAAAGGCAGTTCTGCTGCAGCCTCGGTCGAGGCCACACCGGCATTAAAGACAGCCCGCTCAGCGCGTGCTCTCGCTTCTCGCCAATACGATACAAGTGTTGTGTCGTTTCTGAGTCCTCGAGATCGCTCAAACCAGTCTACGTTGAACGATGCGCCGGAACCGATCCAATCCGCAGTGGACACAAAGCCGGCAAGCCACCAACTCGCGACGCGTACAGCTTCTGGGTCCGGGGGAGCGCGGTGAATTCGAGGAACTAAAAGAACAGACAAGACGAGCTCGGCGCATGTCATGACAGCTGCCTTTCCTCGTCCGAACCGTTGACTCGCGGTCGCCCTGCTTTCCTTGGGCGGTCGCCCGTGATGGCCAAACACCGCTGGAGCCAGAACATCGAGCACGCCTCCTGCGTCTGGCCAAACACGATTCTTGAACCAGGTTCCAAGCTCGGACTCCCACAGTACCCACCCATCGTCCGTATGAAATCCGGGCGGTGCCTGTCCCGAGAAGGCTCCGAGCGCGTCGGGCCAGAGGGTCGGCACCTTGCCTTGAAATGCTGGAGCGAACTTGCCCAGATCGTGAAGCGCCACTAACGCAACCACGAGTCCGCGCGTTTCCTCGTTCTCGAGCCCGAGAAGGCCACATACACGCCGGAGCGAACCAGGTCGAGCTATGAGCATGGCGTCCGCTACAGCCGCAACGTCAAGTAGATGACAGGCCACGGGATGAGCCACGATCTGGCCATCAGGTCCGTTCGCGGCCTTGCCCCAAAAGGAGAGGACATCCGGCATAGACACGCGCCAGTATGATGCGGATTGCCTCTGCGCCGCAAGCATAAACCTGGGACTGTCAACGTTCAGTAGAAATGTCCTCTGAGTTAGTTCAGTAGACGTGTCCTCCTGGTTAAGAGAATAATCCCAATAAAGGCGTGGTGTGCAGCTTGTCCGGTCACGTGTGAGCCGGGGGTTCGGGTGTGGTGGTACGGGTGCTCGTTACTTGGTTGCTCCAGCGCGTTCGCATAGCCATTTGCGCGGCACTCAGTGGCTTGCCGCTCCGGGTGAATCCGGTCGGCGCAACGGTGGCCATTCGTGGGGCCGCGGCGACAGGATCGATCACGGTGCGGTGGATCGTCGCGCCAATCGCCTCGCCAAGCGCCGCGCCGATTGGGGACCAGGCGAGCACGTGCTCCCGCC
>JACCRF010000143.1 GCA_013813715.1 Gemmatimonadaceae bacterium | reverse complement strand
GCCGCGCGAGCCGCACAATAGCCGCTTCGGCCTCTTCCACACGCGGCCGCAGCGCTGCGTCGCAATCGCGCCAGAGCGAAACGAAGCGGCGATAGTGCTCGAGCGCCTTCTGACGCTCGCCGAGTCGCTCGTAGATCTCGGCTTGCAGCAACTGCATCGGCGCGAGGTAGACCATCTCGCTGGGGGATCCCTGGAAGGACGTTTCGATCCAGCGTAGCGCCTCATTGTGCTGTTCCTTCGCTCGCAATTGAACCACATGCAGGTAGCGCGCGTGCTCCATCGTATACTCGCGCACGTTCGCAAAGGCACGCACACTCACGAGCTCGAGCGGTATCGCGCCTTGATCAGCGGGCCGTGTCGTCACAATGCGGCCGCTCTGCGCCGCGACGTCGGCCCGTACTGTCTGCGCGAGGCCGCGAATAACGTCGCGTGCCTCCCGAGGTCCTTCGGTCCGGTCGATCTCCGCGGCAAACTGCGCGGCGCCCGGTTGATCGCCGAGACGCGCGCTCAATAGCCCGAGCAGGTACAGACGCAGCTGCGGCTGGAGGCGCACTGCCAGGCCGGCGTCAGGCTCGGCGGCCTCAGCGCCCGAATTCGATGCAGCGAGCTCGGCCCGAATCGATTCGAGGTCAGACCGCGGCACCGCCAGAAACGGGAGTGAGGCGGCCATCGCTCTTTGCGCGAGGAGCGGCGACCGTTCCTCCATTCTCTCCGCGGCGGCGAACGCCGCTTTGGAGGCGCTCCACCGCCCGCGGGCGAGCTCGAGCCAGGCGAGAAAAATCTGCGCTCCGACACGAATGGCAGGTGACCGCCGGCTTTGCAGGTCGAGCCGCGCAAGTGATTCAGCCGCAGCAAAGTCCTGGATGAATGTGGCCACATAGCGCGCAGCGATCTGCGACTGTCGCGAATCCAGGTTGCGCGCTCGCTCCACAATTGCGGCCCGCGATGCGGAGTCGCCGCGCGCGAACGTCAACAAAATCTGCATGGAAGGTGGCGGAGACTTCAACCGACTCACCATCGACGTTGCAGCCGCGTAGTCGTCCTCGCGCACGGCGAGGTCCCACATGGGTCATATGGGTCAAAGAAAGCCGGGATCAAGCGCAAGCACGTCGTTAAACGGCTCGCGCGCCTCCCCGCGGGGTCTGCCACGAAGCGGATTGTAGTTGTAGAGCACGTCGGCGAGCTGAAAGCGCGCTTCCAGGTCGTCTGGGTAGTCCTGCAGGATCGCGCGATACTGACGCTCTGCGTCATTTGCAGCGCCTCGACGGAAGTCGACATAGGCGGCCAGTAGCCGGCGATCGCGAGCATTAAGCCGATCACTCAGCGTGAAGGCGCGTGAGGCGGCTGCGGTCGACAGGCCATGGCGATTCGCCCAGCCCGCCGCCACCGCCATCCGGTAGTGCGCCAGCGCGAAGAGACTGTCCTCGCCCACGGCCTGCTGAAACATCACGATGGCGGAGTCGAGTTTAGGCACCTCCAGACTGGCGGCACGCAGTCGCCGCTCACCGTCGAGGTACGCCTTGAGCGCTACGAGGGAGCGCGTGGTGATCGCCGCAGTCTCAACAAGGCGCGACCCGATCCCGCTCCCGCGCTGCACCATCAGCTGCCGCGAAAGTTTGTCAACCAGCTCGAAGAGTTGTGTACTGTCCCCCTCGACCGACGCCCGGGACTGAGCACTGTCACTGCCGCTGGAGACGTCATACAGCGCCGCTTGCAGGCGAAGCTGCGGCCCGACCGAGTTCACACTGCCGAGGACGTACAGTCCCGCACCGACTTGTCGCGCGACTGTGCGGCCGCGACTAACGTCGAGCAGGCCGTCACTGCCTGCACGGGACGCGGCGGTCAGGATCGTACCGGGATCCACGGCGTGCAGATCGCCCGCTCCATCAAGATCGCGGCTCAGCAGATCCACCATCCCTTCGGCCAGATAGGCGAAGCTACCGCCTGCTCGCACAGCGAACGGAAGCACCGCGACCCTTGCGGACGAGACGGGCGCACTGTTCGTGGAGTTTCGCTGCGCGACGATAACGGCGGCTACGAGAATGACCACCGCGCCGGCCGCGACAGCGCCTGTCAGACGGAGGCGTGATCGGCTGCCGAAAAACGGCGGGGGAACAGGTGCTGCGCTGCCAAGCGCAGCGGCGAATTGCGCTGTGGTCGTGAAGCGATCGGCTGCCGTTATGGCAAGGGCACGCGTGATGGCGTGCTCCACGTGCTCCGGAACCTGCTGCCGCACTGCGCGTAGCGATGGAACGGGGTTCGTCAGCCGCCGGGCAAAAATCGCTTGCACGTTAGGCCCTCGGAACGGTGGTTCTCCCGCCAGCGATTCGTAGAGCACACAGGCCAAGCTGTACAAATCGCTGCGACCGTCGATATGCGCGGCGCCCTCCACCTGCTCGGGACTCATGTACGCCGGAGTTCCGACGGAGAGTCCCGTCTGCGTAAGCCTCTCGCCGCCGGCAACCGAAACGGCGCGCGCGATTCCGAAATCGGCGATGAAGGCGTGCCCTGACCTGAGGAGGATGTTCTCCGGTTTCACATCGCGATGCACCACACCGCACGAGTGCGCGTACGCGAGCGCGTCGGCAATCTCGCGCGTGATCTCGAGCGCGTCGTCCAGCGGCAGCTGGATCTCCCGCTCCAGCCGGTCGCGCAGGGACTCGCCCTCGATGAAGGGCATGACGTAAAAGAGAAGTCCGCCCGCCTCGCCCGAGTCGTGCAGCGGGAGGATGTGCGGGTGAGTGAGCCCGGCGGCGATCTCGATTTCGCGCATGAAGCGATCGACACCGATCGCTTCGCCAAGCTCCGGCCGCAGCACTTTGATAGCGACGGGCCGTCGATGTTTCAGGTCTTGCCCGAGATACACCCACGCCATCCCGCCGTGGCCCAGCTCTCGCTCAATGGTGTAGCGGTCGGCGACGGCGGAACGGAAGCGCTCGAGCATATCAGCCATCCGTAGGAAATACTGTGCCTGAGTCTCCCGGTCAAGAATGTGGCGCGTTCCTGAGGGGGCTAGCTGGTATGAAGCGGCGGCTGGGCCTCCACGGTAACGTGGTGGCACACGCTGCCCCACACATATCAACGCGCTCACCGTCGCAGGACGGGGCGCACACCGGGAGGCCAGCCGCCATGGAGACGATAGGCCTGGATTTGCACAAACGCGAGAGTCAGTTGGCGAGTAAAGCGGAGGACGGGGCCATCACGGACCGCCGGATCGTCACGAGCCGGGAGCGGTTCACCGCGGTGCTCGGCGGCCGAACGCTAGCGAACGTTACGCCGGCACGCGCACGCCGCGCACGTCAGCGCGGCGCGGGGGCCCCCGCGTGGACGGTGGCGCCCGCGCGTCCGCCCGCGTCCGGTCCAGCGGATCGACGGTCTCCGTGCCCGCC
>JACCRF010000084.1 GCA_013813715.1 Gemmatimonadaceae bacterium | reverse complement strand
GAGTTCGGCTTCCAGGCGGTGAAGGAAGAGGAGTACACCGCCGGGCTCGAGGAGTCGGCGGTAACCGATACGCCCGAGCAACTCGAGCCGCGTCCACCCGTCGTCACGATCATGGGTCACGTCGATCACGGCAAGACGTCGCTGCTCGACTACGTCCGGAAGGCGAATGTGGTTGCCGGGGAGTCCGGCGGAATCACGCAGCACATCGGCGCGTACCATGTGACCCTGGCGGGCGAAAAGCACATCACGTTCCTCGATACACCTGGACACGAGGCGTTCACCGCCATGCGTGCGCGCGGTGCGCAGGTGACCGACATCGTTGTCCTGGTCGTCGCGGCCGACGATCAAGTGATGCCGCAGACGATCGAAGCAATCTCACACGCCCGGAACGCCGGCGTCCCGATGATCGTCGCCATCAACAAGATCGACCTTCCTGCCGCTAACGCGGCGAAGGTGAAGCAGGATCTGCTGCAGCAGGGAGTCATCCTCGAAGAGTTCGGAGGGACGACGCTGTCGAGCGAGATCTCCGCGAAAAAGGGTACCGGCGTCGACACCCTCCTCGACCAGATCCTGCTCCAGGCCGAGATTCTCGACCTCAAGGCGAATCCGAATCGGCGCGCCGTCGGCGCGGTAGTCGAGGCACAGCTCGATCCGGGCAAGGGTCCTGTCGCGACCGTTCTCGTCTCGGCCGGAACGCTCAGGGTGGGCGATGACTTCATCTGTGGAATGTTCTCCGGCCGTGTGCGGGCGCTGCTTGACGAGCGCGGTAAAACGGTGAAATCCGCCGGCCCCGCGATCCCCGTTCAGGTGCTGGGCATCGGCGGAGTGCCGATGGCCGGCGACCAGTTCGTCGCTGTCGAAGACGCCATGGAATCGCGCGAGATCGCGCAGACCCGCCAGCGGCTCGACCGCGAGGCGAAGAGCCGGCGCACGTCCAAGAGCATCGTATCCCTCGAGGACTTCATGAACGCCACTGCGGCCGGCGAGAAGCGTGCGTTGCGCATCGTCATCAAGGCCGACCAGGGCGGGCCGGCCGAAGCGCTCGCCGACGCTCTCGGGCAACTCTCGCACGACGAGGTCTCTGTCGACGTCATTCATCGCGGTGTCGGATCGATCAGCGAGAGCGACATCCTCCTCGCGCGCGCATCGGGTGCGATAATCGTCGGGTTCCACGTTCGGCCGGACAACAACGCCCGTGCGGCGGCAGAGCGAGAAGGTGTCGATATCAAGCTCTACAAGGTCATCTACGAAGCCGTGGAAGACGTTCGGTCGGCGCTCGAGGGCATGCTCCGGCCGGAAGAGCGCGAGGTCGTGCTTGGCGAAGCAGAGGTGCGCGAGACGTTCAAGGTGCCGAAGATCGGACTCATCGCCGGGTGCTCAGTGAGGAGCGGCGTGATCAACCGTCAGGGCAGGGCCCGCGTCGTTCGTGACGGCGTCGAAGTCTACAATGGCGCGATCGGGTCGCTCCGCCGCTTCAAGGACGACGTCAAGGAAGTGCGCGAGGGCTTCGAGTGCGGTATCGGCATCGAGAATTTCAACGACATCAAGGTAGGCGACGTCATCGAGTGCTACCGCACTGAACAGATTGCGCGCACCCTGGCCTCGACCGCATCTGCGTAACACGCGCCGCGCCGACCGGGTCGCCGCAGCGATCCGCGAAGAAGTCGCGATGTTCCTCACCGAATCGGCGAAGGATCCGCGAATCGTCGGCTTCGTTACTGTCACCGGGGTGGACGTCACTCCCGACCTGCGCCATGCCCGGGTGTTCGTCAGCGTGATGGGCAGCGAGTCGGAGCGGGAGGCGACGTTTCAGGGGCTCGCCAGCACTGCGTCGCATCTGCGATCGCGCGTCGGCCGGGGTCTCCGGCTCCGCGTCGCGCCGGAGATACAGTTCCGGGAGGACGACAGCATCGCGCGCGCGGCGCGAATCGAATCGCTGCTCGCCGGCATCAGGTCCGGCGCCGACCTGGAACCCGGCAGTCTACCTTCTGATTTCCCCGAAGCCTTCGGACGCGGCTCCGCAGGCGACTCCGCAGGCGACTCCGCAGCGGACTCCGGGGATGCTGCTGCAGGCGGATCGGCCGACGCGTCAAGCGACGATTCCGGCAACGCGGCTGACCGCTGAGGCAAAGCGAGTCCGCGGCGGCGCCGAGGGACTTCTCCTCGTCGACAAGCCAGCCGGAATCACCTCGCACGACGTTGTTCTCCTCGTCCGGCGTATCTACGGCGAACGCAGCATCGGCCATCTCGGTACGCTCGATCCGTTCGCGACGGGTCTGCTCGTTCTTCTGCTCGGGCGCGCGACCCGTCTTGCGACCTTCATTGTCACCGAGCCGAAAGTCTACGAAGCGACCATTCGACTGGGTGTCGAAACCGACACGGACGACTGCACTGGCGCCGTTATTCGCGAGGCCGAAGCTCCGGCGCGGGCCGCGATCGACCGCGCGATCGCCGATCTCACGGGTCGAATCTCACAGGTGCCGCCCGCTTATTCGGCCAAATGCGTCGACGGAACGCGCGCCTACGACGCGGCGCGGCGCGGACAGCCGATCGACCTCGAGCCAGTGTCGGTCGAAGTCCACGAGTGGCGCGTGCTGGCCGATCGCGGGCGCGAACTGGATGTCAGGATCGAATGCGGCACCGGCACCTACGTCCGAGCATTGGCACGCGATCTTGGCCGGCAGACGGGGAGCGCGGCGCATCTCTCGTCGCTCAGGCGTGTGCGGAGCGGCAACTTCGACATTGGCCAGGCGGCAACGCTCGACGACCTCAAGCGTTCGCCGCCGCCGCTCCGAAAACTGAGCGTCGTTGCGTCCGATGAGTGATCCGCGCCTTGTTCCCGGAGATTCGGGATTGCCTCCGGGCGTTGCTGGGACGGTAGTTACTGTCGGCACATTCGACGGTGTCCACCGGGGGCACATCGACGTGCTTGGCCGACTGGTGTCGCGCGCGCGCGAAGCCGGGCTCCCAAGCCTTCTCCTCAGCTTTGAGCCACATCCGCTCGAGGTCGTGAACCCCGGCGCCGCGCCGCAGCTTCTGACGATGACTGAAGAGAAGCTCGAGGTGCTCGCCGAGACGGGGATAGACTATTTCGCGCTCCTCCCGTTCACCCACGACCTCGCAGCGTACGGGGCCGAGGATTTCGTGGACATCATACTCCGCGGCCGCTTCAGGATGCGAGAGCTGCTGATCGGGTACGACCACGGCTTCGGCCACCGCCGTGCGGGAAACGTGACCGTCCTGAAGGCCCTCGGCGAGGCGCGGGGATTCGCGGTGGACGTGGTTGACGCGGTCTCGCTCCACGACGGCCAGCACGTTTCGTCGACGTCCATTCGGCGCGCTGTTGCGGGAGGTGACCTCGATCGAGCGGCAGAGGGCCTCGGCCGGCCGTACTCGGTTTCCGGCAGGGTGGTTCACGGTCACGCTCGCGGCCGCGAGCTGGGCTTCGCTACTCTGAACCTGTCGTCGCCGTCGCCGAGGAAGCTTCTGCCTCCCGAAGGTGTATACGCCGTAAGGGCACAGACGCCCATTGGCGAGTTTGGTGGCATGCTCAACCTTGGCGCTCGACCGACGTTCGGCGAAAGCGACAGGACGATCGAGGCGCATCTGTTCGATACATCCGGAGATTTCTACGGACACCAGGTCCGCATTGACTTCGTTGCATTCCTGCGCGACACAAAGCGATTCGACAGCGCTGCGGATCTCGCGGTGCAGCTCGGCAAGGATCGCGTGAACGCGCTGCGCGCGTTGACGCGCGCGTTGACTCCAATAACCGATGCCGATAACCTTAAAGGCTATATGGGAACGGCATACTCTACCCCGTCAGTCGCATGACCCTGAAGTACCGAATACTCATAGTAGTCGGGCTGATAGTCGCCTCTGTGTTTGCACTTTTTCCCCGTAACGTCACCGAACGGCAGCGGCGTCCCGATGGATCGTTCGGCTACGACACCGTTCGCCGAGTACCGCTCAAGCGCGGCCTTGACCTGCAGGGCGGAATGCATCTCGCACTCGAGGTGGACGAGTCGCGCGGCGAAGTTCCTCAGAAGAGCGAAGCGCTCGATCGCGCGCTGAAAGTCGTGCGCACGCGAGTGGAGGGCTTCGGAGTTTCGGAGCCTCTTGTCGCTAAATCGGGCAACGACCGGATCATTGTCGAGCTGCCCGGCATCGATGATCCGCAGCGCGCGCAAGAGGTCGTTCAGAAATCGGCCTTCCTTCAATTTCAGATAACCGACGAGACGCAGGCGCTGGAGAAGGCTCTACCTCGCCTCGACGCAGCGCTCAGACAGCGCGGTACCACGTCGGGGCCCGGCGCGGGAAGTGCGGTTGGCCCGGCGGGCGCGGCCGCAAAACCGGCGGACACCGCCGGAGGTGGCCTGCAGTCGCTCTTCACGCGCGACACGACGAAGGTGGCGACCGATTCGGCAAAGCAGGACACCGCGGCAGCGCCGGTTGTCGGTGGCCAGTTCTCGAAGCTCGTTCAACAGGGTGGGATGCCGGGTGAGTACTACGTCGCACAAACTGATGTGCAGACGATGGAGTCGTACCTCTCCTCTCCCGACATTCAGGCCGTTCTTCCGCCCGGGAAGGTGATCAGGTTCGGCAGCGACACCACGTCGCTCGGCAACAAGACCTATCGCGCGATGTACGTTCTCGATGCGCGGCCGATAATCACCGGTGAGTTCCTCACCGACGCGCAACCGAACACATCGCCGAGCGAAGGGACGATCGTCGAGTTCGAGTTCAACAACGAGGGTGGCCGGCGCTTCCGCAACGAGACGGCGAAGCACATTCAGGACTTCATGGCGATCGTGCTCGACGACCGCGTCATGGGCCGTCCGCCGGTGATACAGAGCGCGATCGGAACCCGCGGCCAGATCACGATGGGGCAGGGAAGGGATCTTCAGGCGGCGTCGGACCTCGCGCTGGTACTGCGCGCTGGTTCCCTGCCGACGCCGCTCAAAGTCGCCGAAGTGCGCAACATCGGCGCGAGTCTCGGCAAGGACTCGATCGAGAGCGGCATACGTGCCGGATTGGTCGCGATAGGCATCCTCGTGCTGATAATCCTGATCTACTACAAGTTCTCCGGCATGCTCGCCATCAGCGGCCTCATTCTGTACGTGCTCTTCACGCTGGGCATGCTCGCCAGCTTCGACGCGGTTCTCACGCTGCCGGGCATCGCCGGGTTTGTGCTTTCGCTCGGAGTCGCGGTAGACGCGAACGTGCTGATCTTCGAGCGGATACGGGAGGAGCTCGATCGAGGAAAAACGGTGCGGCTCGCGATTGACGAAGGCTTCGGTCACGCGATGAGCGCGATCGTCGACTCCAACGTGACCGCGGCGCTGACCGCGATCGTGCTATACCAGTTCGGAACCGGCCCCGTGCAGGGATTTGCCGTAACGCTCCTCGCCGGAATCATAGCCTCCATGATCAGCTCGATCTTCGTGGTGCGCACGTTCTATATGGTGTGGCTGAATCGCGCCCGCACCGCCCAGACACTGAGCATCTGATGCTGAGAATATTCCATAACACCCAATACGACTTCATCAGATGGTGGAAGTGGGCAGTCGGGCTCACGATTGCCTTCCTGCTGATCGGGCTCGTGTCGTACATGCGGGCACCAATCAACTACAGCATTGAGTTCACCGGCGGAACGATGCTGCAAACCGAGTTCAGCAAGCCGCTCGATGTCGCCGATCTGCGAGCCCGGCTGACCGCGGCGGGCGTAACCGGCGCTGAAATCCAGCAGTTCGGCTCGCCGCGTGAATTCACGATCCGCGCCCAGGAGCCGAGGCTCGTAGCAACGCAGGCAGCCGGTGCCGGGACGGTGGCGCGACGGATCCAGCAGGTGCTCAACTCCGCCTACGGGCCGGGCAACGTACGCGTCATCCGTACGGAGGCCCTTAGCCCGCGCGTCGGCGGCGAGCTGAGGCGCAGCGCGCTCATCGCGATGGTGCTGTCGTTCTTCATCACGCTGATCTACCTCGCGATTCGCTTCGAGTGGCGCTTCGGAGCCGCCGCGGTTATCGCCACCGCGCACGATTTCATCGCGACGCTGGTGTTCCTCAAGCTCATGCACCTCGAGGTCTCGCTGATGGTCGTGGCCGGACTGCTGACGGTGATCGGATACTCGATGAACGACACGGTAATTATCTTCGACCGCGTGCGCGAGAATCTCCACAAGTCGCGCAACGAATCGCTCTACGACACTCTCAACAGGTCAATCAACGAAACGCTTCCGCGTTCCGTCATCACCCATGCTCTGTCACTGTCGTCGGTCATCGCCCTGCTCGTGCTCGGCGGCGAAGTGATCAGGCCTTTCGCCTGGGTCATGGGGTTCGGAATCTTCACCGGAACGTTCAGCTCGATGTACGTCGCGGCACCCATCCTCATCTGGATCGAGCGCAAATGGCCCCGGAAGACATCGGTGTCCCGTCGTTCACCGACAGTCATGCACACCTCGCCGACCCGGCGTTCGCCGGCGACCGCGGCGAGGTAATCGAGAGGGCGAGAGTCACCGGGGCCGAGGCGATTGTCTGCATCGGCTCCGGGAGCGGCGCCGGAGATGTGCTCGGCGCAGCCCGCAGCGCGGCCAAGGTCGCGGCTTCGCATCCGCAGTTCGTCGCGTTCACGGTGGGGGTTCATCCGCATGATGCCGCGGGTTTCGACGCGAGCCGGGACATCGACGCGCTGAGCGAGTTCCTGGCGGTGGGAGCCGTCGCCATTGGCGAGTGCGGGCTCGACTATCACTACGACAGTTCTCCGCGCGGGGAACAGCGAAGCGCATTCGCGAGCCAGTTGCGGCTGGCGGCCGACACGGGCCGACCCGTCGTCGTGCACACGCGGGATGCAGAGGACGACACGCGGGCGATGCTCGAGGAGGCAGCGACCGCGGGCGTGGTCGGCGTGCTCCACTGCTTTACGGGGTCCCACGTCCTCGCCGCCGCCGCGATCGAAGCCGGGTGGTACATCTCGTTCAGTGGAATCGTGACGTTTCGAAAATGGACCGACGACGATTTACTGCGGCTCGTGCCGCGTGATCGCATCCTGGCGGAATCTGATTCGCCGTATCTTGCTCCCGTGCCGTACCGTGGAAAGCGTAACGAGCCGGCGTGGGTGCGATTCACCGTTGCCAAACTCGCCGCTGCCCGGGCGACGGAGCCGGCCGAGATGGGGCGGATCGTGAGTGCGAACGCGAGGCGGCTGTTCGGGCTGGCGTGATGCAAGGCGGGTAAGGTAACATTGGGGTCGTCACGAAATGCCGGGATTCTGCGCCTGTGAACGGCGGACCTTAGAACTACCAGGCTGCCGGCGGCCGGCTCGGTAAGGCGCTGCCGGCCGCTGGCTCAACCAGCAACTGCAACTGAAACTGAAACTGCAATCGTGGGAATTTTTGCTGCTGCTGGTTCCTGGATCCGAACATCCGTCGTTCTGGTCGAGCCGGTAGCCGGAAGCGCCTTCTTTGGCCGGCAGCCGGTAGCATCGGTTCCATTTTCTGTTCGTTCACCAACGAGCGAGGTTCGATCTTGCAGCACGTGAACACCGACACCGCCCCAGTAGCGATAGGCCCGTACTCACAGGGCGTGGTCGCCAGCGGCTTGCTCTTTTCGGCCGGCCAGATCGCCCTCGATCCGGCGACGGGCCAGATGGTGGATGGAGACATCGCCGCGCAGACCGAGCGCGTGATGCAGAACCTCAAGGCCGTTCTCGAAGCTGCCGGTCTCGGCTGGGCCGACGTCGTGAAGACGACCGTGTACCTCCATGACATGGCCGACTTCCCCAAGGTAAACGAGATCTACGGCCGATCCCTCGGCGATGCGCGCCCGGCACGATCCACTGTCCAGGTGACGGCGCTCCCCCGGGGCGGGCTCGTGGAGATCGATCTCGTCGCGACCGCGAAGCAGAACACCTGACGCGCCTGGTCGCAGAATGAGCGCGTCGAAGAGTACGCCCAATGGCACGTCGAAGACCCGCGAGGAGCTGTTCCGCCTCACAGCGTTCGCGCGGTGCGCCGGTTGAGCTTCGAAAATGGGTCCGGGTGACCTGTCCGCGGTGCTCGCTCCACTTCCGTCCGTCCACGACCCGCGGCTGCTCGTAGGCCGAGAGACGTTCGACGATGCCGGTGTCTATCTGCTGTCGGACGAGATCGCACTCGTACAGACCGTCGATTTCTTCGCGCCCATTGTCGACGACCCGTACGACTTCGGACAGATCGCCGCGGCGAATGCGCTCTCGGATGTCTACGCGATGGGAGGCCAGCCGCTCACCGCGCTCAACATCGTGGCGTTCCCGACGGCCGAGCTGCCATTGTCGGTGCTCACTGACATACTCCGCGGCGGCCAGGACAAGGTTCACGAGGCGGAAGCGCACATCGTCGGCGGACACTCGATCATCGACACCGAGCTCAAGTACGGACTGTCGGTGACCGGCCGCGCGCATCCCTCTTTCCTCTTGACGAACGCGGGCGCGAAACCGGGCGACCGGCTCATCCTCACCAAGCCGGTGGGAAACGGCATACTCGCCACCGCGGCGAAGCGAGCCTCATCAGGCGACGATCTGTTCGCGTCGCTGATGAGCGACAGTATTCTCGCGCAGATGATCGGTGGAATGAAGGCGCTCAATGGAACGGCGAGCAGGGCAGCGCTGGCGGTGGGGTCTCGTTGCGCGACGGACATCACGGGGTTCGGACTCCTGGGTCACGCTTCGCACATCGCGCGGGCGAGCAACGTGACACTTCGCATTCACGCGACCGCTGTGCCTCTCCTGCCCGGTACGCGAGAGGCCCTCGCGGCAGGCGCAAGCCCCGACGGCATGAGGCGAAACGCCGCCTACCTCGAGACCATGGTGGAATGGCGCAACGCCGACGAAGCGTACCGAGCGATTCTCTGCGATCCGCAGACGTCTGGAGGACTTCTGGTTGCCGTGCCTGAGCCGCGCGTAGCCGACTATCTTTCGCGGGTGGAAGGCGCCGCAGCGATCGGCGAAGTACTCGAACGAGAGAATATTGCGATCATGGTTGACTGACAACGGGGGTGGATGGGGCCTGGTGGCTTCCCCAGTCTTCAAAACTGGTGTGACCCGACGCCGTCGGGCCGGGTGGGTTCGATTCCCACACTCTCCCGCCATCGTCCGTTCCTGCGTCGCAGTGGCATGTCTCGCCGTTGGCGCGAGCGATGCCAGCGCTCAGCAGCCTACAGCACCGCCTGAAAAGCTCGGCGGCGTGAGCGCGTGCCTTCCCGTCACTCGCGACACTTCCGACCTGCCGCGGGTTCCAAGGGTAGTGATCGTCGGGCCTGTGGAGCGCAGACTCCCGCTTTGCCGCGTCCCCATTTCCCCGCGAACCGCGTTCCTGAGGTCGCTCCTCGCGCCCGGACTTGCCCAGCGCAACCTCGACCGGCCGAAAGCCGCGACGTTTTTCATGGCGATAGAAGCGGGGACGATCGGGATGGCAATCAAATCCGCGAGCGATCTCAGCAAAGCCAAGGCGGCGCGAGACGATACCATTCTCGTTGCGGTCCTCGATCCCGGTGGACAGCCGGTCGTGGATCCGGTGACCGGCGTTCCCCAAATGGTTTCTGCGCCCCGCGATAAGAATCTCGCCGACCGCGTGAAAGCGCGGCGCACTCACCTCGAGGACTGGCTCGCCGCAATGGTGTTCAATCACCTTTTCGCCGGCGCCGACGCGTACGTCGCGGCGAATCTCGCCGATTTCAATACAAACGTGCAGGCGACATCCACCGGGCGCGGGCTCCAGGTCCTCGCGCGTATCACATGGTGAGGGTCTTCCGGCAGGAGCAAGCGCGTGCCCGCCGCAGACGGTAGAAGCGAGCATCGTGACGCCGCGCCAATCGGCGTGTTCGATTCCGGAATCGGCGGGCTCACTGTTGTACGGGAGCTGATGCGCCAGCTCCCCAACGAGAGCATCATCTACTTCGGTGACACGGCTCGCGTACCGTACGGCCCGAAGAGTCCGGACACGGTGTTGCGGTACAGCAGGGAAATCATCGGGTTTCTGAAAGGGCAGGGAGTGAAGGCGGTCGTTGTCGCGTGCAACACGGCCACCGCCCACGCGCTGCCCGCGCTTCAGGTTGAAAACGATCTTCCTATCGTGGGAGTGATCCAGCCCGGCTCGCGGGCAGCGGCACGCGCGACGAGAAGCGGACGGGTCGGCGTGATCGGAACTCAGGGTACGATCAACTCGCGCGCGTACGAGAAGGCGATTGCGTCTGTCTCACCCGGCGCGAAGATCACCGCGCTGCCGTGTCCGCTGTTCGTGCCCCTCGTCGAGGAAGGCTGGCTCGATACCGATGCAACACGGCTCATCGCCCGCGAATACCTTCAGCCGATGGCGGATGCTGAGATCGACACTCTCGTGCTCGGCTGCACACACTATCCGCTGATCAAGCCGGTCATCGGTGCAGTGGTCGGCCGGAGTGTGCGCCTGATCGACAGCGCGGAGGAGACGGCGGCCGAAACTGTCGCCGTGCTGCGTGACGCTGGTCTCAGCCACGAGGAGACCGATAGCGCCCGCTATAGATTCATCGCTTCCGACGCTCCGGAGCAATTCCTACGCGTCGGCCAGCGTTTTCTCGGCTGCACGATCGATCGCGTCGAGACAGTTACCCTCGGCTGAATCGCGGGTCGCTTCGCGGAGCTCGATCCGTTCCGGAGTCACGCGCAGATACGTCGGCGCATCCAGCCATGACCCTGCGTTGGCGAACACGCCGCGCCCTTCGAATCTCTCCAGCGCGGCAACGTGCGAATGACCGTAGATCAGCAGCTCCAGCAATGGATCCTGCTCCAGCTCCCGCATCGCGATTGCGCGCAGCCCCCGTCCCTCGTCGCGCGCGCGGTGAACCCTGCTCGCACCGGAGCTCCCTGTCGCCAGCCAGCTCGCCCAGTCAGGGTGGAGCGCACGAAACGCGCGGATTGCCCACCGATTCCGCATGACAGGCCGGATCACGCGGTAGCCGCGGTCCTCGTGGTCGCGCAGCCCGTCGCCATGCTCGACGCGCGCATTCCACCCGGCGAGCTGACCAGTCCACGCGCCGGAGTGATACTCGACCCCAATGTCACGGCGGAGAATCTCGTCGCCCCAGCAGTCATGATTGCCGGCGATCCAGACGGTCTGCATGCCCTCCGCGACCAGCTCCTCGAGCGCTGCGAGAGCACGAAAGCTGTTGCGTGGGATAACCGACTTCCACTCGAACCAGAAATCGAAGAGGTCGCCGTTGATGAGCAATGATCCTGCTCTTCCGCGGAGCCCGCGCAGGAACGCGACGAGCCGACGCTCCGTGTCGAGGGCCGCCACGCCGAGGTGCGCATCCGAGATGATGTAGCACGGCGCTTTCAGCACTCGCGAATGTTAGCCGAGGCTTCACTGTCGCACAAACGCGGCAGAGCCTTCCGACACGACTTATCTTTTCCCGATGTCCGCCATAAGCTCCTCCCGCAGCTCCGAGATCGAGTTTCGCGTTCGATACGCCGAGACAGATCAGATGGGCGTGGTGTATCACGCAAATTATCTCGTGTGGTGCGAGATCGGCCGAACGGATCTCATGCGCCAACTCGGAAGCTCGTATGCGGATATCGAGCGAGGTGGAGTCTCGCTCGCGGTGATCGATGCGTCGCTTCGTTACCATGCGGCTGCGCGCTATGACGACATGATCCGGGTTCGGACGGCGCTCACGGCAGTTCGGTCGCGCCTCGTCACCTTCGAGTACACCATAGAGAGCGTGGAAACTGGCCAAAAGCTCGTTTCCGCGCGCACAACGCTGGCCTCAATCAACGGAGATGGAAAGCTTGTCGCGCTCCCCGACGATCTGCGCAAGATCATGGAAAATGCTCCTGCCTAATCTGTTCGCAGTTCTTGCGATTACGGCGGTGACGAGTGTCTCTGCCGCGGCGCAGGCGCCGAGTCGCGCGCCGTCGGCCGGCGAGTCGAGTCTCTACGCCCGACTTCTTGCAATGACCGACGCAAGGGTGTACGACGCGGTGCTCGTAGACAGCGCGCTCGCATCGTCCTGGGCGCCGATGCGTGCCGCGGCCGCACTCGGTGTCGGCCAGCTCGTTGCGCTGGGAAAGCCGGGAGCGGCAAAACTGCGGTCGCTGCTCGTCGACCGCGACCTCGTGGTGGCTTCGAACGCCGCGTATGCGCTCGGTCTCCTCGTGGATTCGGTTGGAGTGTCGGCACTCGCCAACGCCCTCACCGGCCCGCCTCGCGTAGCGCGCGAAGCAGCATGGGCGCTCGGCGAAATCGGGGGCCCGGCGCGGCCGTTTATCGTTGCCGCGCTTGCGACACCGGGTACCGATGAGGCGCGCATGATCCAGCTACTGCTCGCCGCGGTAAAGATGCGCCCGGTACCGGTGCCCGAGCTGCGCCCGTATCTGCGGATGACCGATCGCCCGTCGGTTCAGTGGGCGGCCGCGTATGCGATAGCAAGGGGTCGCGTTCCCGCCGGCGTGCGCGACCTCATCGCGCTCGCGACGAGTCCGGCGTTCCTCGGCGCTTCTGCCACGCAATCGCGGCCCGGTGCTGGCAGACTGACGGGGCCGGCCGCTGCGGGAGCTTCGACGGCTGAGCCATATGTGTCGCCCCAGACGGCGCGACAGCGCGCGCGCGCGGAGATAGCGCGAGGACTCGCTCAAAGTGCGGCCGGGGATTCCCTGGCGGATGAGTCAGTGGCGGTGCTGCTTCGCCTCGCATCCGATCCGCATCCACATGTTCGCATCAACGCTGTTCGCTCCCTCGCGACCTACGGTGCGCGAGGCCGCGATGTAGTCGTCGCTGCGACGCGCGATGCCGATCCAAATGTCAGGATCGCAACCGCGCAGGTGCTGGCGACGGTTCTCGACTCGGCGGCTGCGACATGGACCAGTCTCTGGCAGCGCGACACGAGCCTGATGTACCGGGCGAGCCTGCTCGCTTCGGCGGCGCGATCCGGGGCCAAGCTGCCCGCGATGACCGGCTGGCTTTCCCACCGCGACTGGCGACTACGGGTTGCAGCGTTGAGCGCTGCGGGGGCTGCGCCCAATCCTCAACTCGTCCGCGAGACAGCTCGGGGGATGCTGCGAGACAGCGATCCACGAGTGCGATCAGCAGCGTACGGAGCGCTGAGTGGCGCCGACACCGTGGCGCTCCCGCCGCTCGTTCGCGATATCCTGCTGGCGGGCCTTGCCGACGCGGATGTCTCGGTGCGCGAGACCGTCCTCGGAATTCTTGCGCGGCATCCGCGGCAGGATGACGTGCCGGCGGTGATCGCCGCGTATGCCCGCGAGACGCCTGACACAGCCAGCGATGCGCGGATCGCCGCTATTGCCTATCTCGCCGCGGCGTGGAGAAAGGATAGTGCTTCCTTCTCGCGTGCGTTCCGCGACCAGATCGCGGCGATGCGGCCGTCCGACGACCCGCTGGCGCGAGCAGCGGCGAAGGGGGTGTCGCTGTTCGCAGGATGGCCGCCGGTATCCGGCAACAGGAGGCCGGCAGCATGGTACGAGGACGTCGTGAAGACCTACGTTGTTCCCGCGCTCCGCGGCCGGCTCCCGCAAGCGTCGATTCGAACGAATCGGGGTACCGTCGTGCTCGAGCTGTTCGCGGCCGATGCGCCGATAACCGTGCAGAACTTCGCGACCCTCGCGCGGCGCGGGTACTATCGCGACGCTTCCTTTCACCGGGTTGTGCCCAACTTTGTCGCGCAGGATGGCGATCCCCGCGGCACTGGGAATGGCGGACCGGGGTACGCAATACGGGACGAGATGAATCCCCGCCGATACGATCGGGGTGCGCTCGGCATGGCGCTGTCGGGTCCCGACACCGGGGGCAGCCAGTATTTCATCACGCACTCTCCGCAACCGCATCTCGATGGACACTATACTGTCTTCGGCCGCGTGCTTCGCGGCCATGCGGTGCTCGACGCGATCGTACAGGGTGATCCCATCCTCGCTATTGTGATCGAATGATGGGAACAGCGATCGGGCGGATTGAACGGATCAGGGACACTTGCCAGGAAAGTGATCGGTCGGATCGAACGGATCAGGGACGGAGTAGGGACGGAATGAAGATATGTTTTGCTAGGACGTTGTCGCTCATTGCGGCATCGGCAGTGATGCTCGGCTGTGCGCCTCGGGTCGCTCCTCTCGAAGGGACGGTTACTCCGGCCCGATCGCTCCCGCCGATTGCGCTCGCGACCGGCCACCGGCACCTCGTATTCAGGTGGGACTACGAGGAAAACAGCCTCATTGCAAAAGGTGAAGGGTCGATCAGGGTCGCGTCGCCCGACAGCGCCCGCGTCGATCTGTTTCTTGAGGGCGGCATCCCAGTCGGCCGCGCCGTACTCATCGGAGATCGACTCACGGCCACCAATCAGCAGCAAGTGGCGAGAGTCCTTCCGCCGCCCGCGATGATGTGGGCGGCGCTGGGACGACTGGCGATTCCGCCGCTGCCAGACACGGTTGTGACGACGGAGGGCGATGTCATTCGAGCCGACATCGGCCGCCCTGCGGCCTGGCGCGTTACGATTCGCGGTGCTCGGCTGATGCAGCTCGTCCGGCTTAACGGGGGCCGGATCGCCGAGGTGGTTACGCGCGATGAGGGCGGGCGTCTTCTTTATGAGGTTCCGGGACGGAGAAAGCTCTGGCTCGGAATCACACGCGACGAGGAGGTACCGTCGTTCAATGCGGCGATCTGGGCTCCTTAGTCTGCTCCTGGCGCTGAGCGCCTGTCTCCCCTATGGCTTCGCCGGTGGGGGATTGCCTTCGCACGTCCGTACGGTTGCGGTGATTCCGTTCGAGAACCTCACCGCCGCGCCCGAGATTCAGCAGGAGCTCGCCGATGCGCTGCGCAAGCAGCTTCGCGAGCGGCTCGGACTGCGCGATGCCGCCGAGAGCCGGGCGAACGCAATCGTGCGCGGCACGATCCAGCGGTACGAGACCGATATCCCGGTTGGATACAGCGCCACCAATCAGAATCAGACGACCGCGCGGCGGCAGCTCCAAATTGCAGTCGACATCGAGCTGGTGGATCAGGTGTCGGGCAAGACACTCTGGCAGCGCAAAGGCCTGATCGCCGACGGACAGTACGAGGAGCGCGGCGAGGCAGCCGGCCGACGACAGGCAATCGAACGGATAGTGAACGATGTGATTGACGGAGCCCAGTCGCAGTGGTGATGTGCCCGTCGGCGCCGCCGGCGAGGAAAGGAGTCGGCCGCCTCAGCTCTCTGATCCAGCTGGTTCTCGTTGGCGGCGTCATCTACTTCGGATTGTTCGCCGGAAAGGATCTGCTCGACTTCTATCGATTTCGCGATGCGATTAAGCAGGAGGCGCGCTTCGCGACAGTCAGGAGCGACCAGCAGATCAAGGATCGGTTGCCGGCGTTCGCCGACTCGGTCGGCCTTCCTTGGGAGGCACGGGACATCAACGTCGTGCGCGAAGGCGACAGAATTCAGATCTGGAGCGAATACGAGAAGGAATTGAAGCTTCCGTTCGAGTACCAGCGGTTGTCGAACCTGCGTCCCTCGGTCGAGAGAACACTCTGACGCCACGAAATCCCGCAGAAAAAATCAGAACCTGGGAAGCAGCACGTGAATGGCGCGCAACGGCGGCCGGACGCGTCGTCTTCACGAACGGAGTGTTCGATCTCCTGCATCCCGGACATGTGGATTTACTCACAGCCGCGCGTGCGTGCGGGAATTCGCTGGTTGTGGGTCTCAATACCGACGCGTCCGTGCGCAGGCTCAAGGGGCCGTCAAGGCCGGTTCGCGCCGGGGTCGAGCGAGCGTACGTGCTCGCCGCGTTGGAGGCGGTGGATGTCGTGGTGATGTTTGATGAGGATACTCCGCTCGAGCTCGTTCGCGCCCTCCGTCCTGATGTCATTGTCAAAGGCGGCGACTACTCAGTCGACACGATCGTGGGGGCGCGCGAAGTGCAGGAGTGGGGCGGGGAAGCGATCGTTGTTCCGCTAACTCCGGGACAATCCACAACGGCAATCATAGAGAAACTCAGTGGCGGATAGCAGTCAGGCCCGCGACGGACGCGGCAATGGCGATCTCAGGCCTGTATCACTCGAGCGGGGCGTCGCACCGTACGCCGAGGGATCGTGTCTGATTTCGTTCGGTGCGACGCGCGTGTTGTGCACCGCTTCGGTCGAGACCGGCGTGCCATCATGGCGCCGCGGAACCGGCGAGGGCTGGCTCACGGCCGAATACGCGATGCTGCCGCGCGCGACAAAGACGCGCACGGCGCGCGAGCGTGCGCAGCTCGGTGGCCGCACCCAGGAAATTCAGCGATTGATTGGCCGTAGTGTGCGTGCGATGCTGGACGATTTCGCCTTCGGAGAGTTCACCGTCAAGCTCGATTGTGACGTGCTGGTCGCGGACGGCGGCACGCGGACGGCAGCGATCACCGGAGCCGCAGTGGCGATAGTGGACGCGTTCGATTGGATGGTACGCGAGGGCAAGCTTACCGCGTCGCCGATCAAGCGGCTTGTCGCCGCGGTGAGCGTGGGAATCGTGGATGGTGAAGCGCGGCTCGACCTCGACTATCACGAGGACGTGCGTGCGGAAGTCGACATGAATGTCGTAATGAGCTCGGCCTCCAGCTTCGTCGAGGTGCAGGGTACGGGCGAGCATGGTACCTTCGACCGCGCGCAGCTCGACGCGCTGCTCGACATGGCCGTCGCGGGGATCCGTCGTCTGGACGAGGCGCAACAGGCGACACTTGGCGGCTGAGGCGCGGCCGCTGGTGCTAGCCACCCGGAGCAAGGGCAAGCTTCGCGAACTGCATGGCATTCTGGATGAATTCGGCCTTGCCGGAATCGACGTTCAGGGACGCGGCATTCCCTGGAGCGATGAAGAGGACCTGATAGAGCGCTTCGACACGTTCGAGGCGAATGCGCTTGCGAAGGCTCGCTATTTCCACGAGCGCTCAGGCGGGCTTCCAACGCTTGCAGACGATTCAGGAATATGCGTGGTGGCACTCGGTGGCGCGCCGGGGGTTTGGAGCAAGCGTTATTCGGGGCGCGATGATCTCTCCGGCCAGCGGCTCGACGACGCGAACAACGCGAAATTGCTTCAGGAGCTGGACGGAGCGGCGGATTGGAGTGCGAGCTACAGTTGTGCCGCCGCTTTCGTGGATAACCAGACGGAGGTCGTGACGATGGGCGAAACGCACGGCACGATCCTGCGGGAGCCCCGGGGCGATGGCGGCTTTGGATACGACCCGTACTTCCTGTCGCGAGAATTGCATCGCACTTTCGGCGAAGCGAGCATCGAGGACAAAGCAGTGATCAGCCACCGGGGACGGGCGTTTCGCGCGCTGTTCGCCGCGTTGCGTGGGTACGGACGGTCGCTGTAGCTCATTTCGTCAAATAGATTCGTCTCATGCCTCATACTAAACTGACCCTGGTGCGCATCGTGTCGCTGACCGGCTTGCTCGGCGCGGCCGCAATCCTGGTGATTCGCTCCCGCGAAGCCATCGGCCGCACGACGGCTGACTTCCAAACCACGGCGACCAGCCCGACGATCGCCCCACCGCCCGTCGCGTTCCTGAACGTCACCGTGATACCCATGGATCGGCAGGGTATCGTGGCCGATCAAACCGTGGTCGTCCGCGACGGCCGCATTGTTTCGGTTGGGCCGGCGGCGCGCGCGGCGGTGCCCGATGACGCGTTGCGCATCGACGGACGCGGCAAGTTCCTCATGCCAGGGCTCGCCGAAATGCACGCGCATGTTCAGGGTGCGCAGGCGCCGAATGCGGACGAGATGAATCGCGACATCATGTTCCTCTACCTCGCCAACGGAATCACCACCATCCGGGCAATGCTCGGCGCGCCGAACCAGCTCACTCTCCGCGGCCAGCTCGCCCGCGGAGAAGTACTCGGTCCGACCATGTACGTCGCTGCGCCATCGCTCAATGGACAGAGCGCGCCGACCGCCGAATCGGCGGTGCGGCTAGTTCGCGCCCACAAGCAGGCGGGCTATGACCTGCTCAAGATTCACCCCGGCCTCACTCGCCCGGCATACGACGCGATCGTGAGCACTGCCCGTGATCTCGGTATCACCTGGGGCGGTCACGTCTCCGCACAGATAGGCGTAGAACACATCCTGGACACTAGGCAATCAACGATCGATCACCTGGATGGCTACATCGAGGCCGCTGCGTCGGACGAGCAGAAGAAGCTGATGATGACACCCGATGCCGCCGTGTCCCTGCCGCAGGCTTGGCGCTCGGTGACTGACGACCGCATTCGTGAGCTCGCCCGCCAGACGAAACGGGCCGGTACGTGGAACGTCCCGACGATGTTTCTGTGGGAAAGCTTCTGGTTGCCAGGAAGCACTGCAGAGTGGGCAAAACGCGACGAGATGAAATACGCACCGAAGCAATGGGTTGCGAACTGGGTGAACCAGAAGAATCAGCGTATCGAGATGGACTCGCGGAACGCCATAACACCAGCTGACGCCGCCTTGCACATTCAACTTCGCCGGAAGATGCTCAAAGCCCTGGCCGACGAGGGCGCGCCGTTGCTCATGGGAACGGACTCGCCGCAGATGTTCAACGTCCCCGGATTCGCTCTCCACCGGGAGCTGCAAGTGGCCGTCGCGTCCGGACTGACTCCGTTTCAGGTTCTCGAGTCGGGATCGAAAAATATCGGCCTCTATGTTGCTCAGGATCTCAAGCAAGATGGAAACTTCGGCACGGTCACGCCTGGGAGCCGGGCCGATCTGGTTCTCCTCGATGCCAACCCGCTTGACAGCGTAACGAATCTCACCAGCCGCGCGGGCGTCATGGTCAGGGGTCGGTGGGTTCCGCGCAGCGAGATCGAAAAGGGACTCGCAGAGCTCGCCGCCAGATACGCACGCTAGGTCTTCGCTGAATCTCCGCTGGCTTGGACTCCTGCGTCGTCCGGCGTCTTCTCAGGCGCGAACCGAATCTGAGGAAGCGCCTCGGCAGGGGACGGTGGTCCGAGCGCGCCTGGCTTTGCCGCAGGGGGTAATCCGGCGCCGGCGGGGGTCGGCGCCGCGACCGAATCATCGGCGCGCCGAAAAAACGCGCTCAGCATTTCGATCGGCACAGGGAAAATCGTCGTCGAGTTGTTCTCGGCCGCGATCTCCGTCACCGTCTGGAGATACCGTAGCTGGAGTGATGCTGGCTGGCTCGAAAGCATGCGCGCTGCCTGCGCCAGTGTTTCCGAGGCCTGAAGCTCACCTTGCGCGTTGATCACCTTCGCTCTGCGCTCGCGCTCCGCCTCCGCCTGCTTCGCGATTGCCCGCCGCATTCCCTCGGGTAGCTGCACGTCCTTGATCTCGACCGCTGAGATCTCAACGCCCCAGAAGTCGGTGCGCTCATCGAGGATCTGCCTCAGCAAGTCGTTCACTTTGCGCCGGTCCTGGAGCAACTCGTCGAGCTCCACCTGGCCGAGTACCGAAAGCAGGGTCGTTTGTGCGAGCTGGCCAGTGGCGTAGAGGTAGTCCTGAATCTCGATTATGGCGAGCATCGGATCCGCAACGCGAAAGTAGAGAACAGCGTTGACCTTGACTGAGATGTTGTCCCGGGTGATGACGTCCTGCGCCGGAATGTCGAGGGCCACCACGCGCATGGATACGCGCTTCATGCGCGCGAGCAAAAGGGGAACGAACAGCAGGCCCGGACCTTTCGTATCGGTGTACCTGCCGAGGAAGAACATCACCCCGCGTTCGTACTGGTTGAGCACGCGCAGGCTCGACAGGACATATCCCGCCGCTAACGCGATGGGGATCAGAAAGAATTCCATGGTGTGCGCCTTGTGGATTCGACCGCTGCGTCCTCTATGACATGCGCAGGAATCATCCGAACCGCAAGACGGAAAGGCCTTGGTCATGGCGCATGCTCGCCTCGTTTCGCCGGAGTGCATAGATTGTGTGTCGAGTATCTTCGGGGCGTAGCGTAGCCCGGTATCGCGCCTGCTTTGGGAGCAGGAGATCGCTGGTTCAAATCCAGTCGCCCCGATATTTCAACTCTAAGCTCTGTCGTCTCTTAGGCGATGGAGCTTTTTACTGCCCGTTACTTCGTGACCCGTTTGCTGACCCCTTTGGCGGGAATATCACCCCGAAATCGCCCTTTCGCTGATCTTCTTGGATGACTCCATAAACGCGAGCATCGTATCGGCATCTGCCTGCGTGTAGCACTTGAGCAACGTGCCGATCTCCCTCCACCCGCCCACCGGTGCAGCGTCCGAAACTGGAAGATGCTTCCGGCTCGTCGCCCATCCCCTCCGGTACGCGTGCCATAGCGCACCCTCCAGCTTTGGGAGTTTTGCTTTCTGCTCGGCCATCTCTAGCCAGGTGCGGAACTCGAGGAACCTTAGCCCAGACACCGGATGGCCGAAGGCTCCCGATTCTCCCGTGATGGTAACGACTACCTTCGCGTACACCCGACCGCCAGGATCGCGGTCACCGGCGGAAAATACCTGTCCTGAAGCAACCCGCCCGACGAGCATCAGCCCGCCACAAAGTAAGACCGTAAAGTTCCTAATGCTTTTCATTTTGTCGGTGCCTCGCAGTTTCGGTAAGCGGCCCGTACAAGGAAGGAGCACACCATACACCCTGAGGCTGACACTCGCCATTGCTGGGTCAAGATTCGGGAGGTTTCGGCCCGATAGCACCCGCGGCCAGAGGCCATAGCAGGCCGTTGAGCCACGATCACCGTTCGAGGCTCCAACACCTAGCTTCGGCACCTGTTCGGGAGCATGATTCGGCTTGCCAACGGACGCTGAGCGTTTTCGTTTCCTCGCCGAGCACAAACTCACGCTCCAATTTCGTTCCGCGCTCCCGCAATCTGCGCACTCCCCGTCATAGCCCTCACTGGACATTTCCGATATGTTCTTCCGGCTTGCGGCAGGACACTCAACATTCTTCGGGAGAGATGCAATGAATGCAAGGCGCTGGCTTGCAGTGACAGTCGTTGGAATACTCGGGATAGGGTCGACAACAATTACTTCTCAATGTCTTGCGCAAGGAGGGGCGATGCAGCCGGCCGCACCGGCCGGGGGGACGGTCGTGATATCGATCTATCACGTTGCGCCGGGAAAACATCTCGAGTTCCTGCGATTCCAGGCCCAAGGTGATGCAATTGCGAAGGAGGCTGGAGTTTCGCCGACGCAATGGTATGCTCACATAGACGGGGATTCCTGGGATTATATCTCAATCGGTCCAGCGACTACTCCGGAGCAGGATGCCAAGCTGGATGCGATCTCCCGCCAGCGCGGGCTGCCGACCGGCTTCGCAGGAGGACTGCAATTCCGACAGTTCCTCAGCTCTCATACAGACACCTTCGCCCGCGGGCCAACAGGAGCGGCTGATCTAGTCGCGGCCGCTACCCAGCGATAGGGCGTCATTTAGCCCAGCGCGCGCGGGGGGAGGTAGTCCAACCCCCCGCGGCCCGGATATCGCTGGGGTCCGTTTGTCAATCTTTCATTGCCAGACGCCGAGCGCTTGAAACAATTCAGCGGCTGCCGACTCCCGATGGAAGGGCGATAGCATCCTTGTTCTCGACCTCGAAGTAGTCGTTCGAGCTCACGTCGCTGACCTGCTGCTCCAGATAGGTCTTTACCGCAGAGACCGAATCACCTTCCCAGATGCAAATACCGCGTTTCCCATCCTTCGTTGGAAAGCACTGGTGAAGCTTCACGTGTGACGGAAGGTTCGGGACGATCTCTCCTGCCTTGGCCCAGAACTTCTCCGGGTCCTTTATCGTGTGCTGCACCGCGACAAACATGACTGCCTCCTGACCGGAACCGCCGGCGCGAATGAGATTACTCTCGGAATCGTGACCGGATGCTCTCCGGCAAACCAGGCCGCGCACTTTCCCCTGGTGCGTGATGCCGAAGAGATCCAGCTCTTCGTCGGACGGTCTGATCGAATCGATGACTGACATTGTTCGGATTCCGGGCTACCTGACTTGCACCGGGATCTTTACCATCGTCGTGACACCGCCGCGAGCCACCGTCATCACCTCGAGGCGGATCTCTTCAGGTTTTCCGCGCATCACCTCGACGTCCATTGTTTCGCCCGGGCCGAGCTGTAATTCAGCGGATCGCATGACGGCCTGAGCCGGCGGGAGATCGGCACCGTCCTTGGCAACCGGACGCCACCGCTGCAGAGTGGTGTCAGCCATCAGTCGAATACGTTTGCTCGGACCACCCGAGATGTTGATGAAGCGCAGGCGGTGAGCGGAACCCGATGCCAGATGTATATCGCGTGGAGTTGCCGCTCCGTTCACGAACGGCGTCACTCCACGACCCGGCCCGCCGTCCCCCATGAGGAATATCCGATCGGTCGTGTCTGTCATCGCGCCCTTCTCGACCACGACCAGCGGGCCATAAAGACCTGAAGACAGTTGCACGGTCTCGTCGACGTGGGTGTGATAGATGAAAGTGCCCGAACGATCGGGAGTCATCCTGACGACGAACGAGTCGCCGGGCGCGATTGGCGGAGCGACCTTCTTTCGCCAACCGCTCCAGTCGGCCACTCCGTCGTAGAAGCTCTCGAGCTCGATGCCGTGCCAGTGGACGCTTACCGGCGCTCCGGCACGATTGATCACCGATATCTCTGTCGGCTCTCCTTTCGTCACCACGATTGTCGAGCTCGGCAGCCTGATTGAATCAATCGCCGGGGGGTTGAGTCCTTCCTGCAGCACGAAGCTGTAGCCCGGATTGTTGCCGTAAACACCGGCCCGCCGATTGACGAACAATCGAAGCTTTCTGCGGGCCACGGGATCGGGAGCCATAGCCAGACCGCCGCGTCTTGGGGAGACGAGCAGTCCCATCACCAGGCCCGCCATGCCATCCTCGGAGTGGTTGCCGGCATGCGCGGCGGAATGAGGCTTCGAAGCAAGCTTCAGATGCGCGTCGATATGATTTATGAGATGGCAATGAAAGAGCCAGTTCCCGGCCCTCGTCGGAATCCATGTCATGGCTGTGGTGGTGCCGGGAGGCATGAACTCAGTCACGGCCTTGCGTCGATGGCGAGGGGTGTACGTCGTGTCGCGGACGGAGTTGCCCTTCGCGGTGACGTCGAAGTAGAACCCGTGCAGATGCATCGGGTGAGGGGCTGCTGTCGCGTTGATCACGCGCCAGCGCACGGTGTCTCCAACCGTGAAGTTGAGGCGCTCAGTATGCGGCCAGGCAAGACCGTTGATGCCGAACACCTCCCTGTGCTCGGCCTTTGGCAGTGTCCGTAGAGTGTCCTCCCAGAGCGTTATCACCATTACCCGCTCGCGCGGGTCGGACTTCACCCCAGGCGGATCGACGATGAAGGCGCCAGCGAGCTGAGAGTCCATGAGCCGGCTCGGTCCTTCGCGGTTTCCCTCGGTTCGGCCCCAGTAGTAATAAGTTCCTGGAACGGAGGCCTGGAAACTGATCTCACGCGTGGCGCCTGGCTTGATATCGAAGGTGTCGAGGGCCGATGCGCCGTGATCCTGAAGTCCGCGAAGCGTCATCGGCTTCGAGAGGGAGTTGATAACGATAGCGCGGATCTCGGTGCCGGCCGGAACGCGAATGAGCGGGCCTGGAATTTTCGGAATACCGCGAGCGATAGCGAAGGCATAGCTGGGGACGCCCGGAGCGGTGGGGCCTTCGGGATACCACATTACCTCGCGCGCTTCGAGACGCACGGTGAAAACGCCGTTAATCATTCGGCCGGCGGAGATCCGGTTGTCGTTCGGCTGGGCTGCAACCGCGACAGCGTTACCGGCGCGCGCCGGTGCTGCGATTGCCGTTTCCAGCCGCGGCTGGCTGGTAGGCAACGTCGGGACGGCGATGAAGCCGAGGGCGACGACGAGGCGGGTACTGAAGTTACGTTCGGCGAAGTTTGACAGAACCATGGCGTCATCTCTCAGTGAAGACTGTGTGCGCAGTCATGAGGAACGGGAGTGATTTTGGTGGCAGGTATAATTAGACGATCGAGACGCGGACTGCAAGAAAGTCGATCGGATGTCTGAAATCCACGCGAATCTGTCGCGACGGGAATTCCTCGCGCTGTTGGCGATCACGTCGGGCGCAGGAATTCTGGGCTGCTCCGACTCCACCGGATCACCGCCCCCACCCGCGCCGGTGCCAGGCTCCATCGATCACATCATCGTCGTGACGATGGAGAACCGGTCGTTCGACCACCTGCTCGGGTGGCTTCCGGGAGCTGATGGCCGCCAGGCGGGGCTGTCGTACGTGGATCGAACCGGCATATCGCGGTCCACACATCGGTTGACCGACTTCCAGGGATGTGGGTTCGCCGACCCCGATCATTCATATAGTGGCGGACGCGTCGAGTACAACAATGGGGCGTGCGATGGCTGGCTCAGGACGGGGGCCAACGATGTGTACGCGATCGGCTATTACATCGCGTCCGATCTCCCGTTTCTCGGGCAGGCGGCGCCTCAGTGGACGGTACTGGACCGCTACTTCACGCCGATGATGGGGCCGACTTTTCCGAACCGCGTGAGATCGCTCGCGGGGCAGACCGATCGCATCGAGAATACACTCGTCGCCAGCACGCTCCCTGCTATCTGGGACAGGTTGAGTGGGGCCGGGCTGACCGGACGCAACTACGGAGCGGGTCTCGTGTCGTCGTCGATGGGGGGGACGCGGTATGCGTCACTGATCCATCCGATAACGAGATTCTTCGGCGACTCCGCGGCAGGGACGCTTCCGAATGTCGCGTTCGTGGATCCAGATTTCTCCGATGCCTACAGCAACAGCTATCATCCGCCCGGAGACATTCGCAATGCAGAGGCGTTTCTTGGCAGTATCTCCGGCTGCTCACAGCAAGGACTTCGCTCAGTTTCCCGATGCGTCATGGGCTTCGCGCGCGAACCGACTGCCGAATCGCGCGTCCCGGAGCAACACCGTCAACGAGTCTGCCGTTGCGCACGACGAAAGTTCCGGCGACGAGAACGTGGACGAATCCATCGGAGTACTGCGCGGGATCCTCGAACGTTGCGCGATCGATCACGCGCGCAGGGTTGAATATCGCAAGATCAGCATCCGCTCCGACCCTGATTCGCCCCTTTGCGCGCATCTGTGGCACGGCCCGTTCGAGGCGCCGAGCGGGCAGCAGGCTCATTTTCCGGACCGCGTCGGTGAGGGTGAGCAGCTGGCGCTTCCGCACGTACTCACCGAGCACCCGCGCCCTGGTTCCTGCGGAACGGGGATGGCCGCGGCCGCGCGCAACCACCAAGGCGTCGCTCGCGATGATCACGTCCCGATGCGCGACCGCCAGCGTGACCATCGAGTCCGGAATCGCGAAGATGATTGCGCCCTGCGTGCCGCCGTTGGCCCGATACTGGGCGAAGGTTTCCGCTGTGAGCCGCTTGCCGGTAGGCGGCCAGAGGATGTCGCCGTAGGTGATGCCGAGCCGTCCCTGCCACCCGGCATCGAACATCGGCGAGGCAAGTCGCTGAGTGAGGGCCTGGTACGGGTACGTCTCGGTGCTGATGTCGAGCCCGCGCGCCCGCGCCCGCTCGATCATCTCGAGAAGCAGCGGCGTCTGGCGCAGGCCGCTGGAGGGCAGGTGCACGATGTGCGCACTGCCGCCAGTGCTGGCGACGCCCGCGACGATCTCCTCCAG
>JACCRF010000126.1 GCA_013813715.1 Gemmatimonadaceae bacterium | reverse complement strand
CCCCAACGCGCTATGCCCTCGGCCCGCAGATTCGATCGAGATCGTCCAGACCCGCAAGCACGTCACGCGGCCGCGACCCGTCAGGAGGCCCGAGAATTCCGGCAGCATGCAGCTGGTCGATGATCCGCGCCGCGCGGCCGTACCCGACCTTGAGCCGCCGCTGAAGCAGCGACGTCGACCCCTGCTGGTGCTGAATGACAATTTCGGCCGCTTCACGGAACAGCTTGTCGCGGTCGCCCTCCTCCGCGCCATCGCCATCGCCGCCGCCGAGCGCATCTTCGGCCTCCTTCTTTCGGATCGTCTCGAGAATATCGGCCTCTTTCGGCTCCTCGAGAAACAGCCCCTTCGACTCGGCTGCTGCGCGGCGACTGGTTTTCCGGTCTTCATACCACTGCGCGAGGCGCTCGGTGTCCTCGCTCGAGATGAAGGCGCCCTGGAGTCGGCTCGGCTCGGATCGCCCAGGCGGCACGAACAGCATGTCACCGTTGCCGAGCAGCGACTCCGCGCCAATGCCGTCGAGAATCGTGCGGCTGTCAATTTGCGAGGCGACACGGAACGCGATCCGGCTCGCGAAATTGGCCTTGATGAGACCCGTGAGCACGTTCACGCTCGGCCGCTGCGTCGCGAGTATGATATGGATTCCGATCGCGCGCGCCTTCTGCGCGAGCATCGCGAGCGGCGTCTCTATCTCCGCCTGCACGGTCATCATCAGATCGGCCAGCTCGTCGATGATCAGCACGATATACGGCAGCACGCCGCCCGTGTACTCAGTGTTCTCGAACGCAACGTCGGCACGCTTCGGCGTCTTCAGCGCGGCACCGTCGTGCACTTTGCGGTTGAAGTCCTGGATGTTTCGCGCTCCGTTTGCCGCCAGCAGCTCGTAGCGATCCTGCATCTCCAGCACCGCCCACTTGAGCACTGCGGCCGCGTCGCGGTTGTCCGTCACCACCTTGTGGCGCAGATGCGGCAGCACGTTGTACACCGAGAGCTCCACCATCTTCGGGTCCACCATCAGCAACCGCAATGTCTTCGGCGTATGCCGGTAGATCAGGCTCGTGATGAGGGTGTTGATGCATACCGACTTGCCGGAGCCGGTCGCGCCCGCGATCAGCAGATGCGGCATCTTCGCGAGATCGGCGATCACGGGGCGACCCTCGAGATCCTTGCCGAGCGCAATGGGGAGCGCGGCGGGCATCTTCTGGTAGTCGCGCGACTCGAGCATCTCCCGAAACGCGACCATCTCCGATGTCGGATTCGGAACCTCGACTCCCACCGCCCCCTTGCCGGGTATCGGCGCCACGACCCGGATGCTCGGCGCGCGCATTGCGAGCGCGAGATCGTTGGCGAGCGACGCAAACTGGCGCACCTTCACCCCCGCGGCCGGCTCGATCTCGAATTGCGTCACGACCGGCCCGGTAGTGCGGCCGGTGAGCGTTCCTTCGACGCGGAATGTGCGTAGTGCATCCATGAGCTTTATACCCATCGCGTCGAGCTCGCGGTTGCCGTGATCCACGTTGCGGGCCGGTGGCGACGTCAGGAGATCGGGCGATGGGAGATCGTCGTCGTTCGCATCACCAGTCCGCGCGCCGGTTGAATCGATCGCCGCAGCGATCCGGCTGTCATGATCGGCGGCCAGTTCGGCCTTGCTTTTCTTATCGCGTTTCGCCTTCTCGCCACGACCCGGTGCGTCCGACATCAGTCCGGTATCGATCGCCGGCATCTCCTCCGGTGTCGGCTCCGGCGGCCATTGACCGGCCGTGCGCGGCCGCGAAAGGGCACCACCGTCAGCGGTTCCGTCCACGCCTTCAGCGTTGTCGCCAGGTTCCGCGCCTCTGCGCGCACTCGTTCCAACGACTGCCCGCACCGGGTTCCACGACAGCGTCGCCGCCATCAGTGCGCTGACCGAGAGGATCACGATGATCCATGCTCCCGCACTCCCCGCGAACCGGAGCAGATAGAAGGCGGCCATACTGCCCCAAACTCCCGAAAGCGCCGACGGATCACGCAGTCCGCCTTCCGCGAGTCCGAGTGCAACCGGAACCACTGCGACCATGCCGAGCAGGAACACCATCCACGAGCGATCGGTGTGCTGGTCGAGGCGACCGAAAAGTCGAAGCGCGTGTGCGGTCAGGGCCACTGGGATCAGCGCCGCAGCTGGCCAGCCGAGCGTTCCCGCCATCGGCGATGCGAGGAGGGCGCCCATCCATCCGAAGTTCGTGCGCAGGCCGCCCGTCTGTGCACCGAGGAGCGCGGCGCCCTCCATCGCGAGCGATCCGGCGAGAAACAGTGCAAAGAGGATGAGAGCTATTCCCGCCAGCTCGCGCCTCAGCACCGATCCCTCGCCAACGCCGCCTCCCGTCCCTCCGCTAGCGATCGCGGTCGGGCCCGAGCCGGGTGATCTGTCGTTCCTGGTAGATGGGGACAACAGGGTGCGAATCCACCGCAGCACACGCGACGAGGTCGGCCCCGAATCCTGCCTGGACGAGCGCTTTTCCGTGGGACGAGTCTTCGAAGATTTTCGCGATGTTGTCGCCATACTTCCTGTCAATGAGCACGCACGCGTCAGCGGCGTCGTTCCGCGCCGGGGATGGCAAGCGCCCGATGGATCGTACGTACCTGCCGGCACATGCGGCATCCTCGAGACTAAAATGCCCTTCGTTACCCGCGCATACAATCGCGATGTCGCTATCTGACCTCGCGGCGAGGCGGAGCATTGTCGTCGCGGCGGCGTGATTCACGTACGATGCCACGACGACGTCGCGCGCTCCCTGAAGGGCCATCAGCGCCGCGGTGCCGTTGGTCGTGGAGATAAGAACCGTGCGGCCGGAGACCGTTTCCGGCGTGAAATCGCCGGGAGAGTTTCCGGCATCGAAACCCGGGATCGGCAGCATCCTTCGCTCGCCCGCCATCATGACCTCACCGTGGCCGAACCGCTTCGCTGTCGTCATCGCCTCTTCCGCGCTTTCGACAGGGATGACGCTACGCGCTCCGTTGGACAGCGCGACGGCGATGGTCGTGGATGCTCGAAGAACGTCGATCACGGCCACGACTCGTCCTTGAACGGCCCCCGGCGACATCTCCCGTGGCGACAGAAACACGTCCAGCCGCACCTAGGCGGGCTCCCTTAGCAGATCCGTTTCACGCTCGAGAAACTTTGTGTCCACTTCGCCCGCCTGAAAGTGCTTGTTGGCCATGACGCGGGCGAGAAACGGGATTGTCGTCGTCACTCCTTCAACCACGAATGACTCGAGTGCGACCTGCATGCGGCGGAGCGCTTCGGAGCGGTCGCGTCCCTGGCAGATGAGCTTCGCGATCAATGAGTCATAGTACGGCGGAACCACGTAGCCGGTATACACGTGCGTGTCCAGCCGCACTCCCGGCCCTCCCGGAGGATGGAACACGTCGAGGCGGCCGGGCGACGGCTGAAAGTTTCTCGCCGGATCCTCCGCGTTGACGCGGCATTCGATCACGTGGCCCCGGTAGGCGGGAGTTTCGGTCAGCGACAGCTTCTCACCCGCCGCGACGAGGATCTGCTCTTTCACGAGATCAACGCCGGTGAGCATCTCCGTCACCGGGTGCTCGACCTGGATCCGCGTGTTCATCTCCATGAAGTAGAACTTGCCGTCGTCGTTGAGCAGCATTTCCATCGTCCCGGCGCCGACGTAGTCGATCGCCTTCGCGCCCTTCACCGCCGCGTCACCCATTGCGGCGCGCAGCTCGGGGGTGAGCCCGGGACTCGGTGCTTCCTCGATGAGCTTCTGGTGCCGCCGCTGCACCGAGCAGTCGCGCTCACCGAGGTGGATCACGCTACCGTGACGGTCGCCCATGATCTGAAACTCGATGTGACGGGGGCGCGCGAGATATTTCTCGACGTAGACATCCCCGTTGCCGAACGCGGAAAGCGCCTCCGAGCGGGCGAGCTGGAACGACCGCACGAAATCATCCGGCTCGGTTGCGACGCGCATCCCCTTTCCGCCGCCGCCGGCCGCCGCCTTGATGATCACCGGGAAGCCTATCTCGCGCGCGCAGATCAGGGCCTCTTCGGCATCCTCCATCGGTCCGGGGGTGCCCGGTATGATCGGGACGCCCACTTTCGTCATGGCGTTCCGCGCCGCGGCCTTGTCGCCCATGACGCGGATCTGGTCGGCGGTCGGCCCGATGAACGCGATGTTGCTCGCGGCGCACGTCTCGGCGAATTCGGCGTTCTCGGCAAGGAACCCGTAGCCTGGGTGAATTGCGTCCGCGCCGGCTATTTCGGCGGCGGCGATGATGCGCGGAATCTTCAGATAGGAATCGCGCGCCGGCGCTGGCCCGATGCAGACGTCATCGTCGGCGAATCGCACGTGGAGCGACTCCCGGTCGGCCTCGGAATAGACCGCGACGGTGGCGATGCCAAGCTCGCGGCACGCGCGGATCACCCGGAGGGCGATCTCGCCGCGGTTGGCGATCAGGACTTTCTTGAACATCGCGAGCTGAGGGTCAGGCGGTCACGTCCTGGTTGATGCTTTCCCACTTTGAGTCGCTGGCACTGGCGACGCCTTGAATCCGGAGAGCGAACTCGCTCGGACTGGTAGCGTAATACAGCGCGTTCTCGTACGAGATCACGCCCTTCTGATACCAGTTCATGAGCGACTGGTCGAAGCTCTGCATTCCGTACTGCACCGTTCCTTCAGCGATCAGCTCGGGAAAGTTGAGCGACTTCGTCATGTCGCGGATGTTGTCGCGTACGGCCGAAGCCGGCGGCGCATCGGAGAGGAAATCAGCCATTTGGGTCAATGCGGAAGAGCACCTGTCCATATTCGACCGGGTGCGAGTTCTGGGCAACGATTTCCTTCACCACGCCATCGAATTCCGACTCGATCTCGTTCATGATCTTCATCGCCTCGATGATGCAGAGGATCTGCCCTTTCGATATTCTGTCGCCTGCCGTGAGATACGGCTTGGCGCCGGGCTCCGGCGCGGCATAATACGTCCCCACCATCGGTGATTTGACCTCCAGGTATCTTTTTGCCGCAGGCTCAGTTCGCGCGGCCGCTTCCTGCGCGCTCCCCACGATTCCGTCGCCCGCTCCCACAGTCGCGGCGGGAGCCCCGACAGCCATGACCTGAGGCAGCTGCATCGGGGACGCAAGCTGGACGGTCGCACGCTGCTGCGACGTCTTGGAGATACGGATCTTCATCCCCTTGTCCGATGAAATCTCGATCGAGTCCACGGACGATGCGTCGATCATGTCCACCAGTTTCTTCACGAAGCGAAGGTCGATCATTGTCGCGGCTCCGGGACTGACCGCCCGCTGCAGCCCGGTCGTGCGCTGCGACGCATGGGTGATGGATGTGTCATGCTACCTCGATTAACTCCCGGGAAAAATTCGTCAGCATCTGCGGACCGTTCGCCGAGAGGTGGACGTCATCCTCTATACGGACGCCTCCCCACCCCGGCCGGTAGATCCCTGGCTCGATTGTAACGACCACTCCCTGGCGAAGGGCCGCCTCGACGGTGCGCGCGAGACGCGGGGCCTCGTGTACCTCCAGGCCGAGCCCGTGCCCGAGACTGTGGCCGAATCCGTCCCCGTACCCTTGCCGCTCAATGTAGCTCCGGGCGAGTGCGTCGGCAGCCTTCCCGGTCATTCCCGGCCGTACCGAGGCAGATGCGATGTGGTTCGCGTCACGGACGATCGCATAGACATCCCGTTGCTCGGCCGTCGGCATCCCCACCACGAAGGTGCGCGTGATGTCCGAACAGTAGCCGCGATGCTGCGCTCCGAAATCGAGCAGCAACAGATCACCCCGCTGGATGGTGCGTGACGATGGGCGTGCGTGCGGGAGCGCCGAGCGCGGCCCGGAGGCGACGATCGGCGGAAAGGGCGCGTCCTCGCTGCCCTCGTCGCGAAGTGCCTTTTCGAGGACTCCCGCAACCTGAAGCTCCGTCAGCCCGACGCGTATCCGCGGCAACACTGACGCGAGCGCGCTGGTTGCGATGCGCGCGGCCTCCGATATCAAAGCCACCTCGTCCTCGTCCTTCGATTCCCGGAGGTGCTCCACGAGATCGAGCTGTGGCCGCCATTGCCATCGCGAGCCGTCACTGAGGAGGCGCTGGAAGTCGCGATGAATCAAATGAGCCGACTCGAAGCCGAGCACCTCGATGCTCTGCATCTTCCGGAGCAGGGCCCACAATCCCACCCACAGGCTCACCGGCTCGATGCGCACTCGCGCGATGTCGCCCACTTCGTCGGCGACTTGCGTCTCGTAACGGAAGTCGGTGATGAGGCGGGCCTCGGCGGGCGTAACAAGCAGCAGCGCGCTGCTGCCCGAGAAGCCGGTGAGGTAGCGAATATTCGAAAGGCTGGTGAGGATCAGTCCGTCGATCTTCTCTTCGCCAAGTCGGGCCGCGAGCGACGCGAGTCGCCGGCGCCGCTGGTCAGGCATCTTGTTTCAGCTTCGACAAAAGGCCTCTCAGGGCAAGCTCATAGCTGACGGCCCCGAAGCCGCAGACCAAAGCGACGGCCGCCCCGGCAAGCACCGACCGGCGACGCTCCGGCTCGCGCGCGAAGATGTTCGTGAGGTGAACCTCGACAAAGGGAATCGCGATGGCGGCCAGGGCGTCGCGGATCGCGAGACTGCTATGCGCATACGCTCCCGCATTGACGAGCGCACCGTCGGCCGTGCCGCGCATATCGTGGATCGCGCCGACGATCTCGCCCTCTCCGTTGTACTGTGCGAATCCAATTTCGGCGTTCAGCTCCGAGGCGACCACGCGGAGTCGCTCCTCGATCTGGGCGAGCGTGGTGGTACCGTAGATCTCGGGCTCACGCGTTCCGAGCAGATTGAGATTGGGCCCGTTGATGACTGCAATTTTCACGACTCTGCCAGACCATCCAGCCATTCGCGGAACCTGCGGAGATCTTCCTCGGTCTCGGCGTTCAATGGCGCGGCCGGAGTATCTTCGCCGAGCAGCGGCCGCGGCGCATCAACCCGCGGCGGCGTGGAGGCGGGATCGCCCCGTCCCGCGGCAAGCGCGCCGCTTAAGGCGAAAGCCGCCTTCGTATCCTCTTCGGCAATGGATTCATTGGGAAACAAATCGGCGAATGCGTGGGCAGATGCCGGCAGCGTCGCGGACGAAGCAGCAAGCGGCATTTCGTCACTAGACCCTTCTGCCATCTTATGCGATGGGGGGCGATGCGCACCGAGGATCGCGAAGAATTGATGCACCGTTCTGGACGGCGGTCTGGATTCCGGCGCACGGCTATCGCTAGGCGCGTGCGGCGCATAAGCGACGAGATGAGACGAGGCTTCAGGCGTCGCCCCGTCGAGGTTCGACTCTGAGTCCGTCGAGTGGCGGGTTTGGGTGGCATGAGGTTCCCGATCAGCGTCGGTGGGGGCGGCGGCAACTGGCTCGGCCTGTTCATCGGACGACCACCGGGTGGTTGCGACCTCCAGTTCGGCTGACGGTGGCCGGTCGACGACAACTTCTGAATCGATGCCTGCGGCTTCGCCAGGTTCGGCGCCCGCCGCCTCTTCCGTCTCCGCATCTCCGTCATCCGTGGACTGCTCGACTTCACTGTCGCCAAAGGTCATCCGCTCCTCGCGAGAGAAGCCCGCTGCCCATACGTCGGTGTCCCAGCTGTCGCCTTCGCCCAGCTCGACTTCGGTGAAGTGTTTCCCACTCTCGCCAGCATCAGCCGCGGCTGTCGGCAATTCGCTGTCCCCGACTTCGCCGGGTTTCGGCTCGCCTGCCCAGTCGATGAGCGCGCTCCCAGGGACGTCGTCCTCGCTGGCGACGCTTTCGGAAGGTGTTGCGGAATCAACCGATACCGGGTCGACCGTAACAGGTAACGGGCCGAGCTTTTCCGTGACGGACGGGGCGTCGGTATCCACCGATCCGTCGGCCATCGGCTCGGCGACAGGCGCCTGCGCCGAGTCGCCAACGGAAGCGTTGTCCTGGACTGGCTCTTGAGCGGGGGGCTCGAGGGTGTCATGCACCCGCGAGCCTGGAGGCGTCCGACGAGCGGCCAGACGCGCCAGCTCCTCGATTCGATCAATCAGCCCGCGGTCTTCAGGGTGGCGAACGGCAAGCTGACGGAACACATCGAGAGCAGCCGCGTTGTAACCCTGCTTTGCGTAGAGCTCGCCCATCGTTCGCGTAACGAA
>JACCRF010000121.1 GCA_013813715.1 Gemmatimonadaceae bacterium | reverse complement strand
AAGTCGAACGAATAGGTGTCGATCGGCGGGCATCCCGTCGCGACGCGGTCGTGCATTCCCCATCTCTGCAGCGCTGCCATGCCCGGCGGGTGGATGAGGTGCGTCGAGATCGTGTCGCTCGGGAACGTCGCTCTGTCAACGACGAGGGCTTTGTAGCCCTTCCGGGCAAGAAGCATTGCGGTAGGTGAGCCGGCGCAACGCGCGCCCACCACGATGGCGTCGTACAGGTGGCTGGACATGTCCGACTTCTGCTCGCCGAGGATTCAGATCAAACTATTCTCTGGATCTGGCCGCGACAATCGCCGCTTCGAAGAAACGTTCGCCGAGAACGGCTGAGCAGATCAAAACGATCGAGGAGATTCTCGAGCGCGCAGCGAACGAAATCGACGCGGTCAGATGCTGCGGGCCGACTGTTAGTCGAGGCCTCTCGTGTTGCGCGAGGACGCGGGGTCCTCGACGAGCGCCGCAACGAGCTCGCGACAGAAGGCCGGAATATCAGCCACAATCCGGCCCCAGACGAGATTGCCATCTCGAAATGCGGGCTCGTCCACCCACACCGCCCCGGCATTGACAAGGTCGTCCTTGATGCCGAGCGAGCCAGTCGCTCGCCGGTCTCGGACGATGCCTGCTGAAATTGCCACGAGCCCACCGTGACAGATGATCGCGACGATCTTCCCGGCCGCGTTCATTTCGCGGATGAGATTGGTCACGACGGCGTGGCGTCGCAGCTTGTCGGGTGCCCAGCCGCCGGGGACGATTACGGCGAACAGATCACGACTTTCAAGCGAGTCGACGCGCGTGGTGGGGGTTATCTCCAAACCATTCTTGCCGCGGATGGGATCGAGATCGATGGCCGCGGCGATGACTTCCGCACCTTCTTCCTGAAGGCGCATGAGCGGGACGTAGAATTCAAGGTCCTCTACGCCTTCTGCCACGAGGATCGCGATCCGCTTCCGGGTAAGTCGCACGATGGTTCTAGATTGATTCGATGCCCGTTACGCTCACTCGCGGGCCGGCGGCATTCAACTCAGCTCGCAGTTCGCCTTCACCGGGCGGATCGAGCGGGCATCGCCGGCGCGTCGATCATGTTGGCCGCCTTGTAGTTGATCGGCACTATCCTGTAGCGATAGACCATGCCGTGCTCACCAGCGACGTATCCACCGCTTCTCGACGTGAGGGAAAACCCGTTGATACCGGCGGGGAACCGCAGCTTGCGGGACATCCAGCGTTTCCCCCCATCCACGGTGTAGATGAGGGACCCATAGGGCGACATCCCCCAGCCGAGCTCCCGATCCACAAACTTGAGCTTGGCGGCCTTGCCACCCTCCAGCGTAGGGCCGGCGACCACGGCCCATGTTTTCCCGCCGTCAGGCGTCGAGTAGATTTTTCCGCCCCACATCCTGACGAATCCAGTGGTCTCGTCGGTGAATACGATGTACTCGGCGCTGGCTGCCGGGTCCGGGATCGTCCAAGCCGTCCACTCCGCCCCTCCGTTGGTACTCTTCGCGATGACGAACGCGGTCTGCTCCAGATTCCGGCTCACAGCGTAGCCAATCTGCGGAGTCGGGAAAGCGACGCTCTCGAAATGGCACGTTGCATTCTTGGTGAGGCCCTTCACGGCGAGGCTGACATCGCACGAGTAGACCGATTTCCAGTTCTTGCCGCCGTCCGTCGTATGAAGAATTTCCTTGCCATAGAGGTACACACCGTTCTCGGCTGAGGTAAACTGGAAGTCGCCACGATGCTGCCCCACCGTCCCAGACTCCGACCAGGTCTCACCGTCGGTAGTGCGGTAGAGGCGATGATCACCGCTATTGGTGCTCTGCACAGCGAATCCGATTTTGTCGCTCAGGAAGCGGAGTTGGGCGATCGGCCGGTCCGCCCCCTGCGGGTCGCCCCCGAGCTGCGCCGTCCACGTCTTGCCGCCATTGCGCGTGTTGAGGATCGTGCCCGCAGCACCTGACACCCACCCCACCGAATCATTGACGAAGACAATGTCGGTCAGCTCGAGATCCTGCGGGTAGCTCACGGGCTCAAAGATCGCCTTGAACCGTGCCGGTGCTGGAGTCTGAGCACCGAGAGCGGAGACGAGAAGAGCGAGGCCGGTAAGCGTGCAGAGCTGTCGTTGAGCGCGTGAGTTCATCATTGCTCCTCCCCGTTAGCACTCCGGTATTTCCCGTAATATACTTGCGGAAGAATCACCGTCCACTACCGGCTGATCGGCTGGCGTATCCCGAGGGTTTACTGTTTCGGCAGGAACCGTTTGGGAAACTTTGCAACCACCGAGTAAAGCGGATCAACGACGTTGGCGATCGTGCTCTCGCCCACCTGGCCGAGCAGCGCGTAGGCGTCGAGCTTGCCGAAGCCGTAGTCTTCCGCGAGCCATTCGATGAGCTCGACGTGTGCAAGCCGGAACGCGTCCATCAGCGGGCGAGCCGAGCCAACGACCATGATGTAATCCTTGTCCTCGAGGCGGGGCCAATCGATCGTCTTCCCTTTGATGAGATCCAGCTCGAGCACCACGTCCATTGACGTCTCGAGCCCCGTGCCGGCGACTTCTCCGTGCCCTTGCCGTGCATGTCCGTCGCCGAAGTAGAAGTACGCGCCGTCGTGGAAGACCGGGAGATAGACCGTGGTGCCTTCTCTGATTTCTGGTGCATCCATGTTACCGCCGAAGTCGCCTGGCCAGATGCCGCTGAACGCCTCCTGTCCGCGTGGAGCGACGCCGACACGGCCGAGCATCGGCTGCAAGTCTATCGTGATTTGCTTCATTCGGCTGTCGGGAAGCTCGGTCGTAGCGGTCTTGCGGTCGCGATCGAGCCGCCAGACGTACCGCCGCGCGCGGATCGGGTCGTTCAACATGCGCACGCGACTCTCGGTGGCGAGTCCGCCAAAGTCGGAGTAAATCTGCGCCGCGGCGATGTCGTGGTTGGGGCGGACGCGGTGGATCTTCACGACAAGGATGTCCTTGGTCGTCGCGCCTTCTACATAGAAGGGGCCGACTTCGCCGGGGAATGCCCCGCCCTTCTCCGTGTAATACGGGCCGAAATTTGTTCTTGAAATGAGGACTGTTTTGGGCTTGATGCGAAGGACCGGCTCGCGAACTGCGAAAGTCGGTTGGGCTATTTTTGGCTCAAAACGGACGGTGTCCTGCGCGGCGAGCGGCGTGTCGCCAGAAGCAGCGAGCACCGCGATGCCAAGGAGTGCGCGACGGCGGTGAGCAGTCATCCCATTTCCGGCGGATCCCCGACCAGCCATTTAGTCTCCTGTGAGGTTCCCATAGTATACGGAACGCTCACACAGTCGGCATCACGAAGACGCTTGCCTTGGGGGTAGCCAACCGCCCCTGCCTCGGTTGCGCTCGATGGAACAACGGAGCAATATCTCCGTCGGGCCACTCTCATCGGAGGCATGAAATGGCGGTGTACATGGTGGAGCGCGATCTACCCGGTATCACGATGGATCAGCTCGCGGCCGCTCAGCAGGCGGCGATCAGGACAGGGAAGGAATTTACAAGTCAGGGTAAGGACGTTCGCTACATCAGGAGCATGTTCGTGCCGGAGGAGTCGCATTGCATGTGCCTTTTCGAGTCGCCGAATGCCGAGTTGGTCAGGGAAGTGAACGAGACAGCCAACATTCCGTTCACACGAATCGTCGAGGCAATGGACCTCACACCGTCCGGACAACCGTAGACGGAAGCCGCTAACGCACGACCGGAGGTCGACTGGCGTCGATTCGCGCGTCTCAATGCGAATCGCGTCTGGTGGGGAGCGCTGTGCCGTGGCCGCGACTGGACATAGCGCGACTACCAGCGCCGAACAGGTCGCTGGACATGGCCGACGGCCCTGCGAGGGACGTCCCCTTCTCACCCGTTTGAAGGCCTGCTCCTGGCTTCGGCGCGCCAGAAATCCGGATACTCGATGACGAAGCCGGCGGTGTCCACCGTCAACTCGCGGCGGAATTTCCCATTCGCACTCTCGTACCGGTAGGTCTCCGCGCCGGTGCGAGTGTACACCTGCTCGAGTGGCTCGATGTTGAACTCCGGAAACCGCACCCACGCTGCGCGTACGCGCGCACTCTCACCCACCGCGAGCGCGAGGCGGCGAACCGGAAGCGTGTTGGTGCTAGGGCTGAAGTTCAAATCGACGTCGTCGCAGTCAGTGAGCTCCCAGACCTTGCTGCCGCGCACCGCCCACTCCCCGGCAGGATTGCGAAGCAGCTCGATCGCCACGTCTGTGTCGCCGACGTTCCCGATGACGGTAACGAGCTCCGTCCGCCAGTCTGGATCGCAACGAATGTCGTATTCCAGTCGGCACGGCTGCCCGGCATGCGCGAACACCGCGGCGCCGCGAAGCTGCCAGCCATTCGCTGTCTGGCGGAGCTCGCCGATCTCGTGGCCGGGGGCGTCGAGGCGCTTCCATAGAATGCTTTCGTACTGATCCACACCTGCCCCGCGGGCTGGCTTCACTTCAGTGGAACACGGTAGATGTTGCGCTGAATCGAAACCTTTGTGAACGCATACATATTTGGATTCGGCCCCGCGAATGCTTTCTCCTGCTGGATGCGACGAGCGCCGGGCAACGCTGCCACTTCTGCGTCTGATCGGAGTCCTGATTGCGACAACGCAGGGACTGCCCGGCCCGGCGAAAGCGGAACTGCGTACGGGAACTGATACAAGTCGAGATGAATGAATCGGCCGTCCGGCGACCAGCTCACCCGTGGAGGCCATGGGCCACGCTCGAAGCTCGGCGGCGGGCCGCACTTTTCGCAAAGCACCGTCGGAGGACCTCCGGCGACCGGGTAGATCATCACCGCATCCGAGCTTTCGCCGGTCAGCACGTCGACCGCCAGCCATTGCCCGTCCGGCGAGACACCCATCAGGTTGGACGCCGGCATCAACTTTCGCAATTCGCTGCCGTCGGTCCTGACGCGAAAGACGAAGTTTTTCTCCGCCTCACGGGCGGCGAAAATCACTTCATCGCCCGCACCGAAGAACGCCTGCATTGCGTCGCTGCGAACCAGGCGGCGCGGAGCCGAGCGTCCGTCGAGCGACGCGATCCAGATCGGCGACCGCGTTGTGTCATCTGCGGCTACGAACACCACACTCCTGCCGTCATCGGAGATGTCATACGTCTGCATCAGAAAATTCGGAACGAGTCGCTGGCGCTGTCCCGATTCCAGGTCAGCGACCCAGAGGCCGCCGCTGATATAGCTCTCCCGTCCTCCCGCGCGCACCAGATAGTACAGCTTTCTGCCGTCGGGCGAGATCGACGGAAGCATGCCGTGCCCTTCCGAAGTGATCTGCCGATCGCCGCGTGCGTCGTGTACCCAGATCGTGCTCTGGCGCGTGCCGATTGAGGTGATGAACGATCGACCGTTCGCGCTCATCTCGATCCCCTCCTCTTCGGTGACGCCTGAGGTCACCTGCTCGGGCGTTCCCTCAGGGAATCGCTGCCGCCAGATATGAAATCCGTTGCCGGCGTTGGCCGAGAAATACATCCACTTGCCATCGGGAGACCATGCGGCGTCGGTGCACTGCGAGCGCGGCGGGCCGACGGGTTTTCCGGGAGAGCTGCCGTCGAACGGAACAAGGCGACAGGGCAGCCACGAGTAATAGTCCATTTCAATAAGGAGGACATTCTTCCGGTCGGGCGAGAGATACGAGCGATGCGCCATCCCGGTCTCCGGCGGCATGTACACCGTGCGATGCGAAGCTCGAGTCTCCGTCGACGTGACGATCCTCATCTGCACGTCCCGGCCGGTCATCTCGGAGTAGAGAACCTGGGAAGGACCGGCTCCCCCGCCGATCCACGTGAGCCCTTCGGCGTTTGCGAGAAAGAGGCGCGGCTGGCCACCAAGTACGGGCACCTCCCACGTCTCCCACCCTGTGGCTCCCAGCGTCCCGTAGGTAATTCGCGAGCCATCGCGCGAGAACTTCGGGCTCAGCTTGAGAAGGTCGTCCCGCGTGAGCTGCACCGGCTCGCCATCCGGAAGCTGCTTGACGTAGATCTGGCCCGGGCCGTAGAACGTGCTTTCACCCAGGATGAATGCCAGCATCCGGCCATCCGGCGACAGCGCGGGCGATGTGGCAGACTCGGAAAAGTTCGTGAGCGGAAGGTACTCGAGGTGCACCGGGCCGGCTGGTGCGCGGGATCGGGATAGGACGGCCGCGGCAATCAATACAGCCGCGCCGGCTACGGCGGCGATCAAAAGTTGCCTGCTGCCCTTCCGGGCACCGGGATCGGCGAGAAGCGCGCGCTTGAAATCGGCCGCTCGCTGGTGTCGGTTCTCGGGGAGCGGCGCAAGTCCTCGCTCGATCGCGGCGACGATATGGCGCGGCACAGATGGCTTCACACCCTGCAGCGTCCGGGTCAGGTCTCGCGCCCCAGGCGAGCCGGGAAGGATTGCGAAACCGGTCGACGACGGTGGCTCGCCGACCAGACATTCGTAGAGTACGCAGGCCAGGCCGTAGATGTCGCTTCGGCCATCGACCTTGTCGGCCAGCGCCTGTTCCGGACTCATGTACCTGCGAGTTCCCAGGACGAGTCCGGTACCCGTAAGGCGGGATTCATCGGCGGCGAGCGCGGTTGCAATTCCGAAATCGGCGACGATCGCGTGTCCATCGGAGATGAGAATGTTATCGGGCTTGATGTCGCGGTGAATCACGCCCTGCCGATGCGCGTAGTCGAGCGCATCGGCTATCTCGCACGCGAGACTGACCGCGTCATCGAACTTCAAGCGCCGCTCTCGTTCCAGCCACGCCCGGAGGCTCTCGCCTTCCAGATACGGCGTTACGTAGAACAAGCGGCCCGCCGCCTCGCCAGAATCGTAAAGGGGCAGGATGTTAGGATGCGTGAGCCTGGCGGCGATGCCGATTTCGCGGAAGAATCTGTCGGCCAATGCCGGGCCGCCAAGGTCCTGATCGAGAACCTTCACCGCGACCTGGCGGGAATGCTTCAGATCATGCGCGAGGAAAACGACAGCCATGCCGCCGCGTCCCAGCTCGCGCTCGATCCGGTATCGCCCCGCGAGTGCTTCAGCGAGCTGCTCATAGGTGCGCAATCTTATGCTCTCCGAGGCTATGGCTTCACGCGCCTGTCGGTCAACGATGGGAATGCGCCGACTGCCAGAGCCGCTTCAGCATCTGGATCTGACCGGTGTGATATGCATCATGCTGCGCGATACCGACGATCAGCTCTCCGATCGTCCACCGTTTCCCGCCGGAAAGCACAGTTCCGTATCGGCTTGACGATATTTTCTCAATCGTAGCCCCAAGTCGTTCGCGTTCCGTCTTGAGGAGTGTGACGTCCTCGGCCCAGCGCTTCGCGTCCGGCTGTTCCGGAACCTCTGGCCAGTTCGCTGGCGAGCGCGGGAATCGTGCACCGCTACCACCCTCGAGCCGCCGCCGCACTGCGTAGGTCCAGTAGGCGATGTGGAGGGCGAGCTGCCATATGCTCTTGCGACCGAGGGCCGGCGTCCATGCAGCCTGGGCAGCCGCCACGCCACGAAGGGCACCGAGTGGTGTCGGGCCGCCGTGCCATGCGCCCCGGCCGGGCCGAGGCTGCACGTTTTCCAATAGCAGTTTTGCGATCAGGTCTGGCACGTCGATACCCTACCTCATGAAAGCGACTTTCGCTACGCAGGCATGCCCGCCAATAATCTGCTCGATCAACGGATTCGCGCGCCACGCGCAAGGTGCCGCTGCTCGCCCACCGCGTATGCCTCGGTGACCCATGACGCGAACTCCGCGTCCAGATCCAGCGGCGAAGAAATGCGAAACGTGTGAAGGTGATTGCGCGGAGAGAATGTCTCGATACGCCGGAAGCGTTCGTGTTCGACGCGGCGCGCCAAAACGACGTGGCCATCCAGCCACCGCCGGCGCGGAGTCAACTGCGCGAACGACATCCTGACCTGAAACGCGATTCGAGTTTTCTCAGGAAGGATTCGGACAGGCCCAATTGCCTCGATGAGCGCCACGACACGATCAAAAAGAGCTCGGATCTCCGGCGGCTTGTTCCGGAAATGATGGTCGAGGTCGTACGTCCCGCACGCATGCGACTGATTTCGATTGGCGAACTCTCGCCCGCACGTCGCGCAGCGCCAGAGCGGCTGGCTGACTTTCATGAGATGCGCATTTTGGCGCGCCTAGCCCACCGGGTATTCAGCAATTCATCGGGAAAATACCGCGCCGTGTGGAACCCCTTTGACTTCGCCGATTCCCGGCACACTCACTCGCGCCATGTCGAGCTCCGGAAGCGCCGCGTCGCGAGAGAGTGCTCCGGTAGCGGGGTCGAACCGCAACAGGTAGAGATTGCTTTGTCTCCGCGAGCCGTTGTTGACGACAAGCCGGCGGCCCGTTGCATCGCTAGCGAGCCAATGCGGAGTGCTGCCTTCGCCAAGGTCGACACGCGACACTTCCCGAGGCAATGACGGATTTGAGACATCGAGCGTGATGACAGAGTGGAGCGCCGGAACGGTCTGAAGCCAGTAGTCGCCAATCACCAGGGGAACCGCGCAATCTTTCCCGGGAAACCTGTAGACCGGCTGCACCCGAGGCGTGTCGGTATCCACGCCCGTCACGGTGTAGAGACCGCAGGTGAATGTCGCGAGCATTATTGTCTTCCCATCGCGCAGCACGCGGGGCTCGCCGGGAAACAGGTGGTGCTGGGCTGTGTCCGTGGCGTGCATCCCGTGCGGAGGGCCGCCGGGTATACGAAGCGTGTGAAGCAGTTTCAGATCCGAGAGCCGCCAGATCTGGAGGCCGACTCCCGTATCCTCGACCATGCTGGTGGTTGTCGATACGACGCGGTCGAGCGCCGGGATTATTTCCAGGCTGTAAGGCGTTATCTCCTTGTCGTCTACACCCGCTGCTTTCGCACTCGCCCATCGCACAACGGTTCCGTCTGTCCGGACCTCGGCCAGACCGCCTGGCGGCAGGTTGAATTTCGAGGACCGGAACTGGTACGTCACGAGCCGGTTTCCCGATGGAAGGCGGGCGTAAGAATGCGGCCATCCTAACGGTCCGGCGGTCGTGAAGGAGGTATGAAGCCGAGGGTTTGCCGGATCATTGAGGTCGAAGATGAAAGTCCGCCCGAGCCCGAAATCGTCGGCGAAGAGCAGTCCGTCCTGCTGAAGGAAATGTTCGGAGTGATGGGTTCCAGAGCTTCCCGCGCCTGCCGGCACCACGCGAACTATTTGCCCCCGCGTTGGCGACCCCTCGCGAAGGTCGAACTGTGCGAGGAACGCACCGCGCCGTGAGGTATCAGCGGAGGCCGCCCACGCGTAGAGCCATGGGGCCAGAGCGGCCTGTGTCAGCGAGGGCGGCGCGTGTGTCGGCGCGCAAGCGGCGGCGATCACCGCGAGAGCAGCGACACCTGTGGATAGCCTGTTCATGATCGAGCCTGCGGGAGCTGGAGGGTAAGCATGGAAATCGTGCATTGAATAACCTGTATGCGGACGTTCGGATAGTTCCGACTTACCGCGCCACATCGTACTGGAGCAACACCGTCCCCGTCGCCTTGTAGACTCTGCTGCTGACCAGCCGAAGCGATGTCCTGCCAGGCGCTGCCGGCAGAAATGGAATGCCGCCTCCCAGCAAAACGGGTATGATGGCGACCTCGATGCTGTCTACTTCGCTTAGCTCGAGCATGCTGCGAAACAGCGAACCGCCGCCGAAGAGCCAGATGTCCTTGCCTGGCTCGGACCTCAATCGAGCAATCGCGCTCCCCAGATCATCGCCGATGATGGCCAGGTCTGGATGATCCTCCGGCTGCATTGTCCGTGAAACGACCATCCACTTGATGCCTGGCATCGACTCGCCCTGCCCCATTGCCTGCGTGGCCTCGAATGAGCGGCGGCCCATGATCACGGTGTCGAAGCGCGCGAACATGGCCATGAAATCGATCTCGGGATCCATGATAATCCAGTCGGCTTCGCCGTTCGGGCCGGCAACGTACCCATCCAGACTCATGGCGACGGAGTAGACGATCTTGCGCATTTGTCCTCCCCTATCACGCGTAGCAGCCACAACCAGGCAAACCGCAGGATGAAGAGAAAATATGCAGTCTGGCCGAGCGGGTTGGACTGCGGCTAAGATAGTTCAGCATATGCATGATCTCACTACAGGCTCCGTCAGCCGCCACCTCCTCAAGACCACGAGCTTCATGCTCGTGACGATGGTCGCACAGACTCTCTACTTCCTGATTGACCTGTATTGGGTGGGCCGTCTAGGGACGGATGCAGTCGCCGCAGTCGGCATCGCCGGCAATCTGACCTTCATCGTGCTCGCGCTGACACAGATGCTCGGCGTCGGGACTACGACCGTGGTGTCTCACGCCGTTGGTCGAAAAGACCATGAACAGGCGCTCATCCTGTTCAATCAGTCGCAGGTGCTCGCGATACTCACCGGCGTAGTGTTCCTGGTCGCCGGCCTTCTCGTGCGCGTTCGCTACTCGACCGCGATGGGCGCCGACGCCGGCACAGCGAAGCTGGCCGCCGAGTATCTGCTCTGGTTCATTCCTGCGATGGCGCTGCAGTTCGTGATGGTGGCGATGGGTGCGGCGCTGCGTGCCGTCGGGAATTTCAAGCCGGGAATGATAGTCTCGACCGCAACCGTCATCATCAACATGATCCTCGCGCCATTTCTCATCTTTGGCTGGGGCACGGGCCGGGCGTTCGGAGTCGCCGGCGCGGCGATCGCGTCGTTGATCGCCATCATCATTGCTATCGTGTGGTTGGCGACCTGGTTCTTCCCTCGGGATGCGTACCTTCGGTTCGTCGTTGCAGACTGGCGGCCGCGTCCGGCGATGTGGAAGAAGATGCTCGCCATCGGATTGCCGGCCGGCTTCGAATTCGGAATTACCGCATTGTATCTCATTCTTGTTTACGCAATCACGCGACCATTTGGCGCCGCTGCGCAGGCTGGGTTCGGAATAGGAATGCGGGTCGTTCAGGCGGGCTTCATGCCGGTCGTTGCCCTCGGGTTCTCGGTGGCGCCGGTGGCCGGTCAGAACTTCGGCGCGAGGCAGGCGCAGCGCGTGAAGGATGCGTTCAAGGACGCGGCGCTCATGGTGGCCGGGGTGATGTTCCTGTTCACGATCCTCTGCCATTTTTTGCCGACCGCCCTGGTGGGGTTTTTCTCGAAGGATCCTGCCGTTATCGAAGTCGGTGCAGAGTACCTCCGGATCGTGTCCTACACGTTCGTTGCGTCGGGCCTGGTATTCATCGCGTCGAGCATGTTCCAGGCGATGGGCAACACCGTTCCTTCGCTTGTTACTTCGGGCGTTCGCATCCTCCTTGTAAGTGTTCCCGCGGTGTTGATGGCGCGGACGCCGGGATTCGAGCTGAAGTGGCTCTGGTATCTGTCGGTGGGATCAGTGTTCGTGCAGTTCGCGCTGAGCATGCTGTTGCTGCGCAGGGAATTTGACCGGAGACTGGGCTTTCTTGAGGCCGATGCCCCGCCTGCGGCTGAACTTCGTGAAGCGTAGGTCGGATCAGGAACTTTGAGAACCGCATAGGAGACTGTGAATCGTGAAACTGCTCGTAGTACGACATGCGATCGCCATGGACAGGGAGGAGTTCGCGCAGTCCGGGAAGTCTGACGATCTCCGGCCGCTCACCAAAAAAGGTGTCAAAAGGATGCGGCTGATCGCGAGTGGCCTACGCGGCCAGATCGAGAACCTGTATCACCTTGCGTCGAGCCCGTTAACGCGCGCGTTGGAGACAGCCGCAATTCTCGCCGACGCGTATGGAATTGAAAAGGCCGAGGTGACGACTGCACTTTCGCCTGACTCACCGTTCGAGGAGTTCGAGACTTGGTGCCGTTCACGTGCAGCAGGGGAGGTGATTGCGGTAGTCGGCCATGAGCCGCACCTGAGCTCGCTTGTCGGCTGGCTGATTGCAGGCCCGCACGACTCGCGACTTCAGCTCGACAAAGGCGGTGCGTGTCTTCTGGAGTTCGATGCGACGCCCCGCGCGAATTCCGGAACCTTGATCTGGCTGCTCACTTCTCGTCAGCTGAGGTCGCTCGGCTCATAGCGTCTCGCACAGCGCTGATGGCGCTGTACCGCGGTTCGAATTTCAGCAGAGCTTCCGCCTTGGCGGTGCTTGCGCACGGCGAGTGTTTCACGTGATCGTGCGTGATCGCTGCGTCGCGCTCGCTCACTGTCTTCCGCCATTCTTCCCAGGGCAGGAATTCGAGGTTCGCCTCACGGTCGTGCCACGACGCCACCGCCTCCGCGTAGGCCTTCATCGTCACTGGCTCGCGCGAAGCGATGTGGAACGCTTCCCCTATCGCCGCGTCGGGTTTGGCGATTGCGAGCGCGAACCCCTGTGCAACATCATCCGCATGCACGTGCTGAAGCGTGGCCCTGCCATCGTCCGGAAGGCTGACCTTTCCGCCTACCGCCAACTGCTCGAATACTGTCAGATCGAGGTTGCCGGCCGGATTGATCGGCGTCCATCCTGGGCCAGTGATATGGCCCGGATGCAGGACACAAGCGGGGAAGCCTCCTTGCGCAGCTTCGAGAAGCAAGCGCTCGATCTGCGCCTTCCTGATCCCGTAGTCACCGAACGGCTCGCGCGGCGCGGTCTCGTCATATGGGCGCGACTGCGGTATGCCGTGCACCCATAATGTGCCGCAATGCACGAAGAGGGAGACGCGATCTCTCAGGGCATTGATGAGGTGTGTCGCTGAAGCGGACTCGAAGCAGATCAGGTCCACTACTACATCGGGTGAGAGCGATGCGATGGACGCGCCGAATGATCCGTCGCGCTCCGCTTCCGCGCGGTCTATGCGGACGTGCCGGACGTGCTGCCATTCGACGGCGTCGTGATATGGCCCACGGGTGCCCCGACTGATGGCGACGACCTCGTGCCCCGCCCTGACGAGCCGAGGGACGAGGTAGGTGCCGATGTGGCCGGTGGCGCCGATTACTGCAACTCTCATTGACACGGCGTAAGACTAAGCGATGGCGGCTGCGGCGGCTTCGGAAGTGATGACTGGCACCACCTCGAACTCGACGGGGAGGACTCCGGTGGCTTACCTGAAACTCCTCGCGCGATGCTCCAACCTCTTCACGTCCAACTCTTTAAACCTCTTCCCTACCACGTTCAACACGTTCCCGTCCTTCTCGAACCTCCCCTGCACCACCACGAACGTCGCGAACTTCACCACCTCGCTGTTCTCCTCCACCAGGAAGCTCGGTACGACGACGTTAATAAACCCCCACTCGTCCTCGAGCAGCAGAAAGATCGTCCCGTTGGCTGAAGCAGGCCGCTGACGAATCGTCACCAGACCAGCGACCACAATGCGCTCACCGCCCCGCAATTCCCGCAATCCCTGACTATCCACAACGCCAGCCCGTCGCAGCCGCTCCCGCATGTGCTGCATGGGATGCCCATTAATACTGACTCCCGTGGCGAAGTAGTCCAGATAAATGAGCTCGGTCGGAGTCAACGCGCGAGGCGAATGCATCTCACGCGTGGCTGGCGCCAGCGGCAGCGAATCACCAGACGCACGCAACGCCTCCCACGCAGCCCGCCGACGATCGGACTCCCACGCCGCGAACGCACCAGCCCGCGCAAGCTGCAGCGCATCGACACGCCTGAGATTCCCCCGGAGAACGACGTCTTCGACAGAATTGAAAGGCCTCTCAGGCAGAAGGGCTGACATGGTGGACAGGTCATCAAGAGCAATTGCCGCCCGCGCACGACCACCTCGGCTCTTACCGATGCTCTGCCCTACGCCAACAGCAGCCTTACCACCGCGAGCGAGTCGCAAAGCATCCAAAGTCTTCTCACCGAGACCTCGTATATGCCGCCAGCCGACACGCAGCGCCGGCCCGCCGGGATCGAGATAGGAATCTGACATTACACTATCCATCCGCTTCGTCTCGTTCGCGCGATCCACTCCCTCGCGATCCAGCGGCTCAGTCGTGCACTCCCACTCCCCATCCCGCATACACGGCGGCCGCACAACCACTCCATGCCGACGCGCATCGTGGATCAGAGTGGACGGCGGATAAAATCCCATCGGCCAGGAATTCAAAAGCGCAGCAAAGAATTCCGCCGGATAATGCGCCTTCAACCAGGCTGTAGCGTAGGCGATAAGAGCAAAACTCCACGCATGAGATTCCGGAAATCCATAATTAGCAAAGCTCTTGAGATCCTCGACAATCCCGGTAGCCACCGGTTCGGAAACCCCACGCTCCACCATTCGATCGCGCAATCGCCCCAGAGTCTCCATCAGCCGCGAAATCTTCCTGATGTGACCCATCGTCCTTCTCAACTCATCCGCCTCGGCCGCCGTGTAACCACCCAGGACCATCGCGATCGCCATCGCCTGCTCCTGGAAAATCGGAATCCCCTGCGTGCGCTTGAGGATGGGCTCGAGATCCGGATGCGGATACGTCACGGGCTCCATCCCGCGCCGTCGCGCAGTGTATGGATGGACGAACTTCGCCTGAATGGGACCGGGCCGGATCAGCGCCACCTGCACGACAATGTCATACATCCTGTCCGGCAGCGTATGCAGGATGCTCGCGATCTGCGCCCGGCTCTCGATCTGGAACGTTCCTATCGTCTCGCCGCGCGAGATGAGGTCGTACGTTTTCTTGTCGCCCACCGGCAGCTTGTACATCTGCGGCCGCTCGCCGGTGCGGACTTCTATGTAGTCGAACGCGCGCCTCACCAGTGACAGCGCTCCGAGTCCCAGGAAGTCGAACTTCGGAACTCCGACAGCATCGAGGTCATCCTTGTCGAACTGCACGATGGTGCGGCCCATGGTCGTGTGCTCGATAGGCATGTAGTCGCCGAGGGGCTGCGACGACAGAACGAAACCGCCGACATGCGTTGCGCGGAGCCGCGGCAGATTCTCGAACGCCGCCATCGCGGCGAGCATCGCCTTCCCGCGCGCGTCATCCACGCACAACCCGAATTTTGCACCGAGCTCGGTACGTACTTTCTCCGCACCTTCAACGGGTTCATCGTAGTGCATCCGCTTCGACATATCATTGATCTGCTCGATGGGATATCCGAACGCACGCATCGAATCGCGCAGCGCGTTGGGCCCACGGTATGTCTGCACGATGCACGTGATGGCCGAGTGCGAGCGTTCGTAGTGATCGTACATGTAGTCGAGGACTTCCTCGCGCCGGTCGTGCTCGATGTCAACGTCGATGTCGGGCGCCTCGTTGAGCCCGTCAACGCGTTTTTCCGAGAGGAACCGCTCGAACAGCAATCCATTCGCGACGGGATCGACCGCAGTCACGGCGAGGCAATAGGCGACGGCGGAGTTGGCGGCGCTCCCGCGGCCCTGGCAGAGGATGTTGCGCGACCGCGCGAAGCGAATCGCATCCCACATCACGAGAAAGAATCCGGAGAAGCCGAGCGTGGCGATGACGCGAAGCTCGTGCTCGATCTGATTCGTCTGCGCGTCGGTGAGAGTATCGCCCCAACGTTCCCGCGCGCCCTCGTACACTTGCACGCGCAGGAATTCGGTGTCGCTCTTCCCCGGCGGATGTGGGAACTTAGGCAAGGGGGGCCGCAGCCAGCTCAAATCGAAATCACACTCGGACGCTATGCGCTCGGATTCGACAAGACCTTCCTCGCGACCCTTCCACCTCTCCGCCATCTCCTCCTGCGACAAGAGCCGCCACTCTCCGTTGGGATGGAGCAACCCCCGCGACATCGCCTTTTCTATGGTAGTGTCGTACCTGAGCGCAGTCAGAACGTCGTGAACGAGGCGGCTGCCAACATCGATGTATCGCGGATCATTCACCGCAACCCAGGGCACACCATTCCGGCCGGCGAGCTCTATCAACGCCGACGCAAGGGCCGCCTCGCATCCGCCGGTATGATGGAGCTGCACCTCGACAGCGAGTCGCTCACCGAACACCTCACGCCACGCTGACAACATCCGCGATGCGGTCGCGTACTCGCACGCCTGGATCTTCGCGCCGATGGGACCGGAAGCAGGACCGGTCAGAGCGAAAACGCCTGCGCTCCGCTCCGCGACATCATTCCAGCTCACGCGTGGCCGTCCGCGCCTGTCGGCGCTCTGGCCCTTAACCCATCCGCGCAGCGACCCCACCCGCGCGCGCGTCACAAGCGCACCGATGTTCCGCATCCCCTCGGCGTTCTGCGCAAGAAAAGCCGCGGGACGGCCATCCACATTCAGCTCGACGCCCACCACCGGCTTCACGCTCTGGCGCCGGCACTCGAGGGTGAACCGCACCACACCGCCCAAGTCGGCGGTATCGGTCACTCCTATAGTAGTGTACCCAAGCTCGGCCGCCCTCCTTACGAGAGTTTCAGGCGTTACCGCACCATCGCTGAATGAGAATGCTGTGTGGGCTCGGAGCTCGACGGCCATGCTGGCTTACGGTAATACCGAATAAACCCCGAAGCAAGGGAGACCGATGGCAAAGCTCCCACCACCTTGCTCGAACCCGCCCAGCGAAGAAGCCAGCCCTCGCGCGGCATCAGCCTTGCCCCATGCAGACAAACGTCTCATCGTCGACGACATGGAGCTTATATGCTCGGAAAAACTGATGCAATCGCGACCGTCGGGGTGAAGAACCTGGCCGCGGCCAGGCAGTTCTATGAAGAAAAGCTCGGCCTCGAGCCAGCGCCTACCGACGAGCCGAGCGTACTCGTCTACAGGAGCGGCAAGTCCAGTATTCTCGTGTACCAGTCCGAGTACGCCGGCTCCAACGAAGCCACGGCGATAACCTGGGCTGTCCCGGATGTCGAGTCAGAGGTACGCGCGCTGAAAGACAGGGGCGTCGCCTTCGAGCACTACGATTTCCCCAACACTTCGCGCGTCGGCGACGTGCACGTGTCTGGCAAGCGGCACAATGCGTGGATGAAAGATCCGGACGGCAACATCCTTTCCATCGTCAACAGCTAGCGCGGATACCGTCGCGAGCGCGTCGCGGCAAGCTTACGGCGCCACCGCGAGCTGACCAGAAACCACTCGTTTTTGTTCGCGCCGGTGCAGGCCGGCGCGAATCGGCTCAGTCGGAGTCAGTGCTCGAGGCGAATGCATCCCCCGCGTCGCCGGCTGAGTTTTGACAACAGCCCATTTCTTCCTAACTTCGCGGCATGAACCTCCTCCGCGACCTGCGTTCGGTACTCAACTTCACAGTCGTTATCGCCGGGCTCGGCTATTTCGTCGATCTGTTCGACATCACGCTTTTCGGTGTCGTCAGGGTGGCGTCCCTGCGTGATCTGGGGATAACCGATCCTGACGCGATTCTGAGCAGCGGCCTTGCGATCTATAACTCACAGATGGCCGGAATGATGATCGGCGGGCTCTTGTGGGGCGTGATTGGCGATCGCAAGGGACGCCTGTCGGTGCTTTTCGGATCCATCCTTCTGTACTCTTTCGCGAACATCGCGAGTGCATTCGCCTGGGACGTAACGAGCTACGCGATTTTCCGGTTCCTCGGCGGGGTCGGACTCGCGGGAGAGCTTGGTGCGGCGATTACTCTCGTCTCGGAATCGCTGCCAAAGGAAAAACGCGGACTCGGAACAACCATCGTGGCCGCACTCGGCATGCTCGGAATTGTCGCCGCCGCGCTCATCGGGCAGCTGCTGCCGTGGAAGACCGCGTACATCATGGGAGGCGTGATGGGACTGCTTCTCCTTCTCGCGCGGTTCAAGATCTCGGAATCCGCGATGTTCGCGAAAGCGGGTCATGCGGCTGCAAATCCGTTTCTGGTATTCACTGGCGGACGATTCAGGAAGTACCTGTCCTGCATTCTGATCGGTATCCCTATCTACTTCACCACTGGAATCCTCTTCACTTTCGCACCGGAGCTGACGGCCGGCCTTGGCGTGAAGGGCCCTGTGACCGCCGGCAACGCCATTCTGTTCGGCTCATTCGGACTGACCCTGGGCGACATCCTCGCCGGACTCCTTAGCCAATGGCTCGGTAGCAGAAAGCGGGCGATCGGTCTGAGTCTGGTCGCCGGCTACTCCCTGGTGCTCGTCTATTGTTTCGCATCCGGTCTCACGAGCACAGCGATTTATGTGCTCAGCTTCCTCATCGGAACGACGGTCGGATACTGGGCGGTGCTGGTAACGATGGCAGCGGAGCAGTTCGGCACGAACATCCGCGCGACCGTCGCCACGACGGTGCCAAATTTTGTAAGAGGATCGGCTGTGTTTGCCGCGAGTTTGTTCGCCTACCTCAAGAATCAGATCACCGTGCCACAGGCGGCGCTCACTGTGGGTACCCTCTGCTTCGGAATTGCCCTTCTTGCGCTGACTCAGGTGGACGAGACGTTCGGGCGCGACCTCGATTACGAGGAGAATGATGGCGGTAGAACAGCCTGAACGTCGGTCAGCAGTGCCGCGAAACGCGGGTCGTCCCTTATCGAATCCAGATCCGGATCCGTCATCAGCCAGTCCTTGTTGCGCATTCCCAGCTCCATCGCCCGCTCGAGATGGTCGAGGGCCAGAGCGGGCTTGCCCGCGAGAGCGTAAAGGCATCCGATGTTGTAGAGCATCAGAGGATTGGTGGGATCCGACTGAACCGCGCGCCGGGCCCACTCCTCGGCGCGAGCGGTTTCGCCCTCGAAATGCAGCTGCGCGGCGCCTAGCGAGAGCGCTCGCGATTCTGCGGGGTTTAGCGCGAGCGCGCGCTCGGCTGCGGCGATCCCGCGGCGCGACGCGTCGTGCGCTTCGTGGTTGCGCCCCAGACTTCGGTAGGCGACCGACGCGAAGATGACTGCCTGGTAATCATCAACCCGGAGCTGCGCAGCCTTTTCATAAAGTATTACCGCTTCCTCCAGTTTGTCCTGTGCTTGAAGCGAGCGCGCATAATACCAGGGCGCTTCATACAGCACCGAATCCAGCTCCATCGCCCGCTCGAATTCTTCCGACGCTTCGTCGAATCGCCGCTGGTACGTCAGCGCCAATCCGCGCGACGCGTGCGCCTCAGCCAGCTCGGGGTCGAGTTTCAGCGCGCGACGGCTTGCCGATTCCGCCTGGGCGAGAGCTTCGTCTCCGCCTGCATGTTCGAAAAATCGAAAGCAGGAGCAGTCGGCGAGACCTGCGAAGGCGAGCGCGTAGTCGGGGTCGAGGGCGATCGCTCGCCGGTAGAGATCTTCCGCCGCGTCAAGTGTCTCCGGACGCCGCTGGTGGAAGAGCTGTCGCCCGCGCAGGTAGTACTCGTAGGCACGCACGCTCTGCGTCGGAATCTTCTTTATCGCCGCCTCTTCCTTCTCGGTAAGAACGACCTTGAGCGCGTTGACGATGCTCGTCGCGATCTCGTCCTGGATCGCGAATACGTCCTCCATCTCGCGGTCGTACCGCTCCGACCAGAGCTGGAAACTCGTCGCGACGTCGATGAGCTGCGTGGAGATGCGCAAGCGGTTGCCCGCTTTCCGCACGCTTCCCTCGAGAACCGTGTGGACCTTCAGCTTGCGGCCGATAGCGGTGATGTCCTCCTTGTTTCCCTTGAACGCGAACGCCGACGTGCGGGATGCGACATCGAGCGCGCGCACTTTCGTGAGCGCGTTGATGATCTCCTCGCTGATTCCGTCGGTGAAGAACTCATTCTCCGCATCGGCGCTCATGTTCGTGAAAGGCAGCACGGCGATCGACCTGCGTCCGCTCTCGGCGGCACCGTTCGACGGAATCTCTTTGGCGAGCGCGTGCGCGAATTCCGAGGCCGTCATGAATCTGTCCGCAGGGTCGAGCGATAACGCCCGCAGTATCACGTCGGATGCGGCGGCCGAAACGTTCGCGCTCGCGGAAAGCGGGGCTGGGCGTTCGCTGAACCGCTTGGCGATCACGCCCTGCGGCGTATTCGCGACGAATGGCGGGACGCCGGACAGCATCTCATAGACAACGCAGGCGAGACTGTACTGGTCGCTCCTGCCGTCTAGCTGCGTCTCGCCGCTCGCCTGTTCGGGGCTCAGATAGGCGGGCGTTCCGATGGCGATTCCGGTGCGAGTCAGCGTCTCCCCGCCGGCCGCGCTGATCGCCTTAGCGATCCCGAAGTCGAGGATCAGCGGCTCGCCCTCGAAGAGAATCACGTTCTCCGGCTTGATGTCGCGGTGCACCACGCCGTGGCGGTGGGCGAAGTCGAGAGCAGCGGCAAGCTGTCGCGTCCACCGGGTCGCCTCGGCTGCGGGAATGCGTTTCTCCCGACTGATGCGGTCGCGGAGCGTCTCCCCCTCGATATGCGGCATCACATAGAACAGCACGCCGCCGGTTTCCCCGGAATCGTGCACAGGCACGATGTGCGGGTGGGTCAGGCTCGCGACAGTCTTGATCTCCTGGAGGAATCTCTCTGTGCCGAGCGCCGCGGCGACGTCGCGGTTCAGGACTTTGACCGCGACGCTCCGGCCGTGCCGCGGGTCGTGCGCGCGGTAGACGGTGGCCATTCCGCCGCGCCCGATCTCGTTCTCGAGCGTGTAGCGGTCGCCGAGTGCTTGCTGCGGGGCGGGATCGGTCAATGGGGCCTGGTTACGGGAGATGGTGATATTCCCGCACGGCTGCGGCGATGTCAACCGCAGAGGAGTGGAGCCTCAGCGCCCCGGCGGCTCCGCAAGCCGGTTGTACTTCCGGAGAATCTCCTTTAGCCGCCCGTGCGGAATCGCCGCCGCGCGCACGTCGTCTGCACCGGTCATCGTCTCCGCCGCGATCATCGCATTGGTCACCGCCTCCTCGGTCGCCTGCACCGTTGCCGCAAAGAGTGGATCGAGCCGCTCGTTGGCGAGCATCGACAGCGTGATACCAGCGGTGTCCTTCGCCGCACCCGCATTAGCCGTGGAGAACGCCACGAAGATGTCGCCCGAGAAGTTGCTCGCGATACTGCCCTCGCGGCCGAGTCCGAGCGCCGAGCGCTTCACCAACCGGTCGAGCTGATGAGGAAGAAGTGGAGCGTCGGTAGCCACCACGACGATGATCGAGCCGAGCTCCGGCAGCGGTCGCTCCTGGTGACTCGTGCTCGTTGCGCATTTCGGCATGCCGCGAAGAAATTCCTGCGACGGCGTCTCGCCGGCGGCGCAGATCGCGGGGTCGGGGAACTCCCTCCCCACCGGTACGCCCGCGATGCGAAGTCCGGCCCTGCCTCCATAGTTGCACTGCACGAGCACGCCGACCGTATGCCCGCCGGCAGCCACGGGCAGAACGCGCGATGAGGTTCCTATTCCTCCTTTGAAACCGTTGCACAGCATTCCCGTGCCGCCGCCCACCGCGCCTTCGACGACAAGACCCGACGACGCCCCATCGAGCGCCGCGAAGACATGCTCGGCCTTCACGTGAAACCCGTTGATATCGTTGAGCACGCCATCGTACGTCTCGGCCACGACGGGATACGTGAACAGGAACTTCCGGCCGTTCCTCAACTCCCAGTCGATTGTCGCGTCGCGAACGACGCCAACGCTGTGGGTGTTCGTAATGAGAATCGGCCCCTCGAGAAATCCGGACTCGCGGATCCAGGTAGTGCCGGTCATTTCGCCGTTCCCGTTGAGCGGGAACCAGGCACCGAAGACGGGATCGAAGTTTTTCCTGCCGCGGGGAATGACGGCGGTAACGCCCGTGCGCACTGGCCCTTTCCCTCTCACCAGACGCCCGGTTCCGGATATGAGCGTTGTGTGGCCGACTTCCACACCGGCAACATCAGTAATCGCGTTCAACTTGCCGGGAGTGCCGTCGAACGGAACGCCGAGGTCACGCGCGCGTGGTTTCGTCTGGGCGTCGGCGGTTCCCGCGAGTGCGACAAAAGAGGCAAGCGAAACGATGCGAAGAATTCTCGTGCAGATCATGCGGGAGCCTCTCACAATGTTGGGACGCGATATATTCGGCGCGTCATGAGCGGTCCGCTACCCCGCAAGGCATTGTCGCGTTACGCGGCCCTGTTCGACCGCCGTAGTCCATCCCGTTCCTGACCGTTCAATCCGTCCGATCGCGGTCTTCAATCCGCTGCATCGCCTTACTCTATCGCTCACCTGATGAGGCCCAGCCTGACCGAGCCAGTTTCGAGACGAACGCGGATCGATCGTCTGACCAGCTTTTTTGCCCTCGAGAAAAACATTCTCGCGGTCTCCGTGACGATGTTCCTCATCGGCCTCGGCGAAGAACTGTGGCGTCGCTTCATTCCGAAATACATGGAGGTCCTCGGCGCTCCGGTTCTCGCCATCGGACTCTACGGAACCACCAGCGACTTCCTCGACGGCGTACTTCAGTACCCGGGCGGATGGGTAGCCGACCGGTTCGGTCGCAGAACCGCGCTTCGAACTTTCGTCGTTGCCGCAATCGTCGGATACGCCATCTATCTGATAGCGCCATCGTGGCCATGGATCTTCCCGGGCCTCGTATTCATGATGGCGTGGACGGCAATGGCGAGCCCCACCCTCTTCGCTGTCGTCGGTGACGCGCTGCCAAGAGGTCGGCGCGCGATGGGATTCTCGGTTCAGTCCATCCTGCGGCGCATCCCCATCGTCATCGCACCGACGCTCGGCGGAATTGCTATCGCGGCGTACGGGCTGCAACGAGGCATGCGACTCGGCTTCATTGTGTCCATTGCGTTGGCGATGGTCACGCTTGTCGTCGTCTCACGCGTGAAGATCGAGCTACCCCAGTCGGCCAATGCCACCAACGTCTTCGGAGTATGGCGCGCCTTACCGGCGACGCTCAGAAAGCTCCTCGCGTCCGATATCTTCATCCGTACGGCCGACGCAATGGTGGACGTGTTCCTGGTTCTCTACGCCACCAACGTGATCGGCATTACCGCGGCGCAGTTCGGTGTTCTCATCGCCATCCAGATGGCGACCGCGATTTTCGTCTACATCCCCGCGGCGCGGCTCGCGGACAGCCACGGACGCAAGCCGTTTGTAGTCGCGACGTTCGTCGCCTTTTCCGTCTTCCCTGTCGCGATGGTGCTCTCGACCGGATTCGCCACGCTCGCGCTGGCTTTCTTCATCGGCGGACTGCGCGAGATCGGCGAGCCTTCCCGAAAAGCGCTCATCATGGACGTCGCGGCGCCGCACCTGCGCGCGCGGTCAGTGGGGCTCTATTACCTGGTCCGCAGTCTCGCGATCACCCCGGCTGCCCTGATCGGCGCGGTTCTCTGGCAGATCACGCCGGCGCTCCCGTTCCTTGTCGCCGGCGTCATCGGAATATTCGGCACCGCCCTGTTCGCGCTGACCGTCTCGGAGGAGCGAGAGGCTTATCATCGATCCTGACCTGCTCCTCCAGTCATTGCAGAAGCCGCACCGCGATGCCATGGAAATCGCTCTTCGCATCGCCCTTCGCGGGCTCGAGTAGCCGCACCTGCTTCCGCGTTCTCACATCGAGAACCGCGACGCCCGGCGTCTCACCCACCGCGAGGTGCGGCATCGTCACCGGATTCGGGCCACGCAGCGTGATGAACGCGAAGCGGCTGTCGGGAGACATCGCCACGATGTCCGGCGTTTTCCCACCGAATGGTATCTCGGCGATCACGGCCCGCGTACGCGGATCGATAACCTGCGCGTTGCTCGTGACCTGGTTCACCACCCAGTACTGGCACCCGCGAGGCGGACGAGCATGCCAGGGGACTGCCGAGCACGACTGCTCCGGCGATGGCGCTCGAACGGAGAAAGTCGCGCCGGCGCATCACCCGATGTGGCAGCTCGACAGTCCGCGCTTCTCGAGATACTGCTGATGGTAGTCCTCAGCAGAATAGAACGCGGTTGCGGGCGTTATCTCGGTGACTATCGGCTTGCGGTAGCGACCGCTGCGTTCGCGCTCGTCCTTCGAGGCTGCGGCCGCCGCCTTCTGCGTGTCGTCGTGATAGAAGATGGCCGACCGATACTGAGTACCGACGTCAGGCCCCTGACGGTTGAGCGTTGTCGGGTCGTGATTCTCCCAGAAGATCGTGAGAAGATCATCGTAGGTGAGTCGTTCAGCATCGTACGCGACTTCCACGACTTCCGCGTGGCCCGTTCGACCCGTGCAAACGTCCCGATAGGTTGGATTCTCCATCGTCCCGCCAAGGTAGCCGACGGTAGTAGATAGTACGCCAGGAACCTGCCGAAATGCGGCTTCGACTCCCCAGAAGCATCCCGCGCCGAATGTGGCTTTCTTTTCCATCGTCAATTATCCGTGGTGTCCGTTGCTGGAAGTGCCATCACCGTCGGGTGAGGACTCATTCATGTACCGCGCCAGAAGATTGTGGAAGTGGTGCGTGCCGACCTCCCGCCGGGCGGAGAAGCGGCCCCTGTCGTAGAGGCGTGAGCTGACTCCGCGCTGCACTGACTCGACGACCTCCTCGTCTTCCATCTCGACCTTGTGGAGGCCCGCTCCCACGCCCTGTTCCCGAAGGGACTCATTCCATACGTATGAAATGAACGATACACGAGTGCGCGCGGCATCCAGCGGACTGACGACGTTCATCGAGAGCCCCCAGGGATAGAAGTTGAGCATCGTGTTGGGGAACAGCCAGAAATAGAAGGCCGCGACCGGCTTCCCATGATCGGGATGACCGGCGGGCAGATCGAACACCGGCTCTCCCTTTCTCGCCATTCCCATCTGAAGCGCCGCGTGCGGCGAGACCTCGGTGTAATACGCGTTGTAGTCCAGCTTCTCGGAGAGCCCCTGGTGGACGTAGGGAATGTGGAACTCCTCGAGATAGTTGTCGCAGTAAAGCGCCCAGTTCGCACCGATGAGATAGTCGCGTGAGGTTTTCGCGTCCCGCCGGAAGTCGTCGAGTGGCATCCAGCCGACGCGGTCGTTCACTGGCGCGATCCATTCGGCGAAGCTCGCTGACGGCGAGATCCCCGTGAACAAAAGCGGTCCCCAGCGTTCGAGAGGAAGCTTCGGGAGACAGTCGGCGGCCGTCGGGAAATTCGCCGTGTCGTCGAACTCCGGCATCGAGACGAAGGATCCGTCGAGAGCGAACCGCCGTCCGTGATACCGGCAGCGCAGCCCGCGAAGGTGGCCCTCGCCTTCGACCACGATCGCTCCCCGATGCGTGCACACGTTCGACAGGCACCGCAGCTCCGCGGAGTCGTCGGAGGTGACGACGAGCGGCTCGTCGAGACAACCCTCCAGCAGAGTAAACGGAAGGACATGGCCGGGCGCCTTCACCCGCGCGGCGTCGGCGGCGAACTGCCAGCTCCGCGCGAAGACACGCTCTTTCTGGAGGGCGAAGTACGCCGGATCGGAGTACACCGCGGCGGGCAGCGTAGACGCCACGCGAATGTCGTCGTGGATATCCACACGTATCGTCAGGGGACGGTTTTTCGTTTCCGGTGCCATGAGCTTTCTCTATCGCACGTTCCCCGTGGAGATTACGCTTTACGCGCGAAACTTCCAGTCCGGCGCGGGCGTACGGTGTGCCATAAGGAGGCGTAAATGTTCACTATCATCGCTTTTGTAATCGCCGCGATCGTATCGCTGTTCGGGTATAACGCTGCCAAGAGGTTCGTTCGCGACCGGCTACGGTACGTCGAGGGCGCGCACAAGTTCACCACGCCGATCATCGCTGGCATCGGCGCCTATCTGCTCGCCATTGTTGTCGTGGCGTTTCTGCCCATCGTCGGCATCGGCACGGCAATCGCATTCGCGTTGAGTGTTGCCGCCGGAGCGGCCGCCGGATCGCGCGAGGTTCGAAGCGGGAATTATCCGTCCATCACGTCTGGAGGATGACCCAGGGCGGAGATCTTTCCGCCCGCTCGGAAGTTTCTGCGCCGTTGAATCGCTGGGTTGCCACAGGGGCACGGAGACCCTGAGGAAAGACCGGCGCTGCGTGTCGCGATCGGGCGCGATATAAGATCGGATTGTTTGACTTTTACGGGAACAGGACCGCAGCGGCAACTGCTCTTTGATCACGTTTCAATTCGCGGGCGCACCTTGCCCGCTGACGAGGAGCTGTTCCCCCCAATCCTTTTCGTTGTTGCAGTACCTCCGTGCCTCCGTGTCTCTGTCGCAATTGCGAGATTTCGCTCTCGAGAGCCACCCCGAGCAATTGCCAAACCGGCGGCGATTGTCTGTGCGCGATGACACCGAGACACTTGTCTGTCCGGTAGAGATGACATCGGCTCCGACCCGCCAACCGGCCGCCGGATCGTAACGCGCTCAGGAACAACGAGTTAGCTCGCGGCGGCGGCGCCAGCGAGAACTGGTCCTTCTCCTGCTTCTAAGACACTCAATTTCACTCGAAACTCAGGAGTCTTGATGACCAGAAAACTCGTGATTGCCGCTTTCCTCGTCGCCTTGATCGTGCTCTTTTCGCAAGCAGCGTCGGCCCAGCGCAGGGCGCGGTATTTTGAGCCTACGCCCTCAATTTCGGTGTCGCCTTACGGCGGGTACATGCTTTTCGGCAGCCTGGCCGAAGGGCCGTTCGATACCAGGCTGAGCTCGGCGAGCGCGCCCGTGTTCGGCGCGCAGGTGAATCTGCCGCTCGGAAACACGGTCTCCATCGTCGGCAACGCTGCCTATTCCGAGCCTGATCTGCGCGTCGGTGTGCCGATTCTCGGAGGATTCGACGTCGGCAAGAGCACCGTGTGGATCTACGATGCCGGTCTCCAATTGAGCGCCCCGGCGAAATACGGACGTCAGTCCATCCTGCCGTTCGTGCAGGTGGGAGCCGGCGCAATGAAATACGACGTGAAGGTCGCGGGCATCAGCCGCAACGCGACGAACCTCGCGTTCAACGCCGGCGTCGGTGCCGACGTGCCGCTCGGCCGCAACCTCGGCCTGAGACTCGCCGTGAAGGATTACATCGGCAAGTTCGACTTCGACGAGGCGACGTCTATTGACTACGAGGCGAAGACTTCGCACAACGTGGCACTGAGCGCGGGGCTCAAGCTCGCGTTCTAAGTACGGAACCTGTGAAAACCGCGCTACCGGCTGCCGGCCGTAGAGGCGCCTCTGATTCCGGCTCGACCAGGAGGTGAATGCTCGGCTTCCTGGAAGCCAGTGGCTACAGCGAATAGGGGCAATGCAGTTCTGGTCGGGCCGGCGGCCGGCAGCGCACCACCGAGCCGGCAGCCGGCGGCCTGGTAGTTCTCAGTCATTTTCGAAAGTTATCGGCGCAACCCACCATCTACCGTCCCATCGGCGTGCACTTCCCATCGCCCGCCGGGTCGGGAGCGCCGTAGCGCTGGGCGAGCAGCCTGACTGGAGCGGTTCGCGACAGAGTGAGTATGAAGAGGTTCGAGTGCTCGTGATCGCAGAGGTCAGCGAACTTCGGCCCGCCCAGCGCGGCGATGATGAGGGGAACGGTGTTGCTGTGACCCACCACGAGCGTCGGCGACCCGGGCCGGCGGTTCACTGCGGCTGCGACGCTGTCGACGTGGGCCGCCAGCGGGCCGCTCAGTCCGACTATCTCGATATCGAGGTTACGCAACCTGGCCAGCGGCTGTGCGGTGAGCAGCGATCGCTTGCGGTTGGAGCTGATCACCCAGTCGATCCCCGCGTCGCGTAGCTGTACTGCGAGCGAGTCGGCGCGCGCGTATCCCGCCGGGGTGAGTTCGGGATCAGCCGGATTAACGGCGGATTTCTCGGCATGTCTCACGATGTAGACTATGATCTCGCTGCGGCCGTCGGGGGCGCGGGCGACCGGCGGTTCCGGCAGCGGCGTACACGCAATGAGCACCGCCGAAACGGCTCTCGCGGCTATGAAGCGGGCTCGAACCGATGTAGGAAAGGGTATCATTAGTTCTCAATACGTCCTCGCGTGCGGGTTGGCAAGCGCGGCGCTTGCAGCAACGATTGACCAACGAAGATAATTCCATGATCATGAAGATTTCCTTCCGCCGTCTGTCTGGACGCCTCGCAATCATTGCGGTGATCGCTGCCTGCGACGGCGGCGGCCCATCCACGACCGTCGACGAGATTGCGGACGACTCTGCGCTCGCGGCGGACCTGGCGATCGCCAATCGCGATACGCTTCTCGTTGATTCCATCGGAGAGTATCGGCCGCCGGACGCCGCTGAACGAGCCGCCGAGCTCGACACCGGGCTCATCGACGTGGAGGCCTCCCTCTCGACCGCGACGAGCTCCGGAACGACAACTACGCCTCCCGCGCGAGCCGGATCAACCGTGCCTGGACCGACCCCGCGAATCGAACCCGCTCCCGCTGCACCTCGTCGCGAAAATACGCCAGCAACGGCGACGCCGCGTCCCGCCCGCAGAACAGGAACGAGTGCGTGCGGCTCACCCATTCGAGAAGACCAGTCGGAATGCGTACGCGTGACGCTCGCCTCCACTGACATGCGCCTCAACCGCATCTATCGGGCGCTGATCACCGAGATGCGGTTGCGCGAGGGAGTGCGCGGCGGCCAGAAGGATCCACCCTCGGTGCAGCGGCTGCGAGTCGCGCAACGGGCCTGGCTCGTCTACCGCGACACCGAATGCCGGCGCCGTGGCCGAGGAAGGGAAGGAGCATTGTGGGCGCGGCCACGCGTCCGCTGCCTCGGCCAGTTCTCGGTTCGCAGAGCAAACGAGCTTGCGGACAACTTCAGCCGGTTAACGGCCCGCTAGGCAAGCACTCTAGCTACAGCCAGCGGCGCACACGTTCCTTGTACGCCAGATACTCGGCGCCGAACTTCCGCTCGAGGTACGCTTCTTCCCGATAGATCACGCCGCGCTGCATAAGGACGAGAACCAGCGGCAGGAGCAGCAGTGGCAGGTAGCTGTTGATCACGAACGCGCCGCCCACGTACATCAGCGTTGCCCCGACATACATCGGATTCCGCGTGAACCGGTAGACTCCATTCGATACGACATGCGTCGCGGGCCGGTATGGAATCACAGCAGTTTTCGCGCGCATGAACTGAAGAAATGCAACGATATCCACGGTGAGTCCCACGGCAATGAGAATGTATCCAAGCCATTTGCCGCTTTCGTCGGGGAGGATCGGAATGTGGTGGTGAAATTTGCGCTCTGCCGCCCATGCGGCGAAAAACGCGAGCAGGTAGATCAGCGGTGGAGGAGCGATCACTCCGGCGTTGTCGCGTTCACCTTCCGACATCGGCTACTCGGGATCGGGAAGTGTCAGGCGCAAACCCGGCGCACCCCCATCGAGCAGTGCCAGCGCAGCGTCGACGTCCGCTCCTCTGACGACAAGTCGAAGCGGGTGCATCGTGTTCAGGTAGGGAAGCATTCCCGCCGCGTTGTCCGACATCACGCTCGAGTCGATTCCGTGCGCCTCGAGCACGGCTTCGGCAAGGCTTGCGTCAACCTCATTCGAGAATGTGCGAATGACGAACAATGCGGCGTCGCGCGCATCCTCAGCTCTTGTCACGGTGTCACGCGGGCCTTCTTCTGCGGTGCGATCATGATGTGCGACCACGGCTTGCCCGGAGCCATTATCCACGGGCCGCCATCCAGCGGATTCGCCGTAAGACCCGTGGATTTCTCAGTCGCCCACGGGATGTACACGACGTACAGATAGGATGCACCGCTGATCGCACCGGTCGCAGCGTCCACGCTGTCGCGGGGCGCGAAGTACTGGTACAGCGTAGCCGGCTTCGACGGCATCGCATATCGCCCGCGCCGCACGTCCGCGAGTCGGACGGTGTCAATCGCTTCGCGGGATCTGCCGAGCCTCTTGAGCTCGCGCCCGCGGGCCATGAACGGATCGAGCGACTTGTGATAGCACGCCACGTGGAATGTCTTGCCCGACGGATCGTCGGCAACGCATACCATGTCGTTGGTGCCCCTTCGGAGGCGCGTGAGCTTTCCGTCGGACGCGAAGCCGAGCACGGCGGCTCCCTTTCGGAGCGGCTCCGGCAATGGACTCACTGCTGCCGCGATCTGGCGCTCAGCGGGTGGATAGGATACGGCGGTCTGGGCGCGGGCGTCGAGTGCGGTCGCGACGACGGCGACGATGACGAGTGGCGTACGCATGCATTCTCCGTCTATTGGCATTGATCCGGTTTGAACCCGGGGCGCGCGAGCGCCTTGCGGACATCATCAGGCGCGCTGCGTGTCACGGGCGTGAACACCGCCAGGTAACCTACACGAAGTGCGTGGAATGCGATCTGGCGAAAGCCGGTCGCGGACATTTCGCAGCGAAGCTGGGCGGGCGGCGTGCCGTGTGACCGCGTTGGGCGATCGACGTCGACGACGCCCACCATGGCGCCGCTTCGCAGCGAAGGAAAGAGGTTGTACATGAGTGCGTAAGGTTGCTGGATCTCGTGGTACATATGGACCAACAGCGCTCGGTCGATTGATGCCGGCGGCAGCCGCGGATGATCGGCCTTTCCGAGAACGGTCTGCACATTGGAGAGTTTCCCCGTGGCGACACGCTTCTCGAGTGCGCGCAGGTACTCGGGCATGATATCCTCAGCGTAGACCCGACCCGCAGGCCCGACGCGGGGAGAGAGGCGAACTGAATAGTAGCCACTGCCCGCCCCGATGTCGGCGACCCCCATTCCGCTGGTGATGCCGAGCAGCGCCATCACCGTATCGGCTTCGCGCACGCGGTCGCGCGCCCCTTCGTCATCCCACTTCGGTGAGACAATCGAAGCGACGGGTCGGTCGGGACTCGGAAACGCGCTCGCCGGATACTGCGGAGCGGCGACTTCGGCGACCTGCGCCCTGTCCTGGCGTACGGCAGGCGCCGGCTCGCGCCGGCAGCCCGCGACTGCAGACGCAAGGATCGCCAGCGCAGTCAGGCCACGCCATTTCTTCGCTATAAAGAACCCGAATGTTGCCGCACGCACGACCGGCCGGTTCTGCATACGCGACGGTCTGCTGGCGCTGGTTCCGGTGCTACTCTCCGACGGCGGCGTGCATTCCCCGGCTCTCGTTAACGACACGCTGCGTCGCTTCGGGCGGCATCTGCTCGTAACCCTTGAAGCGCTGCACGAACGTCCCATGGCCGTGCGTCTTGGAGAACAGATCCGTAGCGTACAGATGCAGCTCGGCCTGGGGCACCACCGCGTGCACCTTCGACCTCCCGCCTGGAACAGTGTCGGTACCGAGTATGTGTCCGCGGCGCGCGGAGATGTCGCCGAGGACGTCGCCGAGGTAGGCGTCGGGAGTCGTGACATCGATCTCCTCGAGCGGCTCGAGCAGAATCGGCTTGCATTTCTGAGCCACGGTCTTGAACGCCTGAATGCCGGCGAGCTTGAACGACATCTCGTTGGAGTCTACCGAGTGGTACGATCCGTCGTAAACCTCCACCTGAAAATCCACCATCGGGAACCCGGCGATGACGCCCCGCGCCGAAGCCTCCTGGATGCCGCGGTCGACGGCGGGAATGAACTTGCTTGGAATCGACCCGCCGACGACGGCGTTGACGAAGTTGTAGCCTGAGCCGCGCGGACGCGGCGACATCCTCACCCAGCAGTCGCCGAACTGCCCTTTCCCTCCGCTTTGCTTCTTGTGGCGGCCTTGACCATCTCCCTTCGCCACGATCGTCTCGCGATAGGCGATCTGCGGCTTCTTGAGCTCGGCGGTAACTCCGTAATGCCGCTTGAGGCGCGCCAGGACAACGTCGAGATGTCGCTCGCCCAGTCCGGCGGCGATCGTCTCGTGCGTTTCGGCGTTGTAGTGCGTCTGGAAGCAGGTGTCCTCGTCGTGCAGCCGGTGCAGACCCTGCTGCAGCTTTTCCTCCTCGCCACGGGCAGTCGCGTGAACGGCGTACACGACGCGCGGCTCGGGGAACTCGACCCCGGGAAGCCTCACCGGATGCTCGCGGGTGGAGAGGGTATCGTTCGTATGTGTGTTCTTGAGCTTGGCCACGCATCCGATGTCGCCGGGATGGAGAAACGGCACGTCGATGCGCTCCTTGCCCTGCGGAATCGCCAGATGGGCCATTTTCTCCGACCCGCCGCGCGTGGCATTGAACACTTCCTGGCCGTTCATCATCATGCCCGAGAAAGTGCGGAAGAACGAAACGTCACCGACGTGCGGCTCCGAATGCGTCTTGAACACCAGCGCGGTGAGCGGACTGGTGTCGGTGGCGTGAATCTCGACTGCATGGTCGCCTTCCGCGCCGGTGAACGCGTGGAATTCCTCCATCTCGTACGCGGAGGGCATGAGCTCGACGATTTTCGTGAGCAGCGCCTGCGTACCGTAGGTGAGGTCTGACGAGCAGCAGAAGAGGGGAAAGAGCTCCTGCCGTTTCATCGCTTCCTTCATCGCGTTCAGCGCATCGCCGCGGTCGATCTCTTCACCGCCAAGATATTTCTCGAGGAGCACATCGTCGGTAGCGGCGATTCCCTCGATGAGCTGCTCGTAGTATTTGTCGAATTGCGGCCTGTACTCGGCGGGAATGTCCACTTCCTCGTACTCGCCGGTCTTCGTGCCCCGCTTGAAGATGTGCGCCTTTCTATCGAACAGATTCAGGATACCGTGGAACTCAGGGCCTTCACCGATCGGGACTTCGACCGGTATGACGCGCGGCGTGAGCTTGCTCTTGATCGAGTCATAGACGGCATCGAATGAGGCGTGCTCCTTGTCGAGCATCGAGATGACGAAGAGCACCGGATCGCGACGGTCGATCGCCTCGTTGAACATCCGCGTCGTGCCGACTTCGACGCCGCCGGTCGCGGTGACGACGACGAGCGCTCCGTCGGCGGCGGTAAGGCCCGCCATCGCTTCGCCCTGGAAGTCCGAGTAACCGGGCGTGTCGAGCAGGTTGATCTTCGTGTCCATCCACTCAGCGTGCGCGCACGCGAGGCTGATGGAGAAACCGCGCTCCGTCTCTTCCTTGTCGAAGTCGGTGAGCGCGGTTCCGTCACGGACGGAGCCGTGACGCCTGGAGGATCCGGAAACAAAAGCGAGCGCATCGACCAGTGTGGTCTTGCCGCTCGCTCCATGTCCGACGACAGCGATGTTGCGAATGTCTTCGCTCTTGTACTCTCGCATAGACGGGCTTTGCTCGGCGAGGGGTGGGGTGGTTTGAGACGGCGCCCGGCGCTTACTGCATGTCGCGTACTCGCGGGGTGACCTGTCTGGTAAAGTGGGACGGGGTCACGAGGAATGGAAGGTGAGGACGGAAAAGATGAGGACGGAAAATAGGACTACCCTGCGACCGGCCTCCGGCCTCAAAGGCGCTGCCGGCCGCCGCCTCAAGCACAACGCGGGGTGCCCGGCCTCCAATCGCCGTCGCAAACGCAGATGCCGACAAGCGACTCGTGAATTGCGGTTCCGTACGGGCCGGCAGCCGGCAGCGACCCATCGAGCGGGCTGCAGGAAGCCTGGCGGTTCTCCGTTCTGAAGTTCCAAGGAACGGAACGCTCCTTGTTGGTCCTTCAGCCGCCCCGCATGATCAGCGCGTATACGGCGGCGTTGAGGAGGAGAACGCCGGCGCCGAGGGCGAGGTGGTACTGACGCGATTTTTCCGGCGGAAAGCGATAGCGCAGCACGTGGTGTTGAAGGAATCCCTCGGGATACGGCTCCCGTCCGCCCCGCCGCCAGAATGTTTTCTCCAATGGCGTGAGGGCGCAGCCGAGGTCGAAGGACAGCGTCGCGACCGCCCAGGCAACCGCCAGCAGATGGATCCAGATGAGGCCCGGCCGTCGGAGCACGAGGAGGGAGCCGAGCACGACGAACAGGACATAGGCGATGTGCACCGCGGCGCTTGCGCGGGCGAGCAACCTCCAGATCAAGTCGTAACCACTGTGAAGCGCCGGGGGCGCGGAGGGCCGACGCCCCAGAGAGAGCGCGGAGAGCGCAGAGATCGCAGCGAGAGAACGAGAGAAAAAAGAAGACGAGGCACGTAACGGGGCTCCCTCGCGCTTGGCGCCGGTGCGGGGAATATTGGAGGGCACAGCGTGGCAGCGCCACACACAACCGGAGAGACTGGTTTGATACTCATCTTCCTCATCGTCGGATTCGCCGCCGGAATTCTGTCCGGTGTCTTCGGGATTGGCGGCGGCCTCGTAATTGTGCCTGCTCTCATTCTGATCTCCGGATTCGCTCCGATCGTCGCCACCGGGACGTCGCTGGGCGCGCTGCTGCTCCCGGTTGGCGCGCTCGGCGCGTGGGAGTATTACAGGCGGGGGAATCTCAATATCGCCGCCTCGCTATGGGTCGCGCTGGGGCTGCTTCTCGGGGCATGGATCGGCGCGCGGCTCGCGCATGAGCTCTCGCCGGTTCAACTCCGGCGCGCGTTCTCGATTTTTCTGGTGCTCGTGGCCGGGAAGATGTGGTTCGGGTGATCAAGCGCATCGGTGATCAGCGGCTCGGCCGCTGCTTATCGCCTCGCAGTCCTTTTGACCTCCACCTCGACGTAGTCTTGTGTTCGGGATTTATTCGGTATACACTCATAGGCAGATTCCATGTCTTCCACTGCCTCTCTTCGCTCCCTCCTCGAGCAGCGATTCCCCGATGCGACGCCGGTCACGCACCGGACGGCGGTGCCGGTCGCGACCGGGATCGGGGTGCTCGATACGATACTGCCTGGCGGCGGTCTCTCGCGCGGCCGGCTCACCGTATGGATGCCGCAGGGCGGGGCGACCGCCATCCTTCGAACGGCCTGCATGACCACCGCCCGCACCGGCGAGCGCTCGGCGTGGATAGACGGGCTGGGCACGATAGCGGGAGAGTTCTGGGAAGAGGGGCCGATACTCGTGCGTCCCGCCAATCGCAGGAATTCGCTGAGAGCCGCGGAGGAACTGTTGCGGTGTGGAGGCTTCGCGCTGGTAGTGCTTGCCGGATCGGAGCCGGCGGGAATGGAGATGGTGCGCCTCTCACGGGCGGCACGCGAAGGTGGCGCTGCGTTCGTGGCGCTGACTTCTCATACATCGATGGCGAGCGTACGGCTCAGCTCGCGGATTATGCCGCAGAGCTATGTATGGCGCAGGGATCCATTCGGCGAGCCCGCCGAAGCATGTTCGGCGACAGTGCGGGTGCACGCGCAATCGCTGGGCTGGAACCGGCATGCGGAGCTCGCGGTGCCGGTCGTGTCGTATGGTCTCAGGATGGGGCTGGAGCCAGGACTGCCGGATCGACGGGGACTACCGAAAAACAAGGCGCAGAAAAGTTAGCTCTGGATGTGATTCACCCGCCGCACCTCGACGCCGGCGGTTTAGCGGTGGGCCTCACTCCCGCCATGTAAAGCTTCCGCACAGTCGGTACCGACACTGGGCCGTAGAGCAGAACTGTGTCGTGGTACCGGCACATGTTGAAGCTGCGGCCCTCCTTCTGCTCGACGTCGCGCCGCAGGTTCGTCCACTCGTGGACGCCCGCCATGTACGTCATGAGCTGCACGTAATCGAGCTGCGCCCGCTGAAGCTTTGCTTCCGCCTCGGGACGCTCCTGGAACGCGTCGCGCATCATGAGGGCGACCGCGGAATCGCCGTTCATGTTCATCGTGTGAAGCCGAACATCGATGATCGCGTTCATGTAGATGCGGGCCATCCACTTGAGCCCGTTGAGCCGCATCTTCACCGTGTCGCCCGCGTTCACGCCCGCGTCCTCCATCACGCGCTCGGCGTAGACGGCCCAGCCTTCGACGTACGGAGTGTTGCCGTACACGACGCGGAGCAGCCGGCGCCACTCGGGCGTGATGCGGTTGGCGTACTCGCCCTGGATGTTGTGCCCGGGCACCGATTCGTGGATGCTGAGCCGCAGCATCTGATACCGGTTGTACTCGCGCATCTTGGATTCGGCGCGCTCTTCGGTCCAGTCGCGTGATATCGGGGTGACCCAGTAAAACGTCGCGAGATCCGGCTGCAGCGCGGGGGCAAATACGGCACCGGCGACTCCGTAAATCCCGCGCACGAACAGTGGAGTCGGAATAACGCGGATATTGGAGAAGTCGTCGAGCGACATGAGCCGCCGCTCCCGAACGACGCGCTGGAGCATCTCGACGTCCTTCTGGCCCTGCTGCACGATCGAATCGCGGTGGACGTGCTCGGCCCCGATTCGCTGCATCACCTCGCTGACGATGAAGTTGAGATAGGCGTCGGCATCGTCGTTCGGATGGCGGTGACCGGCGAACCACTGATCGTGGAGTGGCGTCGCGAGCCGCAGCATCGTCTGCCGCGTGAGCCGGAGGCTGTCCTCGGCCGCGCGCAGCAGATCCTGCGGCGTGCCGCTCACCTGGAGATAGTGGCGGAACTTTGCGTCGAATCTCTCCTTCCCCATCCGCCAGTCGCGCTGTTGCCGCTTCGAGAGATCGTCGCGGACGAACGCGATGAACCGATCGAGCGCCGCGACCGCGGCCGGTTGTGCGCGCGCGTAACGGCGCTCAGACGGAGTGCCGCGCACGAAATCGGCGCCGGTGGCCTTGATGAGATCCTTCACTCCTTCGGTCGACTCGATCGCCACCCGACGAAAGATCTCGTTCGATGCGGTGAGGTTGCCGATCGCGTGATTTACGAACGAGGGCACCTTCTCGAGGCGGGCGGCGAGGTCGCGGGCGCGGATACTCTTGTCCGCGTATTCGAGCGACATGTTCGAGAAGAGTGCCGACCCCAGGTTTTCGGGATAGATCTGCGGCCGCCACTTCGCGAACTGCTCCTCGTCCATTCCATAGAACGCGGCGGCGACGGCGTTCTGCAGAATCTCGTGGTCGGCCTGCGTCTGCGGGTCGAGCCGTGTGTCGGAAAGCTGCCCGAGCCGGCGGCGGAAGTTTTCGTAGAAGGCGCGCTGCCTGGCCATTCCGGCTGGCGAGTAGTCGTCGAGCATTTGCGAAAGCGCGAGCGTTCTCCCCGTGCGCCGGTCGGTGTACCGATGCAGGCCCGCCTGCGTGGCATTGGCGGGAGAGAACGCGAGCGTCGTAAAGACGAACTCGTTGGCGAGGGCGGCGAAGCGAGCGCTGGGCTGCGGTTGGGCGCGGGAGACGGACGCGCATGCGGCGAGCAGGACGGCTGGGCAGAGGAGGCGAGTGTCAAGCATTGAAGGGAGATTGCTGTGGGAGGGTGGAGGGCTTGGAACGGAAAGTCACCCGAGAACGGCGAAGACGCGAGAGCCCAGAAGCACGGCGTATAATTCTTTCGTTGGCTTTTTCGAATCAGGGTGCGGACGGGGACCGGCTGCTCGCGACGTTCACATCGATGTTGATTGTGTGGCCGTTCCACGTCTGCGGTGTGTCGAGAATTCCCTGCCACGCGACAGCGAAGTCGAAGCCAGTGTCGGTGGGGTGTTTGCCGAGCGCGAAGCCGGCGGTGCTCGCGATCCAGAAGGCGGGTTGAGAGACCGAGCCCGCGGCGCGGTAGGCCTCGGATGCGCCGGCGTAGATCGAGAGCGCGTTGAACCGGTGCGCATAGATGCCGGGCCGGAATTTCCCGTCTGCGAGCACGCGCTCGACCCATGCGCGGTAGTACGCTTCCATGCTCGCGGGGATCGTGGTCATGTACTCGATGTCGAGGAAGATCGTGGTGCCGGCGGGGAATCCTTCGAGGAGGGTCTTCGCGATAGCATCGTTCGCGTCGGTGATTCCCTGGGCGCGCGTGAGCAGGGTGCGAGAGCACGTCGGCTCGATGGTCCGGTCTTCGTTGATGGTAGCGCGGGCGATTGATCGTGTTGCATATGCCTGCGGCGCGACACTGATCGCCGGGATTCCTTCGAACGTCTGCTGGCCGACGTAGATCACTGCCAGTCCCCAGCCCATCGCCGTGAGCGCGGGCCGTTTGCCGCTCCACGTAATGTCGCGGTGGCATGGGGCGGGGAGGTAATAGCCGACCCATTCATACGGCGATCCGGGATTCAGCCAGGCGCGCATCGCTGCGTCGCCGGGGTAGATGCTCGTGTCGAAGCCGGGGTAGCTGCGGGTTTCGGGCGTTGGGTCAAGGGGACTCTGAATGTCGGAACACGAGGCTGCTGCGAGGAGGGCGATTGGTGTTGCGCGTCGAAGTAGGGACATAAAGGTCGTTGTCCTATGTTACCCCTGCTGGCGCGAACTGGACGCGGTCGCCGCGATTTTCCTGCTCCAGAACTGCATACGCCCGTAGCGGGAGCTTTGTAGCTCGAGCTTCATAGCCGCAACCGACCCCGACCGTTCCAGCGTGGGAAAGGGAACAGCGGGCGTTAGCCGGGGTCGCGGAACTGTCCTGAAAGGTCGGAATCGCCGTGAGCCTTTGTGGCTCAGGCTTCAAGGCTCTCGCTGCTGGCGAGTGCTGTTGTGAGTATCCGTCCCCAGCTTGGCCGGCCGACCTGACCACTACTGGGACGGTGTTATAGGATGGTGTTGTTTTCGGCTTTTGTTCGGGCTAAATTGATGGCCCGATCTCATGACATTCATCTGCATCTGGAGCCCTGGCTGGGCAGCAAGCCCCTTGGATTCTCTGGCGACGACAGTCCTCAGGATAGTGCCGCGCGTGGCCGTGGACGCGATTCGAGGTCAGATCTGGGCCGATGGGAAAAGTCTCCCGGTGGAGATTATCGCCGATGACATACTGACAGAACTAAAACACAAAGGCGCCATGAAGGCGCAAGTTGGCCTTGCTTTAATCCCTGTTGCAGCGGAAGTAGCGGCCCGTCATCCAGGGCCCGAACCGGTGTCCGGCAATACCATAACCATGGTCTTGCCCGGCGACGACCGGGGATTTCTGGCCGAACACAGCATCGATGTCCTCGCTCCGTCGCCGCCGCTTCGAAATCTCTTCGACGGTGTGGGGATCGAGAAGTGCGGCGACCTCGCCCGGCTAGAGCAGGAGGCCGTCGAGGTTCGGTTCGGGGCGGAGGGAGTTCATCTATGGCGGCTTTCGCGTGCCGACGATCGCAGGCTCATCTTCGCCGCGATGCCGCGCTCGCTCCCCGAGTCGTCACTCGACTGGGTGGACTACGCGCTCACCGACCCCGAGCGTCTCGTGTTCGTCATCAACGCCCTCGTGGACAACGTCTCCAGCGCGCTCACCGCGCGCGGCCAGTGTGCGCGGGAGATGACGCTCGTGTTCTCGCTCGCCAACAGGAGCTTGTTCGAGCATCTCGTGCGTCCTTCGCGCTCGACGGCGAGCCGCAAGGCGTGGATGCGTCTCATCCGCACGCACCTCGACCGCATTCAGTTGCTCAACGCGGTTACTGGAGTTCTGCTGCGCGTCGAGTCGGTCACCGGCGAAGTCGAGCGGCAGGGCGACATGTTCGACCGCGGGTTCGCCACCGCGCGGGCGACCGAAGAAACAGTCGCGCAACTCCTCGACGACCAGGGCGCGGTGATCGTCGTCCCCGACAACAGCAGGCATCCGCTGCTCGAGCGACGCACCAACTGGATGACGCAGGAGCCGGCGCACGCGGCGCGCGCTCACATGGTGAGGGAATCGCCCGTCGATCCGCGGCTCACGCTGCAATTGCTCACGGAACCGCGGCGGATTCTCGTCAAGACAGCACCGCGCCGCGATCACGAGCTGCCGGTGGAGTATCGCGATACGGATTCATGGGTGCTGCTCGATTCCGCCGCTGGACCGGATCGCGTGTCGGGTGGCCAGTGGGAGGAGAGCGGCGCGTATGCGCGTGAGTATTTCCGCTGTGTGACAAGAGAGGGAACGCTCGTCTGGATATTCCGCCAGGCGCGGGGAGACGAGTGGTACATGCACGGATGGTGGGACTGACGCAGCTGGCGCGCGCTCGGCCAGGATTGCATCAAGCTGGTGAGAATAACGAGTCAAAGTGGATCAAGCTCGTGAGAATCTCACCCGCCGGTGGATTGCGCCGCGCCTTACTTGACTTCCTTGCAGGTGAGCTCAGGCGACAGACAGCCGGAACTGGTCTTACTCGATCTGGACAGTCTTTGATGCCGCCTGTACATTATTCTGTACAAGTCTTTTTTGAGGTGCCATGCCCAAAGGTCGTCCCAGCCAGGATATTCGCCCACTTTCCGAGTTCCGCGCGAACGTGGCGACATTCGTCGAACAAGTTCAAGTCACCAGGCGCCCGCTCGTCTTGACGCAACATGGCCGGAGTGCGGCGATTCTCCTCGCCGTTGAGGCGTATGAAGCGCTCATCGAGCGCGCAGAACTGGCCGAGGACGTCCGAACCGCAGAGGCGCAGATCGCCGCGGGGCAAGGCGTCGCGCATGGCAAGGCCCTCGCCTTGGTCAGATCTCGGCTGCGGGGCGCAACGGGGTCGCGGCGGCGCAGCGCCTGATCAGCGCTCGGCTTACGGTTCTGCGTGGTGCGAATTGTCTGGTCGCCATTGGCGCTCGAGCGCGTAGAAGAGATCGCTCGTGTGATTGCCGCCGATCGGCCAGCCGCCGCGGAACGATGGATGCGGACGGTGTTCGAGCGAGTCACAACATTGCGCATGCATCCAGAGTCTGGCCGAATGGACCCGGGGTTCGCGCGGCCGGAGGTCCGCCAATTGCCGCATCCACCGTATCGAATCGTCTATCGTATCGATTCGCAGCGAGTAACCGTCCTGACGATTCGGCATGGACGGCAAGAGCTGAATCCGGAGGAGGTCGGAGGCGAGGACACGCCGTAAACCCACGCATAAGTTCTAACGCTCGTGGCTTAACTCGGGTGTTGTGCGGCAGGAACTACTGAAGCAGTGAATGCAGAACCGACGCTACGAATTACCATTCGATCCGGATTTCTTCGCTCGGCGTGCTGCGGCGGGAGACCGTCTCCCACCGATCGCCGCCTTTCGACACGCGTATGCGGCCAACCTCTGGACAGGGCCGGAGTCCAAGTCGGGCCCGGGAGCCAGTCTTGACCAGACGGCAGCGATCCGCCGCTTTCTGCCCGCGCTGTGCCGGCAGCTCGGCGTCCGCAACCTGCTCGACCTGCCGTGCGGCGACTTCCATTGGATGGCGACCATCGATCTCGGCTCCACTCAGTACATCGGCGCCGACCTTCTGCCCGAACTCGTCGACGCGAATACCGGCCGCTACGCGCAGCCGGGCCGCGAGTTCCGCGTGCTCAACCTGATGACGTCACCGTTGCCGGTGGTTGACCTTTTGCTCTGCCGTGATTGTTTCGTGCATCTCTCCTTCTCGGATATCACGCGGGCGATCGCGAACATCCACGCCGCTCGCCCGACGTACTTGCTGACGACGACATTCCCCGAGCAGCATGTGAATGACGATATCATGACGGGCGATTGGCGACCGCTGAATCTTGAAGCGGCGCCCTTCCATTGGCCGCCGCCCCATGAGGTGCTGGCGGAGGAGTGCACGGAGGCGGACGGCCTATTTGCCGATAAGAGCCTCGGCCTGTGGCGCGTTGACGCGCTCCCATCGTCGCCGACCCCTGCCGCATGACAATGGCGCCCTTGAAATCGCCGAAGAAGCGGCCCAGGCCCTCGAAGGCCTTAACGAAATTATTGGTGCGTGACACATGCCGCAGCGTCAGCTGGCGTTGTTCCGGACAACGGATTCGGAGCCGCGCAACATAGCGGACTGATACGCAAAGCGCCCCCGCCACGCCCGCGTTAAGTTGTTCCAGCCCACTACGGAGCACGCACCACATGGAACAGAAAATCGGCCTCCTTGTCGGGCGGGAGTGGTCATTCCCTCCGGCGTTCATCGAGGAAGTGAACCGCCGCCAGACTGGAGTTGTCGCCGAGTACGTGTCCCTGGACATCACGCGCATGGGCGTACCGGGCGAATACGCCGTCATCATTGATCGCATCTCGCACGAGGTGGGCTTCTACCGCGCATATCTCAAGCACGCCTCGCTCCTCGGCACCAAGGTGGTCAACAATCCGTTCATGTGGTCGGCCGACGACAAGTTCTTCGACGCGTCGCTGGCAACCGTCCTCGGCGTGGCGAGTCCCAAGACAGTCGTGCTCCCCAACAAGGACTACATCCCCACCATCTCACACTCGGAAAGTCTTCGTAACCTCAAGTATCCGATTGATTGGAAGGGCGCGATCGAGTACGTGGGGCTCCCCTGCGTGCTCAAGGATGCGCACGGTGGCGGATGGCGCGACGTATACATCTGCCACTCGCTCGAGGATGTAATGCGGGACTACAACGAAAGCGGACTTCTCACAATGGTCCTGCAGGAGTTCATCGAGTGGGACAAATACATTCGCTGTCTCTGCCTCGGCCAGGAAGATGTGCTTCCAATGCAGTACGACCCGAAAGCCCGTCGCTACATCGACGACGACAGCTACCTGTCTCCCCCGCTCAGGAAGCGGATTATCGACGACGCGCTGAAGCTGGTGCGCGCGCTCGGCTACGACATGAACAGCGTGGAGTTCGCGGTGCGCGGCGATGTGCCGTACGCCATCGACTTCATGAACCCCGCGCCCGACATGGACATTAACTCACTTACGCGGCCCTTCTTCGACTGGACTGTGCAGCACATGGCCGACATGGCCATCCGCATGGCGCAGGCACCGCGTACGCCGCCGCAGCCGGCAAAGTTCGCAACGGTGCGGGGGTGAGGTCTGCGGTCGAGCGCTACCACGACCTGCTAACACCCGAGGTCGCGGCGGATTCGCACGACTGGTTCCAGCGCCAGCTCCTCGCGAAGGGCCTCGAGTTCGGTGGGCGCCCGCTGTGTTCCGTACTCCGTCCGCGCTTTTTGACGCCAGAGCAGTACCGTCTGGTCGCCGAACGTTCGGCGCTCATTCTGTCCGCGCTCGAGAAGGCTCGCGTGGCGGCGATGGCCGACCAGGAACTCCGCGCCCAGTTCGGGCTGCTCGATTGGGAGGAGTCACTCATCCACGACGATCCCGGCTTCCGGGACGCCAGTCCCACCTCTCGTCTCGACGCTTTCTTCGCCGAGGGAGCGGACGGTGGGGGCCTCAAGTTCACCGAGTACAATGCCGAGACGCCAGCAGGTGCAGCGTACTGCGATGCACTCTCCGAGCTGTTTCTGTCACTCCCGGTGTTGGCGGAGTTCAGGCGCGAGTACAACTGCTGGCCGCTGCCGTCGGGTCCGGGCGTGGCGCACGCGCTGCTCGACGCGCACCGGCAGTGGAGCGGCTCCCGCGTGGCCCCCCGCATCGCGATCGTGGATTGGTCCGACGTTCCGACGCGGAGCGAGTTCGTGCTCTTTCGCGAGTTCTTTCAGCGGAACGGACTGGAATGCGTAATCGCCGATCCGCGCGAGATGGAATATCGGAACGGCAGGCTGTTCGCCGGCGACGTGCACGTCACACTCATCTACAAGCGGGTTCTGATCGACGAGCTGGTAAAGGAGTGTGGCCTCGACCACGGCGTGGTGCGCGCGGTACGCGAACGCGCGGTGTGCATGGTGAATCCCTTCCGCTGCAAGCTCCTGCACAAGAAGGCGAGCCTCGCCGTCGTTGGCGACGAGCGCAACGTCGCGCTGTTCAGCGAGACTGAGCGGCGAGCGGTCACCATGCACGTTCCGTGGACGCGCGTCGTCGCGGAACGTTCCACGGAATTCGAAGGGAAGCCGATCGACCTTCTGCCGTGGATCGCCGAGAATCGCGAGCGGCTGGTGCTCAAGCCGAATGACGACTACGGCGGGCGCGGAATCGTGCTCGGTTGGACTGTCACCGCCGAGAAATGGCAGGACGCTATCCGTGGCGCGCTCGACGAGCCCTACATCGTGCAGCAGCGGGTGGCGATCCCGGAGGAACCCTTCGCAGCGTGGATGGATGGGAGCGTGGACATCCACAACCGCTCCCTCGACACCGCGCCCTACGTGTCACACGGTCGTTTCGTGGAGGGCTGTCTCACGCGCATCTCCACCGATGAGCTGTTGAACGTGACCGCCGGCGGCGGCTCCAACGTGCCCACCCTGCTGCTGGAGAAGCGATGAAGTCGACAGCGGTAAGAGCTCCTTCTCTCACGGTCGGGATCGAGGAGGAGTATCAGATCATCGATCCCGCGACGCGTGAGCTAAAGAACGGAATCGAGAAGATCATGAAGTCCGACCTGCCGCTGCTGCGCGACGTAAAGCCGGAGCTGCACCAGTGCCAGGTAGAGGTCGGCACGCGGGTATGCAACACGATCCAGGAAGCGCGCGACGAGCTGGTGAAGCTGCGCCGCGCGATCATCGAGACGGCGGCGACGCACGGGCTCACCATCGCCGCCGCCGGCACGCATCCAATTTCCTCCTGGCAGCAGCAGAACGTGACGCCGCTGGAGCGCTACCTCGGCGTGAAGGAGGAGCTCCAGGACCTGGCGCACCGCCTGCTGATTTTCGGCACCCACGTACACATCGGGATCGAAGATCCCGAGTTCCGGATCGACTGCCTGAACGCGGCCCGATACGTGCTTCCCCACATCCTCTGCCTGTCCACGAGCTCGCCGTTCTGGGCTGGCCGCAATACGGGACTGCACTCCTACCGGAGCATCGTTTTCAAGAACTTCCCGCGCAGCGGCGTGCCGCGGGTATTCTCGAGTAACGCGGACTATCTCGACCTCGTGGACACGCTCGTGCGGACGAAGAGCATTCCCGACGCGTCGAAGCTCTGGTGGGACGTCAGGCCGCACTACAAGTACCCGACACTCGAGTTCCGGAACTGCGACGTGTGCACGCGCGTTGACGAGGCGGTTTGCGTCGCCGCGATCCTGCAGGCGGTAGTGGCAAAGATGTGGCGGCTGAGGCGCGACAATCTGTCCTTCCGGGTGTACCGCTCCGAGCTCATCGAAGAGAACAAATGGCGCGCCGTTCGTTGGGGCCTGAAGGGCAAGCTCATAGATTTCGGCAGGAAGCAGGAACTCCCGGCTCCGGTGCTCATCAAGGAGCTCATCGAGTGGTTCCTGGGTGACGTGATGGATGAGCTCGGCACGCGGAAGGAGGTCGAGTACGCCTACCGCATCATGGAAGAAGGCTCGAGCGCCGACCGGCAGCTCGCGACGTTCAAGGAGACCGGAGATTTGAAAAGAGTCGTGGATCAGATCGTCGCAGAGACCGCCGAGGGCGTCATATCGCCGGAGATGGGCGTCTCATGATGGGCTCAACCCGCCCGGTCATTGGCATAACGACGCAGACGCTCGAGGAAATTCCGGACGAGCTGCCGCGCTGCTGGATCATGAGGCAGCGCTACGTTCGCACGTTGACGGCGTCGGGTGCCGTCCCGTGGATCGTCCCGCTCATCGACGATCCCGAGACGCTCCGCGCGATCTACGACCGGCTGGACGGCATCTTCCTTCCGGGCGGCGTGGACATCGATCCCGGTGCCTACGATGAGGCACCGACGAGCGCCTGCGGCCGCGTAGATCCCGACCGTGACCGGACGGAGATCACGCTCGCGGCGTGGGCGATGAAGGACCGGAAGCCGATCCTCGCAGTGTGCCGCGGCGCGCAGCTGCTTACCGTCGCAGCCGGCGGTGCGCTCTACCAGGACTTGGGCTCGGAGTATCCGGGCGCGATCAAGCACGACTATTTCCCCAAAGCGGGGGCGCACACGCGGCAGGACCTGGTACATCCAGTAGACATCGTCGCGGACACGCGGTTGAGCCGCGTGCTCGGGACGAACACCGTCCTCGTGAACAGCATGCACCATCAGGGCATCAAACGACTCGCGCCGACCCTGATTGCGAACGCCTTCGCGCCCGACGGCCTGATCGAAGGCGTCGAGTCTGCCGAGGATGACTTCGTGCTGGGCGTGCAGTGGCATCCGGAGGACCTGGCGGACTCCGAGCCGAAGATGCGCAGGCTCTTCGACGCGTTCATCGAGGAGGCGGCGGCGTGGGGCGGCGGATCGTGGAAGTACAGGGCGCCGGTTGTTGCCCTGGGCTCGTGAGGTCGTCGGGCGCTTCCGTACACTGAGCATTACCGCCATCAGGGGAACAGATTGAAATTCGTGGACGACAGCCTGCCGCGTCGCCTCGACGGTTGGCGAAGCCCGAGGCTCGGCCTGCAGATGCCGATCGTGACCTACGGCACGCAGGGCCGGCCCGTTCTGATCTTTCCGACCGCAGCCGCCGACTACCTGGAGAACGAGCGCTTCTTCCTCGTGAAGGCCGTGGAACCCGCGATCATGGCGGGCCGGATCCAACTCTTCTCCATCGACAGCATCAACCAATATGCGTGGATGGATCGCTCGCTCCCACCGCGCGAGCAGGCCCGCCGGCAGGCGCTGTACTCAGGGTACGTCGAGGAGGAGGTCGTCCCCTTTATCCGTGCTGCTGTGGGCAACAGGTCGGAGCGGATCGCCACCACAGGCGCCAGCTTCGGCGCTTTCCACGCCGCCAACGCGTTCTTCCGCCGCCCCGACCTGTTCGACACGCTGATCGGGATGAGCGGCTTCTACGATCTCGGCCCCTCCTACCTGCGCGGTTACTCGGACGAAAACTGCTTCTTCAACAACCCAGCCTGGTATCTGCCGGGGCTCTCGGGCGCGGCGCTGCGCACGCTCCAGCACCACAGCCGGATAGTGATCGCGACTGGCCAGGGTGCCTACGAAGCGCCCGACGCGTCGCGGAATCTCTCGGCGATCCTGAACCGGAAGGCGATCCCGCACTGGCTCGATCTCTGGGGCCATGATGTGAACCACGACTGGCCGTGGTGGCGGAGAATGCTGCCGCACTTCATCGACAAGCTCGGTTACTAGTGGACTGATGCCCATCGCGGTTTTCGTAGCGCCCATTTTGTCCGAGAATGCGTCGCGCATGATCGAAGCAGTGGGAAGTCTGCCTGATGTCCGGCTCGGCGTCATCACACAGGATTACGCCGAGAAGCTGTCGCCGCCGCTGGCGGCGATGGTGGCCGGCCACTGGCGGGTTGACGATGTGCTCGATGCGGGGCAGTTGTCGTGGGCGGCCGAAGAGCTGACGCGCCGCCTCGGTCAGATCGACTGCCTCTTCGGTGCCTACGAGCAGCTGCAAGTTCCGCTCGCCGAGGTTCGTGAGAAGATGGGCATCAGCGGAATGCGCGCCGCAGTCGCGCGTCGCTTTCGGGATAAGGCCGAAATGAAGGACGCCCTGCGTGCGGCGGGTCTGCCGTGCGCGAAGCACAGCCTCGTCGAAACGGCCGACGACGCGGTCGCGTTCGCGCGGAAGATCGGCTTTCCGGTAGTGGTCAAGCCGCCAGCCGGCGCGGGCGCTATCTCGACGTTCCGCGCCGACGACGAGGCGTCACTCCGCGAGGCCGTCGCGAAAGCGGCTCCGCAGGCGGGTCGCGCGGCGCTCATCGAGGAGTTCGTCACCGGCGACGAGTACTCGCTGGAGACGATCTCCATTGGCGGGCGCGCTGTGTGGCATTCGCTCACGCAATACTACCCGACGCCGCTCGAAGCCGTGCGCAATCCGTGGATCCAGTGGTGCGTGCTCTGCCCTCGCGAGGTCGACGACGCGCGGTACGACGACATCCGGCAGGTGGGGTCGCGCGCGCTCGAGGTGCTGGGCATGGAGACCGGGCTGAGTCACATGGAATGGTTCCGTCGCCGCGACGGCACGATCGCGATCTCCGAGGTGGCGGCCCGCCCGCCGGGTGCGCAAATCACGACGCTGAATTCGCGCGCGCACGACATCGACTTCGTCCGCGCGTGGGCGGAGGTGATGGTTTTCGGCACCTTCGAGCGGCCGACGCGAAAGTACGCGGTGGGAGTGGCCTTCCTGCGCGGCCAGGGGAGTGGAAAGATCCGGCGCGTGCATGGTCTCGACCAGATCGGCCGCGAGATGGGGTCGCTCGTCGTGGACGTGAAGCTTCCGACTCCCGGGCAAGCTCCAGCCGCGAGCTACGAGGGTGACGGTTACATTATTTTGCGCCATCCCGAAACAGCGGTGGTGATGCGGGCGCTGCAGCGGCTGATCTCGGTTGTGAAGGTCGAGCTCGGATGAAGCGCCCTGCCACGCATCTGCGAACTGAGTGGACGATGAACGTCATGATGATTGCACCGGGCTATCCGGATGAGATGCCATTTTTCGTGCGCGGGCTCGCACTGGAGGGCGCCGCCGTCATCGGCGTCGGCGACCAGCCTGAGGGAGACGTTCCGCCTATGGCGAGGCAGCATCTCGCGGCCTATGTGAGGGTGCCCAGCCTCCAGGACGAGGATGGCGTCGCGAAGGCAGCCGGGCAGTGGGCGAGGGGGAAACGGATCGACCGTGTGATCTGCCTCTGGGAGCCGGGCGTGCTGCTGGCAGCGCGGCTGCGCGAGGAGCTCGGCGCGGGCGGCATGACCGTCGAGGAGTGCCTGCCGTTCCGCAACAAGGACATCATGAAGGAAAAGGTCGCGACGGCAGGGATACGGACTCCGAAGCACGAGTCGGCGACGAGCGCCAAGGCGGTGCGCGCGGCCGCGAAGAAGATCGGTTACCCGATCATCATCAAGCCGATCTCCGGCGCCGGCTCGATGGACACTTACCGCGCGGATACCGCGGCCGAGCTGAAAACCGCGGTCTCGCGATTGGGTCACATCGAAGAGGTTAACGTCGAGGAGTTCATCGACGGCGAGGAGTACACCTACGACACGATCTGCATCGATGGGAGGATCGTGTATTCCAACATCGGATACTACCGGCCGCGGCCACTCGTCGGGCGTAGCGTGGAGTGGATCAGCCCTCAGACGCTCTGCCTGCGCGACATGGACGCGCCCAATCTGGCCGATGGCATTGAGATGGGGCGCGCGGTGCTCGAGGCGCTGGAATTCAAGACCGGCTTCACGCACATGGAGTGGTACAGAAAGACCGACGGCGAGGTGGTGTTCGGCGAGATTGCCGCGCGGCCCGCCGGCGCGCGCACTGTCGACTTGATGAACTTCGTCTCCGATATCGATCTCTTCCGCGGCTACGCGGAGGCCGAAGTGCACGGTCGCTTCACGGTCAGCACCGAGCGGAAGTACAACACCGCAAACGTCTTCAAGCGCGCGCAGGGGACGGGACGGATTCAGCGCATCGAAGGCATGGACAGCCTGAGAGCGCGTTACGGACCGCACATCGTGCACGTCGACCTTCTGCCAATCGGCGCGCCGCGCAGGAACTGGGTGCAGACGCTCCTCTCCGACGGGTACGTGTGCGTGCGTCACCCTGACCTTCAAACCACGATGGACATCGCCGACGCGGTAGGGACCGACCTGCACTTGTACGCCGGCTGAACTGTCGTGACCTCACTACGTAGTTACCTGCGCCGCCGACGCGCACGCTCCAAGGCTCCGTTCGGCACGATCGAGCGGATCAGCGCCGTTTACAGCCCTGAGCTCCACAACGAGCGAGACCTGCTAGTCTCGCTGCCGGGCGAATACGGAGCGAGGAAGCGTCGCTATCCTGTGATCTACATGCACGATGGCCAGAACCTGTTCGATCCGGCCACGAGCTTCTCGGGCTGCTGGAACGTCGATATGGCGATGGCCGAGGCGAGCCTCGAAGGGCTGGATGCGATCGTGGTCGGCATCCCGAACATGGGGCACGAGCGGCTCGCGGAGTACTCCCCCTTCGATCACCCCGAGCTCGGCCCCGGACGCGGGGATCTCTATCTCGACTTCCTCATCCACACTGTAAAGCCCCTCATCGACGCACGGTACCTGACGATCCCCGACCGCCAGCACACGGGCATCGTGGGCTCGTCGATGGGCGGACTGATCAGCCTGTACGCGTTCTTCCGGCATGCCAGGGTGTTCGGCTTCGCGGGCGTGATGAGCCCGTCACTGTGGCTCACGGAATCTGCCACCTTCGCATTCATCGAACAGGCTGACTTTTCTCCTGGCAAGCTCTACCTGGACGTGGGTGCCATGGAGGGGGAGCGGCACGTCGCCAGCGCGCGGCGTCTGCGCGACGTCCTTGAAGCGAAGGGCTATCGCCTCGAACGCGATCTCATGTGGGTAGAAGAGGAGAAGGGAAGCCACCATGAGGCGGCGTGGGCGCGGCGCTTCCAGCATGCGCTACCGTTCCTCGTCCCGGGCGGCGCCGGGCTCGCGCGGGGTGAATTGCTCGCCAGCCTGATGGCCAGGTTTACGTCGAGCCCGGCAAACGTCACGGAATCGGACGAACTCCGAGGGTCGCGCCTCCGAGCGAGGCATTCCACAGTAGAGTGACCGACTCTCCCTGAACCGTCCGGTCGAGTCCCTTCTCGGATTTCGCGACCGTTTCGACAGGCGCCACCCAGCGAGTCGCGGTCGGCGCCGCCTCGAGCTCCAAAGGGTGGAAGAGCGAGATCTCCGAGGCGAAGCGGGTGCCGGCTTCGAATGCCGAATGATTCCAACGCCACGAAACGGTGATCGAGCCATCCTCGGCAAAGCGAATGTGTTTTGTGAGACCGTCGCCGGCGCAGACGACCTCCACCGCGTCGCGCTCCTGTATCACCTCGAACTCGAGTAAAGCACGCGCCCAGCTCTTGATCGGAGTGTAGGACGCCCGTGCGTGCTGGTCGGCCGTCACTTCCGCGCCCAGTACGCGATCGACGAACAGCGCCCGGTCGTCGAGATCGACCGCCGGCCGCTCGACGAGCGACATCGACCCCTCGAGGTCGTGAATGCTCGCCACGCCGCCGGTATCGGCGTGCGACAGGTCGGCGCTCTCACGTGAGCCATCGGCCGTCCTGGCTGTCCCGGCAACGACACGTGCCGAGTCGACCCTGGAGGCCGTGGCTTGAGCGACCTTCACCGCGCGCGCGGCTTCGGCGAGCGCCGTGTCATGATAAGCTTCGCGGCGCCGCGTCAGAACGTCGGCGTAGTTGACCCCGGTCCGGAAAATCGTGTATTCTATGAGAGCGCCGCCGCGAGCGGGTGACACGACGGCCGAGAAGCGCGCGGAATGAACCCACACTTCGTCGCTGCCGTCAGCGTCGAAGTCCAGCGTCTCCGCGGTCAGGCTCTCGCCCGCACGCAGCTCCGCTTCGGCGCGCGAGAGATTCAGCCACACCGCCTCGCGCAGGTGCGGGAGATAGAGGCCGCCGAACACTCCGTGCCACGATGCGTCGTTGCACTGGGCGCGGCCGATGGCGCGCCGCGCTTCCGGCGGGTCGCCGCGCCTGCGACAGAGCGCCGAGAGCGCCATCATTTTCTTGTGTGCGCGGTTCGACTCCGGATACTTGACGAGGAAGTTGCGCCAGTGCCCGCCCCGCACGAAAGCGCCGTCGCGCCCGGATACGCGCTCAGTACCGAGTTCCGTCTCGAGCGCGCCGAGTCTCGTCGCGGCAACTGCGGGCAGCGACCAGGCTTCCATCTCCCGGTAGGCAGCAGTGGGCAGGTACGCCAGACCGCCCGGCCGAACCGCCTGAATCGCATCGGCACAGGTGCTCATCACGATCTCGCCCGCCGCCACCATCCGCTCCATTACGTTCAGGAAGTCACGGAGCCAGCCCTTCTCGTACACCCATTCGCGCGTGCCCGGCCAGCCTCCGAATTTCTCGCCGTCATCGGCAAAGATCGCGAGCGGCTGGCCTGCTTCGCGAAGATCGCGCACGTAAGCCGCGATCTCGACCGGCGGCCGAAAGGGAATCAGGTAGCGGAGCCGCTCGTCGATCGTGAGCACGTCGACCTGCTTGCCGTCGCTCTCGGTGCGCCAGGGGACGTGGAGTTGCTCGCGCTGAAATCCGCTCACGAGAAAGTGACGGTCGTCCACGAGTACGTAGCGAACGCCCGCGTCGGCGAGATCGGCGGCGAGCTCCGGCTCCCAGACGCGCTCGGTGAGCCAGAGGCCGGTGGCGTCGACGCCGAAGCGCGACTCGAGCGCCTCGTGCATCCAGAGTATCTGCTCGACACGGTCGTCACGCGGCAGCGCCGCGAGCACGGGCTCGTAGTAGCCCGAGAGCAGCAGCTCCACCTTTCCTGCCGCCGCCAGTTCACCGACGAGATCGAGATAACTGCTGTGGCTCGACTCCAGCCAGTCGAGCAACGGCCCCGAAAGATGCATGACGATGGGGAAGAATTCCCGTTCCACGAGTCGCTCGAGCAGCGGCCGGTACACGTCGCGAGTGTGCTCCTCGAAGACGAAACCGAAATTGCCGACGGGCTGATGCTGGTGCACGCCGAACACGAACCGGAGCGGATTGACGGCTGCCAGGGGCTTCGCGAGGGAGGGCTGCGCCGGAGTTTCCAGCTGTCGCGTCATGCGTGGCGGGAGGACGCCGGATGCCGTGGCTTCACCTTCGTCCGCCAGATGTCCCGCCCGGTACCCTCGGCGACATCGTTGCTCGTGGCGTCGCCAATGCGGGCGAGCAGGCCGTCTTCAAGCCGCGCGGCGTCACCCGATAGCTCGATCGCGAACGCTGCGTAGCGGAGCACCTGGATCGTCTCGATTCGAGCCAGATCGTCGAAGAACCATGCACACGAGGTGAACATGCGGAGCGCGCCGCGCTCGAGCTCGAGCAGCTCGGCCGCGCGCTCGATGCGCGCGTCATCAACGGGCCGCATGACGGAGTCTGCCACGAATGCTCGCACGGTGGCCGCCGAGGAGCCCATCACCTCGCCGTAGCCGTCCCGCACCTGCCATGGATCGACGGAGAAGACCTCCCGTCCTTCGCGCGCGAATACCTGGTGCAGCTCGCCCGCCAGCCACCCGAGCCCCTCCCGGAGCGCGCCGCGCCACGCCTGGCTCGTGGGCTTACTCAATGTCATTCGGCAGCCGCACTCCGACCGCCACCGCTCGATTCCGTGCAAGCAGCTCCACGAGCTTGGCGAGACCAGCACCGCATCGTTGCGCGGCGGATTCCTGGCGAGGAACGAGGCGAAGTTCTCGATCCGGACGTCTTCGCGCTCGGCGACAATCCGGAATGCGCGGGCGAGCGCCATTTCGCCGAAGCGGTGATGGTGCCCGAAGGTCTCTCCATCCAGGGCGGCTGCGGTGATGGCGACGGCACCAGTTGGAGACGCGCCCGCGGCGGGAGACTCGGCAGGCGCCAGGCGACTCGCGAGCCGCGCGCCGTCCGCGAGCAGGCGGCCAAAGGCGATTTCGCCGGAGAGCACACCGTTGTAGACGCAGAGTGCAATTTCCCGCCCCTTGCCGGCGCGGAAGCGCAGCGGCAGCCCGTTGGGAGAAGGGGGCTCCACCTGATGCGGCGCGAGAACGGTGAAGCGGATGCCCGCTTCCGCAATCACCTCGAGCGTCTCCTCGTCGACCGCCGTTTCAGGCAGCCACATGCCTTCCGGCTCGCGCCCGAAGCGGCGCCGGAAGTCGGCGATCCCCCACCGCACCTCTGTCACCTTGTCGCGCCGCGATGCCAGTGGAAGAATTGTATGGTGATATGGCATTGCGATCGCGTTGCCGTGTCCCAGCCTCGCCGCGCTGATCCGATCCGCCTCCAGGATGGCGCGGTAGGTCACCGGTGCGCTCGTCTCCATCCACTCAAAGAGCGTCGGCCCGACGTCGAAGCTCATCGCCGCGTACAGGTTGTCCCGGTGCTCAATGTTTCCGTTGGTGTCGAGCACGCGCGCGTTCGCCATCGGCGCGTAGCACTCGCTCTCGATGCGCCGGTTCCAGTCGTGAAACGGGGCGGCAGTCGGCTCGCGGTCAACCAATCCGGTCCAGGGCTTCTCGCGAGGCGGTTGGTAAAAGTGGCCGTGCACCACCACCGATCGCGTCACGCGCTCAGACACGCCTTCAAAGAATCCAGAATGTTGGGGAAGACAGCGTCGCGAACCGCTAGCTCACCTGCGAGCCGCTGCGCGCTCTCGAGATCGCCATCGCCGCCCCGCAGGCCGTGCATGAGCTTTGCGCAGTCCGCGATGTGGAGACTGATGCGCGCCTCGGCGTAATCCGCGGCCTCGCCGGTGGTGATGATAAACTGCCAGTCGGACGACTGGGCGAGGAGCAGCTCGCGCGCGGCTTGCGCCAGCACAGAATGCAGCTCCGGCCGTCCGATGCCCTCGGGCGCCAGACTCCAGAACTCCTCCTCGAGCGGCCAGAGCTTCTCCCATGTCCACGCGGTCTCGGGATTCAGCCACATGCTCCAGTCCCCGTCCTTTCCCCACGAGCCGGCGGTAAGGTGCAGTGCGTCGTCCGAGCGGGCGTTGTCCAGGTGCGACGAGGCGGTGAGCGGCCGAACTTCGCCCTGCAGGTCGATCTGCCGGTAGAGCTCCTCGACGAAGTCGACGCCCTCGAACCACCAATGCCCGAACAGCTCGGTGTCGAATGGCGCGACGATCAGCTCACCGCCCTGCATCCGGACCGTTGCTCCGACACGTCCGAGCAGCTTGGCGAAGTGCGTCGCGTGGCGCAGCACCTGGCTGCTCGCGAGCTCCGGTTCGTACGCCAGCTTGGCGCCTAGTCCGGCGGTCGGCGACGTGACGCGCCACATCTTGAGGCCGCCGGGATGCCGGATTTTGTGGAACTCGAGATAGGCGCCGTCACCGGGATATCCGCCGTGTCGCGACCAGACTTGCATCGACGAGCGCGGGTCGCGGATTAGTGCGCGTGGCGCGAGACGGCGGCCGTGCTCCCCTATCCAGTACGGCCGATAGGGCGAATGCGGCGTGCGGGGCTCTCTCGGCTGCCGGGCCTGCACCAGCTCGTGCGGGGACGTCGGAAGCTCCCCGTAAACGCCAAGGGGCCGGCCAGCTTTTGCGAGGTGCGCGTCGACGAAGACGAATCGCACGCCGCCCTCCATTAGAAACGTCTCCAGCCCGTCGCGATGGCGATAGGCGCGAGCACTTGGCAGCGGCTGCCAGGGTCCCGCTGGCCGATAGGCGCATTCCGGCATCCAGAGGCCTGCCGCACGCCGCCCGAACAGGCGTTCGTGCTCGTCCCGGCCGACGGCCAGTTGAAAGCGGATGCTCTCGTCGCGCGCCAGCAGTGGAAGGAACCCGTGCGTCGCCGCCGAGGTGATGAGCTCGAGCCGTCCGTTCTCTTCGAGATCCCTGAACGCGCTCAAGATGTTGCCGTTGAGGGACTCGTGGAGCGAGAGGAGGCGTTCGAGGCGATCGCGCCAGTAGCCCACGACGGGAATCAGATGCGCGTCCGGGGTGTTGCGCATCTCTGCTTCGGCTTCGTCGCAAGCTCCCAGCCGCTGCTCGAAAAATTGTCGCAGCTCGCTCTCAAAGACCGGGCTCGCCAACTGGTTCGCGAGGATCGGTGTGATGCCGACCGTCACCGGCGCGGCGATCTCCTCGTCCGCAAGCGCCTGCAGGGAGTCGATCAGTGGCAGGTAGGTGTCCACGGCGGCTTCGCATATCCAGTCGCTGCCGTGCGGCCAGCGTCCGTGATTCAGCACGTAGGGCAGGTGGCTGTGCAGCGCGAGGACGAAATCCATTGCGGCTCCTTCAGCTCTCGGGATTGGCGGCGGCGAGCGCGCGGCGGTAGACCTGGAGGTAGCGGCTCGCCGAGCTGTCCCACCCGAAGTCGCGGCCCATCGCCTCGTACATGCGCGGCTGCCACGCTCCTGGGTCGTAGTAGCGGTGCAGCGCGCGGCCAACCGCCTGGTCGAAGCCGCGCGGAGTGAAAGCATCGAACAAAAAGCCGGTCGCGTCGTCGTGGACCGTGTCGCTGATCCCGCCGACACGCCGGCCGATGATCAGGCCACCGTAACGTTGCGCGCGCATCTGCGTAAGCCCGCATGGCTCGTACTCCGACGGCATCAGCAACAGGTCGCAGCCCGCGATCAGCCGGTGCTCGACCTTGTCGGTGAAAATGAATTCCGAGCTCACGTGCTGGGGCCGCCGCGCGGCGATGCTCCTGAGCCCCGCCTTGTATCGCTCGTCGCCCTCTCCGAGGAAAACGAACTGAGCGTCGAGCGCGCTGAGGGCGCCGCTGGCGAGGATGATGTCGAATCCCTTCTGTTTGACCAGTCGGCCGCACATGCCGAAGATCGGAACACGCTTGCGTTGCGGCAGCCCGAAGGTTCGCTGCAAAGCGGCCTTGCAGGCTGACTTGTTCGACGTGTCCTGGCGCGTGAAGTTCGCGCTGACCTGCGTGTCCGTCGCGGGATTCCAGATGCTCTGGTCGATGCCGTTCGTGATTCCCTGAAACCTGTCACCCATGGACGCGAACATCGCATGCAGGCCAAAGCCTCCCGCAGGCGTCCGCAGCTCCTCGGCGTGGCTCGGGCTCACCGTCACCGCGAAGTCGCAGAAGGCGAGGCCGCCCTTGAGGAAGTTGACCTTTCCGTACCACTCCATCTGATGGTAGTTGAACGTCTCCGGAGGGATTCCCAGATCGCCGACCACGGCCGGCGAAAAGTGTCCCTGGTAGCCGGCGTTGTGAACCGAAAGGACGGCCGGGGTGCCGTGAAAGCGCCCGCGCAGATCAGAGTACGATCGCATGTAGACGAATGCGAGCGCCGAATGCCAGTCGTGCGCGTGCACCAGCACCGGACCCTTCGCGATCAATGGAATCGCCTCGAGCGCCGCGCGTGTGAAGAGGGCGAAGCGGCGCGGGTTGTCCGGGTAGTCGGCACCACGTTCGACGTAAATTCCTTCGCGGTCGAAGTATCCGGGGTGATCGACGAAGATGACCGTCGGGCCGCTCTGAATGTCGGCATCACGGAAGAAGCGGACCTGCTCGCGGCGCGGACCCACGTACACAGTAATCTCCGTTCCGATCTGCACGAGATTCTTCGCGGCGCTGCGGATCACCCTGTACAGCGGGACGATCACGACGACAGGGATTCCCTGCTTCGCCTGGAATGTCGCGAGGCCCTGCACTGCTTCGGCGAGCCCACCGGTGCGCGCGTACGGAGTGTATTCCGCGGTGAGGTGAACCACGGTGACGGCATCTCCCGATGCCGACCGGAGCGGTGACGCACGAGAAGTGCTTCGCCGGCGCGCGGCGGGTCTGGGCATGGTCGGTCAGGCGGTTGGTGGATCGTCCGGTGTGACGGCGGCCGTCATCGAAGGAACGTAGTACTTCTCAACGTACTCTTCGAGCATGCGGCGCGCAGTGAATTTCTCGCCTGCGACACGTATCGCATTTTTCATCATCGTCACCCAGGCACACGGTATTCCGTCCTCCCGGTCGTAGAACCGGGGGACAACCTCCGTCTCAAGGAGCGAATAGAGATTGCTCGCCGTTTCGGCGTCCGCCGCATCGTGGCTCGAGGCCTCGGGGATCGCCCAGCCGTTGGTCCCGTCGAATCCCTCCTCCCACCAGCCGTCGATCGTGCTCAGTTGCGGGACGCCGTTGAGTGCCGCCTTCATCCCGCTAGTGCCCGAGGCTTCGAGCGGCACCCGCGGCAGGTTCAGCCAGAGATCAACGCCCTGCACGAGCAGATGCCCGATGTGCATGTCGTAGTCCTCGAGGAACGCTACCCGACCCTCGAAGAGAGGATCACGCGTGAAGTGGTGAACGCTTTGCAGTACCTCCTTGCCCGGGGTGTCCTCGGGATGCGCCTTGCCCGCGAAGATGATCTGAACAGGCCGTGACGTATTCACCAGCAGGGCCCGGAGGCGCTCGACGTCGCGGAATATCAGATTGGCGCGCTTGTACGTTGCGAACCTCCGCGCGAAGCCGATCGTGAGCGCGTCCGGGTCGAGCAGGAGCCCCGAACCCACGAGCTGAGCGGCCTCATGAGAGCGCTCAGCGAAGGCATGCCGGGCTTCCTCGCGCACGAGGCGCATGAACGTGCTCTTGAGCGCAAGGTGCACCTGCCAGAGCTGGGCGTCGTCGATCGAAAGGACGGAGTTCCAGGCGCCGGGCTCGACGTAGTGCGAGCCCCAATGCGACCCGAGCTTGGAGTCCAGGAGCGCCATCACGGGGTTTGCCATCCACGTGGCCAGGTGCACGCCGTTCGTGACATGCCCGATCGGAACCGAGTCGGTTTCGTAGCCCGGCCACAGCTCCTTCCAGAGCGTTCGGGTCACCACGCCATGGCGGCGCGAGACGGCGTTAACACGCCGCGAGAGTCGGATCGCCGTCGACGTCATGTGGAACGTGTCGTTGCCGAGCACCGGATGCTTGCCGATCGCCAGGAACGTCTCTGGGTCGATCCCCATTTCCTCCCACACCGGGCCGGCGCAGCTTGCGATCTGTTCGCGGGCGAAGGTGTCGTGGCCTGCCGGAACCGGCGTGTGCGTAGTGAAGGTGCTCGGCGCCCGCACTACACGCACCGCCTCGTCGAAGGGCATTCCCCCGGCGGTCAACTCGCGTACGCGCTCTACGAGCATGAACGACGCGTGGCCTTCGTTTGCGTGCCACGCCGACGGATCGTAGCCGAGCGCGCGCAGCACGCGCACGCCGCCCACGCCGAGCAGCCATTCCTGCCTGAGACGCAGGGCGGGTCCGCCTGCGTAAAGCTTGCTGAGCAGCTCCCTGTCGTCCGCGTGGTTCTGTTCCAGGTCGGTGTCGAGGAGGATAATGGGCGTTCGTCCCACCATAAGCCGCGACGCGCGCACGTGCACGTTGCGTCCGAACGTCTGCACGGTCGCGAGATACGGCTCGCCGCCCGGGCCGGCCAGCGCCGTGATGGGTGTGCGCGCCGTATCGAAGTTGACGTTGCTGTCCTCCTGCCACCCATCGAGCCGGATACGCTGGTCAAAGTACCCGGCGCGATAGAGAATGCCTACGCCGACGAGTGGAACGCCGAGATCCGACGCTGCCTTGCAGTGATCTCCCGCCAGCACGCCGAGGCCGCCGCTGTAGATCGGTACGGAGCTGTGGAGGCCGAACTCAGCGCAGAAGTAGGCAATCGTCTTTCCCTGCAGATCGGGATACGCGCGGCTGAACCAGGTATGCTCGAACGACGTCTCGGCGGCGAGCCAGCGCGTCACTGCGTCGTATCGCTCCAGAAAGGACGGGTTCGTCGCGAGCACCACCAGGCGCATCGGATCGATGTGTGTGAGCAGGTCGACGGGATTGTGGCGGTAGAGGTGCCAGAGGTTTTCGTCGATCATACGGAACAGGGCGCGAGCTTCGCGGTGCCAGCTCCAGGCCAGGTTATTGGCGACATCGGCCAGGCCGCGAATGCGCTCGGGAATGGCGGGCTGAGTTATAGCTGGCATCAGGAAAGTTTGGGGGCCTCGCGAAGCGGGGTCAATTTGCTCGCACGGCTTCTGGACAAGGTCAACCGAGAAATACACAGGGGAGAGAGGCCAGAAGCATAGTCACGAGTTGCTAGAGGCAACAACGGTCGGTCAAGCGACGTCCTCGCCCTGGAAGGACTATTGATCCCGTTCTCCACCGAGAGGCCAGAAACGGCGGGGCCGGCAGAATCGCACGATTATTTGCTCAACTCGTACCTCACCCTTGAACCGGGCGCAGGTAAAGTATCATGCGCCACCATCGGATCGCAGGTAGAGTTGACTCGAAACTCAACATCTATGCCTCTGGCTTCTCTCCCCTGGGTCCCTCTCGGTTGCGTCCATCGAGCGGACCTCTAACACGCGCAACCCCAGCCGCTACCGTGCTCCCGAGTCAGAGCTGATCAGCAAACATCGCCTTATAATGGCGGTACCAGTCGCTCTGAAGAACGTCCGTCGGATCGAGCCGGCGTTTTAGACGCAGGAATTCCGGGAACTCAGGATAAGCGGCGGCAACCTGCCTCCGTTCCGCCCATCGGTGATATGTGAGGTAGTAGCTCCCGCCGTATGAAAGTCCGCGATCGATGAGCCTGCGGAATTCCTGTTTCGCTTTTTCGATGCCTGCCGGATCGGACGCGACGTGAATGTTGAAGATGACGCATGCGTACGGCTGCTTCGCCCAGGCAAGCATCGTCTCGGTGTCGCGCTCGATGAGACGGATGGTGCCATAGATAAGATCAGTTCTGTGTTCGAGGAAATCTGAGCGAACATCCGCCAGGAATCGGACAATCGCGTCGCGCGGGATGTAGATCTCCGAAATCATCTCCGTGCCCCGCGCATATTCGCCGAGCCGGGCGCCGAGCGTCTCGTGGTAATCCGGTATGTACGTGCTCATCTGATGCTCGTCGGACCAGTAGTATTGACCCGACGTCGTGAGGTAGTAGCTCGAGTACGCGTCAAAAGCGCGTGCGCGGTCAACGTGTGCGAGGTGGATCAGCTCGCGCCAATTCTCCGGGGTGAGCGCCGCCCGGCTCACGGGCATGGGCGTCGAGTCGGCTACCGGCCGATAGCACGAGAAAACTCCTTTGCGCAGGAGCGCTTTCGGGTCGAGCTGCGTGGCGAACTGGAAGTCGCCGTACTGATAGCCGGCAGCTATGCGCCGGTCGAACATTGACGGGAGGTCATCGAGGTCGATGACCTCGACCATTCGCTCAACCTTGTGGCGCTGGGAGAGCCGCAGCCGCACACTCACGATGGGACCGAACAAACCGTAGCCGCCGATTGCAGCGCGAAAGATTTCGGGGTTCTCCGTTCTGCTACAGCGGCGTACCACGTCGTCGGCGGCCACGATGGTGAAAGCGGCGACGTCGCCCACAAATGGCGCGAGCTTAAGCCCGCGGCCGTGCACATTCGCCGCGAGTGCGCCGCCGATGCTCAGATTGTCAGCGCCGGTCTGCTTCTGAATGAATGCCCAGGGCCGCTTCTCGCTAACCTGGCTCTCAACGAGATAGTTATAGAGCTGAGGCCACTGAATACCAGCCTCGACCTCGATCTCGCCGGCCACGCGGTCGAATTCAATAACGCGCGCGAGGCCATTCATGTCGATGAGCGTCGCATTAGCCGCGAACTGCTGGCCACCCATCGCGTGCCTGCCGCCGGCAACGCACACTCCTTGCCCGTCGCGGCGCGCTCTGCGAATCACGGACTGAACGGCTTCGACGGAATCGGGCCGAACGATCTCGCGCACCCGTGTAGGATTCAGGTTGGAGTGGACGTCGTTTACGGCAACGCCGCCGGCTCGCGGCGTCGCCAGACGACGCGGCGCACAGCCAGGGATGACCGCCGCGGCGCCCGCTCTTGCGGCCAACTCGAGAAACTCACGCCGTGAGGTCACGGCTCCTCCGAATCGGCGGCCGGGCACTCGAGATCGATCTGGCAGCGAGGAAAATCATCCAGAGCGCAACGCCCTGAATGACGTGGTAGAGCGCGTTGTGATCGAAGTAGACCGGATGGATTCCGACACCAAGCTGCTGCAGCGCGGCAGCGGCCAGGGTGAGTGCAAGGCCCGTGACTCCCCATTTCACCCCGGCATCTGGCCGGCGGCGATATGCAGCAAGCAGCGTGAAGAGGAGAAACAGCGTGCTCGGCAGATAGGCGATGATCGCAACGTAGAACTTGCTGGTAACGAACAGCACGACGAGGGCAAAAATCAGTAGTTGAGCGATTGCGAGGCGTCGGACGAGGGTCGCCCGTCGTTCATCGAGGTGAAGAATGGCGCCGATCGTCCACGCGGCGAGGCTGGTCGCGAGAATCGACAGGAGAGTCGCCGGCCAGAGAACTAGCCGACCAGTGCTCGATGCCTCGGCGAAGAATCCGTGCACTGTTCCGCCCAGCAACGACGCCGCGCTGATAGAAGCGAAGAAGGCGACGAACCAGGAGCGGATCGCCGTGTCTCGTGCATCGAGGCGAAGGAGCGCAAGCGCGAAAACCGCGCACTCGATCGCGATCGCATAGTCAGTGAGGGTTACGGCGGGCTCGGTCATGGCAATGACAATACACGGTTCGCGTCCCTCTCGGGGTACGCATTCTTACGTAGTCAAGCGGTCCTCGTTACGTACGCGTACCGGCCGAACTTAAGTCGGTAAGTCGAGCGCTCACACCCGTCGTGTCTTCCAGCTTCCCTTTCGGAACAGCCACGCACTCAACACCGCCAGCGTCGAGTATGCGAGCATGATCGCGATGTAAACCCCGCGCGGACCCATGTCGAAGACAATCGCCAGTGCATAAGCGATGGGAATCTCCCAGAGCCAGAACACAAGGAGATTGATCCATGTCGGCGTCCAGGTGTCACCGGCCCCGTTGAAAGCGCTCGTCAGCACCATGCCGTACGCGTAGAAGGGAAAGCCCAGCGCAACGATCCGGAGGCATGAAACAGCATACGAGGTGACAGCGGGATCCGCGGTGAACGCTGAAACGATGGCGGGAGCGAAAACGACGAAGAGTACACCAACGGCACCCAGGAACCAAAGGTTGTAACGGCCCGCGATCCACGCCGCTCGTTCAGCACGCTCCGGTTTGCCCGCGCCGAGCCCCTGGCCCACCATTGTGGCCGCGGCGTTGGCAAGTCCCCATGATGGCAGGAGCGCGAAGATTATCACGCGAAACCCGATGGTGTAGCCGGCCAGGGCCGAGCTGCCGAAGCTCGAAATCACGCGGACGAGACCGATCCAGCTCGCGGTTCCGATGAGAATCTGGAACGTCCCTGAACTGGAGAGGCGAATCATCTGCCACATGAGGGCAGGGTCGAGTCGGAAATCGCTGCGCGCCACGTGTACGCGCCCTCCCGGCCTTACGAGTCGACTGACCGCGTACACGACGCCGACGCCGCGTCCGATGTTGGTCGCCACGGCGGCTCCGACAACCCCGAGCTCCGGGAAAGGGCCGATGCCGAAGATGAACAGCGGGCCCAGAACGATGTTGATGGCATTGGCGAGCCAGAGCACACGCATCGCGATGACCGCGTCACCCGCGCCGCGGAAGACGGCGTTGATGAGGAAGAGGAGCAGGACTGTCGCGTTGCCGCCAAGCATCACCCGCGTGAACCCCGCGTTGGCGATAACGCCGGGCGATGCACCCATGACACTCAGCAACGCGGGAGCAGCGACAACGCCTGCGACTCCGAGAACGAAGGCGATGCCGAGCCCAAGGATCAGCGCCTGCGCTGCTGCGTGCGAGGCTCCTTTCGCATCGCGCTCGCCGATGCGGCGCGCGACTGTCGCCGTGGCGCCGATGCCGAGCCCCATCGCAAGCGAGTAGATGAGGATCATCAGCGACTCGGTGAGTCCGACCGTCGCCACCGCGTCGGCGCCGAGCCGCGAGACGAAGAATACGTCGACGATGGCGAAGACGCTCTCCATCACCGTCTCGAGCACCATCGGCACGGCGAGCAGGAAGATTGAGCGACCGATCGGCCCGTCGGTGTAGTCGTGGTGCGCGCCGCGTAGCGCTTCCCTGATCGCCTGCCAGGTTCCCTGTGCGGCGACCGGTGGCGAGTCGGAAGGCGGTGAGGGCGTAGCGCTCAATGATTCTGACATGGTCGAGCTTCGTCTATCGGGCTTGGAAGATCCTTGCTTGACTCGCGGGTGCCGCGCAGTATATCGAGGCAACCCGCCAACCACCAACGATCGCTATCCGATGCTACTCGGCCTCCGCACCATCATCTACAAGGTGCCCGATCTCGCCCGCGCCAAAGCGTGGTACAGCGCAACCTTCGACATCGCGCCGTACTTCGACGAGCCGTTCTACGTGGGGTTCAACGTGGGCGGCTTCGAGCTGGGCCTTGACCCCGGTGTCGAAAATCAGCCGCTCGGGGCCGGCGGCTCGGTGGCCTATTGGGGGGTCAGTGACCTCGCGGAAACGCTCGCTGGCCTGGACAGTCGAGGTGTGACGGTGCGGAGCCCGCTACAGGATGTCGGCGGCGGAATTCTCGTTGCGACTGTCGAGGATCCGTTCGGCAACCCGATCGGTCTCATCGAGAATCCGCACTTTACCTTGCCGCCGCCGACCTGAGTCTCGCGCGGCCGCACGAAAGGAAAACGGGTGCGCGCCCAGTCCTGCTGCGCCTAGAACGCCCCGACCCTGAGACCTTCATCGATTTTTTCGCGCAGCCGTCTGATGTAACGATCGGCCTCGGCCTCGCTGAAGCCGCCAGCGCGAAACGCATCGCTCCATTGCTTCGGAGTCAGCCGCGACAATAATCCCGAGATCCAGCGAACGTCGTGCGGCGTCGCGCTATTCACCAACTGCGGCTCGAGCCACGCACCCTGATAACCGAACCGGACGCGGTTGCCGACAACCTCCTCGATGAACGGCTCCTTCTCGAATCCCTCCGGATCGTCCTTCGTCCCCTGCACCGGCCACGCGCTCCGCCCAAGAGACGCGCCGAGATCCTTGACCACATACTGAATGCGCGGACCCGGCTCACTCTCCTTGACCTCATAAACTGCGTTCTGCTGTGATTTCAGGTCCCAGTTGTTGACCATCACCATGAGGACGTAAAGTCCGGCCAGTGGCTGCGTATCGAAAAACGGATTCATTCGCCACGACCATTCCGATACTTTCTTCGCGTCTTCGAGACGAAACCGGCTTTTCGGATGGACGGTCTTCTTGCCATCGCGAACGAGTGTCCACCGCGGCAGGTAATACACGCTCGGCTGATGGTAGCCGAGTGCCCACACGAGGCGCGACATGACAACTTCGGTACGCGCTTCCTGGCCCAGCTTCACGCTCCACTCACGCCCCTTGGAATCCTTGACGTCGTATCCCGGCTGCGTCCCCGACTCCTTGATGTCCTTGAACTCGAACTCTTCATCCGGGTTCAGCGCGCCGCCGCTTCCAACGGGCCCTCGAAGCAAGTCGCGGCGCTCGAGGTCAGTTGGCAGCTCCCACAATTCGGCCATCTGGACGGGGCTGATGATCGGTCGCTGATTGGTCGCGCACGCAACGCCAATAACGCCGAGCGCAATCACGCGCAGATGCCGATGGCTCATCGTACTCCTTCCAGGTCTCCGCCGGTTGAGTGCGCTCATTTGAGCACATCGCCAACTGTAAAGAACATCCGCGTCCCCTCGCCACCACCAAATCCTACGTCCACGCGCACGGCGGTCTTGGGCCCGCGCATGAGGCTCAGGCCGAAGCCGAAGTCGCGCTTGAGGTCCGAAAAATCGAGATCCTCTCGGCGGCTCGTGACCTTGCCGGCATCGGCGAAGACCGACGCATCCACCGGCCCCCACATCGGCACTCTGTACTCGGCCTGCAGCAGCACAAGATGACGATCCCGAAACCGAAGGTTGCGGAACCCGCGCAAGGTTGCCTGCGTACCGTCCGATCCGATCCGCTCTTCATTCAGGCTTCGCACATCTGAGTCACCGCCCAGCGTGCGGTGAAGATAGAAGGGAACGGCGTTGCCGGCGTCTGGGTTCGACGTGGAAGCCCATCCGCTCAACGTCAGGCGACGGTGAGGGCCGAAGAGCGCGAACCGCTGCTGCGCTTCGACTTCGGTTCTGCGGAAGCTGAACCGGTCGAGCCCCCGGTCAGAATAGATCGCGTAGCTCATCCGATACTTCGTGCCCTGATACAATGCTTCGCCGACGCCCGGCGGAACGTGGATGTCGAACGACGCCTCGTAGCGGCCAAAGCGCGGCTGTGAGCCGAGGCCGGGCGCGTCAGCTTCCTGAAAGCGCTGCTCGATACTGGGCCGCGAGTCCCTGCGGCCGCGATCAACATCGGGCCATAGCTCCTCGACCCGGCCGCCGACCGCGAGCCACGGCAATACACGCCCGCGGCCATGGCCGCCGATCACCCACTCACGCAGTCGAAAGTTGGTGCGGTCGTCGACATCGCTGTCGGTGCCGGGACCGTAGAAGTCGAGGCGCGACATGTCGCGTCCCCGAGCGAATGTCTCCACCTCAGCCCGGCGGCCGTGATATCCTGCGACGGCCTCAGCTCTCCAGTACTGCCGCAAAGTGTAGAGCGCGCGCGCGGATGCTTCCCATGGGTTCGCAGTCGGTGCGCTGTACTCGAGCCCCGCCCCGATGCCGCCGCCGGGCCCGACACCGCCTACAATCGGGTGCAAGGGCTTGTCGAGCACAGAGCCGACGCGTCGCGCCACCCCTTCGACTTTCGCTAGCACGCCTCCAAAGCCCGGGCCCGAGGCGGGCCGCTCAGATTCCTGCGCGGGGAGCGAGCTCGCGCCCAACATCATCATCGGCAGAAGCCACACCAGACCGTCACGTTTCATTTGCTCTGCGGTTGCTCGGGGAAAGGATGATGCTTGAGGAGTCGCGCAAGAAACGCTTCGTTCCGCGCGAAGGTCTTCGCCATACCATACACCGACTCTCTCTTGAATTTCCGCTTCAACGAGTCCTTGGTCTCATCCGAAACTTCGCCGAGCCAGGAGACCGATGGCGCTGGCGGAATCGTGAATCCATTCCAGCTCATGAAGTTCAGGATGTTCCCGATGATGTGCTCGGCGCCGTCCTCCCCTCCCGTAATTACGATCCCGCCCACCTTGTTGGCAAATTCCGACTTGCCGGTTTCGAGCAACTCATCGTTCAACTCGTCGAGCCGCTCGATGACTCTCTGGATGAGCGAGGACTGAATTCCCCACCAGATCGGCGTAGCGAAGATGATGATGTCCGAAGCCAGCATCCTGTCGAGAATCTTTGGAAAGTCGTCGTCGTCTATTTCTGTCTTTGTACCGGGCTGAATATCGTAGTCGCGGAGGCGGACGATCTCGCTGGCGACGTCTTCCTGAGACTTGAAAATCTCCGCTACTACCTCGCAAAGTGCCTGTGTGTGCGACAGTACCTGCTTTTTCTTGAGGGTTCCCAGAAGGAAGATGGCTCGGATCTGTTGAGTCATTTGGGCCGAGGTCAGTGCAAGGCGCATGCGAGACCGCCCCGGTGGAAGCCCGATCGCGGATCCGTCACGCTCTTGCGTCCCAACCCGGCCTCTCCCACTGTTCTGCTCCCTCCATCGGAGTACATATGCGCGCCAGAGTTCCGCTCATCTTGGGTGCAGTTCTCGTATTTGTCGCCATAGAGACGAACGGCTCGGCTGATGCACAGGGCAGTCCTCAGACTGTCAATGTAGATGTCCGAGTCGACTGCCTTGCCGGACGCGGCGTCTCCTTCTCGCTGACTCCGTGGTCTATCAGCATGAAGCCAGGCGATTCGATCAACTGGAGACTCGACGCGGCGGCGAATGTTACGGAAATGGAAGTGAAGGCGAAGGCCAGCAAGCCGTGGCCGTTCAAGAAAAAAACGCCCTACAAGAGCAAGAAGAACCAGCCAGCCGGCGCGAAGGAACTCGATGCCGCCGAGAAGGGCAGCAAATACCAGTACGTGGTCTCGGCAATCTGTGTTCGCGATGCCGCGATGTCGGACACGGTGATCATCGATCCCGACATTATCATCATCAGGTGACCCGGTAACGACTGCGTACGAGAGAGAGCACCGTGCCCACGGTCGATTCGGAACTGACTGAGTCGTCGTTCCAGTATCCGGAGCGGATCGGACCTTACAAGATCGTTCGCGTCTTGGGAGAGGGTGGGATGGGCACGGTGTACGAGGCCGCCGAAACGGGCCCCGTCCGGCGCAACGTCGCCCTCAAAGTAGTGCGCGCCGGCTTCGGATCGCGCGAGATCAGGGCTCGCTTCGAAGCAGAGCGCCAGGCACTGGCGCTCATGGATCACGCCGGGATCGCGAAGGTCCTTCAGGCCGGCGAGACTGCCGAGGGCGACCCGTTCTTCGCGATGGAGCTGGTGAAGGGTCTGCCGCTCACCGAGTACTGCGACACCCGGCGTCTTTCGACAGAAGAGAGACTGCGGCTTTTCATCTGCGTCTGCCAGGCGGTGCAGCACGCCCACCAGAAGGGAGTTATCCATCGCGATCTGAAGCCGACCAACGTCCTGGTCGCCGAACAGGACGGGAAGCCGCTGCCGAAGGTGATTGACTTCGGCATCGCCAAGGCACTGGGCATGCGGCTCACGGAGAACACGCTCGTCACGCAGGCGGGATATCCCATCGGTACCCTCGCCTACATGAGCCCGGAGCAGGCCGAGTCATCCGGAATAGATGTCGATACCCGGACGGACATCTACTCGCTCGGCGTCATTCTGTATTTGCTGCTCGTTGGCAGCCTCCCAGCGGAACCGACGGGGCAGGCGATGCAGGCGTTCATATTCCGCCTGGCCTCAGGTGATACGAACGCGCCGCGGCCGAGCGCGCGGTACACCGCGGTTCGAGAGCGGCAGAAGGCGATCGCCGACGCGCGCCGGACGAATCCCGAGCACCTGCGGCGCGACCTGAAGGGTGACCTCGACTGGATAGTAATGAAAGCGCTGGAGCCCGATCGCTCTCGGCGGTACGAAACCGCGACCGGATTCGCCGCCGACATCGAGCGCTTTCTGGCGCACAAGCCGGTGGTGGCGCGTCCTCCGACTTCGGCGTATCGCCTGGGCAAGTTCGTCCGACGGCACCGGGCTGGTGTGGCCGCGACATCGGTGGCGGTGCTGGCGCTTGTATTGAGCGCGGTGTTCGCGGCAACGGGACTGATCCGCGCCACGCGCGCGGAACGCCACGCGGCCGAAGAGGCCGCCGCAGCGACCCAGGTGAGCGATTTCATGATCAATCTCTTTCGCGTTTCGGAACCGGGAGAGGCGTTGGGCAACAGTATCACGGCCCGCGAGCTGCTCGATCGCGGGGCGAAAAGCTCGTTGGTTGATCTGGCCCAGCAGCCGCGGCTTCAGGGCAGGATGATGCATACCATCGGGACTGCATATGCATCCCTCGGTCTGTACGACGCGGCGCGGGCTCAGCTCGAAACGGCGCTCGAGACGCGCAAGAGGGCGCTGGGCGCCGAGGATCCGGCGGTGGCCGAAACCCAGTTGGCACTGGGTGACGCGCTGGTGGGCCATGGTGACCTCGCGTTGGCGGAATCACACTACCAGCCCGCTCTCGCAATCCTGGAACGGTTCCCCGGCGCCGCGGACTCGGCAACTGCAGTCGTGGTACGCAGCATCGCTGCGTTGCGCTGGAAGCAGGGACGCAACTCCGAAGCGGAATCCATGTACAAGCGTGCGATCAGTCTCGACGAGCGAAGGCCCGGCGGCGGCGAAAGTCGCGCGCTCGCGAAGAGTCTTGCCGGACTCGGGGTTGTCTACTGGGCGCAGCAGCGCAACCAGGAAGCGGTGCCGCTGATGCGGCGCAGCATCTCGATTCAGGAACGGCGCCTCGGACCCGGGCATCCGGAACTCGCTTCGGTGATGAACAATCTCGGCGCGATTTACTGGAGCGAGGGTCGCTACGCCGCCGCGCTGCCGCTGTATGAGCGGACCCGCGGCATTTTCGAGCGCACGCTCGACCCGACGCATCCCAACATGGCCGCGATTCTGAACAATCTTGCGGAGACGTACTGGAAGCTAGGTCGTTATAAGGAGGCGGAACCGCTCTTCCGACGCGCGCTGGCGATCAAGGAGACCCGGCTGACGCGGGGGAATCCCAGCATCGCAGTAACGCTGAACGGGCTCGCCGGAATGCTCCGCGACGCCGGCCGGCCGGCCGAGTCCGAAGCGGTCTATCAGCGCGCGCTCGACATTCGCCTGCGCGCGCTCGGGCCCCTCGACCCGAACGTCGCTGAAACAGTGAAGGACTACGCCCAGCTTCTGAAGAATACCGGAAGAACTGGGGAAGCCGATGCACTGGTTGCCCGCCACACGCCGAAGCGGTAGGACTTCGCGTTCGGCACTGCGAAAATTCGGATCGGGAGGAAGAGATGACAATTTCCGCGACACTGCTGCCGGAGTTCGATCAGGAGATGGCCACGACGCGCAAGTTGCTCGAGCGCGTGCCGAGTGAGAAGGGGCAGTGGAAGCCGCACGAGAAATCATTCTCGCTGGGTCATCTCGCTCAGCTCGTGGCGACAATGCCAGGGTGGATGAAGACCACTTTGCGCAAGACCGAGATCAATCTGGCGGGCGGCTCCGGGTACAGTTACGAGACGACGGACACTCTCGTTGGCCAGTTCGACAAGCACGTGACCGAGGCTCGCGAAGCGATCGCCGAAACGACCGACGCCGACTTCGACGTGCCGTGGTCGCTCAAGCACGGCGAGAATGTGCTCTTCACGATACCCCGCGCGGCGGCGATCAGGCAACACATCAATCACCTCATTCATCACCGCGGGCAGCTGAGCGTGTATCTCCGCCTGGTGGACGTTCCGCTGCCGTCGATCTATGGTCCGACCGCCGACGAGCCCTGGTAAGGGAAGGCCTACTTCCCGTCGAGCTCGTCAGCGAGGCGTGTAGCGTCGTACATCTTGCGCAGCGCCTCGGTTATCGCGCGCGTGTGCACGCTCACCGTTCGTGGCACGTCCGATGAGAACAGAAAGCGATTTGCGATGCCTTCGATGTTCGAATCGAACGCGACGCCGACTACTTCTCCGTTCTTGTTGATCACCGGACTTCCGGAGTTGCCTCCGATAATGTCGGCGGTGGACACGAAGTTATAGGGCGTCGCGAGGTCGAGCCGGCTTCTTCGTTCCACCCATCGCGCCGGAAGGTTGAACGGCGGCTTGCTGTCAAATGCCGCCGCCCGCTCGTAGAGTCCGTAAAACGTCGTCTTGTAAGGGGCGACGGTTCCGTTGTTTGGATAACCCTTCACGACGCCGTCGCTGATGCGGAGCGTAAAAGTCGCATCTGGCGGGAGGGCGGTTCCGTACGTGTCGAACAGCGCGCGGCCGAGGCGCTCGGTGTTCGCGGTGATGATCGCGGTCAGCCGTTCCGACCGCGACAGCATTTCGCGATTGAGAGGATCGATCTGGCGGGCAAGCACAATCATCGGATCGTCGGACGCCGCGACGGCGGCGACACCGCCCTCCACCAGCGAGCGCCTGAATGCGAGCTCTCCGACGCGCGTACCACGGAGGAGCGCTACTGCCGCCTGTTCAGGCGTTCTACCGGCGAGCGCGGCGCGAAGAAACGGATCGTCAGCCGCCAGCTCCGACTGCGCAGCTCGCAACTGCGCCGTGAGAGCGAGCCGCTCGAACGCAGTATCGATCGGTTGTTCGCGGAGGAGCGACGCGCGAATGGTGTTCGCCAGATTTCCGCGATACGCCGTGAGTCGCGCGGAATCGGGAAGAGCCGTTTCGGCCGAAACTCGCACGAGCTGGCCGGCCATGGTGAGCAGTCGCGATCCGCCGCCTGCCGCTGAGGGACCGAAGCTGCGATAGCGACGCTGTACATCGAAGCTCGCCAGCTCCCGCTGTGCAGTGGCGATCGCGTCATACGTCCCGCCAAATTCACGGGACAGTCGCGGATCAGCCGCCAGCCGCGTCCGAAACTCCCGCTCGAAAGCGATCTTGGCGGCCATTCTCGCCGAGTCCGTGAGTCCGGATCGATAGCCGGTTACCGCCTTTCGCGAATTCTCGAGACCGAAGACGTTGTTCTGATATCGCCGCGCAGCGGTCGGGTCGGTGCGCTCGAGCGCACGAAAAATGGTGAGGGCGCGATCGTAACCGGCGAGTTGCACCGGATACTGCACGTCACGGAGGAACTCGATCTGCGCGAGCGTATTGAGACGGCCGGTTGAGCCGGGATTGCCGACGACGAAAATAGGCTCGCCTTCCGCGGCGCCGGCGCTGTTCCATCGCAGGAAATGTTGCGGCGTGTGCGGCCGATCGTTCACGTAGACACGCAGCAGTCCGGCATCGAGGTCGAAGCGCGGATACGTAAAATTGTCGGGATCGCCGCCGAACGCCGCAATCTGCTCCTCGGGCGCGAAGACCAGCCGCAGATCGCTGTACCGCCGGTATCGGTACACCGAGTAGATCCCGCCCTGATAGAGGGACACGACCTGGCAGTTGAGGCCCGTCTGCCGGTTGCACTCCGTTTGAATCGCATCGATGACCGCAGTGCGCTGGGACGCCTGTTGCCCCGGAGATGTGCCGGTGATCGCGGCACGTACGCGCGGCGTCACGTTCTCGATGGATTCGAGCTGATCCACATACAGGCCTGCGCACTTCTTCTCTTCCCGCATCGTCCGCGCGGCGAAGCCCGCTTCGATGTAATTCGTGTCGGCGGGCGACGACTCAGCCGTGCACTCCCTGATGCAATGGTGATTGGTGAGAACCAGCCCGGTCGCCGAGACGAACGACGCCGAGCAGTTGGGGAGGCGGACCGACGCGATGCGGACGCGGTCGAGCCACGCCTGATCGGGCGAGAAATTATAGGTGCTGCGCCAGTATTCGAGCGGCGGCGCGTCGAATGTCCACATCGTGCCGAACTCGGGCCGATAGCCGATTGGCCGGAGCGTCACGCGCGGCTGCGACGGACCCGATGCAACCGGCTGAGGCGCGGGCGTCTGCACGGTTGTTGCTGGCGCGCATGCGCCTGCCGCGAATACGACTGCTGCGAGCGGAGCGAGACGTGGAGCGATCATGTTATGCCCTGAATGCGTTGGACCTGCGGATCGGCCACCGTGCTGACCGGGGCCGGTTATCCCAAGGGAGCAAGAATTTCAACAATCGAACCTGACTCCACCAGTATTGGCGCACATCGCCGCCGGCCGCCGCATAGCGTTGTGCCCATTGCCCGGTTCGGGCGAGGTCCGGGCAGATCCGGCTGCCCGCTGCCGGCGGGGGACGTCTGGCGTCAGTACTTCACTACCAGTTAGAATCGACTGCATGCTGCCCGATCGCATTCGCTCCATGTTCAGCCGCGCCGAGCTGGGCGAGTCACTGCGCACCGCCAGTCCTGGCGGTGAGCTCGATCCGCTCCACCTCGCGGCGTGCGCCCTGCTGCTCGACGTCGCATACGCCGACGGGGAGTACTCCACCGAGGAGCGCGCGCATATCGAACGTTCGCTCGAGCGCCACTTCGCGCTCTCACCCAGAGCGATCCAGCAGGTGATGGAACTCGCCGACGACGAACGGGCACGCGCAGTTGATCATTTCGCTTTCACATCTGCCCTTCTCCGCGGGTACGATATGGCGCAGAAGATGGTGCTGGCCGAGCTGATGTGGGGAGTCGCCCTCGCTGACGGCGAGATCGCCGATCACGAGCACTATCTCACCCGCAAGATCTCCAATCTTCTGAACCTCGAGCCAGGATACCTCTCGGCGGCAAAGCAGTCGGCGGCGTCGAGGGTAGGCGCCATCGAGCCGCCTGATGACCAACCTGCCGGGCCATGACGTCAGGCGAGCCCGTTCCGACGTTCGGGCTTACGCACCTGGCCATCGCCGTGGAAGATGTGGATCGCGCGTTCGAGTTCTACCGCGCCCTGTTCGGCATGGTCGCCGTCTATCGCGACGATGGCCTGATCCAGGCGCAGACGCCGGGATCGCGGGACGTTCTCGTATTGGAGCGCTCGAAGAACTCCGGGCAGATGATCGGAGCGACAGGAAGCATCGCGCACTTCGGGTTCCGCCTGCGCGAGCCGGGGGCAATCGCCGACGCCGCGGCGAAAGTTGCTGCCGCGGGAGGAACCGTGATCGAACAGGGCGATTTCTGTCCGGGCGAGCCGTATCTTTTCGCTCGAGATCGAGACGGTTACCTCGTCGAGATATGGTACGAGCTTCAGACATCGGTAGATCCGGTACCCGGTACCCGGTATCCGTGACCCGGTTGTCCGTGACCCGGGTCACGGGTCCTCACCTTGGAGGTTCATATGAAGAAGAAAGGAAATCGCACAATCCCGGATTTCTCGAGGGTCAAGACGCCGCTTCGAACGACGCAGGAGCCTAAACCCGTTTCCGCCGCGAAGCCGGTTACGCCCTTGCCCGCGCCAAAGCCTCATTCGACATCCACGAAGTCCGGCCGGCGCGGCCAATAGCCGTACCGCAGAGCGCCTCTCCACGCAAAGACGCGGCAGGCTTAGCGCGCAGGGACGCAGAATGGCGCATGGGCGGCGCACCTCGCGCAATGGTCAGAACCCTCGCCGGTAGCGCTTTGGAATCCAATGCAGAATTGATCCGCTCGTTCTATTCAGCGTTCCAGCGTCGCGATCACGAAGCGATGTTCGCCTGTTACGCACCCGGTGCCACGTTCCGGGATCCGGTGTTCGGTGACCTCGCCGGCTGGAAGATCGCCGCGATGTGGCGGATGCTTTGCGAGCGGGCAACCGACCTCGATGTCAGGGCGAGTGGAATCGCTGCCGGGCCAGAGGGCGGGACGGCCCGCTGGGACGCGACGTACACCTTCGCCGGCACCGGCCGGCGCGTACACAACGTGATCGACGCCTCGTTCACGTTCTTCGATGGCAGGATCAGCACGCACATCGACAGCTTCGACCTTTACAGGTGGAGCCGTCAGGCGCTCGGTTTGAAAGGAGTGCTCCTCGGCTGGACACCGATGGTACAGAACGCGATCCGAACGCAGGCATCGAGCGGACTCGAAGCGTTCATTCGGAAGAAGGGGCTCGGCCCGGCGAAGTAGCGGGATTGCATTCGGCGTACGGCCAGCCGTATAACTCGGGCCATGGATGAAGACTCCCGCCTGAATCCAATGCTCAAGTCGCTCGGCCTCCACCGGCGCGAGCTCCGCGCATGGGCGATGTACGACTGGGCGGCCTCAACGGCGCAGACGACCATCGCGGTGGCGGTGTTCCCCATCTTCTTCACCACCGTCGCCGGCGCCGGCCGCCCGGAAAGCGAGGCCACGTCGTACTGGTCGCTGGCCAACGCAATCGGGCTTGCGATCACGACCGTTCTCTCGCCCATCCTCGGTACGATCTCCGACTACGCGGCGGTCAAGAAGCGCATGCTCGGGATGTTCATGGGCGTCGGCGTTGCCGCATGCGCTCTGATGTTCCTGATTCAGCGTGGCGACCTCATGCTCGCGTCCATTCTCTTCATCGCGGCGAATCTCGGGATGCAGGGAAGCTACGTCTTCTACGAGTCTCTTCTTCCCCACGTCGCGAAGAAGGAGGAGATGGATCGCGTGTCGACCGCTGCTTACGCCATTGGCTACATCGGCGGCGGCATTCTGCTCGCGCTCAACCTCGCGTGGATCAGCAACCCCGCGCTCTTCGGACTGCCGGTGGTTCGAGACCTGTCGCTCGCGGGCACGCTCCCGTCGCGTCTCGCTTTCGTGTCGGTGGCAATCTGGTGGCTTGTGTTCTCCATTCCCCTGTTGCGCTATGTAAGGGAGCCTGCGGTGAAGCTGGAGGCCGACGAGCGGCCGGGGGACAACCCGGTCAAGATCGCCTTCGTCCGCCTTGCCGAGACCTTCCGGGAGCTTCGCGCATACAAGCAGGCGTTGCTGATGCTCGTCGCGTTCCTCGTTTACAGCGATGGCATCGGAACCATCACCAGAATGGCGACGCCATACGGAACCGAGCTCGGTATTTCGCGGGACAGTCTGATAGCGGCCATCCTGCTGGTGCAGTTCGTGGGGATTCCGTTTTCATTCGCATTCGGGGCGCTGGCGAGCCGAATCGGCACCAAGCCTGCGATTTTCGTCGGGCTCGTCGTCTACGCCATGATCAGCATTTTCGGCTACTTCATGCGCACCGCGACGCATTTCTACATTCTCGCGCTGCTCGTCGGCACGGTGCAGGGCGGAACGCAGGCGCTGAGCCGCTCGCTCTTCGCGAGCATCATCCCGCCGTACAAGTCCGGCGAGTTTTTCGGATTCTTCAGCGTTTTCAGCCGGTTCGCAGGCGTGCTCGGGTCGCTGCTCTTCTATTTCATAATCGGGCAATCGGGATCGATGCGTCCGGCAATCCTGGCCGTCATCAGCTTCTTCATTGTCGGGGGCGCGATTCTGTATTTCGTCGACGTCGAGGAAGGCCAGCGGCGGGCTCAGGAGGAAGAGGCAAGAGCGGCGGCCCTTCCGGGCGGCGATGGCGCGATCTCCGTTTCTTCCACTTATTAGGCGGCTGCGGTAGGCGCTGCGGCCACAAGCGGAAAACGCTTGCAAGTTTCGTCTGACGCTTGCAAATTTTTACGGCTGTTCTGGGTGCGATGGCATAGCGGAACGCAGAACCAACCGGCCGCCGCCGGCCGGCCACAAGCGGCGCTCACGGTTACCGGCCGACAAAGGAACGACGTAGATGACCCCAAGTGCGACACTGCTCACCGTATTGGCACTGCTGGGTTCGCCCGCAATGCTTGCTGCACCAGACGCGCGCGAGCTCCCGGAAGGCCCTTCACGGCCGGACTCGGATATCCTGCTGAGTCCCCCGTCTCTGGCGAACATCTCCCGCGTGCCGCGGACTGTTGAAGTGAAGCTGACGGCTGCGGAAACGAAATTGTCGATCCTTCCCGGGAAAATCTCCGATGTCTTCGCCTATAACGGGAAGCTCCCCGGACCTACGCTCGAAGTTCGCGAGGGCGATCGGGTCATAGTTCACTTCACCAACGATCTCCCCGTCGAGACGACGGTGCACTGGCATGGGATGCATCTCCCCTACGAATCCGATGGCAGCCCGTTCCATCCGATTCCGCCGGGCGGCAAACGCGTTTACACCTTCACCCTCCGCCCGGGCAGCGCCGGCACGTACTGGTATCATCCGCATCCCGATCACAAGACGGGATACCAGATCGCGAAGGGACTATACGGAGCGATCATCGTGCGTGCGCCCGACGACCCGCTTCCCGCGACCCTCACGGAGAAGCTGCTGATTCTCTCCGACAACCGATTCCAGCCGGACGGCGCGCTTGACTTCCCCGACCCGCACTCAAGCGAGGGTTTGACCGACCGCGAGAATGGAAGGGAATGCGCCGTCATCCTCGTGAATGGGCGTGTGATGCCGACGATCGACATCCGTCCCGGCGAGGTGCAGCGCTGGCGAGTGATCAATGCTTCGGCGGCGCGGATCTTCCGGCTCGCGATCCCGGGTCAGACCTTCGTGCAGGTCGGTACCGACGGGGGGCTGTTCGAGAAGCCGGTGGAGATGAACGAGATTCTCATCTCGAACAGCGAACGAGTCGAGCTGCTCGTGCGTGGTAGCGGGAAACCGGGAGAGACGACCGTTCTCCAGACTCTTCCGTATGACCGGTACGTGCCGCAGACGCGCCCCGTCGACTGGAACAAGCCGCGCGACGTGCTGAAGCTGCGCTACACGACGCAGCCGCCCGCTCCTCCGGTTGTGATTCCAGCAATGTTGCGTTCGATCCCTGCGATCGACACGACGAAGGCGACCGTGCGTCGCAACATCACGCTGTCGGCGGGGCTCATCAACGGAAAAACAATGGACATGAGCCGAGTGGACGTCACCGCCAAACTCGGTGCGACCGAGATCTGGGAAGTCGAGAACATCGTCGGCATGGACCACCCGTTCCACCTGCACGGTTTCCAGTTCCAGCTGCTGGACCGCAACGGTGTGCCGGAGAAAGACCGGCGCTGGAAGGACTCGATCAACGTGCCGAAGCACGAAACGGCTCGGTTCGTCGTACGATTCGACAATCATCCGGGGCTGTGGATGCTGCATTGCCACATCCTGGATCACGAGGATCACGGGATGATGGCAATTCTCGAAGTCAAATAAAGGAGACGACATGATGCGGTGGCTTAGCAGCTCGTGGCGCGCGTGCGGATCGTCAATGGTGGTCGTCTCCTTCGCGGCTTGCATGGGCCAGACTGGTGGGTCGGCGCCGGCCACGACGACAATGGCCTCGAGTCAGGGGCAGACGGAGCAGGTGCTGCGAGGCCGGGCCATCGTCGTGTCGAACGCCTGCGGAGACTGTCATGGCCAGGGCGGAAATCCGGCGGGACCGGGCTGGCTCGCCGGCTGGAAGAGCCCCCAGCAGGACTTTCCGATCGGCCCGTTCATGACCCGGCCGCGCAACCTCACGCCCGACAGTGCGACCGGCATCACCCGCTACAGCGACCGGCAGATCTTCAACGCCTTGCGTTTCGGCCTGCGACCCAGCGCGACACCGGACGTCGAGATCACGTCGAGCGTTCCCGGGCAGGGCAATCACCCGGCAAAGCCGAACTACCTTGCTCCGACCATGCCGTGGGTGGCGTGGCGTCACATGTCCGATGCGGATTTGCGAGCCATCATCGCCTACCTCAGGCACGGCCTCAAGCCGGTGAGCAACAAGGTGGAGGACAGCCAGGCGCCTCCGGATTTCTGGGCGAGTGAGAATACGGCCGAGAAGATCGGTCCTTATCCAGTGGCACCGCACCCGACAGCGAACGAAGTGGCCGGGCAGGGAGATCAGGCAAAAGTGCTGCGGGGACGTGCTCTTGTCATTACGAAGGATTGCGCCGGATGTCATGGCGGGGGACCCAATCCGCTGGCTAAGGGCTACCTCGCCGGCATGACAGACTCGACCGGTGAGTTCAAGATTGGCCCGTTCAAGACGCGGCCTCGCAATCTCACGCCGGACAATACGACAGGCATTGGCCGTTTCAGCGAGCGTCAGATCTTCAATGCGCTCCGGTTTGGTCTCCGGCCCGGAGAGACACCCGATGTAGAGATCACTTCGACCACACCGGGTCAGGGTAACTTCCCGGCGGTTCCGAAGTACATGGCCGTGCCCATGCCATGGCCTACATGGCGTCACATGCCTGACGAGGAGCTGTGGGCGATTGCCGCCTACCTCAAAAACGGCGTCAAGCCTGTGAGCAACAAGGTTGCGGACAGTGAGGGACCGCCGGATTTCTGGGCAAGCGAGTACACGGTCGCAAAGATCGGTACTCATCCGCCCGCGCCCTTTCCCACTACCAATGAGCGCGCGCGGTAAAGGGCGTAGCATCCTCACCGGGTCGCGGTGAAAGGGAAACGCGAGCGGTGCGACCAGTGACGAAATGATTGGGGGGAACCTGGTACGGTTCCCCCCAATTTTTGGCTTCTCCCTGTCTCCCTTTGCTGCCCCCGTCTTCCTCTTCCGATGCATTTCTGGTGCGCAGGGGTATCCTGACGGCATGACACCCTCAAGCCACTTGATACGCGGACTGATTATTGTCGGGATCTCCACGCTCGCCCTAAGTGAGGGCAGCACGCAGCAGCCGCGTCTGGCCGTCTCGCCAGTAATTGCCGCTCCGGGATCGGTCGTTCGCCTTACGCTCGTTGCATCGCCGGTGCGTGGCGATTCGATCGTTGCCATCCGCGGCGAAATGGCAGGTGAGCCACTCCATTTTCTGAACGGCGACGGAGCAGAAGTATGGCGAGCAATCGGCGGCGTCCCGGTTGACGCTGCTGACAGCGTCGAGGCGCGGGTCGTCATCGAACGGTCCTCGGGCAGCTCGGACACTTCGCTGGCTTCGGTCAAGATACCGCGCCCACCGCGGCGCGCTGGTTCCCCGCGTCGCCGGCCCCTCTCGGTCGCGCCCCGCTTCACCCGCCCGCTCGATGCCGAGACGCAGGCGAGAATCGATCGCGAGAACGCGCGTGCGCGCGACGTGGGACGCCGGGCGCATTCGACGCAACGGCAATGGACGGATTCGTTCCTTCGGCCCCGCTCGTCCGCGGTCACGAGCCGGTTCGGAACCGGCCGGATGTTCAATGGACGCGTTGCGAGCCGACATCTCGGCGTGGATTTCGGCGGTGGAGTCGGCGCGCCGGTCCGCGCAGCCAATCGGGGCGTGGTCGCCCTCGTCGACGATTTCTTTCTGGCGGGGAAGGTGGTGTACGTCGATCACGGCGGCGGAGTTGTGACAGGCTACTTCCATTTGAGTCGCGCGCTCGTGTCGCCTGGCGACACGGTGGAGCGCAGCCAGGAGATCGGCCTCGTCGGCGCCAGTGGACGCGTCACGGGGCCGCACCTGCACTGGTCGGCGCGCTACGGCAAGCTCACTGTGAATCCGCTCGATCTCGTCGCGCTCGGCGCGGGATGGTAGCCCGCGCACCCACAACGGGACTACAAAGTTCAACGTAGAAAGACAGAGATGCGAGACGCTAGAGGAATAGTAGCGAGGTTCGAGGTTCGTACCCTCGCAACCTGAAGCTATGCTTCTGGCCTCTCGCATCTCTGTCTTTCTACGTTGACTTTGCGGTTAGCGCGGCAGAAGCGCAACGATCCTGACCGGCCCCCCCGACCCGCCGGCGATCTTCATCGGAAGCGCGACCACCCACGACCCCACGACCGGAAGCGCCTCCAGATTGGCAACATTCTCGAGCCCCGGTACCTGCGCCGCTGCGGTTATCTGGTGCACGATAAAGTCACGTGACTGGCCATAGTCGATGCTCGGTGTATCCACGCCGAGGGCGCCGATTCTGCGCTCGTTGACGAGGATGCGGACGGCGTCCGCGCCAAACGACGGGAAGTGCAGGTTTTCCGTAGCCCCCGGTGTGTCATCGCCGAAGTACGCCTTCCTGTTTCCGTAGCGCTTTCCCCAGCCTGTTCTCAGCAGCACGATCGCCCCTCGCGGCACCGGTCGGTTGGCCGATTCCCAGGTTCGGAGGTCGTCAACGGTAAGACGGTAGTCGGCGTCCGAGGACGCGCGCGAGGTAACGTCGATCACGACCGCGGGCGCGATGAGCTGGCGAACGGGAATCGCATCCACACTCACACCTAGTTCCGCGAAATGCACCGGCGCATCGAGGTGCGTACCGCCGTGCTCCGGAGCGGCGATCGCATAGGCGGAATAGAAATACCCGCCGGGGGTGCGCCCGCGCGACAGCTCCTTCAGCTCGAACCCGCCCGGAGAGCTCGGCCAGTACAATGTGTTCCTGTCGAATGCGTGCGTGAGATCCACTACGCTTGCTGATGCGAGATCGACTGGCGTGCGCGTCGCCGTCGCACACGCGGCAAGCAGTGGAACGAGCGTAGTGAGCAGATTTGGTCGCATCACGCCTCCCGGCGCCGGAAATTGATATCGCTACCAACGCGGTAGAAAATAGATCTCGATGACTGGACTCCGCATCAATGGATAGCGGCCGGAAAGCGGGTGTCTCGGTCTGCCGATGCGGCCAGAAGCCGTTGCGGAATCATCCGTTCCTTTTGCTCCAACGGCAACGCTTGGGCCTCCATACCAAAGCCTTACCCTTGTCGGTGAAACCTCTGCCGGGCCACTTCGTACTAACGCCTATGGGCGCGTCTTGCAGGCACGCTCCGTACGCCTTTCGTCTACCACTCTTCTCCTCTTCTCCGAGAGTCATCTCATGCACCGTGCATTGTTCGCCGGCCTCGCCCTCATTCTCGCTGGAGGCGCTGGCGCGATTCACGCGCAGACGCCCGGCGGACCTCCGTCGTCTCCGCCCCAAGCAGCCGCCGCAAATGGCGAGGTCCGCGGCACGGTAACCGACGCGGACATCAAAGCACCCATCGGCCGCGCATCTATCGCGGTGCGGGTGAGGGGAGAGACACCGATTCTCGCCGGCGCGATCGCCGGCACGGACGGATCGTTCCGCATTCAGGGCCTTCGTCCCGGCACGTACACGTTGAGAGCGACCTACATCGGGTACGGCCCGAAAATCCAGGAGTTTACTATTGATCCCGCGTCGCCGCGGGCGAGCGTAAACGTCGGTCTCTCCAAGGTTGCGGTCGCGCTGCAAGGCGTCGAAGTAACGGCGGAGCGCGAGGCGGTCACGATCGAGCCCGATCGCAACAGCTATCGCGCCAAGGATGTCGCCGCCACCGCCACCAACGCGAGCGATGTGCTCGACGCGGTTCCATCGGTGCAGGTCGATGGCGAAGGTAAAGTGAGCCTGCGCGGAAACGAGAATGTGGCGATTCAGATCAACGGCAGGCCGGCGCCCATCCGTGGTCCGCAGCTCGCCGCATACCTGCGTCAGATTCCGGCAAGCATCGTCGATCGGATCGAGGTCGTTCCGACTCCGTCCGCCCGCTACGATCCGGAAGGTATGGCCGGCATCATCAACATCGTCCTCAAGCAGAACGCCGACCTCGGCACGAGCGGAGGCGTGACGCTGGGATCCGCAACGGCGGCCGGACGGTACAACGGCTCGGGCAACGTCGCCAATCAGACCGGGCCGTGGACGCTGTTCGGCAGCTACGGATTCAACTCCGACGACCGCGAGATCGTCGGGATCAACGATCGCGAGCGCTACAACGCCCTGCGCGTCCCGCTCTCGATCACCGAACAGGACATACTCGGCCAGAACGGAAACACCGGCCACAACTTCAATACAACCGTCGACTACAAGATCAACAATCGCGACGTTCTCACCAACGTCCTCGCGCTGAACCTCAGAAACTCGACCGACAATAGCGTCAGCGCTTACACTGAGCTCAACGGTTCCCGGACGCTACTCGATCGCTACGACAGGGTGCGCGACACCGACGCGAAAGCATTCGTGTTCGACTACACGCTCGCCTTCAAGCGAACCCTCGAGCCACGCAAGCACGAGCTCGCCTCGGAGATCCGCCTCAACCGCTCGAAGGACGACGACCACACGCGGCTCTGGCGGCAGTCGCTTGCCAACCCGTTGAGCCGGGTCGAAGGAGAAGACAACGATACCGACGCGCTCACGCGTCAGGTTGTCGGCCAGGTCGACTACACTCGCACGCTGGCAGAGCGAACCAAGCTGGAGACCGGTTACAAAGGAACGGGCCGCTGGCTCGATCGCGACTACGTCGTCCGCAAGGACGTGACTGGCACCGGCAGCTGGGTCGACAGCGATCTCAGTAACGACTTCACCTTTAACGAGCAAGTGCAGGCCGCGTACGGCGTGTTGAGCCATGGCATCGGCAAATTCGAGCTCCAGGGCGGGCTGCGCGCCGAGTACGCGAACCGGGATTTCTCGCTGACGAAAACCGCGGAGAGCTTCCCGTTCAGCTACACCAGCCTCTTTCCGAGCGCGGTGGCGAACTACAAGCTCAGCGACGCGAGCCAGGCGAAGATCAGCTACTCACGGCGCATCAGACGGCCGGGAACGCAGGAGCTGAACCCATTCCCGGTCTTCTTCGACGTTCACAACCTGTTCCTCGGCAACCCGGAGCTGAGTCCAGAGTACACCGACGCTTTCGAGCTGGGCTTCACCCGCTCGGGCCAGCTGGGCACGCTTCAGCTATCGCCGTTCTACCGCCGCACGACGGACATCATCCGCGTCGACATCAACACGGCGGACGTTTTCGAAGGGCGAGAGGTTACGTCGGTGAGCTTCACGAACCTCGCGACGAGCAACTCATGGGGCACCGATGTGAACGGACAACTGCGGCTCGGAAAAAAGTACAGCGCCTTCGGCAGCTTCAACGTGTTCAAGATGGTGACCGACGGCGGTTCGGAGTCCACTCTCGGATCGAATGCCGTCACGTGGTCGACGCGTTTCAATGGAACGGCCCAGGTGACGGAGACGCTGACGCTTCAGGGGTCGTACTTCTACCGCGCGCCGACGAAGATCGAGCGCGGTGAGTTCTCCAGAACGCAGATGGCCAACCTTTCGCTCAGACAGAAGATCATGAGCGACAAGGCGACCATCAGTCTCCGCGTCGTGGATCCGTTCAACACAATGGGAATGAAGATCAGGACCGGTGACGACAACATCATGCAGTTCACCGAGCGCAAGTTCGGGGTGCGTGCGGCGTTCCTCACCTTCCAATACAACTTCGGCCAGGCACCGAAGATCCGTCAGCCGCGGCCAGAAGACCAGCCGGCTCCGACGACGGGATTCCCTTCGGGCTGACTATTGGGAGACGTGGGTGTTGGGAGACTTGGGAGTATTGTGCAAGACGTGGGAGTATTGGGAGTAATGGAAGGCCAGCAGGCCGGCGGGCCTGGCGAGAAGAGTTGAGCGGGGGGGAATTGCCAAGTGCAGTTCCCCCCCCTTCATTTTTTGGCACCCACGCCTCACCAATCTCCCAGGTCTCCCCATTCATGCGCTGTTCGTCAGCCGTTATCCGCTCGACCAATGCGAGGATCACCGCTGGCCTGCTGTCTCTCGGCTGTTCGGCGACCGCGCAAATACCCGCAGCGCAAACGACTCCGGTTGCCCACGGCGACTGGATCGCGTACGGACGGGATCCAGGCGGTGCGCGGTTCTCACCCCTGACCGCAATATCTCCGTCGAACGTGCGCTCGTTGCGGGTGGCGTGGACGTTCCGGACGGGCGAGATGGACACTGCGTTCAAAACGCGGCGCGAACCCCGGTTCGAGGCGACGCCCCTGATGATCGCCGGCACTCTCTATCTCTCGACACCGCTCGGCCGGGTGTTCGCGGTGGATCCCGAAACGGGAAAGCAGCGGTGGGTTTTCGACGCCGGCGTCGATCGGCAGGCCGGCTTCGGCGATTTCGCGAACCGCGGCGTTGCTTTCTGGCGTGACCCGAGCGCGCGGGCGGGCTCCGCCTGCTCGACGAGAGTGATGCTCGGCGCGATCGATGGGAGACTCATTGCGATCGATGCTGCGACTGGCAGGCCGTGCGCCGGGTTCGGGACTGGCGGGACGGTGAATCTTCGTGCGGGTCTCCACAACACGCCGTACGAGCTCGCCGAGTACCAGATTACATCGCCGCCGGCGGTGCTGCGCGATTTAGTAGTCGTTGGGTCTGCAATCGCGGACAACAACCGGATCGATGCGGCGAGTGGTGAGGTTCGCGCATTCGACGCACGCACCGGAGCGCTTCGCTGGAGCTGGGATCCGGTGCCGCGCGACAGCGCCGACGCGCAATGGAAGAGCTGGATCGGACCACTCGCTCACCGGACGGGCGCTGCTAACGCATGGTCAGTCATCGCTGTGGATGTCGAGCGTGATCTCGTGTTCGTTCCGACGAGCAGCCCGAGCGTCGACTACTACGGGGGCGAGCGGTTAGGGGACAATCGGTACGCGAACTCCATCGTTGCGCTCCGTGGCTCGACGGGGAAAGTGGTATGGCACTTTCAGGCGGTGCACCACGACTTGTGGGACTATGACGTCGCGTCGCCTCCCGCGCTCGTCACGCTCCAGCGCGACGGGCGGATGATCCCGGCAGTGATTCAGGCGACGAAGTCGGGGCAGTTGTTCGTGCTGAATCGCGAGACCGGCGAGCCGATTTTCCCCGTCGAGGAGCGGCCGGTTCCGGCGAGCACCGTGGCAGGCGAGCGCGCAGCCGCGACGCAGCCATTCAATACGGTCATCCCTCCCATAAGCCCGCAGCGGTTCACAGCAGCCGATGCGTGGGGACCCACCCAGTCCGATCGCAACGCGTGCCGCGACATGCTCGCCTCGCTGCGGAACGACGGGCCCTTCACGCCTCCGTCACTGGAGGGAACTCTCGTTACGCCCTCGAATATCGGCGGCGCGCATTGGGGCGGAGTGACGTACGACCACGTGCGGCAGCTGGTCGTCGTCCCGGTGAACCGGGTAGCGGCGATGGTGCAACTCATTCCGGTCGACCGCTACAATCGCGAAGAGGCGCAGCGCGAGAGCTCGCGGCTCGACTTCGAGTATACGCGCATGCGCGGCACGCCATTCTACATGCGGCGCAGACTGCTGATCGGTCCGTCAGGGCTGCCGTGTACGCCGCCGCCGTTCGGAAGTCTGGTGGCGATAAGCCTGAGGACGGGCGCCCACGAGTGGGACGTTCCACTCGGCAACTTGCCGTCGCCATCGGGGGCGGCCGGCGCTCCGGGCTCACTCAACCTCGGCGGCCCGATCGCCACTGCGTCGGGCCTCGTGTTCGTCGCCGCGACACTGGACAGAGCGATTCGCGCGTACGATACCGCGACGGGGCGTGAGTTGTGGAGGGTGAACTGCCGGCCGGCGGCCGTGCGACGCCGATGACATACGAATGGAAGGGACGGCAGTACGTCGTTATCGCGGCGGGCGGCGGAGAGGCGTTCGGGCGCGGCGACTACGTCATTGCGTACTCGCTGCCCGATCCATGAGCGCCCGGCTTCTTTATCTCTTCACCACGTGAACTGACGCGACGTAACTGTGGGCCTCGGCGCCCACTGTCGACCATCGCTTCTCTAGCCTGGAGGAAGCCCCCATTCCCTCGCTTTGCGGTACCTGGCTTCTCTCTCCGAGGCCTGATAGCGTGCCATGCGGGGTCTCAGCGCTTCTTTGCTGCGGCCGCTGAAGCCGGGGTGAATACCTCCACGGCGAGACTGACGGTGCGCTGTTCCGTCGCCCCCAGCGCACCCACACCGACGATCTGACGCGCAACTTCCTCACCGCGCTCGTTCCTGATCGAAACGACAACCGAGTATTCCCATACCTCGCCAACCGGCGGGTGGCGAATGGTTCCCTCGACTCGCAGTGGCGTAAAGCTGGGCAGCGTCCGCGCCCTGTGCGGATCGAACCGCAGGTGGCCGCGACACACCGGACAGGTGCTGGCGCTTTCGAGAATGGTCGCCCGGCAATGCGGGCAGTTGCGCGTCTTTCCCGCGGTTCCCTGACCCGCGGTGCTCATGTACCGGCGCCGACCTCCGTCCTGGAGGTGGAACTGGCCGTGCGCTGCTGCTTCTCTTCCCATCCGAATTCTGCCTGACCACGCATCCGCGAACCGGCGGCCACAGTCAACGAACCAGCCTTGAGATCGCCGTTGAGAACGCCGGAATCGAGGAGCTCAACGCGTGAGGCGGCATCGACGTTGCCTTCCAGCTCGCCCGCGATGGTCACCGTGCTGGCGCGTACTCCGCCGGTTACCTTGGCGCCCTGCTCGATGGTGAGGTTGCCTTCCACGTTCACATCACCCTTGAAGCGGCCGGCGACACGCACGTGTCCGGCGCCCTCGATCTTGCCTTCGATCGTCAGATCGGCCGCGATCAGCGTTTCCTTCGCGTCGTTCCGCTGCGTCGTGCGTCGCGGCGTGTCGTAGTTGGAGGACGAGCTGCTGCTGAATGCGTCGTCGCTGCGTGTGGCGGGATCCTGCGGCATCAGCATCGGCTCCTTCTTGGTGGGGGGCTGTTCCTTCCAGATTGCCATGACTTGGCTCCTTTACAGTATGCGCAGAGGGTGAGCAGGGTTCTTACAGTCAGCGGAACAGCGGCGATTTTCGATTGTCGCCGAAGGGAGTTCTCTGCGCTGCCTGACTGATCTCACATGGGGTTGCGCGCGAGTCCCCGCATGCGCCTCGAAAAATACCGCAAGTTGCGCGCTTGGGAACCCGACATGTCACAATGGCGCGTCCCGCGCTCCGGACAATTTCCGAGGGCAATTAGTCACGCGCACCCCAGAAAAAAACGGAGTGCCTTACCGCAGAGAACACAGAGGATTGCAGGGATCACAAAGAAAGGAGCCGTCAAAGGCTGTCAAAAAGGGTAAAGGCGGCGTTGTCAGGAGACGGGCTATAGGCCCGCGAACCCCCCAAGAAGTGCGTCGTTCCCTGTGTTCTCTGCGATTCTCTGCGTTCTCTGCGGTGAAGCCCTAAATTAGCGGCTCATGACCGAAGTTCAGACGAGATCCATCGGAAGGCTTCTCCTGACCACGGCCAGCGCCTTCATAGTCCTCGCCGGGATGCGCGCTGCGGCCGACATGATCGGGCCCATTCTCGTCGCGCTGATGATCACGATTGCATGGAGCCCGGGCTCGGACTGGTTGCGGCAGCGGGGGTGGCGGCCGAGCGTCGCCGCCCTCACCGGCATCGTGATCGGAATTGTCGGCATCGGGCTGTTCGTCGCACTGGTGTGGGCGTCGCTTATCCAGCTCCAGGACAAGCTGCCGGAATATCAGCCGCGGATCGCCGCCCTTCAGGATCTGATCCGCGCGAAATTGTCCGATCTTCCCATCAACACGGCGCGGCTGTTCTCGAGCGATGTACTTCAGCCGAGCAGCATCATCCGATACACGCTGAACATCATACGGAATCTCACGGAGACGGCAGGCACTCTTATCGTGCTCGTGCTGCTGATGGCGTTCATGATGCTGGAGGCGATGCGGTATCCGGAGAAGCTGCGGTCGGCGCTGACTTCATCGAGCGCGGCGGAGCAGTTCACGCGATTCGGCGAGCACATTCGGAGCTACGTCGTCCTCAATTCCATCTTCGGACTGGTGGCAGCGGTGCTCAACACGATCCTGCTGTTCGTGCTCGGCGTGGACTTCGCGATTCTCTGGGGCGTTCTGTCGTTTCTGCTGAGCTTCGTTCCGAACATCGGCTTCATGATCGCGCTCGTTCCGCCCGCGTTGCTTGCGCTGATCGAGTTCGGGTTCACGCGGTCAGTGATAGTGATCGGCGGTTACACGCTGATCAATTTCCTGGTGGACAACGTGGTGAAGCCGCGGTTCGTGGGAGAGACGCTCGATCTTTCGCCCATCGTTGTCGTGCTATCGCTGCTGTTCTGGGGATGGGTCCTGGGGCCGCTCGGCGCGCTGGTCGCGGTGCCGCTCTCGATCGCGGCGAAGTCGCTGTTCGAGAGCTTTGAGGAATCGCGATGGATCGCGCGGCTGATGAGCGACAGCGGGCCAAACGCAACAGTTGATGCTGCTACTGAAGAGTCCTCCGCGACTCAACGGGCAACGGGCAACGGGTAGCTGGCAACCGGTCACGGGTAACGGCTACCGGTCAGAGCGCCCCTCTCTCCCACGGCCCCTGCACCGCGAAGGTCATCGCGGGGACCGTTCCCTCATCGCGCGTCGATCCCTGAATGTTGAGAAAAAGCGTGCGTCCATCGGGGCTGAAGCACGCCCCGCAAAACTCCGTCGTGTTCGCGATGTTTCGCGCGAAATTAAAGATGCGCCCGTCTTTCGTGATTCCGCGCACGTATTGCTCAGGCGCAGCGTCCTCGCAGACTACGAGCCCGCCGCGCGGGCTGACGGTGATGTTGTCGGGCCGATCGAGGAGTTCGCGCGACGGTGACTCGAACACGAGAACAAGGTCTCCTTCGTTGCTATCGGTCGGACGGTATTGCCATACCTGCCCCGCCCCGGCGCTGCCTCCGTCGGTGGCGTTGAAATAGATGCTCTTGTCGCCGAACCAGCAGCCCTCGAGGCGCGAGAAGCGCGTGCCACCCTGCGCGAAGCCCTGGCTGTAGACAGCAGCGAGATCGATGGCCGCCGACTTCGGATCTGGCTCGGCGATGGTAACCCAGTATGCCCGCAGAATCCGGCCCACTGTCTGGCCGATCGCGGTGTCGTAGTTGGGGCGGTTCCTGAGAGCGAGCATCTCAAGTGTGCCGCCATCGGCGAGCCTTCCACGCGTCCTCGGTATGAATCGATAGAATCCTGCCGTTGGCCTGTCCTCTGTCTGATAGACCATGCCGGTGGCGGGATCGACCGCGACGGCTTCGTGGATGAACCTTCCCATCCCTTTGAGCGGATCGCGCTTTACTTCGGACTCGGCCGCGGCGGGCACCTCGAACACGTAGCCGTGCTCCTTTCCCCACCCGGACTCGGCCCCCTGGCTGCTTTCTTCGCAGGTGAGCCAGCTCCCCCATGGCGTCAGTCCGCCGGCGCAGTTGACAATCGTTCCGCTCAACGCGACGAACTGGCGAACCAGTACCGGTGGGCCGTTTGACGGAATGCGAACCTCGAGCGAGGTGACGCCACCGCCTGCTCTCGAATCGTAGGCGAGCGCGGGGTCGCCCTTGAGCTTCTGCCGGGCGGGGAGATCGCGGTTCTCGTGGTTCCGCAGCAGCCTGACGTTGCCATTCGGGAGCGCGAACGCCGCCATTCCATCGAAGGCGTTCGGGGTTGGACGCCCGTTCGACATGGGAAGTCCAGAGGCACTGATCACAGTGTAGCGAAACCCCGGAGGCAACTCGAGGTCGGGCCCTGCCTGGATGAGCGGGCCGTAGCCGCCCGCATCACCATTTGCCGCAGGAGCCGAACCGGACGTAGCGCCGCCCACCGGCTTTGCGCAGGCGACGAGGCCGCCCAGCGAAGGTGCAAGAAGCGCGGCCCCTGAGCAGAGGAGCGAGTCCTTGAGAAAGGTTCTTCGGCTGGAAGTGTTCAACTGATCCATCTGGAAAGGTTGAGCGGATGTTGCCGGGAGATTGCGGAGATTGCTACTAGCAAGAATGGGGGCGCGACGTGGTGCGCGCTTGCTGGACAGTTCCGGCGGGCCAATATCTACGGCGGCTTTCCACAGTTTCGATACACGTGCTCAACGTGGAAGGATATTGCGCGCCAGGCACTGGTTTAGGGGTCGTTGTCGCGAATCGCCCCGGATTCCCGGCCTTCCGCGAACGGGACGGTCTCGAGGAGGTTGGCATGGAGATCCGTACAGGGTCAGTATTCATCAGTCCCAGTAAGGGATTCGGACCTCAGGAAAGACTGGCGGCTCCAATCGTCTTCTCACGGGAGGTTCTGAGTGCCGCCGTCGGGATCACGGGATATAGCGCCGGATATCGAGGGGATGACCATCACCTGGGCCGGCTCGCCGTAACAGCGCGTCACGAGATTCTTCTCAACACGGTTTCCGTGACAGTCAGCCTGGGGCTTCGTGACTGGTCCGGCGATTGGGACGACGGCGAACGGCCTCACGCACAGATTCAGGAGCGTCCACCGCAGCCCAAAGAAAACAGGATTTGACGGTACAGAAACCTTACAAGTCTACGGGAAGCTTCGTACTTGCCAAGTACGAGCCTATTCGTAGATTAGGAGCGGACACCCCTGGAGAGCATGGCATGAGTCGCGGCACGCAGATTCCCTCGAACGGAGAGCTGAAAATACTGCGAATCCTCTGGAGACGAGGGCCGCGTACAGTGCGCGAGGTGCACGACGCGCTGGGACGAAAGCGCGACATCGGGTACACCACCGTACTCAAGACCATGCAGGTGATGGCCGAGAAGGGGCTCGTGACGCGGAATGAGTCGGAGCGATCTCACGTTTATTCTCACGCGGTCGAGGAAAAATCGATAAAGCGGCGATTGGTGTCTGATCTCCTTGATCGGGCGTTCGATGGCTCCGCTGCCAGGCTCGTCATGCAGGCCCTCTCGGACAAGCAGGCGTCGCCCGAAGACCTGAAGAAGATCCGCCGGCTACTCAACGAACTTTCGCGGGGTGCACGATGACTACGCAGATCATCGGTTGGGCGATCATACACTCGGTGTGGCAGGGTGGCTTCCTCGCCGCTCTGGCCGCACTCGCGTTTTTCCTCGCGCGCCGATCGCCGCCGGCCGCGCGCTACGCCATGGGGCTTGGTTTTCTGATTCTAATGGCAGCGCTGCCATTGGCGACGGCATTGCGAATGGCGGTTCCCCCGACGGTGGCGGTCAATTCGGTGAGTGCGCAATCCGGTGAACGCAACGCGTCCAAGCAGGTGAATGAGCCTGACCCGGGCGCAACCGCGCTCGAGCGTACGACATTCTCTCTCTCTGGCGCCCCTTCGACTGTCGACGAGAGCGCCCGTCGGTCGCCATCAGAGAGTTCGGGACTCGTCACATCTATCGTCCGTGCCATGCCCTGGATCGTGACCGCCTGGCTCCTCGGACTGTTGCTCACGTCACTCCAGCTCATCGGTGGCCTTGCCCGCACGCGGCGCATCACCCGCCACGGCACATCGGCGGCCGCCCCCGAATTGCTCGCGCGCGTTCGCTCGCTCGCCGACCGGCTTGGCATATCGGAGCGGATAAGGGTGCTCGAGTCCATCCGCGTCGACGTCCCCCTCGTTATCGGTGCCCTGCGCCCGGTCATTGTCGTGCCCGTGAGCCTTGTCACCGGACTTACACCGCTCCAAATCGACATGCTTCTCGCACACGAGCTAGCCCACATCAGGCGCTATGACTTCGTGGTCAACCTCGCGCAGACCGTCATCGAGACGCTGCTGTTCTACCACCCCGGTGCGCGATGGCTGTCCGAACGCATCCGTGACGAGCGCGAGAGCTGCTGCGACGACATCGCGGTCGCGACCTGTGGCGGCAGTGCCGCTTCGTATACCGAGACATTGCTTGTCCTCGAGGAATCGCGCACCGCGGGGTTTGGCCTCGCCGCGGCTGCAACAGGCGGATCGCTGCTCAGAAGAGCAAAGCGCCTGCTGAGCGGCGGGCCTGCGCACATCGAGCTCGGTCCACGCTGGATAGCTGGTGTGATTACCATCTCGGCCGCTCTGTTCACCGGCCGCGAAGCAACGGGAACTGTGATCCAGGCTTCGCTCACCCCTTCGCCGATCGTTCAGGCCGGCGAGTCCGACACCACAGAGAAAAAGCGGGCGCAGCCCGATCCCTCGAAGGCAGGACCCGCGAATGTCGTGAGAGCTCCCACCACCGGATCACTTGCCGATCGCTGGCGCTGGGCGGATCAGCGGGCACGCGGCATCGGAGGCAGTTACTGGATCGGTTATCTCGTCGCGGGCGACGAGACCGGCAAGTCCCGATATTATGCGGACGACATCCCCGTGCGCATCGACGGGGACGTCACTATCTCCGGACACATGCACATGGGTGCGGGCGATCTATCTGCGTTCACGTTTCATGGTGTCCCGCTCACACCCATCGCCGGCCCGCACTCGCCGTATTCCACCGCGATCTTCATGCTTATGAACGACGGCGTGCTGGGCAGAAGAATCGAGCGCGTGCACGTCGGCAGCTTCAGTATTCCGGTCTACTTCAACGCGCGGCCGGTCATCTGGCTCGATTCAGCGACTGACACCGAGAGCGTGGACATGATCAGGTCGCTCACGCCGCGCGCCCGTACGAACGACATCCGCCGTGATCTTGTTGCCGCGGTCGGCGTGCATCAGTCACCCGATGTGGTCGTACCGATTCTGATAGGGCTGCTCGAATCGCGGAGCGAGCCCGAAGATGTGCGACGTGAAGCCACGGAGTGGCTGGGAAGGCAGCGCGATCCGCGCGCAATCGGCGCTCTGTCGCGCGCGGTTCGAAGCGACCGGTCGAGTGGCGTACGGGAAGAGGCCATCGAGGCATTCTCGCACATGGAGTCACCGCCGGCGACCGACTCTCTCATCTCGTTCGCTTCGACAGTTGCCGATTACGATCAGAAGCGCACGGCTATCGAAGCGCTCGGACATCGAACCGATCAACGTGCCGTCGATTACCTCACGCGCGTTGTCCGCGGTACCAGTGATTCGCAGCTCAAGGGGGAAGCCGTCGAGGCATTGGCGACCATGCCCGATGGTAAGGGGTTTCGCGTCGTCATGGAGTTCGCGCGAAGCGATCCTTCGCCAGACGTCCGCCGCAAGGCGGTAGAGGCGATCGGAGGTTCCGAGCCTGGGTCCCGGGCGCTCGAGGTACTGATGCAGGTCGTGCGCACTGACCCGGACGAGTCGATCCGCGCGGAGGCGGTAGAGACAATTGCGGAGGTCCATGACGCGAGAGCCGTATCCATGCTGCGTGATCTCGCAAACTCCAATCCGTCTCGCAGGGTGCAGATCGAGGCGGTCGAGTCACTGGGAGAGACGGTGGACGACGCAGCGGCGCTTGCTGTTGTTCGGTCGATCGCCCGAAGCCACCCGAGCATCGAAGTGCGGATGAAGGCCCTCGAGACACTCGGCGGCTTTCACGACGAGCCCGCCGCGATCGAGGCGCTGATCGAAGTCGCACGCGGTTCCGGCGAGACCGATCTGCGGAAGGCTGCGCTGGAAGCGCTCGGTGAGTCCGAGAGCGGCGCTTCAGCCAGGGCTCTCGCGTCGATTGTGCATGGACGTGACGAGGTCGACTTCAGGCGCCGCGCGCTGGAGGTTCACGCAGAGAGCATGAGACCGCTTACCGCGATCGTCATGCTCAGGTCGGTGATGGCGAGCGACGCGAGCGTGGAGATGCGGCTGCGGGCCCTCGAGCTGCTCGGAGAGCTGAACGACGATGCGGGCATCGGAGCAGTGCGAGAGGTAGCGCGCTCGCATCGCGAGCCCGCCATGCGCAGCCGTGCGGTCGAGATACTGAACGACCGGTAGCGGTCGAAGCGACCCGGACGCCCGTCACCATCACCGCGCACGGGCCCCTCGCGCACGCAGGGCCAAACGGATAGCATCTCCGCATCGGTGACAAGGCCCCTCATCGCGTAAAGCGCTAAATGGCAAGGGCACGTCTCGAAAGAGGCGTGCCCTTCTTGGTTCTCACCGCTGGGGTCAGCTTTCGCGGCTACCCGAGTCGCAGGCCGTGCCGCTCCGTCCCTCGAGAGCTGGATACAAGGAGCTCATTTCGGACCGGTCCGACCCACGGCTTCGCTCGTGAACTCCGAGAGCACAAGCGTGCCGCTCATCGCAGCACGCGACGCGAGCTGTTCTGCCCAGTTCTCTGTTCCCTCCCAGAAGACCTTCTTGAGCTGAGCCATCGCGTCGGGATTGCTCGCGGCGAGCGTCTCGGTGCGCTTCCCAACCGCTGCGTCCAGCGATGCGACGTCGCTGTGCAACTCGGCGTACAATCCGTGCCTGTATCCCCAGTCCGCGTCGCGCCAGTCGGCGTCAATCGACATGGCGCTGAACGCCCCCATCCCGATCTTCTTCTGAATGGGCAATCCGACGATGAACGGCCCGAGCCCTACGGCGAGCTCGCTCAGCTTGAGCGACGCACCCCGGGCGGCGATCGCATAGTCGGACGCACTCACGATTCCCACCCCTCCTCCGACCGCTTTGCCTTGCACGCGCGTCACCACGAACTTCGGCGCGCGGATCATCGCGAGAATGAGATTCACAAACCCCATGAAGAAACGCTTTCCTCCGCTCGCATCGGAAATGTTTTGAAGCTCCGCGAACGATGCGCCGGCGCAGAACGTGTCGCCCTCGCTGCGCAGCAGAATCACCCTTGCCGCCGGGTCGGCTCCCGCCACGCTTACTGCGCGCGCCAGCTCGACGAGCAGCACCCCGGGCAGCGAGTTGCTCTTTGGGTGGGAGAACGTGATGGTAGCAATGCCGGCTGAGGTTCTCGAGACCACGCGGCCGGCGGCGGTCGCGGGTATTTCTGGGTTTGTCAATTGCTTGCGAATGAATGCGATGCGTCGCGCGACCAGGATAGTCTGCGCCCGGAACTCGTTATGCAGTTGAAGTTTACACCATGTCGGACGCGCGCGGCTAACTTTTTGACGTAGTCGCCGATAGGTTTGAAATGTGGCGCGCCGCCGTCACAAAGAACGGTTGCCGTCAGTCCCGGGAAAAGGTCATGGAAAAGCAGCCAGCAGCGACGACAGACGAAGACCTCAACGCCGCCTTTGAGGCACGCATTGCCAACGGCGAGACCATCGAGCCCAAGGACTGGATGCCCGAGCGTTACCGCACCCAGCTCATCCGAATGATGTCCCAGCACGCGCATTCCGAAATCGTCGGCATGCTCCCTGAGGGGAACTGGATCACCCGGGCGCCCAGCCTCCGCCGAAAGATGACGCTTCTGGCCAAGGTGCAGGACGAGGCCGGCCACGGGCTATACATCTATTGCGGCGCCGAGACGCTAGGCATCGACCGGGCCGAGCTGGTTGACCAGCTCCTCTCCGGCAGGGCGAAGTACTCGAGCATCTTCAACTATCCCACACTCACCTGGGCCGACATCGGCGTCATCGGATGGTTCGTGGACGGCGCCGCGATCGTGAATCAAACAGTCCTCGCAAAGGCATCGTACGGCCCGTACGCGCGGGCCATGATCCGCATCTGCAAGGAAGAGAACTTTCACAAAAAGCAGGGATACGAGATCATTGCCACGCTCGCCCGCGGGACGCCGGCGCAGAAGGCGATGGCGCAGGATGCCGTGAACCGCTGGTGGTGGCCCTCGCTCATGATGCTGGGCCCGAGTGACACAGACTCTCCGAACACGGCCGAGCTGATGCGCTGGCGGGTGAAGCGAAAGACGAACGACGAGCTGAGGCAGCGCTTCATAGATCTCACGGTACCGCAGGCCGAGGCGGTCGGGCTGACGCTGCCGGATCCCGATCTCAAGCTGAATCCCGAGACCAATAGTTACGATTTCGGCCCGATAGACTGGGAAGAGTTCTGGGCTGTTGTCAAAGGCAACGGTCCCTGCAATCGAGAGCGTCTCCAGGCGCGACGCGACGCCCACGAGAACGGGCGATGGGTGCGCGAGGCCGCCGAGGCTTACGCCTCGAAGCAGCAGCGCGCGGCGCAGTCCCCGGCCGCATAGCAATTCGCCATGGCCGAGGCGCGCGACGCAAAGGGAAGGACGCCGGCGATACCGGGAGCCAAACCCGGGGGGAATGGATCGGCGCCGGAAGGCGAGACTCAGTGGCCGCTGTGGGAGGTGTTCACGCAGAAAACCGGAGGCGATCCACATGAGCACGCCGGCAGCGTGCACGCGGCCGACGCCGAGATGGCCCTTCAGAACGCGCGCGACGTGTACGCGAGGCGCGGCGCGGTCGTGAGCATCTGGGTCGTTCAGTCCAACTCCGTCACCGCTTCGCCGAGCGACGAGGCCGGCCCGTTCTTTGACCCCGGCGCGGACAAGATCTACAGGCATCCCCAGTTCTATAAGATCCCTCGCGGCCTCAAGGGTTTTTGAGTCGCATGCGCGAAACCAGACCGATCACGTCCGCCGCGTCTAGGTCCTCTGGCCCTTCTAACGAGCTTGGCCCCCTTACTCCCTCTTCTCCCATTGCTCCCTCTTCTCCCCCTAAGCTATTTCCGTTCCTTCTCGGCCTGGCCGACGACCGGCTCGTGCTCGGGCACCGACTATCCGAGTGGTGCGGCCACGGGCCGATTCTCGAGGAGGACATCGCGCTTGCCAACATCGCTTTGGATCTCGTCGGCCAGGCCACGCTGCTGCTTAATCTCGCGGGAAAGATCGAGGGCAAGGGGCGCAGCGAGGATGCGCTGGCCTATTTCCGTGACGGGGGGGAGTTCCGGAACCTCCATATTGTCGAGCTTCCCAAGGGCGACTACGCGTACACGATCGTGCGGCAGTTCCTTTTCGACGTGTACAGTTATCACGTCCTCGAGCAGCTTCAGAAGGGCGCGCACAGGGAGCTGGCGGGGATTGCGGCAAAAGGGTTTAAGGAAGTGCGGTACCATGTGCGGCATAGCAGCGAATGGGTGGTGCGAATGGGCGACGGCACCGATGAGAGCCACGCGAGAGCGCAAAAGGCGCTCGATGACCTCTGGCGGTTCACGCCCGAGATGTTTCGTCCGGACGCGGTGGATATAGAGATGCAGGAGCACGGCATCGGTCCCGACCTGACGGCTCTGAAGCCGCAATGGGACGGTGTCGTGCGAGAAGTGATGGGACGCTCGACGCTCGTCATGCCCGCCGACAGCTACATGATCGGCGGAGGGCGCAACGGGAAGCACACCGAGTTCCTTGGCCATATGCTGGCCGAGATGCAGATCGTGGCGCGGTCGCATCCCGGGGCGGAGTGGTGATGGCCCTTACGGCGTCGAAGGAAGAGATCCTCGAGATCCTCGCCGAGGTCAAGGATCCGGAGCTGCCGGTGATCGACGTTGTCGAGCTCGGCATCGTAAGGGATGTCGCGTTCGCCGGCGATGAGCTGTGGGTAACGGTGACTCCCACGTACTCGGGTTGCCCCGCGCTGCAGGTTATCGAGCGAGAGATCGTTTCCACTCTCGAGGCACACGGTTTTGCGAATGTGCGGGTTCAGACGGCCTTTTCGCCGCCGTGGACCACCGACTGGCTGAGCGAGGCGACGAAGCGGAAACTGAGGGAATACGGAATTGCGCCGCCTGGCATGGTCGAGGTATCCAGCGGCAGCATCACTGACCTGGTGAACCTGCGGCGGGCTCGGCCAGCCGTGGAATGTCCTTTCTGCGGGTCGGCGAATACCGTTGAGAAGAGCGAGTTCGGATCGACAGCGTGTAAGGCGATTCACTTCTGCAACGCCTGCCGCCAACCATTCGACCATTTCAAGAGCTTCTGACCGCGGTCAATCCTCAGTATTTTGGCGTTATGGGTGGCGGGCCGTAGGCCTCTATAGCATATTGAAGCTTCGAACACGTCGACACAGGTACAAATGGACGCATCGCCGCCCGACTCTATAACCCCTTCCCGCCGCCCTCTCCGCGCGGCGCTCCGCGACGAGCTGACCGCTCGCATCATCTCCGGCCGCTTTGCGCCTGGCGAGCGCCTCAACGAGAGCAGCATCGCCCGCGAACTCGGCGTTAGTCAGACCCCGATCAGGGAAGCGCTCCTGTCCCTCGAAGGTGAGGCGCCTATAGAATCGGACCCCCGGAAAGGCTTCCGCGTACTCTCGCTTACACCCGATGAGGCCGAAGAACTGTACATGCTCCTCGGACATTTCGAGAGGCTCGCCCTCCGGCTTCAGGGAAGGCCTGCACCGAAAGTCCTCGAGGAACTCGACGGCATCAACGCCCGCCTCGCGACCGCGGAGATAACGCCCGCCGAGGCGCTGGAGATTGATGCCAAATGGCACGCGATGCTGTTAGGGGACAACCCATCGCGTCAGCTCGCCGGAATTATCGCCCGCCTCAAGCAACTCCTCAGCCGGTATCAGCACGCGCACACGGTGAAGGCTTCCCACGTCGTCGCGGCTGCGCGCCAGCACCGCGACATCGTCCGCCAACTGAAAAATCGCAAGCTGAAGCGTGCAGCCCGACTCCTCAAGGCTCACTGGCTCGAGGGAATCGAACCCATGAAGAAATCGTTGTCGCGTCCCGCCGTTCGTGGGACGGCCGCGGATACGTCCGGGCGAGCGGCAGAACCTCCTGGTGAACCGACTTCCCCTTCAGACGAACCGTCTTCTTCTATAGTAATGGAGGCAGCCCTGCCGGCTTCGATGGAAGACGGCAAACCTCCGGCTCCCTAACCGGTGGCGCGCTGCTGAACAGCGCGCAGCCACATCCGTCGGATGAGCGCGCTTCCGGGGTAGATGAGCCGCCAGTACACGGCGAATCGTCTGCGTGCAGCCGGACTGTTGGCAAACACTCGCGTCTCGGTAGAGACAAGAGAGCGATTCGAGCCAATCGGGGTAACGAGGAAATTCATCGCGGCGATCGCGAACCCCGGCGGCAATGGCTTCTGAAAAACTTGGGGCGTCAGCTTTCCACGGTAGCCCCGCGGCGCCGCCACAACCGTGCCGATCACGAGTTCTTGCGGAACGTCTTCGGCGAGCCGGACGAAGCCACTGCTCGTTGCCACATCTATCAGCGGCCTCCGCGAACCTGCGTTCAATATGCCTTCCGAGCCTTCCTGGCCACCACGCCGAATCCAGGTCAGCGCGCGAAAGAACACAATCTCGTCAGCCCGAACTTTCTTGATCGCCTCGAATACCGCACGCGGCGGTGCCGCGACTTCGATGGTATGAAACTCCCGGAACTGCCATACCGGAATGTACTCGTCGAGCCGGGTCGTTTTCCGCGTCACTCGTGATTCCGTCGAGGGAAGAAACAGTCCGATACAGGCGAGTCCGACACCTGTAGCCGCGATGCCGAGTCCCCGTCGGCGCGTGGCCACGCCCAGTCGTCGCAGCGGCCTGATGACCGTGGCCAACCCTGCCGCAGCTACGACCAGCCCGATGTAGACAACCGCCGAGCCAAACATTATGAGCGGTCGCTAACCTGCGGTCCGTCTGCGCAAGCACACGTCGCGATCCACGTCACGGTCACGCTCCTCGGCCAAAGCTTCGCAACAGCTCGTCGGCTGCCGCAACGCCAGAGGGAAAGTGCCGCACCGCATCCGCGCGTGCACCCGCGCCAAGGAGAGCAGCGACGAGATCGACTGAGTCATGCGGCGTCCACTCGGACGGCTCGACCAGCGCGCGAACCGCGCGCGCGAGCGGCGTCTCGCCTCTCTTGTTCGTCACTTCGAGAGGGGCGCCGCGATCGATGAGGAGCTTGACCGTCGTAACGCGATCGCGCCAGACCGCGACGTGCAGCGCCGTGTCTTCGGATGCTCCGGCCTTGCTCGTTCTCGACGTGATATCGAAGCCCAGGTCGAGCATGAGCGCTACGGCGGTCGTATTGCCAGCGCCCGCCGCGTAGGCGAGCAACCCCGCATCCTGACTCTCCAGCCGGGCGACAATCTTCGGATCGGCCGCAACCATGCTTCGCGCAGTGTCCATGTCGCCACGTGCGCAGGCGCCGAGGAAAGCGTGGTCTCCGCCGAGATCGGTTGAGAAGCCGCGCCGCTCGAACAGTCCGAGCACATCAGCGCGCGCCATCCTTGCCGCCATGGCAATAGCCGACAGGCCGTTTTTCGAAGTGGCTGCGGGCTCCGCACCGTGATCCAGGAGGAGCTCGATGAATCGCAGAGGATTGTCGCGGCCAAGGGCGTGGTTCAATGCGGTGTCACCCCAATGGCTTACCAGATTCGGATCCGACCCGTGTGTGAGAAGCCATTCCGCCCCGTCGAAGTCGGTCCAGTCCAGCTTGCGAACCAGCATCGTAAGGAGGCCTGACGGAGCGAGCTTGCCACTCTCCACTATCACCTGCATTGCGGCGTTGTCGAATCCCTCTGGCGAGTGATACTCGGTCTCGCCACCGTCGTTCGGATCAGCGCCGTGCTCCAGAAGAAGGCGCGTCAGCTCGGCGTCGTGAGCTATCCCGGCGGCGCCGTATATCGCCGACTCGAACTCGCCGTTCCAATGGAACCCGGTGCTGGCATTGGCGCCGTGCTCGAGCAGCGACCTGGCTGCGAGGACGAAATCCTCAGATCGCGTGCGATCGATGCGCAGGTAACGCGAGAAGCAGAGGTGAGTGAGCGCATCCCAGTCATAGGGGCCTCCGCGCCGCGTTGCCCCTCCCGCGTCTGCCCCGAGCAGCCTGCCTACGGCTTCATGGCTGCCAAGTATGGCCGCGGCGTGGATGTCGTCACGGCCGATCTGCGGATGCGCCGCGAGGATTGCGTTGGCCGCGGCGAGCGTTCCCGACCCGTGCGAGGCATCGCGCGGAACGCACGCCGCCCGGATGAATGCCGCCAGCAAATTTTCGGCCTCCTGTTCCATCTCGCTCCTCCGAGCTTCGAGCTTCTTTACTGGTCCGTCCTCGAATTTGCCTGCATCCCGCCGTCACGCCAGCGGGGGTCGTCGCTTCCAATTGACCGGTTGCACGACCATTGACAGGCTGCACGATCCCCGCTATTTCTACAATGTAGAATTACGCGGAGACCGAACGTGGCGAAGCAACCCGATTTACCCGGAGCATTCGAGCAGCTCGTAATGCTCGCCGTCGCGGGGCTTGGCGACGGGGCGTACGGCATGACGGTGAGACGTGCCATCGAGGAGAGAACCGGCCGTGGCATCTCGCTCGGCGCCGTCTACGCAACGCTCGACCGGCTCGAAGCCAAGGGTCACACGACTTCCGTCGCGGCTCCCGGGTCTGAGGCGCGGGGAGGGCGTGCGAAGCGGTTCTTTCGCCTCACTGCACCCGGCGTGAGAGCCCTCAACGAAGGCATCCAGGCAATGGACCGGATGCGTGAAGGTGTTGCGGGGATACCGCGACCGGCGGGCGCCGGAATATGACCTCGACCCGTGTCACGTCGCACGCGTCACCGCCGGCGACGACGACTTTTCACGCTCCGCGAACCGAGCGGTTGATGGTGATGCTGCTGCCCGCGCCGTATCGCGACGAGCTTATCGGCGATCTGCTGGAAGAGGCGCGCACCGTGGTGACCCCGCGCGTTGGTGAACGGGCCGCGCGCCGCTGGCTCTGGGGCCAGCTGCTTCGTTCTACGCCGCACATGCTGCGGCTTCACCTGAGAAAGGAGCTCACAATGAGAAACGAAAAGCTTTGGGGCATGGTGCTGATTCTCGTGATGGGATCACTTCAGGCCTGGGACTCGGGAGTGTTGCGTGCGCCAGCGTACATCGCCGCGATGGTCGTGCTCGCGATCACGATTGGAGTCGTCGCGCTGCTGTTCGCCGAACGGATGGGGATGAGGTTCATCGCGTCGGCGGTTGCATTCGCGCTTCTCTTCGGCGCGCGGATACTCTCGCCGATTCCGCTACCGGAGCTTGGCCTCGTGGGATTCGTTATCGTGATGATTCTGGTCGTCGCTCCGGGCTTGATGGCCGCGAAGCATAGCGGGCCGCAAGGGCCGACTAGCGCGGCATAACGGCGACTCCGCCGCGCATCGCACTTCGTACATAATCGGGAACTGGTCCTCGCTTCCAGGCGAGGCATCATCGAAGGGCTCACCCAAGAGAAGGTCCGGGCTGCGCGCGCGTCGCTCTTGACAAATCGGCGTCGTTGCTGAAAATTCAGCACTGTTGATTATTCAGCATGGGATCCAATGCGCAATGCCCTCGAACAAAACCTTCTATCGCCTCGTACTGTCCAATTCCCCGCAGTCGGGCGTCTCCTCCCCGGGTTCCCCTTATGAATCGAACAGTCGCTCTCGCCGCTACGGTTGCCGGGTCAGCGAGTCTCGCGATCGCATCTGCCGCCCGCTCGGCGTTTGCGCAAACTTCCGCTGCTCCCGCCGCTGAGACCGCGAGACCCCAATAACCAGGCAGCAACCGCGGTCGCGGCAAGGCGCAACGGATCCGTTCAGATCGACGGCCGAATGGACGAGGCCGCATGGCAGGCGGCGACTCCTGTCACGGAGTTTCGCCAATACGATCCAAACGAAGGGCAGCCGGTGTCCGAGCGGACGGAGGCGCGAATCCTCGTCGACGACGATGCGGTCTACGTCGGCATGCGTCTCTACGACCGCGATCCTCGCGCGATTCAGTCACAGCTCGCCCGGCGAGACGAGTTCATAGAAGGCGACCTCGTCGAGGTCACCTTCGACAGCTATCACGATCACCTGAGCGCTGTGATCTTCCGCCTCTCGCCTGCCGGTGCACGGCGCGACGCGACCATCAGTCCGTCGGGCTCACAGGACAACTCGTGGGATGCCGTGTGGGAGGGCGACGCAACTGTTGATTCGGCTGGATGGACTGCCGAATTCCGCATTCCTCTCTCGCAGCTCCGTTACAACCGGAACCAGCCCGATCAGACGTGGGGTCTGCAGCTCGGACGGAAGATCGCGCGAAAAGCCGAGGTTGCCTTCTCCGCCTTCACGCCAAAGACACAACAGCAGGGTGTGCACCGTTACGGACATCTCACCGGTCTTGGCAGGCTTTCTTCGCCGCGGCGCCTCGAGCTCATTCCTTACGCGCTGGCGAAAAACGAGCATCCAGCCGCGGCGGCGAACCATCCATTCCAGAAAAGGAACGAAGTGGCCCCGGGCGTCGGGCTCGATCTCAAGTACGGCATCACCAGCAACCTCACGCTCGATGCGACGATCAATCCTGATTTCGGACAGGTCGAAGTCGATCCGGCAGTCGTAAACCTCTCCGCGTTCGAGACGTTCTTCCCCGAGCGACGGCCCTTCTTCGTCGAAGGCGGCAGCATCTTCCGGTTCGGGGATATACGATCGCAGAACTCCTCGAACGGATACACCTTCCTTCATTCCCGGCGAATTGGCCGCGAGCCGCAGCGCTTCATTGGTGGCTCGAGTGTCGCGTTCGTCGACGCGCCGTTCGAGACGACGATCGCGGCGGCCACCAAGCTCACCGGTCGAAGCCGCGGAGGCTGGTCGATAGGATTGCTCGATGCAGTGACCATGAAGGAGGAGGCCCGCATCCGAGCCATCGATGGCAGCGATCGGCGCGAGACCGTCGAGCCACTGGCGAATTACTTCGTCGGTCGACTCAAGCGCGACATACGGGAGGGCAACACCACGCTGGGAGTCGGCCTTACGGCGGTGAACCGCGATCTCGACGACGCAGCGCTCGAGCCCATCTTCCGCAAGGCGGCGTACGTTGCAGGTTTCGACTGGAACCACGCGTGGGGCAATCGAACCTGGGCGTTCGATGGCGCAGTGGCGGTCAGTCACAACATGGGAAGCGCCGAGGCGATCGACGCGCTGCAGACGTCGCCGGCGCGGTACTTCCAGCGTCCCGACAGAGAACGCTTCCGCCGCGATCCGACGAAGATCTCGCTCACCGGTTACGTCGCGGAAATGGCGTTCGCCAAGCTCTCGGGTGAGCATTGGACGGGAACGCTCACATACCAGGAGTACAATCCCGGATTCGAGATCAACGAGGCGGGATTCCTGGGCGAGACCGACATGCGATCGCTGTCGCCGATCATCCTGTACAACGAGAACAAGCCGAGCAAGTATCTCCGGAACTGGGGACAGTTCCTGTTCTGGAACCCAACGTGGACTTTCGACGGCGACATGACGTTCAACGGAGTCGGATCGATCACTGTCGCCGAACTGCCGAATTTCTGGAACGTATTCATGCGTCTCGACTGGCGTCCGCCGGTGTATGACGACGATCTCACTCGTGGCGGTCCGCTGGCGCGCGTGGTAGAAGGGGGCGGGATTCAGGGAGAGATCTCGTCCGACCGCCGCAAGCGCTACACGTACGGGATTTACTCGTCGTACTCGTACAACGTCGCGGGCGGACGCGGTGTGACGATCAGCCCCCGGGCGACGCTGCGCCCGACGACGGCTCTTCGAATCACGCTGTCGCCTTCGTGGAATCGTACGCACGCGATGGGGCAGTTCGTCACCCGGGTCGCCGATCCGCTCGCCGCCGACACTTACGGCTCACGCTACGTCTTCGCGACGCTGGATCAGCGTCAGTTGTCGATGGTGACGCGCGTGGACTGGACCTTCACCCCGAAGCTGTCGCTTCAGCTCTTTGCGCAGCCGCTCCTGGCAGCGGCTGATTTCACCGATTACAAGGAATTCGCGAGACCCCGGGAATTCGAGTTCGAGATTTATGGCAAGGACGCGGGGACGATTTCGCGCGATGACGCAACGGGCCGATACACTGTCGATCCGGATGGAACGAGCCCCGCACCGTCTTTCAGTTTCTCCGACCGTGACTTCAATCGGCGCTCGCTCCGGGGCAATGCGGTGGTGCGGTGGGAGTATCGTCCCGGCTCGGCGCTCTTCTTCGTCTGGCAGCAAAGCCGGTTCGGATCCGTATCGTCAGGCGAGTTCGATTTCGGCCGCGACTTCCAGGATCTGTGGGCAATCCAGCCGGAGAACGTGTTCGTCGTCAAGGCCACGTGGTGGGTCGGGCGATAACAACCGCATGCGCCCGGGCGGTTTTCCAGCTCAATCGCGAGGTCCTTCACTAACGCGCCTCGCCTCCGCCAGAAACTTTCACTGTTGCGGTGTGATGTATGGGCGTGCTGCACGATGCAGCGATGAAGCACAGCTTGTGCGCCTCGTCGTGCAAGGCGAGTGCAAGCGGTTCGTTGTCTGCATTGGCGATCGTCACGACGGGATTCAATGTCACCTGCTCGAACCTTCCTCCTCCGTCCGCGCTCAGGGCGAGCACACCGGCTGCGCTGTCCTCATACGCCATCACAGAGACTCCTTTCCTCGCGCACAGCGCCAGGTAGCTGAGCATGTGGCACGCGGCGATCGCCGCGACGAACAGATCCTCCGGATTGTGAAGCTCCGCGCTGCCGCGAAACATGGGGTCGGCGCTTCCGCGAATTTCCTGCTTGCCGTCAATAACCACCGTGTAGTCGCGGCCGTAGCCGGCGTAAGTCGATGTTCCGGTGCCGAGATTGCCATTCCACGTCAGCCGGGTTGCATACTCGTGGGTCTTTGCCATTCGCCTCGAAAATGATGGGTAGTCGTGGTCTCCGCTCAGAAGATGCTACTTGTTCACGAATCGTGCGCGAGTCACCGTAATGGATCGCGCGCGCCACGGCCCCGGAAACTTTCTGCCGGGTCCGAACGTCCAACCAACCATGACGACCCCGCATGCATTCGCCATTCCGCGCGCGTTTCCCGGATCAGCAAACGCGTGGGACAGCCTCGGCGAAGGGCTCCTTGCCGACGGGCAGCGGGAAGCCGGCATCGCCGCCTACAGGAAGGCTCTGGAGATAAGGCCCGGCCTTCCCTCGGCCGCTGAAGCGCTGCGACGACTGGGCCTCTCTCCCTGAGCTCTATCCCTGCCTGCCGGAGGTCTGTCTCTCGCGAGCACTCACTGCAAACGCGGTATTATTGACTGACCAGTACCGCACACAGGAGCTCGCACATGCGCTGTTTCATCAGGCTGACCATCGCGGCCACGCTCGCCATATCGCCCACCGTAATTGGCGCAAGCTCCGCCGATACCGATCGGTCCAGAGGTCTCCGTAACCGGCAGAGGCGAGGTCAACGTCACGCCGAACCGCGCTGTTCTCCTCGTGACTGTCGAGAGCAGGGCGCAGCTGGCCGCGCGGGCGGCAACTGACAACGCGCGAAAAGTGGACGCGACCATTGCAGCGCTTCACGCCGCAGGTGTGAAGCCGGCCGAGCTGACCAACGGCGGTTATTCGGTCGCGCAGGCCTATGATGACAGCAACAACAGGAGGCGGCCCGACGGATTCATGGCGCGCAACACACTCCGTATCGAAGTTCCGCGCATCGCCGACGTCGGCAGGCTCATCGATGTCGCCCTCTCCGTGGGCGCGACGCAGGTACTGCCAGTGCAGTTCCTCGGGCCCGACGTCGAGGGAGCGCGTCGCCGGGCCCTGGCGATTGCCGTGAGGGAAGCCCGTCTCGACGCAGAGGCGCTCGCTGCCGCAGCGGGTGGCTCCCTCGGCAAGCTTACCGCGCTATCGACGTCGATGTCGCCCGGCGCATTCATGCGGGAGAGCATTGTCGTGAGCAGCGGTGTCTTGAGGAGCGATAGCCCAGTTCCAACCAATCTCACACCTGCCGACCTGACCGTCAGCGCGGTCGCCTCGGTGCGTTGGGAATTCATCGCGCGGCGAGTTCCCTGATCACGATTGATGCGCGCGCGCCAGTTCGGGGCACTGCTCTTCGCTCTGCCCTTCGTCACCGGGTGTTGGACTCAACAGAACTATCGCGCCCCCGACGGCCCACGACACATTGGCGGCCCGCGCCTATCTCCCTCGGGCGAGAAGGGGAAGTCCGACACGCTGCGCGTCGTGTCCTTCAACATCGCGTACGGCGTTGGCGTTGACAGCGCGGTCGCGGTGCTTTCGTCGGAGCCGCCGCTGCGCGGTGCGGACATTATCCTCCTCCAGGAGATGGACGCGATCAGTACGCAGCGCGTCGCCCAGGCGTTCGGGATGTGGTATGTCTATTATCCCGCGACCTTTCATCTGAGAACACGCCGGCCTTTCGGCAATGCCGTGCTGTCGCGCTGGCCGATCGTGGAGGATTCCAAACTCGTGCTTCCTCACGTGTCACGACTCGGCGGCACGCAGCGCACGGCGACGGCCGCGACGATACGGTTCGGTGAATCGCTGGTGCGTGTCTACTCGACTCACCTGAGCACGTTCTTCGATGTCAGCCCCGGTGCGCGGCGCACCCAGCTCCGCGCCATACTCTCCGACGCGTCGAGATATCCGGCCGTCGTCATCGGGGGAGACATGAACAGCGGCTCCATCGGCCGTGTGGCGCGTGAGATGGGGTACGCGTGGCCCACGGAGAATGGGCCACGGACGGCACGTGGCGGCCGGTTGGATCACATCTTTTTCAAGGGACTGAGAATGCCGGACCGCGCGGCCGCTGGCACGGTGCTCGATGTGCGGGGAAGCAGCGATCACCGAGCTATTTGGGCGACGGCACTGGTTCGCTAGCCTTGGCGCCACTACCTCGCGTAAGACATGAACGGACAGGGGCAAATCGTTCGTGCCACAGCGCGTTGCGAGCGATCTCGGCCCGCGCTGTGATGATGCGTGTGCAGCAGGCAGAATCAACTGACGCTGATTGTGGCTCAGCCGTTCGCTGCTGGGAGGCAACTCGCGTGAAAATCCTTCGGCGCGTCCTCATTCCTCCGTCGCACCGCGTCGCCCCGCACCAAGCAGCGCGCCCAAGCCGACCAGTAGAGTGCTGAGAACCGGTCCAACGGGACTGCCGAGAGTCTGTGTCGCGATCGCGGCCGCGGCGAGAAATCCGACACTGGCGCCCAGCGCTGTACCCAGGAATCGGTCGTCTGGAATCCACTTGCGCGCCCTCGCCACGGCGGCGCTGCCGACGGCGCCTAGTATGCCACCGATAACGCCGCCGGCGTACAGTCCGCTCGTACCTGCGGCGTTACCGACGATCGATCCCAGTGCGCCGCCCAGGCCGGCCAGCCCGCATGCGACGACGAACAAGGGAACACGATGCGTCATGGAGAACGCCCGTAACTCTTTGTCACGCGTCTCCAGTTGGAACGATTGCGGTGGTTTCAACCATGAGAATGACGGCCCGGTCAGGGGCGCGGGGGCGGTGTACGACACCCCTGGGAACGACAAACCCCTGGTGTTGCTCGAGGTCGATCGATCGATCTTCGAGGTCGATGACGAAGTGCCCGTCGAGCACGAAGAAGAACTCATCGTCGTTGTCGTGCTTGTGCCAATGATACTCACCTTGTACGACTCCAAGCCGAACGACTGAATCATTAACCCTGCAAAGCGTCTGGTTATACCACGGGTCGGTGCAGGCTTTCACGAGCGCAGGGACGTCCACCAGGCTCAGGCTGGGGAACTTGACGTCCAGGTGCGTTGCGTAGGGGTAGGTTGCCGGATCGCTCACGAGAGACTCCGCCGGTCGACGATATGCGTGTTGGACGCAAACATGGGCATGCGGTCGTGCCATTTGCAAGACGACTGCCCGACGCGGGTTATCGGGTCAGGTGCGCCTCGTTTTCGCTCCCACGCCCTTGAAAAACGTGTAGGAGAAGACCCCATCCGCCTCGGCGGTTCGATAGAGATCCCGGACGCCTGCATCGAAAGCCTCAGGCTCGATAATACCGGCCTCGAGGGCGGCGGCGCGAACGCCCTCAATCATAGCCGTGCACGTACGTATCGTTCACCTTCGCGCGGCTGATTGCTCGCCCAGGTGTAGCATCACTAGAACCCCTCGACCGCCTGCACCCACTTCGTCAGGAACTTATTCGCCTGAAACCCGTCGAGCACGCGGTGATCGATGGTGAGCGTCACGTAACACATCGGTTTCACCACCATCCGCTCATCGGCCCCTGATCCCTCGGCGACAACGCGCCTCTCGACCTTCCCGACGCCGAGGATGGCCGACTGTGGCTGGTTGATGATGATCGGCGTCGCGATGAGGCTTCCGCTGACGCCGTGATTCGAGATGGTGAACGTCCCATTTTGCACCTCACGCGGATCGAGGGCCGCGCTCCGCGCCCGCTCCGTGAGATCCTGAAGCCGCCTGGCGATTCCGAACAGATCGAGATCCTGCGCCTTCGTGATCACGGGAACAATCAGGCCGCCCGAGCCGAGGGCCGTCGCAATGCCGACATTGATGTCATCGAAGACCACGAGCCCGTCGTCCTGCCAGCGGCCGTTGGCCTCGGGCACTTCCTTCAGCGCCTCGACGGCCGCCTGGACAAAGTACGCAGTGTACGTGAGCTTGGCGCCCCGCGACTCGAAATCCCCCCCGTGCGCGTCGCGGTGCGCGATCATCGCCGACAGATCGGCATCGAAGACGCTTGTAACATGCGGAGCCGTCGCAACGCTCTGAACCATGTGCTGCGCGATGCTTCTCCTCATCTGCGTGTGCGGAACCAGCCGGCCGGGAATCGCCGGTTTCGCCGGCGCCGCGCCCGGCCGCGAGAAATCAGCTGTATCAGCGACGAACGCGCCCCCAATGCCGACATCACTCGCGACCTCGCGCGCAAGAAAATCCAGCACGTCCTGATGGGTTATCCGTCCGCTCTTCCCCCTCCCCGCGATCTGCGACGCATCGAGGTCGTGCTCCTTCAACAAACGCCGGACGGCTGGACTCAGCTCACTCGATGCACCCGCGCCGCCTGCCGCGGTGACAGGTCGCGACCTTTCGGTGGCATCCGGCTCTGGTGAGCTTTTTGGCGACGCCCCCGCCCCATCCTTCGCCGCAACACCGGACGGTTCGCCGACTTCGATCCGCCCCAGCACCGCACCCGGCTCAAACTGCTCGCCTTCCTGCTTCAGTATCTCCGACAACCGCCCCGTTCCCGGAGCCGCAACTTCCATGTTCACTTTGTCGGTGCTGATCTCGAGCAGAGGCTCGTTCTCGCTCACGACCTCGCCAACAGTTTTGAACCACGTCGACACAACAGACTCGGTTCCCTCAGCCTGCCCGACAGGCACGGTAACGTCGATCAGATCCGTCATCGTCGATTACGCTTCCAGCACTTCGGTCATTAGCCGGGCGATCGACTCCACACCCGGCACAACAGCATCCATAAGGCCGAAGTTGTGCGGCACCGGAACGTCGGGAATCGCGAGTCGCCTAATCGGAGCGTCGAGATTGAAAAACGCCTCCTGCGCCACAACCGCCGCGACCTCCGCGCCAAATCCGGCAGTAATTCCATCTTCGTGCACGATCAGGCAGCGCCGTGTTCGGCGCACCGATTCCAGCACGGCTTCGCTGTCCCACGGTGAGATTGTACGAAGATCGACGATCTCTATAAACTCGCCGGTACGCTTCGCCGCCAGCTCGCACCGCTCCACCATCGCTCCCCAGGTCACCACGGTCAGCGCGTCCCCCGCCTGTGTCACCCTCGCCCTGCCCATCGGAATGATATAGTCATCACCCGGATACGGCCGCCGCGCCCACGGACCATCGAGCAGGTGACGATGCTCGAAAAAGATGGTCGGATTGTCGCTGCGCAGCGCCGAGCGAAGCAATCCCACCGCATCCTCGGCGTTCGAAGGAAATACCATCTGCCAACCGATGGCATGCGCCCACATGACTTCGCCCGAAACGCTATGCCACGGGTCGCCGACCTTTGCGAATCCGCCGGGCATCCTCACCACGATCGGCGCAGCAAACCGGTTTGCCGTCCGCCATCGCATCGTCCCGCAGTTGTTGAGCTGCTCCGTCGCGGGGTCGGCGTACTTGCGGAACTGAATCTCGGCCACCGGCATCAGACCCGCGATTGCCATTCCAACCGCACGGCCGATGATCCCCTCTTCCGAAAGACTTGTATCGAAGACGCGCTTGTCGCCGAACGCATCCTGAAGCCCCATGGTCGCCGCGTGCACCCCGCCCTTCGGGCCGATATCCTCTCCAAACACGAGCATCCTGTGATTCGTGCGCAGCTCGTGCTCGAGCGTGCGCCGGATTGCGGTAAGCATGTTCGTGCGTTGCGCCTCCGGCACGGGCGTCTCGCTGCCCTTCGGAAACTCGTGCCCGCTGGGCGCCAAGCCGCCAACAAGCTGCAAATCGCCAGGCTCGGCGAACCGGTACCTGGTGACCTTCGAAGGGTCGGGCTCGGGCCGGTTCAGCGCACCGTCGAGGGCCGCCGCAACATCCCGCGCCACCTCGACCTCGAGCTCGTTCCACTCGATCTCTGACAGCAACGACGGCACCAGGTAGCGGTACAGCTTCGGCAAGGGATCGCGCGCCTTCTCGTCGGCAATGCAGTCTTCGGATTTGTAGGCCTGCGTATCCTGTCCCGAGTGGCCGCAAAGACGCGGCACGTCCAGCCTGAGCAGGGCGGGACCCTTCCCTGCTCTCACATGCCCGGTCAACTCCTCGAAAAGCGCCGCCGACTCGGCGGGATTCGACCCGTCACCTTCCCTTATATAGAGATTCCGGAATGACGCCAGATTCGACGCGATATTGCCACCCGGGGTCTGTAGCTCACTTGGTACTGAGATCCCGAAACGGTTGTCTTCTATATAGAAAAGGATCGGTAGCTTCAGGGTCGTCGCGATTGTCAAAGCCGACCAGAACCCGTTTGTTGCGGCAGATGCCTCCCCGCCAAGCACCACGGCCATCGCTCGGTCCCACGAACGGTCGCCGAGCACGTCACGGTGGTAGGTGATCGCCTGCGCCCACCCCACTGTGGGCGTGTACTGCGAGCCCACGTCGCCCGACATCGGCAAAACGATCGGTCCGTCGCGGCTCGGAAGATTGCAGACCACGCCGATGTCCCGGCCGTCGCTGAATCCGCCCGACTTCCGGAGCGGCCCCGCGAACGCATCCTCCAGCGACAGCCCGAGCGTCAACAGCAACGGCCGCGAGCGATAATATGCGCCCACCGCATCGTGCCGCTCATCGATGAGCGATCCCAGGATGATCTGCGCGAGATCGTGCCCGCGCGCCGAGAACTGATACACGACCTTTTTCTCGGGCAGGAGGCGGGTCTCCTCCGTGTCGTCGAGCCCGCGTGAAGCGAGAAGCAGATATGCGATCCGCTTCCAGTCGAAGCGGGGATTGATCGAGCCCAGGTCGGACGTGTGTTCCGAGGCGATGGTTCCTGTCATTCGGTGAAAAATACTCGCTCTCAGCCGCTGAAGAACGTGAATCCGTCGGCGGCCATGGTCTTGAGCAGCGGACTCGGCCGATACCGCTCCTCCCCGTAGAACTCCTGCAAGGCGCTGAGCCACTTCACGGTCTCGGGAATCCCGAGCTCGTCGGCCCAGGCAAGCAATCCTCTTGGGTAATTCACGCCCAGCGTCATCGCCTTATCTATGTCCCTTGCTGTGGCGATGCGGTAGTACAGGGCATCGGCGGCCTGGTTGATAAGCATCGACAGAATTCGCCGGAAGATCATCTGGCCCAGTTCCGCGTCGGTGTGCGGCTCGGGCTTCACTGCTCCCGGAGAGTAATCGTAGAACCCGCGGCCGGACTTGCGCCCGAGCAGGCCAGCGTCGACGAGGCGCTGCTGCGCGAGGAACGGACGGAACCGCGAATCGTGGAAGGTCGCCTCGTACACCGACCGGGTTGCCGCGAGGTTGACGTCAATCCCGATGAAGTCCATCAGCTCGAACGGCCCCATTCTGAACCCGCCGATTTCGCGCATTGCCCAGTCGATCGTCGCCATGTCAGCGACGCCCTCCTCGTGGATGCGGAGTGCCTCACCATAGAACGGCCGCGCGATGCGATTGACGATGAATCCGGGAGTGTCCGACGCCAGGACGGTCGTCTTCCCCCACGCATCGACGAGCGCCTGGACACTCGATGTCACAGTGGAATCGGTCGCCAGCCCGGGCACGATCTCGACGAGCGCAAGGATCGTCGGCGGGTTGAAGAAATGCACGCCGATCACGCGGTCCGGCCGCGCGCAGGCGCTGGCGATAGCGGTAACGGAAAGCGAGGACGTGTTGGTGGCCAGAACTGCGTCGGTGCCCGCGATTTGCTCCAGCCGTGCGAACAGGTCGCGCTTGACTTCGAGATCCTCGACCACCGCTTCGATAACCAGCCCACATGCGTCTAGTGCATCGATATCGAGGGCGCTCGAGATGAGTCCTCGTATCTTTTCTGTCTCGTCTCTCGTCAATCGCCCTTTCTCGACGCTCCGCGCGAGATTCTTTTCGATCCCCGCCAGGGCTGACGCGATTGCCGCTGGCTGTGTGTCGACCAGCATTACAGAATGCCCATAGGCAGCGGCAACCTGGGCGATTCCGCTGCCCATCGCGCCTGCTCCGACGATGCCGACCTTCGATTCCCGGCCGAGCGGAGCCACCGGTCAGTGTCCCCTGAATTGCGGCTTGCGCTTTTCCTGGAACGCCGCGACGCCTTCCACAAAGTCGAGTGTATGGCCCGCTTCGCGCTGGAGCTCTTCCTCCATCTCGAGTTGCGCCTCGAGGTCGTTCGCGAGCGAGGCGTTCAGCGCTCGCTTGGTATATCCAAGCCCCTTCGTCGGCATCTCGGCGATCTGCCGCGCTAGCTTCATGGCCTCGTCGTCGAGCGAATCCGCCGGAACGACTTTGTAGATCATCCCGAGCTCGTGGGCGCGCTGAGCGGTGATTTTCTCGCCCGTCATCATGAGCGCCGTAGCCATCGGAAGACCGATGGCGCGAGGAAGGAAGAAAGTCCCAGCGGTGTCAGGAACCAGGCCGATCTTCGAAAACGACTGGATGAAGGAGGCGTTGTCAGCCGCGATCACGATATCGCAGGCGATCGCGAG
>JACCRF010000061.1 GCA_013813715.1 Gemmatimonadaceae bacterium | reverse complement strand
GGCACCAAGCGGACCCGCGAGGGGATGGCGCGGTACGCCATCGTCGCGCCAAAGGTCTTCGGCGTTTCGGTGGCCATGATCCGGCAGTTGTCCAAGCGCCTCGGCCGCGATCATGAGCTCGCTCTCGCCCTTTGGGAAACCGGTTGGTACGAAGCCCGCATGCTCACTTCATTCGTCGATGAACCCGCACGCGTTACGGCAACGCAGATGGATCGCTGGGCGAAGGACTTCGACAATTGGGCGATCTGCGACACCCTGTGCTTCCATTTGTTTGACCGCACTCCTCACGCATGGAAGAAGGTCGAGCAGTGGAGCAAGCGGCGCCATGAGTTCGTCAAGCGTGCTGCCTTCGCGCTTCTTGCTTCGATTGCTCTTCACGACAAGCGCGCTCCCGACGATCCGTTTCTCAAGTCGCTCGAGCTGATCGAACGCGAGGCGGCGGACGAGCGGAACTTTGTCAAGAAGGGAGTCAGCTGGGCCCTGCGAAGCATCGGCAGGCGGAATCAGTCACTCAATGCCGCGGCCCTTGAGACGGCGCGGCGGCTCGCGAGCTCGCCTGAGCCGGCTGCCCGGTGGGTGGGGAAGGATGCGCTTAGAGAACTGACGAGTCCGGTGGTGCAGCGGCGACTCGCGGCGCCCAGACGAGGTTCCAGGAGCAAAAGCAACGGCGGCTGAACCCAGGTCACCGCCATCGGCGAGGGCTGTTAACATTGGTCGATGTTCACTCTCACCGGCCTGCGCCTCGAACGAGCCAGGGCCTCGAAGCAGTCTCGTAACGAAAGATTCCGAAACACCACCGGGCTCATGCCTTCCATCAAAGGGAGTTCGCTCGCAATCATGGGCGATTTCTTCTTCGGCGGGAAGAAACGTGTGCCGGGAGCGCCTCTCCCGGTCGAAAGTCCTCTCGCTACATGGGCTACCCCCGTCTCATCCGGCCTTCGCGTGACCTGGCTCGGTCACAGCACGCTGCTCCTCGAGTGCGACGGCGTTCGGGTTCTCACCGATCCGGTCTTCGGCGACTACGCCTCGCCGGTTTCTTTCGCGGGCCGCAAGCGCTTTCACCCTGTCCCTGCTACGATTGCGCAATTGCCGGCGCTGAACGCGGTGCTGCTGTCTCACGATCACTACGACCACCTCTGCCGCTCCACGATGCGCGAGGTCGCGACGCTGCGTGTCCCCATCATCACGTCGCTTGGAGTGGGTGCGCGCCTCGAGAAGTTCGGTGTCGACCCGTTGGTGATAACGGAGCTCGACTGGTGGGAGGAGCACACCCTACCCGATGGGGCAATGTCATTCACCGCCACACCGGCTCAGCACTTCTCCGGCCGAGGGCTAAATGACCGAAACGCGACGCTCTGGTCGTCGTGGGTGATCACCACGGCCAACCGCCGACTCTTTTTCTCTGGAGACACGGGGCTCACCGACGAGCTCGCCGTCATCGGCGAACGGATTGGGCCCTTCGACCTGGCAATGATCGAAATCGGAGCGTCAAACCCTGCGTGGGCGGATATCCACCTCGGACCTGTGAATGCGCTGCGCGCGTTCGAGATGCTTGGCGGGGGAACAATGCTGCCGATTCACTGGGGAACTTTCGATCTGGCGCTGCATCCGTGGGACGAGCCGGTCGAGACTCTCCTGGCGCTCGCGGAACGAAGCGGCGCGCGTATCGTCACGCCCCGATTGGGGAGGCCGATCGAGCCAGCGCACGTCGAAGGTGCGACGCGCTGGTGGCGCGGCGTGTGACGAATTAACGAAAAGACCTTCGTCTCGAGGAGTGTCGTGGATATTCAGCTCCGTCTGCTCGCCCGCGTCAGCGCCCGGTCCAGCGCGTTCGCGAACGCCTGCTTCTCGCGCAGTCCGTAGGGCGCGCTGCCGCCGGTATCGACGCCGATACCCCGAAGGCCGTCCATGAAATTCCTCATCGACAGGCGCTCCCCAATACTTTCGGCCGTGTATTCCTCGCCACGAGGGTCGATTACGGCGACGCCCTTCGGCACGAGGAGCGCAGCAAGTGGGATGTCGGCCGTGACAGCAACGTCACCCGTCGCGGCGTGCTTCGCGATGTAGTAGTCGGCCACGTCCGGCCCTCCGTCAACCCGTACGGCCGAGATGTGGCGATAGCCTGCGGGGAGTTGGAGGCGCTGGTTCGCCACGAGGACTGTCTCGAGCTTCAGGCGCTCGGAAACCCGAAAGCAAACCTCCTTCACTTCACGTGGAACCGCGTCGGCGTCGAGCCAGAGCTTCATCAGTATTGTGTGGGAGAGGAGGCGGACAGCAGTGGATTCGCCGGCGGAAGATAATCGCGAACCACAGTGGCTCGCCGTTCACGCAGGCGAATTCGCGAATGCTCGGGCCCCGGCGGGTGACTTGACGGCGTCTCGTATCGCCATCTCGAATGAGAACAGCAGATTGGTGCGCGACTCGATCGCCACTGCGCGCCGCGCGAGCTCAGCATACCCACCGGCGCGGAGCAACGAACGGAATTCCTTCGGGCCAAGCTCCTCGTTCCATCGCTCGTGCGCCGCCCATTTGTAATCTCGCTCCCAGTCGATGTACGTCTCGTCACGAAAGCCTCCGGGAAAAAAGCGGAGGAACTTGCGACGGCAGCGCTGGGGTCCGGAACGGGGTGTTGGCATTGGCGTTGCGGAAATGCAAAGGGCGCGCTTGAACCTCTCCTTTGCTGCGACGCCTGTAGTCTGCGCCGGAGGGTGCACTCGCCATGGACCGTGAATTGCCGCTCCGCATAACGTTGGTTGACCCGCCGCGCGACGTGCTCTTCTGCCTCCAGCGCGGCGCTGGCGAGCTCGTTTCGGCAACGCTGCCTGACGGCCTCAACCTTTCGCTCGATTTGAGCGTCCGGGTAGGCACGCAGAAGACCGGCGAGCCGAACTTCCTCGGGCCATTTGCTCAGGGTCGGCCGAATGACCGCTTCATTTACGTCAACTCGGGGCAGGCTGCCGGGCAGAGCGGCTCCTGCTGGGACCGCCGAGCGAAGGTTCGACTTGGCGCGATCAGCTGGTCACAAGTGGCGGAGGCGCTGGCGAAACCGGATGCGCGCCTGGAAGTGAGAATCAAGGGCAGGGCGCGAGATGGCGGACCCTGTTGCGCGAGCGTGCCGTTGCTGGACGACGGCTGGAGTGTCTGGCCGAGCGCGTAGCGTCCTCATTACCGCCTGACTCAGCGGACATCCCGCGTTCTCAGCGACCTGGCCGCCTGCTTCGCGCGAATGGATGTATTGCGGAAGCGGCGAGCTAACCATGCGCCCGTGCCTGTGGTACTATCATTTTCGAACAGCTGAACCTATGGCCGGGAGGAACGCGCGATGGATCCGAAGACAACAGCACTGGTCTTGATCGAGTACCAGAACGACTTCACGTCAGAGGGTGGTACCCTGCACGGAGCCGTCGCACCGGTCATGCAAAGTACGAACATGCTCGCGAACACAGTCGAGACGGTGAGGGCCGCCCGCGACCTGGGCGCTGCCATTATACACGCGCCCATCACGTTCACGGACGACTACCGCGAACTGACGCCAGCACCGTACGGCATTCTGAAGGGCGTGGTCGATTCCAGGTCATTTCGGAAAGGAACCTGGGGCGCCGAGATCGTGGACGATCTCACGCCAGGACCCCAGGACATTGTCGTTGAGGGTAAACGCGGCCTGTGCGGGTTTGCGAGCACGAATCTGGATTTCATCTTGAGGAGCCGTGGCATCAAGACTATTGCGCTCGGAGGATTTCTCACGAACTGCTGTGTAGAGTCGACGATGCGTAGCGGGTACGAACGAGGCTATGACGTTGTGACCCTCAAGGACTGTACGGCGACCCTGAGCGAAGAGGAGCAGCGGTTCGCCGTGGAAACAAACTACCCGATGTTCTCGCGTCCCATGCAGCATGATGAGTTTCTTTCGGAGCTTCGAGGCGAGTCGACCACCGAAACCACGACGCGTATGGCATCCTGATTGGCGGGAACTGGGGCCGCACGATATCGGACTGAGTCAGCTGGATCGCGGTGTCCACGGAGTCGATCCGATGCCTCTTTATAGGGCTCGCGATGAAGCAAAAAAATCGCCATCCTCGTGGGGCGCGGTGATACGCGAACGGGTGCTGGCGGCGAGTGGCGACGCGATGGTCTCCGGCGGGCTGCGAAAAGCCGGATCGATTCCGCCGAGCCTGGCCGGATCGTCTTCACCTTTGACGCGCCACCGCGTGGCACCGAACTGGAGGGTGCTCCGGGACGCGGCGATAGCGGCGGTCCCGCGCTGCTCGTGATGAGAGGAAAATTCTACATCGCGGGCGTGAGCTCGGCGGGATTTGACGGCGTTGCGGGACCAGGCACGTATGGCGCCGCTGACCATTTCACACGCGTCTCGAGCTACCTCGGGTGGATAGAGGGTGTCATGGTCGGCCGATAACTGTTCACTTGACTCCGGCACCCGCCCTCGTCGCCCTCGTCGCCGTCTCGGGCTTCGATCCTCCACCGCCACATAGGCGCGGCTCCGCATAGGCTTCATGCGGCAGCGGATCGCGGCACCACAGCGCGTGATCCCCTATGGGCTGATTCGAGGAAAACCGAATCGCCAAATTCGTGCGTCCGATATGCGTGCGCGTTCAATTCCTGGTCGATGCGGCCAAGCGTCTCATCATCGGCGAAGGCACGCAGTAATTCGTAGTGACTGTTACCGCGCTCGTGGGTGCCGGAGACAATTGCATCCACGATGCGGAGCTCGCTGGAAGCACCGATCCTCTGCGTCGCCAGCCCCTCCCCGGCCCGCACGATGCCGTCAACCCGCGCCGCGTGTTCAAGTGCTCGGACAACCGTGGTACCGATCGCGACGATACGTCCGCCCTGCGCTCTCACCGTGCCGATTGCGGTCGCGGTGGATGCAGGGATTCGGTACGGTTCATCCAAGGGCAACAGCGCATCCAGCTCGGCATCGCCAGTCGATGAAATGCCTGCCGCGTGAGTGATCGTCGCGAAGCGAACGCGCCTCGCTCTCATCGACGCCAGCGCATTCCAATCGAGGACGAAACTCGCCGACGGCGGCTCGAAAGCGACCGGGGGACCGGCGATCGGCGTCCAGGTATCCCAGATTGCAAGCCGCTCGGGCAGGTGCGAGTACTGGATCGGTTGCCCGTGCCGCGCCAGGCCTTCCCATATCTCGCGTGGCGAGCCGTCGAACTCCAGCGCGACCAGACGCGGATGATCCAGCAGGCTCGCGACCGTCGCGTGCAACGAACCTAGCGCGACCCGATCGCCAGCCTGTACTTGCGGTGGCAACTGGCGATCCTCCGTGCGCAGATGAAAGTCACCCGCGCCGAACAAAACGGCAGAAAAGATTTTCACCTGATCGAGGGCGAGCGAATTGCGCCCCGCGAGGCGCGCCTCGATTACGTGGCCGCTTGGTAAGTGCCTCCCGACAAGGCTCGCCGGCAGCGTAGCAGCGTCATTCGCAATCACCAGGTCGCCAGCCTCGAACAGGCCCACCAATGTCGAGCGCTCCATGTGTCGCACTCGTCCGCTGCGATCGGCAACCAGCAGCTTCGCGTCTGGTGGCCGTTGCAGCGGGACGCTGGCAGCGATCATCCGGGAAACTCTGTTGCCATCAGCTCGGAAGCTGCCGCGCGCACCGGCAGTGCTGCCGCAATAGCGTCGGCGAATTCGCGGGCCGCCACCTCAGGGCGTTTCAGCAGCGACCTATCTGCATCGGGGACCGCAGCCGCGTGCATCGGCGTGTCCATGTCCTCCGGATCGAGCGAGAGAACCGCGATCCCCTCAGCGGCAATTTCTTCGTGCCAGATTCGGCTCATGTGATGCAGGGCCGCTTTGCTGACTCCATACGCCCCCCATCGTGAATAGGCGCTGACAGCGGCGTCGCTCGACACGTTCAGCACCACGGCTCCCGAACCTTCCCGGGCCGAGGAGGCCAGCGAGCCCAGGAGCGCCTTCGTCAGCCGGAACGGCCCAAGCACGTTTGTGGCGAGTGCGCGCTCGAAGTCTTCGCATTCCGTGTCAGCGAGCAGCGCGAGCGGCGTCGGGCCCAGGTCCGACGCACCGTTGATCAGCACGTCGAGCCCACCGAGAGCGCCAAGAATCTGCATTGCAATCGGGTGCGTATCCTCTTTTCTCGACACATCGCCAACGACGCCGTGCGAATTTGCGTCCTCGGCCGCGACGCGCTCCACCGCGTCTCTGGTGCGCGCGACAAATGCGACAGTGGCCCCCCGGCCAAGGAGCTCGCGGACGAGGGCGAGTCCGAGACCTGAGGTTCCGCCGGTAATCGCCACTCTGGTGCCATCGAACGCATCACGCGCCCGATGGCGCGTCTGTGGTGATCTGGAAGTGTCGCTGTCATGAGTGGTGGTCATCAGGGCCGTCCTTACTGGTGAGAGTCGCAATCGATCCCGAAAACTACAAGTTCAAGTGAGCTTGAAGTCAAGCCCAAGGAATCCTATATTTCCGGCCATGGATGGTCTTCTCACGATCGGTGAAGTCTCGCGGCGCAGTGGCGTCGCATCGTCGGCACTGAGGTTCTACGAGGAACGGCGGCTGATCGAGTCCGAGCGGGCGGGCTCCGGTCACCGTCGGTATCCACGGGCGATACTGCGCCGGATAGCATTTATCGTCTTCGCGCAAAAGGTAGGATTGACCCTCGCCGAGGTCGGTGACGAGCTCGCGAAGCTGCCTGACAATCGTGTACCGGCGCGGTCGGACTGGGCGAAAATCTCGGGCAGCTGGACGAAGCGCATCGACGAGCGCATCGCCGAACTCGAGCGACTCCGGGCCGGACTCACACAATGCATCGGGTGCGGCTGTCTGTCACTGCAGCAATGCCAGCTCGCCAATCCCGGAGATCGAGCCGGCCGGTCTGGCGCCGGTCCACGCTACTGGATCGCCGACCGCGGTAAGGGCAAAGGGTAGGATCGGTTGCCAAAGGCCTCGCGACGCTGCTCGAGTTTTCCGTCAGGAACTACGACGGCCACCCATGGAGCATCGCTCAGCAGCGTCCGCATTTCCCACCGTAGGGCGGTAGCCCGTCCCGGACGAAGCGACGCCCTCATCACCTTCCCGTCACCCGCCAGATTGTCGGTTCGTATCGCGAAGGAGTGAGAGCCGGCTCCGAATGCCGTCACGGTTATCGTGACACGACCCGCCGCGCCCGCGACAGCCGACACGGTGTAGTCGAGGGAGGCACGGCTTTGCCGGCGGGCGACCGGCGCGGGCGGAGCAAGGTCCTGCATCAGCCAGAGCCACCGGCTCGACGGGTGCACCCACACTTCCTTATAGACGTACATGTTCTGGGAAGGCCAGTACGGGAGATCCGTGATCCCGCGGCTCTGCATGCCGACCGGGAGGGAACCGGTGAAGTCGCCCGACGAGACGCTGTACTGCTGAGCCCAATCGTATCCCTCGCCATACATCATGCTCTGCACGAAGGGATTGCGACCCACGATCCATTGCGCCTGCCGTTGCGCCAGCTCGAGGCCGGTCGAATCTCGCCGGAGTCGCGCTGCCGCCGACAACGCCTTTGCCTGTGACAACAGAATCCCGTAGTTGCCCCGTCGAGCGAACCACACGGGAAAAGTCCTGAGGTAATACCCATCGCCCATCGGCATCCCCTGAAGAACCTGATCGCGGAATGCCTCGCCTGTGGCCATGTGGAGGGCGCCTTTCTCCGGAATCCGCAGGTATTCTCTGTCGTGATAAACGTAGGCAGGCAGAACCCCATAAGGCTCGGTCGTCAGGGCGCTCGCTTTCTGATACTCGGAATACAAGGCCACCGTCGAATACCATTTCATCCAGTCGGCGTGGTCCGGCAGGAGCTCGGCAAGTCGGGCCAGGGCGACAATCGGCGCCTGGTCGTTGCCCCGGTGGAACTGGTGGAAGAGCGTGTCCCTGTCCGGTCCGGTGTAGAAGAACCCCGACAACGGATATGTCGAGCCGACGTAGGTTTTCTGCTGTGATGCGACGACGACCGGCGCGAGCTCGACGGCCTTGTCGGCGTACCGCTTATTTCCCGTGGCCTGATAGAGTTCGAGCGACGCCAGAATGCCGATTCCTGCCAGCTCTATCGGCGTCGCCGCAAACGCCGGTGTGTGCCACGTCTCCGGACCTTCCTTCCCGACAATCGCGTAACCCCAGTCTTCCTCAGCCAGGGTGAGACTTCGTCGCGCCAGCGCCGGGTCGCTGTGCTTCAGGACGCGATACGCGATCGCCTCGGCGGCGGCGGCGATGTAATTGGCGTTCGGATTGTTCTTCGCTTCGCGCAGACGGTCGTCGGCATCGCCGCTGATACCGTTCGTCCACAGGTTGTGCGAAGCGAAGGCGACGCGAAACCCGCCCGGGAAACGCACTTTCATCACCCAGTCCAATCCCCATTTCGCTTCCTCGACGAGCCGCTTCGAGAGCTCAGGATCGTCGCCGGATTTCCGGAGCCGCTCGGCGAGGGCGAACATCGCGTACGTCGCCTCGCCCGTGTTGATGAGCCCCTGCGACAGGTCGCCGGCGTCGTGCCATCCGCCGTTCATGACGATCCGCCTTTCGCCGTGCGCTGCAAACCAGTCGAGATGGTCTACGCCGTGGGAGCCGGGAACGGCAAAGCCGCACCGCTCCCCGAAGAAGAAGTTGATTGTCTTCCAGATGGTTCCCTTCCAGATGTCCTCGTCGATGCGGAACGGTCGCGTGCGCGTTTCGCCTGCCTTCAGAACGTAGCTGCCGACGGTGCGGAACTCGGAGAAGTCCATCTGCTGGAATCGTCCGAGGCGGGTCTCAACGCTTGTTACCGGCTTCCTCAGGATCGTTCTCTCAAACCCATCGACACCTACACGGATGAGCGTGAAATCGCGCGCAGCGATGTCGCTCGACAGTGCAGTCTTGCCTGCGCCGGCCGCGTAACCCGTGTGACTGAAGGCGATCCTGCCTGGCGCGACGTTCCACCCTTCGAAATGGTCAGGGTCGACGCGCTGCAATTCTAGCCTTGCCACCTCGAACGCGACGTGATCGCCAGCCTGGGCGAGCATCTTGTTGACCCAGTAACCGATCTCTATCGCGGTGACCTTGTCTCTCGCGAGCGGCGTAATCTCCCACACCACCTGCTGCCATTTGTCGTTCTGCAGCGTGACGTAGTGAACGCCTTCGCGGTAGTAGGCGTCGGGAACCTTCTCCTTGCCGTCGTTGTGAAGCACGATCTGGAGAGGCAGCATGGGGAAGCCGGCGACAAGCGGGCGCACCCAAAGCGAGATCCGGTTGTACCCGCTCCAGTCCTCACCGGGAAAGGCGCGCTTCAGGTTCACTGAGGAGAGGCCGTTTCGGGTCGGTGCCGGGCTCGTGGTGAACATGTCCATATCGACGCGCAGGGCGCGGTTTGCGCCAGCCACGTTTGCGGGAACGAAGGTCAGCTTTCCCGTGCCCTGGAAAGCCCAGTTCGCCGGCTGCGTCATGTCATCCAGCGCCCGGCTCCCCAGCACCTTCTTGTTCAGCCAGGCGAACTCGGCGGAATTCCGGAATTCGATCGGCATCGGCATTCGCGGCGCCTGGGGAGATGCAAAACGCAGAGGCAGAACGAGGCACAGGAGAACGATGCACAAAACGAAAGGGGCGCCGGCATTGCTCGTCATCGGCCGAAGCCGAGACTCAGTCGATGAAAGTGCGGCGGACGAGGGGAGCAAGGAACGTAATTCTGCGCGTCGAGCAGGCTGCCGATTCTGTGAAGAGACAGGCTGGCTGGCTTGTTTATTCGGCATGAGCGGGCTGACCGGCTATGAGACCCGATTGATCCGGTGAATATTAAGCGATGGGGCGGCTGCCGAGAGGCCGTCTGCGAGAGCCCTTCACCCGAATCCATTCGCTCATTCCATACCAGGGACCACCATGAAAGCGATCACCAACTATCTCAACTTCGACGGCAACACCCGCGACGCGATGACGTTCTACGCGAAGTGCCTCGATGCGGACCTCAACATCCAGTCGTTCAGGGATGCGAAAATCCCGGGGCCCGAGGGCAGCGAGGATCGGATCATTCACGCCCGACTTTCGAAAGGCTCGGCGATCCTGATGGCGTCGGATACGATGCCCGGCTCGCCGTTCACGCAGGGAAACAACTTCTTCGTCTGTATTGACTGCGAGGGAAGAGAGGAGACCGAGGCCCTCTTCAAGGCACTCGGCGCGGGTGGGAAGGTGATGATGGAACTTCAGGACACCTTCTGGGGCGCCTACTTCGGGATGCTCACCGACAAGTATGGAGTTGGCTGGATGTTCAACCACGAATTGCCGAAGCAGTCCTGACCGAACCGCTCGTCTCGAACCAGAATCGTGGTCCCGGCGCGCGAAGCACTCGAGCGGCTGCGGGAGGGAAATCTCCGGTTCGTCTCAAACCTGCGCGGCTCTCATACTGACCTGAGCCACGACAGGCGCGCCGAGCTCGCGGCCGGCCAGCAACCGTTCGCGATCGTTCTCGGCTGCTCGGATTCGCGCGTTCCTGCGGAGCTGGTGTTCGATCAGGGCCTCGGCGATCTGTTCGTCATTCGGGTTGCCGGCAACATCGTCGCTCCATCGCAGGTCGGCAGCGTCGAATTCTCCGCCGCGCGCTACAACACGCGTCTTGTCGTCGTCCTCGGCCACTCGCAATGCGGTGCGATCCTCGCCACTCTCGAAGAGCTTCGGAGGCCCGCGGAAAACCAGTCACTAAACTTGCGCGCAATCGTAGATCGGGTGCGACCGTCGGTCGAGGGCCTCCTGGCGACCGGCCTCGGCGACGATGTCGGTGCGCTGGTCGACCAGGCGGTACGCGCGAACATCGCCGCTTCGGTGGATCACCTGCGTCACGGCTCGCCGGTGCTCGAGCGCTTGATAAGAGATGAGGGTCTGCTCGTGGTCGGTGCCGAGTATTCGCTGGAAACAGGAGTTGTGGACTTCTTCGACGTCCCGCCGTAGACAAAGCTTTAACGTGAGACTGCGATAGATGCATTCCCGCCAACGGCTCGCTGCTGATCTTCGCACACTCGGCCTCGCAGAGGGCGACGTTCTGATGGTCCACGCATCGGTTCGCTCGGTTGGGCCGCTTGCGGGCGGACCGGACGACATTCACCTGGCGGTCAAGGACGTACTGACCCCTGAGGGCACGATCCTGATGTACGCGAGCTGCCCGCGCTACGTCGATGAGATCGGACGCGGCAATCTGACCGCGGACGAGGAGGCCGAGGTTCTCGAGAAGCTGCCGCCCTTCGATGCCTCCACCGCACGATCGGATCGAAGCAACGGAACGCTCGTCGAGTTTCTGCGGACATATCCCGGGTCTCGGGTGAATCCGCACGTTGCGCGATTCGTGGTCTGGGGCAGGCACGGCGACTACCTGCTCTCGCGCCAGCCATGGGACTATGCGTTCGGACGCGACTCGGCGCTCGACAGGTTCTCAGAGCTGGACGGCAGGATACTGCTGATCGGATGCGATCACGACAACGTCACGTTTCTCCATTACGCAGAGCACATCGTCGACATTCCCGACAAGCGCGTGGCGCGATTCAAGGTGCCGGTCGACGAGAAGGGCGAACGAGTCTGGCGTGACATGGAAGAGTTCGACACTTCGGTCGGCGCCCACGTCAACTGGCCGGAGAACTTTTTCGAGAAGATCGTGGACAGCTATCTTGCTGCTTCCGGGAACCGCGGCGGGCTGGTCGGTGACGCCTCCTGCTATCTTCTGCGAGCGCGCGGCTTGCTCGATTTCGCCCTGCCGGTGATGAAGGCGGTTGCAGCTGACCCTGGCGCGGCAATTGGAACGCCCGGCACTGAGCCGATGGAGACCCTACCGATGAGCCAGCTACCGAGCAGTTTCAGTTAGCGGGCTTGGGGCAGCGAAACGGGGACGGGCTCCTGACGCGGCCCGTCCCTTTCACCTTCGCACGGCCTCAGCGTCGCGGCTATGGATCCGTACCGCTCCGCTGCCTCGGCGTCCTGATCCATCCCGCTTTCATGGCGATGTACGTGACCACGTCGATGGAAAGCAGGATACCCCACATCGTCCAGAATCCGAAGCCGAACTGCGTGAAACTCAGACCGGCAGCGATGAGGGCTCCAATGAGGGCGCTGAAGATGAAGTACACTTCGGGTGTTGCATTCCTCAAATAGCGACGCATGGCGGTTCCTCGAAAACGGTTCTGACTGCCGTGGATGTAGCCCTATGTTGTTAGAAGAGAAGAGTGGCTGCCATGGTTACCGACCCCCAGAGCGCGGCCGCGGCCGCCGCGTCCCAGCCGAGCGGGCCGACGCACCAGCTCGTGTAGAGCACGCGCGCACCGGCCGCCGCATCGGCTCCCACCACCTTCAGGTAACCCTTGAGAAACGGATTCTGCCACCATTTGGAGTCGTATGCCGCCGCACCAGGCGCCGTAGCGACGACTTTGCCGGCACCCGGCATGCCATCGGTGCCTGCACGCGTGTACAGCAGCGGCAGCTCGCCGCCGACACTCGACCAGCTATCGAGGTTTTCCTCCCAGTAGTCCACCGAGCTCACCGCGATCGAAGCCACCGCGGTAACCGCCCCCGCCTCATCCTCGGGCAGCTCGGCAGCCGCCGCGAACTCGATGCTGCTTATTTGACCGAGCAGTACCGCACGTTCCGTTGCGTTGTCGATCGCGACGCTGATCTGATCCATGTAGGCGATCGCTGGTGCGGAGAGCTCCTCCCTGCGAACACCTTCAGGAAGGGACGCCGAAAGAATCGCGCGGGCTGGCGCCGGCTGCTCCGTCGACTCCGGGCAGACCTCGTTCGCGATCGAGGGGTCAACGAGTCCGTAGGGAATCTCGCCGCTCCGTGCCGTGCGGTGAAACTCCTTCAATGCCTGTGACGCAATGCGGCAGGCGTCGGACCGGCCGTGGATTTTTCCGCTGTTGGCAAGCCTCGCGTAAACGTACGCAAGGCCGTCAGAGTGGTAGGTGCCGAGCCACCCATATTTCGCGCGCAGATCCTCTACGCGACGCTCTGTCTTTCGCGCTGCCGCCGCGGCGTCTATCTCGGGTGCTGTGGTATCCGGCGAGCAACCCGCCATCGTTATCGCTGCCCCAGCGGCGACCGCCAGCAGGATGGAAACGTTCGTGAACTTCGTTCGCATTGGTGCCTCCTTGACTGGAGTCGAACGGGGAAGTCCCGTCCGGATGCGAACCGTAATCGAGTGGCGATACGAGTCCATCAGCGTTCCGTTGCCGATGACAACGGTTTCGCCTTTCTCGCTTCGAACGGAGAAGAAGCAGGACGATCACCCGGCTGATCTCGCCACTGCTCGGGCCCTCAGTGGCTCGGGCCACGTGCGATTGACGCTCGCCGAGCAGCACGATCCCGCGCAGCCATTCCTCATCCGACATTCCTGTGCTTGACGCAGCGACGCGCAGCTCCGACTCGGCGCCGGCACCGAGGCGCCCGTTTACGGTCGTGCGGGCACGCTCAGCGAGCGTGGCGACGTGCGCGCGCGCATGCGGCCGTGCCCGGGCGGTAATCACTGAGATCCGCCGCAGTACCGAGCGCCGGAGTTGCCCGGCCGCGCTCCGATCTGGAAACACTCCGGCCATTGCTCGCGACGACGCGAGATGCAACTCAATCGCGCGGAAGGCCTTTTTCGCCGATTGTGATGAGGCGTCCACAGTAACGCCTCCCGCCATTCGCAGGGTTGCGAGCAGCTCGGCCGGATCCTCGCTGACGCTTTCACGGGAGGCCGACAAGAGGGTAACCCGGCCGTCCACGGTGCACGCCGCGACGAAACCGCATTCCGTCGCGCCCGATGCAGCGACGATTGGAGCAGCGATGTCGTGAAGCGGCTCCGCGCCAGACCGCCACGAAAGCAGCACGCGGCGTATATCTTCGCTCAGGACCGCCGGGCTTTTCGTCTCATCGGACGCGCCGTTGCACGTCGGCAGAAGATTCACCATCCGTCCGGCCACCGCCGTCGTCAACTTCAACTTTGACCTCAGCGTTGCCTCTATCCGGACGATCGCTTCTGCGCTCACGGGCGGCTGTAACGCGTAGGAGAACGCCGTCTGGTGACGCGACCCCATGCGTGCGATCCGGCCAACGCGTTGTTCGAGCCTCGCGGCGGTCCAAGGCAGATCCAGATGCACAACGACTCCCGCATCCTGGAGGTTCACTCCCTCGCTCAGGATATCGGTAGTCAGCAGCAAAGAGATCGCGCTCGATCTCGGCGGGGGCGACTGCCGGCTCGCGGCGGGTGCAAACCTGGCGATTGCGTCGGCACGGGAAATTGCTCCGCTGGCGATTCTAGCCCCGCGGCTGGTGAGCGCCGCGACCTCGCCATCCCGCATTAGCTCGACGAACAGCGCGTGAACAGTTTCTGCGTACTGCGAGAACGCTACGATCTTCACCCCGGCGTGCTTTCGCCTGATATCGCGGAGCGCTGATGCCCTTCTGCGATCGTCGCCTTCAGCCGCACCTACCAGGCCGAGCACCTTACATAAAGCCTCGCGGTGCTCACGGAGCGTTGCGAGCAGCTCGGCGGTATTCGCGTGCGCCGGCGCAAGGAACGAAGGGAATCCCAGTTGAACCGAGTCTTCGCCGATCACCCACGCTGTGAGCTCGCGCGCCGACGGATACACGCCGTTTTCCAGGGCGTGGGCAAGCGCGATCGATTTCTTGACGCGGCGCCGGAGCCCGGCGCGCAAAGCGGCATCGCTGGACGCCCATTGCCGAATCAGCGCGTGAGCAATGAGCGCCCCGCCGTCTCCGCCATTACGTACGGGCAAGGGTGGCGGCAGATCGAGCAGGAGGGCAGGAAGAGTGTCGTCAGGGGTTCCACCACCTCGGTCGCCAACGTCGACCCACTCCGGCTCGGCGATCAAGGGAATGATGCTCGAACCAGTCGCGGCGGCGCGTTCGCGACGAATTACGCATCGCGTGATTTCAGCGGTCGTGAGCGACGCGGCGCGCGCGCCGAGAAATAGCGAGAGCAAAGTCACGATGTCCTCGCGCCGGTTATGCACCGGCGTGGCGGAGAGCAACAGGACTCGGGCCCGCGAAGCGAGTGCTGCCAGCTCCCGAAATCGTCGGGTGGAAGGATTGCGCGCATGGTGCGCCTCATCGACCACGATGAATGCGCTGTCATGAGCCGGAACACGACCACGGCTAAGAGCTTCGAACGAGGCGAACTCAACACCGACCTCAGCGCGCGATGCTGCTGTGCGCCACATATCGCGCAACATGGCTGGTGCGACGATCAGGCGTTGAGGGGCATCCCGTGCGACGGCAAGGGCGACAAACGTCTTGCCCATTCCGACGGCATCACAGAGAAGGGCACCACCGAACTCCTCCATCGCGGCCCCGACTCGCGCCACGGCAGAGATCTGGTGGGGCCGGAGCACGACGGCCCCAAGGACATTGCGGCTCCTTTGGTCTGACCCTGAAACGGCCTTGATCGGCGCGTCGTCCGTTCCGAGCCATGCGGCAGCGAGCGTCGCGCGAGCGGTCGTGGCATCCACGATCCGCATTCGGTGTCTATTGCCTGATTTCGGGACGAGTCTCATCTGCCGTTCCACCGCATGAGCGGCGCGATCTCTGATTCGCCGAGTCGGAACGCATCGAGAGTGGCTGCGACGAGGGCAGCATCGGTGGGTGGCATCCCGGCGATCGCGCGCTCACACACCGGCGCCATAATGCGGCGCGCTCGTGCCCAATCCGCCGGCAGCGGGAGGAGCGACATCGTCCACCCAAGAAAGCGACGATAACCGCCGCGTGCCGGTTCGGCTATCAACCCCAGCCAGGCAGCGATGACCGGAGAGTTGATCAGCGCAGTCAACGCGAATGCGTCGAAATTGTCGCGACACTGAGCTACGTAGCAAGTGTTGAGCGCGACAGCAGGATCCCCCGCCATCAACACTGCCGCACGCGGATTCCTACCTATATCGGCCCAGACGACCCGCGGCGAGGCGGGCGATGCACTCTCGGTCCGAAAAAGCTGCCACCACCGGCCATCGCGCTTCGAATCACTCCGACGCTCGAGGTCGCCCCGCCAGGCGCCGAGCCACTTTTTCACGTACGGGGGAGGCGATCTCATGGGGCCTCCGTCGGGATCGTGAGTCCAGATGATCATCTCTTCGGAGCGGTCAACGATCCACGACCGCGCCGAATCGCCGCGAATGAGTGGACGAAGCATGTGGCTCTCAACGGATCCCGAGCGCGTTCCCGAGGTGATCGTCGTCAGGACCGCCTCTCGCACGCTTTCGTGAGAACGCTGATGAGCAGCGGTGCCATCTCTCTCGCCGTTCGCGACGGCGGCCACGACGATGAACGCCTCGTTGCACCCCGTCTTGACGCCCAGCCGCGGGCGGCCGATTACGGTTTCGGCGAACGGAGTGCCAGTGTACGCGAG
>JACCRF010000047.1 GCA_013813715.1 Gemmatimonadaceae bacterium | reverse complement strand
AGCTCCCACGTGTCGCGGTACGCCTGCACCATCTCCGGCTCGCGCGTCATGTCCGCATCATCGTTGTGCTTCACGTCGCGCTTCCGAACGAACGGCTGGAAATTCGACCCGAACTTCACGCCGTACGGCGGGTCGATGTAGATCATCTGCACCTGGCCACCCATCCCCTCGTACTCGAGCAGCGAATTCATCACGACCATCGAGTCGCCGAGTATGAGGCGGTTCACCCAGGGGTCGCGGTGCTCGTAGGCACGCAGCATCTGGTCGGCGATCGAGCGCTTCGGGTCGCCGAACAGGTCGAACGACTCCTGCTTGCTCCGCTCGTGCCGCCTGAGCGTCTTTAAAATCGCCTCAGTGGAAAGCCGCTCGTGCACGAAGAGCGGGAGGGTCGGCACATCGAACGACAACCGCTCGGCCTTGCCCGACCAGTCGAGGAACGGCCGCGACAGCCGCGCGAGCTCCTCGGCCGCCGCCTTCGCTGATTCGATCGTTTCGGCGTCGAGAATCCGCCGGATGAGCTCCTCGCCGCGCTCGCGGACGGAGTTGGTTCCGTCCCAGTCGAGAGCGGGGGCGAGGGACGAATCGTACCTGTAATTCCTTGCCGGCTTTTTCTTCCTGAACCCCGACTGTGTACCTATCTCGGGCCGGCTCGCGATCTCGGCCTCAGGGTGCTCGTAACTCTCCGCCCTCGCCTCAGCCGGCGCGGCCCCGCGGCCGCGGCCCGACCTCTTTCGCGCCGCGCCCGTCGCCGCAGGTTTCCTTTTGTTGGGTCCTGAAGAACCGGATGATTTCCTGGGCATGCGGGAGCTCCCTTGCGAGACGTCATCGAGTCACGATGAAACGCGCGAGACAGATGTCACCGGGCAACCAAAGGTTACGCTCGGCCCTGACATCCGGCTATACCTTTAAGGGCGGGCCCTTCAGGCTCCGGAGGGCGGCTGGGGAGAACCCGGTGAGTGGCGCGTTTTGCGTCCTGAGTCTTGGGTTATGCGTTGCCTCCACGCGCGGCGACGGCCTGATCGGCAAACCACAGGCAGGGACTGATTCGCTGAGCCGTGACCATGTTGTTCCTCGAGCTGATGGGCGGTTGGCTTGAGGCGGCCGCGACCTGCACGCAACGCGCCAGCCGCACTCTGACGAAGAATTCACTCCACGATCATGAATTGCGCCCTACTGGATCCCCATCTCCCGGTCTACCCGCACCACCAGTTGCGCAAAGCGCGGATCGGAGCGGAGGGGATCCAGCGCGGGGTCGCTTCGGACGGCCCGGTGCGGCCACTGCCAGCTGCTGCGATCGAGCCAGGCGAATGCGCTGTCCGGCTCGCCGAGAGCTACGTACGCGCGCGCAATATTGAAGCCTTCCGGAGCCCCTATCTTCGCGCGTTGCAATAGCTGCACTGCTTCCTCCTTCCTGCCGGAGAGCGCGTGCACGTAGGCGAGATCGGCCCATGTCGAACTCTGCGGCATCAACTCAACTGCTTTCGAGACTTCACGGGTCGCAGCCTGGTGCATCCGCTTCTGTGCATAGGCCAAACCAGCACCTGCGTAAGCGGGTGCCCAGGCGTTGTTGATTTCGAGGGTTCTGCGATGCTGCTCGATGGCGCAGTCGTAATCGCGGGCGAGGTAACATTGCCATGCGTACGTGATGCTGATTATTACCGCGAACGGGTCCAGCTCATAGGCGCGGCGGCTCTGCTGGAGCGCTTCCTCCGACCGTCCCAAACCGGCCAGCAGCAGGGAATACCAACTGCGGGCGGTCGCGTGGCCGGGGTTCAGTGCGATGGCCCGGCGCAGCTCGCGCTCCGCGCCTAGCCAGTTCCGCTGCCACCACAGGGCGACCGCGAACGACGTATGGGCATCGGCGGATTGGTCGTCGAGCGCGAGCGCCCGCTCCGCCGCCCACTTCAGCCGGGAATATGCCTCCGCTTCGGGCCTGCTGGAGACATTGAACTGATAGGCGGTGAGGTAGGCATCCGCCAGCCCGGCGTACGCATCCGCGTAGCTTGAGTCGCGCTCGATCGCGCGCCGATAATATTCGATTGCCTGCTCGTGCCCCTCCCTCGTCCGCGTGTTCCAGAGGAAGCGGCCTCGGCGGTAGAACTGGTACGCTTCCGGGTCGCGGGTTCCCTGCTTCACCAGCAGCGTGCGCCCCCGCTCCCCCAGCTCTAGCTCGAGGGCCCGCACGACTTCCCGCGCGATCTCCTCCTGCACCCGGAAGATGTCCCTCAGCTTGTAGTCGTAGTTCTCCGCCCAGAGGTGGCCGTCGGCACGGGCATCTACGAGCTGCGCCGAGATCCGCACACGCCCGTCGCTCTGCCGCACACTCCCCTCGAGGATGTGAGCGACGTTCAGCTCATCCGCGATCTGCGGGAGTGACTTCTTGCTACCCCTGTAATGCATCGCCGAGGTACGCGAGATCACCTTGAGCTCGGGGACGGCCGACAGACGTGTGATAATCTCCTCGGTGACGCCGTCGCTGAAGTACTCGTTGTCCGCGTCCGGGCTCATATTGATGAAGGGGAGCACGACAATCGAGCGCTCGGGCTCAGAGTCGTCCCACCCGACGGCCCAGACAGCGCCCACAGAGCAGACGACGGCCAATAGCGCGGTGGCGGCCAGCCACCTCCGTCGGCGCCCCGTCCTGCCTTCAACCGCGGCCGCCGATGACGGATACGTTGGCCGTGCGAAGCGCGACTCCACCGGAGCTGCCACCGGTTCCTCATTCGGCGGGACGGGGGGCTCAATGTGCCGTTCCCTTTGCGTTTCGGCCCACTGGCTCAATACCGGAGTTTCGGTTGCGGGCTCCGTCCGCAGCCGCTCCGCCAGCGCTGCGATCTCGGGAGCTGATCCCATCCCGAACTCCTGCTGGAGCAGTCGCTGGTGAATCGCGGCGTGCTGGATGGCCCCGGCCCGGTTGCCGCTGGCCGCCAAGGCCTGCATGAGCCGGAGCGCGACGCGTGAGTCGTACAGATCGTGCGCCGCCCTCGCCTTCCACCACTCCGCCGCCCTCGCAAAGTCCCGCTCGCCCTCGGCCGCCTCCGCCAAGGCTTCCAGTGCCTTTGCATAGCCGCCGGCGAGCCGTTCGCGCTCCCGATCCACCCAGTGCTCGAACTCCGGCGCCTCGCTCAGGAAGAAGCCGTCCAGAAAGGGACCCCTGTAGAGAACCACTGCGCGTTCGTGATCCGCTCGCTCGAGCGCGGCCTCGAAATCCGCCACATCCGTCTGGATGATCTCGGCATTCAGGCGCAGGTCATTGCCCTCGGACAGGAGCGCGCTTTCGCCCAACGCCGTCCGGAGCACGTAGGTGGAGACATTCAGGAGATTGCGCCCCCGCTCCGCATCGCTCTCCGGCCAGAGGTAGGCGATCAAGTTGTCGCGGCTCAACCGCTGGGCTGGCGCCAGCGCGAGCGGGGCGAGCAGGGCAAGGCGGTGGCGCTGGGCGGCTCGGCCTGTGAGAGGAGCTCCGCCGCCACCTTCGAGGGATGGGCTCCCCAGAAGCTTGAGATAGAAAGTCGGGGAATTCATTGAGAGTTCACTGGGGCGACACCCTGTGTTCACTCCCCATCCTCAATATACCCGCGCGACCGCTTGGGGAGGCTACGGAAGCGCGTCGCGTTCGCCGATTCACAACCATAACCCAAAGGAGACACACCATGTCAATCCGATTCATCATGCTCGCGGCGTCGCTGGCAGTCGCTCCGGCGTCGCTCGTCGGATGCGGTCTGGACACGCCGACCGCCACGAGGACTGTACAACTCGCGGTGATCGCGGGCGCCGAGCATGGAGGCACGCTGTTCTCGACACACATGACGCAGGAGGTCACTACCGCGCCGCCCTGGACGGGCGACCCCGACGGCACCGGGCTGGCTCTCATCAGAGTGACCGGCCAGGGCGAGCTCTGCTGGAAGATGTACGTCCGCGACATCGCGCTTCCGGCGACAAGTTCACATATCCACAAGGCGGTTCCGGGTGTTCGCGGCGACATCGTCGTCGTCCTCTCGCCGCCGGACGCGACAGGAAAGGCAATCGGCTGCACTTCCGGCCTGAACTCGGACCTGCTCCGGGAGATCCTTGAGAGCCCCGCATCCTTTTACGTCAACGTTCACACGACGGACTTCCCGGCGGGTGCCATTCGCGGCCAGCTTCCGAGATAAGCCTCTCAGCCGGAATCAAAGGGCAGCAGAGCATCGCAAAGGCAGAAGACACCGGTGATAAAGCCGATGAGTTCCATGGTGGGGCTCTTTCAGAAGTGCTGAACTGTGATGGCAAACCTCAGCCCCTCGGAATCCCTGCCGTGGACCTCTTCACAGATAGGTGCGCCGCGTCACGCCCGCCTCGCGTTCGACGATTATGAACTGAAACGCCAGACCTCCCCGCGACCGAGTCAGCGGTGAATATACCGCCGGGGGAAACACTCGCCGAGCCAACATCTAGAGGCTTTTCTTACATTTCACGGATGTAAACGGATCAGGCACGTAGGCTCTTGAGCAAGCCGGTTTCCACTGTACCTCGATGCGTCGCCTGCTCCGATTGCCACATCACCCGATTGGACGCCCGATCGAAGCTCAGTCAGGGCGACATCTCTTGTGTGATTAGACTAGACTGACCACATTATAGCCATGAGAGACACGTACTCCCTGTACGAGGCGAAGGCGAAGTTTTCGGCGATCGTGCGTATGGTGCGCCAGGGACGGCATGTTGTTGTGACAGTGCACGGCGAGCCTGTGGTCGAACTTCGTCCCATCGCGCCCAAGGGTGCCGGACTCAAGGCAAGGATGGACGAGCTCGCCGATCGCGGAATACTGGTGCGGCCGGACTCACGCCGAACGCGCCCGCGCCCCGTGACGCGCCGGCCTGGCGCACTCAAGCGGTTTTTCGATGACCGGGACTGATGTCAGTCGCGTACGTCGATACATCCTGCCTCGTTGCGATCGCGTTCTCCGAGCGGAATGCCACCGCAATGGTGCGCCGTCTGTCGGATTTTGACGAGTTGGTTTCGTCGAACCTCCTCGAATCCGAGCTGCGGTCGGCGTTCGCAAGAGAACGAGTCGAACTTCCTGTAAAACTGCTTGCCTCGATAGCATGGATACTTCCCGATCGCCCGTTGAGTGATGAGATCACTCGCGTTCTCAGTGCGGGATATCTGCGGGGCGCTGATTGCTGGCATCTTGCCACCGCACTTTATCTCGCTGATGAGCCGGCGTCGATCAGTTTTCTGACACTGGATGATGCGCAGAAGGAAATTGCGCATGCACTTGGCTTCAAGGGATGAGCGACCAACCATCCCGCGCTGCCCTGCTCCTCACGGCGGTGTTCGTCGTAAGTGGTTCGGTTTTGCTCTATGTGGTCAACCGGCTCTGGGACAAGAATGGCGCGGTGACAAGTTGAGCGCGCGCGCTCGTGCCACCGGACAAATGTGACGCCAGTCCCTGACCCGGCAGTCCACCCTTCAGAATGTGACCATGCCGACCAATCAGCCGGGACGAAGCCGTGGTGGCGCGATGACATGTGAGGCGCACCGGGAGTGATTCCCGGTCCGTTCACATTTTGGTACCTCCTCCCCCGCTTCGCGAGCGCCGACCCCGCCCGGCTCCGGCGATGACCCAAGCAGCAGGCGATCCTGCTGCCGCTTGCACCGCGGCCGTACCAGTCGCTCGTGCTTTCGCCGGATCGGATGACTGCCCGGCAACTGCCGAATCCGGTGTTTAGAGAGATCTCAGTCGAGCGCCGTCCGCTCGCGGCATACGCTCGACTGAGCGAAGGCCTGAGCGAAGAGGTGGCCCGCTCATGAAACAGGCGATGAAACCGACAGCTCAGTCGCTCCGTGACCG
>JACCRF010000019.1 GCA_013813715.1 Gemmatimonadaceae bacterium | reverse complement strand
AGCGGGGCGCTGCCGTCGGTAACCTCGCACCATTCGAGCATGCAACTACCTGGCGCGTTTCCCTTGAAGTGATCGGTGTCGAGCTCGACCCATTCGATCACCCCGCGCCGCGCGAGACGCACGATCGTCCAGTCGTGCCCCGGCCCGCGGCGGCGCTTCGTCTCCCACCCGTCACCCATGTGCGTCGACCGTCCCGGCAGGATGAGGTTCTGCCGGTGGCCATAGTGCATGTCGCTGCACGATTCGACGAACCCGCCGTTCTCCATCGCCGCGAGATCAACCTGGCGTCCGGTGGCAAAGACGTTCTCGTCGGGAACCACTTCACCGTGCACGCGCAGCCGCGCGATTCCACCGTCGGGGAAAATGTTGAGCCGCAGATGCGTGATCCGGCTGTCGGCCCCATCGACCTCGAACGCATTCGCCGTGTTGCCGCCGAGCGATCGTTCCGCGAGCAGGGGCTGCCACACCGATTCGTCCGTAGCAAGCGATTCGCCGGACGGCGTGCCCTCGATTCCGCAGGCGTCGATGCTGGCCCGCTCGGGATAGTTGCCGGTGAAGTAAGCAGTGTCAATCACGACACCGCGCACGATACCGGGAGCTCCGAGTCGAATGATCGCCCAGTCGTGCCCCGGTGTGCGGCGGCGGCGCGTTTCCCATCCGTCCATCCATTTGCCGCGCTCGGTATACGCGCCCTCGCGCCATTCGGGCATGCCCGACTTCAGAAGCGATTCCTTTGGCGCAAAGAACTCGTCGTTCGCGGCGATCACTGCGCCACCCAACCGCTCGGCGGCGAGATCGATCAGATCGATGAATGGTGCCATTGGCAATGAATCTGTCAGGGTAAGGTACGACTGTCGCCGGACACCCGGCGACCGGCAACATACGTCGTTCGTACCTCGCCCCATAACTCGCGGGCATTGTAAGGCGTGACCGGATGGCGGTGCTGGAGCGACGCGCCGCTCACAACAAAGCTCGTATCCGGATCCCAGATCACGATGTCGGCGTCGTACCCGGCGGCGATCGCCCCCTTTCGCTGTTCCAATCCTGCGAGGCGCGCAGGCGCGCCGCTCATCCATTTCGATATCTTCTCCGGGCCAACACCGCGCTCCCGGGCACCGGTCCAGACCGCCGCGAGCGACAGTTGCAGCGACGCAATCCCGCCCCATGCAGTGAAGAAATCTCCGTCGGTCTCCTTCATTGACGGCGTGCACGGAGAATGGTCAGAGGCGATCAGGTCGATATCGCCGTCCACCAGCCCCCGCCACAATCCCTCGCGGTCAGCTGCACCGCGAATCGGCGGCGCACACTTGTACTCAGTCGCGCCGTCCGGGATTTCCTCCGCCGCGAACGTGAGATAATGCGGGCAGGTCTCGACGGTGATTGGGAGGCCGCGATCTCGCGCCGATCGGATAACATCGAGGGAAGATGCCGAGGACAGGTGAACTATGTGGATCCTGGTGGGGCACCATTCCATCAGCCGCACCAGCAGCTCGATAGCGGAACGCTCCGCCGCGGCGGGACGCGATGCGAGATAGTCCGCGTAGCTTCGCGATCCCCCGCGCGCAGAAAGCAAACACGCGGGATCCTCGGCGTGCACCATCAACGGAAGGCCGAGCCGAGCCAGAACGGGGAATGCATGACGAAGGTCGGACTCGCTTACATGAGGAAACTCATCCACTCCGGACGGACTCAGGAAGCACTTGAACGCTCGGACGCCTGCGTCGCGAAGAGGCTCGAGATCACTCGTGTTTCCGGGAACTACGCCGCCGATGTATTCGACGTTCACATGAGTCTTGCCGCTTGCCGCCGCTCTTTTTACGTCCAATGCCCGGGTGTTCGTCGTCGCCGGAATCGAATTGAGCGGCATGTCGAGAATAGTTGTCACGCCGCCCGCGAGGGCAGCGCTCGTCGCCGACTCGAATCCCTCCCACTCAGTCCGCCCCGGCTCGTTCACGTGCACATGCGTATCCACGAGTCCGGGCATTACGATAGCGTTGCCGGCGTCGGTCACCGTCGTATCTGGGGGAATGTCGTCCCACGCGCCGACGCGTCCGATCCGCCCGCCCTCGACATGCACCGATGCCGCACGCATGCCTTCCGGTGTGACTACACGCCGACCGCGGATGATGAGGCTCATACGATTTCTTCTTCCGGGAAATCCGGGATCGAGTCAGGGAACGACGGAACCTAGAACTACCAGGCTGCCGGCAGTCGGCCACAAAAGGCGCTACCGGCCGCCGGCTCGACCAGAACGACGGATGTTGGACTCCCGGAAGCCAGTCTCAACTTCAAATATCTCCATCCAGTCCCTGATCCATTCAATCCGATCGACCGCTTTTCCAGCAGGTCCGATTGAGCCCGCAGCCGGCAGCGCCCCACCGAGCCGGCGGCCGGCAGCCTGGTAGTTCTCAGTTCCGCAGTTCTCAGTTCCGCAAGTCAAGCCGCGGCATCCCGAAATTCCGCCAAACTCGCCCTAGCCCGTCTCCGCCCAGAACCGCCGCAGCAGATTCATCGATACTCGCCGCCGGTACTCCGCGGTCGATCTTATATCATCGATGGGAGCGATCTCGCGTGCCAGAACCCCTTCCGCGTCATCGATCGTCGCGCCATCACCCAGCGCACGTTCGGTCTCGGGCACCCGCACCACCGTCGGCGCAATACTCCCGAACGCGATGCGCGGCATCGGGGCCCGCACACCCGCGACGACGACCTTCGAAATCGCCTGCGCCGCGCGCGTTCCTACCTTGCGGAACCACTGCTTCCCCTCGACCGGTGCTATCTCCACCGCGACGATCAGTTCGTCGGGTGTCATTACCGTGGCGCGATAGCCGGTATAGAACTGCGTGATCGGCACACGCCGTTCTCCAGCGTCGCTGCGCACGACGATCACTGCATCGGCTGCTGCAAGAACCGGAAGCGCGTCTCCGGCCGGCGACGCGTTGGCGACGTTGCCTCCGATCGTGCCCCGGTTCTGGATCTGCACGCCTCCCACCAGTCGCGACGCCTCGACGAGCATGGGGAGTCGCTCGCCGACGATGGGAGACTGGATCAGCGATGTGTACGTCGTCAGCGATCCGATCACGAGCGTGTCCCCGCTGAGGGAGATGCTGCGCAGCTCATCCAGCGCCCAGATGTCGAGAAATCTCTTCGGTTTGAGCGTGCCGAAATTGAGCGCGACATAGACGTCGGTTGCCCCCGCGATCGGCGTTCGCGCTTCGTCGCGCAGAATCGCAAGCGCTTCGGTCAGGGATGAGGCGCTCCGGAGGTCCAGCTCCGAGATCGCGGTTCTCATGCGGCAGATGTCGCCGGAATCACTCCGCCACCATCGACGGCGGCGCCTCCAGGCCCCGCCACTTCATGACCGCGCGATAGATCGCCGCGTAGCCGGTGCAGCGGCAAAGATTCCCGGCGAGCGCGGTCTTCACGTCCTCAAGGGTCGGCGCTGGTCCAAGCGCCATCGCCGCCATGATCATCCCCGGCGTGCAGATGCCGCACTGAGCGCCTACTTCGTTCATGAAATGATGCTGAAGCGGATGATCGCCGCCGAGACCCTCGATCGTCAGCACGGCGGCACCCTCGACGTGAGCGACCGGAATGATGCACGAGCACACCGGCTCGCCATTCACGAGAACCGTGCATGCACCGCACTCCCCTTCGCCGCATCCCTCCTTGGAGCCCGTGAGCGCACATTCCTCGCGCAACACGTCGAGAAGGCGCGCCATCGGGTGCGCATCCAGCTCGGTCTTGGCGCCGTTGAGAACGAACCGCAACGTCATTTTTCCGCGCCTCGGCTCGCTCTGCGCCTCGTTTATCACTTCACCCGAGGCGCGATCCCGCGGAGAGGAGCTCGGGAGTCGCAGGAATTTCCCTCACGTCGAAACCGAGCTGGCGGAGCGCGTTCACCACCGCGGGGGCAGGACCATCCATCGGTAGCTCGCCGAGCCCCTTCGCGCCGAACGGACCGCCGGGATACGGATTCTCCATCATCACGACGTCGATTTCCGGCGTATCCAGCGTCGTCGGAATCGTGTAATTGGTGAGCTGGCCGTTGGCCATCGCCCCGTTGTGCATCACGACCCGCTCGAGGAGCGCGTAGCCGAGCCCCTGCGCTGTCCCGCCTTCGATCTGTCCCCGGGCGAGAGCGGGATGGATCGGCCTGCCGAACTCCTGCACCGCGGTCAGCCGAATCGGCCGCACCTCGAACGTGTCGGGATCGAGCTCCACCTCGGCGACGTCGCATCCCCAGCCATAAGTCGCGTAGGCGTCGCCGCGATACAGTGCGTCATCCCACTCGATCCAGTCAGGCGGCTCATACATCCGCTCGACGGTCAGCGGTCCGTGACGCGAGTGATACTCCGCGGGCGATAGACCGCCGAGTCGGTCTCTCATTTCGTGGGCGCACTCCTCGAGGATCTTGCCGACTACCATGCAGGTCCGCGACGCGACGGTCGGGCCGCTGTCGGCAACGCGCGATGTGTCCGGCTGCGCGACCTCAACGTCTTCATAAGGAATTCCAAGCGCGTCAGTCACGATCTGTGCATGCATGGTGCGGGTGCCCTGCCCGATCTCCGTGCTGCCAACCGCAATCCGGACTCCGCCGGCAGTGAGCTCGAGCCTCGCCTTCGATTTCAGGTTCCGCTCGCCCGCTCCCGTGAAACCAGCGCCGTGATAGAAGAGCGAGAGTCCGACTGATCGATTGGATCCCTTGTATTCCTCGCGCTTCCTGTCGAAGTCGGTGCGCCGCACCGCCTCTTCGAGCACCATCAGAGCACTGCAATCATCGCGCAGCGTCTGGCCCGTGGCCGTGGTGTCGCCCGGCCGCAGAGCGTTCCTTCTCCGCAACTCTACCGCGTCCATTCCCAGCGCCTCGGCGATGCGGTCGATGTGCACTTCCACCGCGAATTCCGTCTGCGGCGCGCCGAAGCCGCGGAACGCGCCGTTCGGCGGCGTGTTGGTGAAGACCGTGCGCCCGTGGATGTGGACATTGTCGCACCGGTAGGGGCCCGCCGCGTGGATGCAACCGCGTGAGAGAACCGTCGGGCTGAGGGTTACGTAGGCACCGCCGTCCATGAGGACGTCTACGTCCATTGCGACGATCCTTCCAGCGCGCGTGACGCCGGTGCGATGCCGCACGATCGCCGGATGCCGCTTCGTCGTCGCGACCATGTCCTCTGCGCGATCGTAGATGATCTTCACCGGCCGCCCGGACTTGAGCGCGAGCATCACAGCGTGCCCCGCGATCATGGACGGATACTCCTCCTTGCCACCGAAGCCGCCCCCGGTTTCAGTTTGAATCACCCGCACGTTGGGATGCGCGTCGCCGAGCAGGCATCGGAGCGCCTTGATCACATAGAATGGGCACTGCACCGATCCGTAAATCGCGATCCCACCGTCTTCGGGAACCGCGATGACACCATTCGGCTCGATGTAGACGTGCTCCTGGTGCCCGGTGCGGTACGTCCCCTCGACGACCAGCTCTGCGTCCGCCAGCGCGGATGAAGTGTCGCCCTTCACGATGTCGATCGTCTTGAATACCTGCTGCGACTTCTCCGGGTCGAAGAGCGGCTCGCCTTCATCGTATTCGACTTCGACGGGCACCGCATAAAGTCGTTCCCTGTTCTCGTGGGCAAGCAGGAGAATGGGCTCCGCCATATGACGGATCTCCTGCTCGACGAGGAAGGGCTGGTCCTGGGCGATGAGGTCGACCGCGTTGCGGGCCGGAACGTCGCGATGGTCAACGACCGTGAACCCTGTCGTGTCGAAGTCGAGGCGCACCGAGCGTATCCGGCCGCACGGAATCGTTGAGCGGATGGTGCGGCCGTGCAACATCCCGGGAAACGTGATGTCGTCGGCGTAACGCGCCGCTCCCGTGGCCTTGCCTATTCCGTCCTTTCGCGCGACGCTGTTGCCGACTGCTGACATTGCGTCAAGATGCCGTGCGCCGCGACGCCCGGCAAGATTGCCTGAAACGAAAAAGTGCCCACACCAGGCTTGCGCCAGGCTTGCCCGATGACCCGCCGACAACTCACATTGAATTCATGCTTCGTAGTATTCCATGACGACCCACCGCGCCATCGTTGATGCGCTCTCCACCGCGGCTGTTCGCGGCGAGTCGGTCGTGCTCGCGACAGTGGTGCAGATCACCGGATCGAGTTACGGTGGCGTCGGAACCCGTATGGTCGTTCACGTAGATGGATCCACGGTCGGGCTCGTGAGCGGCGGATGCCTCGAATCGGATCTCGCCGAACATGCGCGAGAGGTTCACGCAACCGGAAGCGCAAACGTGGTTACCTACGACACTCGGGCCGATGACGATGCCGCGTGGGGACTCGGGCTTGGTTGCAACGGGCTGATAGACGTCCTGCTCGAGCCGCTGTCGCCCGATGATGCCCGCCGAACTTCGGCTCTACTCGAGCATGCTCTCTCCGCGAACACGCCATCGGTTGTCGCCACGGTGGTTCAGGTTGTCAGCCCCGTGGAACATTTCCCTTCGGTGGGAGCGCATGCTCTCTTCGCAAGCGGACGGACGGAAACGACAGGCAACTGGGGAGATGGGGCCGCTCTGGCCAGCGCGCGCGCAAACGTCGAAGATGCACTCGCCGCCGGCCGCGGAGGATTTGTTCGCGAATACGACCGGACGCGCGTCGCTTTCGAGGTGGTAATGCCGTCAGTGCGTCTCGTGATCTGCGGCGCGGGCCCCGACGTCATCCCCCTCGTGCGTTTTGCAACCCGGCTCGGCTGGGACGTCACCGTCGTCGACCATCGTCCCGTAGTCGATCAGCACGCGGCGCGTTTCCCGGACGCTTGCGTTGTGGATTGTCCTGCGGCAGATCGTCTGGCGGATGAGGTGCCTCTGACGCCACGTACCGCGGCTGTCGTCATGTCACACCATTTCGCGAGGGACGCCGCTTACGTGCAGTCGCTGCTGTCGGCCGGAGTCGCTTACGTCGGAGTGCTCGGACCGCGCGCACGCACGGAGCGAATGCTCGCTGATCTAGCTGCCTCGGACCAGGTGCGAACGGAAAATAGTTCCACACTCTTCGGCCCCGTCGGCCTGGACGTCGGCGGCGACGGCCCGCACGCGATCGCGCTTGCGATCATCGCCGAGGTCTCGGCGGTTACGAGCGGCCGCGGCGGCGGCCACCTTCGCGACAGGAATGCGCCGCTGCATTCTTCGCAGTCAGCCGTCGACGCCGCCGCAGGGATCTGATTATCACTACTCCGTCGCGAATCGGAGCGGTCGTTCTCGCGGCAGGCGGTTCGACGCGGCTGGGCTATCCGAAGCAGCTGATCGAGTACGACGGCGCACCCCTTGTCCGCCGCGCCGCCAATGCGGTGATCGATGCCGGCATACATCCGGTTATCGTCGTGCTCGGCGCCGATGCCGATCTGATCGAACCGGCCCTGGCAGGGATGCCCGCCGTGACGACAGTCGTGAATGCCGAATGGGTCACGGGTCTGGCATCGTCGCTCGCCGTCGGCATTCGAGCCGTCTTCGACATTGCCCCATTCGACGCCGTACTTGTGACTCTCGCCGATCAGCCGCTGGTCGACGCCGACGCAATTCAGCGGCTGGTCGCCGGTTTCGACGCCGGACATCGCATCGTGGCCTCGGAATACAATGGCGCGCTTGGCGTGCCCGCGCTATTCGGCCGCGAGTACGCCGATAATCTCCTGCAGCTCGAGGGCGACATCGGCGCCGGCCCGTGGCTCCGCGCTCGGGGGAGCGAAGTTACTCGAATTCCTCTACCGGTCGCTGAAATCGACATCGACATGCCATCGGATGTGGCGCGGCTGAGCGGCGGCGATCGCGACTCGATCCAGGTGTCGTAGCGTCCGTTATCCACCTATTTAAAGATGGCCGGAACATAGAACTGCCACGCCACCGGCTACCGGCCACGAAAGGCGCTCCCTGCTTCCGGCCCCGACCAGAACGACGGATGTTCAATGCTTTGCGGCGGCAACGGTGTCAGGCGCAGCTCCGTGCTTCAGCCGGCGGCCGGTAGCGCACCACCGAGCCGGCGGCCGGCAGCGGCGTTGTTGTAACCGATCTGCGCGCCTAGGTCCAGCGGCACGCCGTAGTCCCTCCGCGACCGGCGTCCAGCGCGCGAACACCTCCCATTCGTTCGGATAGCGCGGCGCCAGCGATGAGTTCGTGGAGTAGTTCAGCCCCGCAAGGATTCTCTTCGGAAGCCCGGCGGCGAGCAGAAAGGTCGGAACGTTGGAGACTTTGTTTTCCGGCCCATCGCTCGTCGAGAATCGGTGCAGCAAATTGAAATGGAGGGTTCCCGGCGCGCCCGTCCAGCCACCGGACAGACTGGGCGGACGGTCGAGCAGCGACTGCGCTCCCACCCCAGCGGGCAAGGCGAGCAGAACAGCGAAACGTGCTGCACGGAAAAGAGTGAGACGGGATATGGTCATCCTCTTGGCAGACACTCTCAGAAGGCCAATAATTCCCGGAAATCACAAGGCCACGGACACCCCCGCCGCAAATGATGTTTCGCATGTTGGGGGACTTCTTCTTGCACTTCCACGCACCATGGCTCAACACAGGTTGGATGACGACTTAGACCTATATGACGTGGCCATTGTCGGCGGCGGCCCCGCCGGACTCTCCGCCGCCCTCTGGCTGGGACGGTATCTCCACTCCGTTGTCGTCATCGACTCCGGAGATCCCCGCAACTGGGAAACACGGGGAATCAACGGCTTTCTCGGATCCCACGGCATACGCTCGCCGGCGCTGCGCCAGTGCGGGCGCGACAACGCGAAAGAATTCGGAGTCGAGTTCATCGACACCACCGTAGAGACCGCAAGGAACGAGAACAGCGAGCGGTTCACCCTCACGCTCGACGACGGGAGCGAGATCAGGTCGCGGCGAATTCTCCTCACGACAGGCATCAAGGATGTCTGGCCACGCATCGAGGGGCTGGGCGAGTGCTACGGAGAGACCGCGCACGTCTGTCCCGACTGCGACGGCTATGAGGGCCGCGACAGTAAAACGGTGGTGATCGGCTCCGGGCGGAAGGCGGTCGGCATGGCCCTGGCGCTCACCACCTGGACGGATCAGATCGTGATCTGCACCAACGGCGCGCCGGCAGATATCCAACAGGGGCATCTCGACAAGCTGAAAGCGCTCAACATCCCGGTTCTCGAAGAGAAGGTGGAGGCGATCACCTCGAAGGACGGTGAGATCCGCTGCGTGAACCTCGAGAGCGGAATGCAGCTCGATTGCGATAAGCTCTACTTCGCGATCGGTCAGCGGCCGGCAGACGAACAGGCGTCGCGAGAAACCCTGGGAGAGCAGCTCAGCTGCGACCTCGACGAATCCGGCTTGATCGTCGCCGACGAGAAGCATCGAACGTCGGTGATGAACGTCTTCGCTGCTGGCGACATCGTGCCCGGTCCGCAACTCGCGATCGTCGCCGCGTCAGAAGGCGCTATAGCAGCCCTCGCGATTCACGCTTCGCTCGTTCCCGAAAGCAGAAAGATGGAGTAGCGTGCGGGGCTGATCCGCTATTCGACCGTCACTGTTCCCTGCATTCCGGGATGCGGCTCGCAATGGTAGGGCAACGAGCCGGCAACCGCGAAGTCCCGCGTAAACGTGCCGCCCGGCGGAAGCAGCGGCGAGCTCCAGGCACCGGCGTCGGCCGTGCTGGTATGCGCCTCGCTCCCGGCAGCACCGCAATTCACCCAGGTAACCTTCGTGCCCGGGCGCACCCGAACCTGCGCCGGCGTGAACCTGAAGTCGCGGATGATCACGATCGTCGATCCGAACGCTTCGGACGGAAGCTGAGCGTCGCAGCCACCGAGGTCTACGCTCGTGCCGGTGCTGCGGTCTGAAACGCACGAGAGGAGGCCGGCGACTGCGACTCCCGCCACTAGCCAGATCGTCGCTCGCCGCGCCCAGCGCGCCGCTTCGGGGACCCGCATCCGCACCTTCACTCGCCCGGTCGTGCTTTGCTGCTTTCTCATTGCGCCCTCACCACGACCGTGCCCTTCATGAAGGGGTGCGGCACGCAGAAGAAATTGAACGTCCCGGCCTTCGTGAACGTGTGGCGGTATGTCTTTCCGGGCGGGATGAGTCCCGAATCAAAGCTCTTGTCGGTGGCAGTCACCGTGTGCGGAAGCGGATCGTTGTTCGTCCACTCTATAGTCGTGCCCACGGTTACCTGGAGACGCGGCTGCAGGTAGTTGATGTTCTTCATTCCGGTGCGCACGCGGGCGGCGGGCCGGGCAGCGGGCGGACGCGAGGGCGCCGGCCTGGCC
>JACCRF010000156.1 GCA_013813715.1 Gemmatimonadaceae bacterium | reverse complement strand
CCGCTGTTTCTGCTGCTCCGCTCACTTCGCCTCATCGATACGTATCCGGGACTCATCATGCCGTACATGACTTTCGCGATGCCGCTCACGGTGTGGATACTGACCGGCTCGATCCGGCAGATTCCGCGCGATCTCGAGGAGGCCGCTCACGTCGATGGCGCTTCGCGGCGACAGAGCTTCACGAAAATATTGCTGCCGCTGGCGGTGCCGAGCATCGCGACGACGGGCATACTCACATTCATCTACTGCTGGAACGAGTTTCTTTTCGCGCTGTCGTTCACGCTTGGGCCGGAGCGCCAGACGGTGCCAGTCGCAATCGCGCTCTTTCGGGGACAGTACCAGGTGCCGTGGGGCCAGATTCTCGCAGCCGCAGTCGTGGCCACCGCACCCGTTGCGTTGATGGTGCTCGCTTTTCAGCGCCGCATTGTGCAGGGACTCACTGCCGGCGCCGTGAAGGGATAATGGGAGACATCTGATGGCGCGCATTGCGCTCGAAAACGTCGACAAGGTCTATGCGAATGGTTTCGTCGCCGCGCGCGACCTGAGCCTGGAGGCCGCCGACGGCGAGCTCCTCGTGCTCGTTGGGCCGTCGGGCAGCGGCAAGTCAACCGTGCTGCGACTGATGGCCGGGCTCGAGCAGGTGACGAGCGGCACCATTCGCATCGGCGATCGCGACGTGACCGACCTGCCTCCCCAGAAACGCGACATCGCAATGGTCTTTCAGAACTACGCTCTTTACCCTCACATGACGGTGCGGGAGAATCTCGGATTCGGGCTCAGCATCCGGAAGCAGCCCGCCGCCATGATTGACCAGCGAGTGAACGTCGTCGCGGGGTCTCTCGGGCTGGACGCTCTGCTCGATCGCAAACCCGCGCAGCTCTCCGGCGGTCAGCGGCAGCGAGTCGCACTCGGACGCGCGATCGTGCGCGAACCTCTCGCATTCCTCTTTGACGAGCCGCTGTCGAACCTCGACGCGCAGCTTCGGGTTGAGACGCGAGTTGAGTTGTCGCGGCTGCACAGGAAGCTCGGGGCGACGATGGTGTACGTCACGCACGACCAGTCAGAAGCGCTGACGCTGGGCGATCGCATCGCGGTTCTTCGCGATGGTGTCCTCCAGCAGGTGGCTTCGCCGATGGAGTTGTACGCGCGTCCGGCGAACCGGTTCGTCGCCGGTTTCATCGGGAGCCCGGCGATGAATTTCGTGGAGGGGACGCTGCAGGCTGAAGAGATCGGTGGAGACGGAAACTTCGCGTTTAGAGGGAGCGGCCTCGCCATCAGCGTCCGCTGCGGCTCAATACGTTCTTCGCGCGTGGTGCTCGGGGTGCGCCCGCAGCATCTCGAGGTTGTCGATGGCGGCGACGAGACGCTGCGCGCCGAAGTCACGCTGGTGGAGCCGATGGGGAACGAGCAGATCGTGTATGTGTCACTGCCGGGAGGTGAGCGACTAGTTGCGGTTGCCTCGCCAGAGCCTCAGATCAAGCCGGACACGACCGTCGCGATTCGAGTGCGGCGCGACGCAGTGCATGTGTTCGATGCGGAGATTGGAACGCGGCTCGATTGCGGCGGAGCGTAACACACCACGCCGCGGGCGCTTTCATAACGTATTTCTGCGGTTTATACTTGAAGGCTGCGGGTCAATCGCGGCGCTATCGTCTAGGGGACTAGGACGGGGCCCTCTCAAGGCCCAAACACGGGTTCGAATCCCGTTAGCGCTATCGACGAACGAGACGCAGAGGGCTGTGCCCACGCAGAAGGCCGCAGATGAGAGATTCGGCCCCATCGTCTATCGGTTAGGACGGCACCCTTTCACGGTGCAGAGAGGGGTTCGATTCCCCTTGGGGCTATTGTTGTTGTGAAATCCGCCGAAGCATGGCGGGCAGGAGAGTAGTTGGGGCCGTAGCTCAGTTTGGTTAGAGCACTCGACTGTCACTCGAGAGGTCGCGGGTTCGAGCCCCGTCGGCCCCGTACTTTTTTGTCAGCGAGGTTGGGTGCAGGCGGCCCTCCCGAGCGCATGGTTTGCCCTGGTGGTGAAATTGGTAGACACGCCATCTTGAGGGGGTGGTGCCGAAAGGCGTAGCGGTTCGAGTCCGCTCCAGGGCATGCAGCGAATGAATGCGATGAACCTATGAAGTGAGCACTACCAGTTCGCCACCGTAGCTCAGGGGTAGAGCTCTCGATTCGTAATCGAGCGGTCGTCAGTTCAAATCTGACCGGTGGCTCTTGAGCCAGCGACGTTCGCTTCCAGCAGGTTCCTTCCGACCGCTGGTATCCGCCTGATGTTTTCGATGCTTGTCGAGTTCGAGGGGTATCGCGCCCGGGTCGAGCGCGACAGGGAAGGCATGTTCTACGGGAGAGTTCTAGACATCGAGGACATCATCAACTTCAAGGCAACCTCGATCCGGCAGGTCGAGAAGAAGTTCATGATGGCGCTCGAAGTGTACTTCGAGCGTTGCAAGGAGCAGGGGATAGCGCCACAGAAGCCGAACGCGACTGGCTTCTACCACGATGCGCGGCGGATACTTGATCGGCCGATAGGGAGCGCTACATTGCCTCAGCGGCATAACACGCGGGCGTAATTCAGTTGGTAGAATGCCAGCTTCCCAAGCTGGACGTCGCCGGTTCGAGTCCGGTCGCCCGCTCTTTCGCAGCCACCTGAATGAATCGACGCCGAGATCGGCCGCGCCAGCGCGCGAGTTGACCTGAACGGAGCGGCATGGAGCATTTCGGAACCACTGTCGCTCTCGTCGGCATAGTCATCATCGTCGCGTCGCTCCTCTCCGGCGCGCTCGAGCGAAGCGGACTTCCCCTGGTGGCCGTGTTCCTTGCTCTCGGCGCCATCCTGGGCTCACCGGGCCTGGGACTCGTGGCCATGGGATTCGACTCGCCCGCGCTGCGAGTTCTCGCCACGCTCGGCCTCGCGCTCGTTCTCTTCAGCGACGCCGTATCGCTCGACCTGGCCGACCTCCAAAAACGAAAACGGCTCGTGTGGCGGGTGCTCGGCCCCGGAACCGTGGTGCCCGCGATCATTGTTGCGTCTGCGGCTCACTGGCTACTCGGCCTGTCGTGGCCGGCCGCCACGATACTCGGCGCCGCGCTGGCGTCTACCGATCCCGTTCTCCTGCGCAGCGTCCTCCGCTCGCCTGCGTGTGCGAATACCTTTCCGGCCCATGACAGATTCAACTTCGCGCCGCGATGTGGACGAGGCGCTGGCATCCGATTACGTCATCATCAGGGAGCTCGCACCGCCACGAGGCATGTCGGCGTTCGCCGCT
>JACCRF010000140.1 GCA_013813715.1 Gemmatimonadaceae bacterium | reverse complement strand
CGCGGGTGCTCGTTCAGGATACGCATTTCGCGAGAGCAGAAGCCTTCGCGCGCGAGCTGTCAGGTGCGGCGAAACTCCCCATCGAGCCGGTCCGGGATGCGGCCGCCGCCGCCGCCGCGAGCGATGTGGTAGTGACCTGTACTCCGGGCAGAGAGCAGGTGCTCGCGGCTGGTGATCTCAGGCCCGGTTCGTTCCTGGCCGCCGTTGGTGCCGATAGCGAGAGCAAGCGCGAGCTCGACCCGAAGCTGCTTGCCCAGTCAGTCGTCTTCGTCGATTCGAGACAGCAGTGCGCAGCTATTGGCGAGCTGCATCATGCGATTGCCGCGAACGTGATGAGTGTCGCCGACGTGCGCGCCGACCTTGCCGAGGTAGTGGGCGGAGTGCGGGCCGGTCGGCGCTCTGACAGCGAGGTCATCGTCTTCGACAGCACGGGGACTGCTCTTCAGGATGTTGCCGCCGCCGCGGTGGTATACGAGCGTGCGAAAGCGACGGGGCGCGGCCAGGAAATCGCACTGGGAACGTGATGGCCAGAACTCTGCAGCTGAGGGATCGCGGCCCATATTTGGGCGGATGGCGCCATGGTGGTTCGCCACCTATCTCCGCCGGCGCGCCGACCTATTTGCGAAGGAGCAAATCATGAGCACAGATCGCTGCGCTGTCACCTTTCTCGTCTTTGCCGGTTCGCTACGCGACGACTCATTCAATCACCGACTTGCAAGTCTTGCCGCGCGCGCCGTCGAAAAGAACGGGGCAAGCGCGGATGTTGCCTGCCTGTCGGATTTCCCGGCACCACTATATGACAACGACGTCGAGGGGGACTCGGGCATCCCGACGGGGGTGGAGCGTTTCGCAGAGAGACTGAGAGCCGCAGATGGCCTGATCCTGGCCTCACCGGAATACAATGCCTCCATGCCAGGCTCGGTGAAGAATCTCATCGACTGGACGTCCCGCATTCGTCCCCAACCTTTCAATGGCAAGCAGGCCCTTCTGCTTTCTGCATCTCCTTCGATGGCCGGCGGCAACCGGGGACTATGGTCGTTGCGCATTCCGCTCGAACACTTGGGGACACGCGTTTACCCTGACATGTTTTCGCTTGCCCAGGCACACAAGGGGTTCAACGAGAACAGCCTTGCAGATCCAACCCTGCAGATGCGATTCGAAGCGACGATAAACTGCTTCATCGATCTCGTCGAAGCTGCCAAGCACTATCCAGCGATCCGAAAGCAGTGGGTGGAGTTTCTTGGCGAGCATCCGGACGCGCCGACCGACCGGGTCGAGACGAGCCCCGCGGACGCCGGTTAACTTCCGCGCCTTCTCCAGTTCGTCCAGTGTCAAATTGTGAAACGCCTGGGCAAGCCGCCGTTGTCGACTTCACGAATGAAGATAGTGATCGCCGCGTGGAGCGCTTGTCCGTGAGTTCCTCGGTCGCATGCTACCCTGGCCGAGATTGACATTCCTATCCACAGGGGTTAACTGCGTTCACTGGGGCAGGCTCTACGGAGGAGGCGAACCATGGCAATGTATCTGTCGCGCTTCAGCTACACGCCCGAGACGTGGGCGCGCATGATCGAGAACCCCGAGGATCGGCGCGACGCCGCCCGCTCGTACATCGAGTCGGTGGGTGGAAAGCTTCATGGGTTCTGGTACGGTTTCGGCGAGCACGATGGCTGGAATTTGTGGGAGGCTCCGGACAACGTGTCGATGGCGGCTGTCGCGCTCGCGATCGGTGCAGGCGGCGCGCTCAACTCGTTTGAGACCACCGTTCTGCTCAGCGTCGAGGAGCTGATGGAGGCCCTCAAGAAAGCGAAGTCGGTCCGGTATCGCCCGCCGGGAGCGTAGACCACGCGGGCAGCGAAGGTTCGCCAACAGGCGCGAGTGTAATTGCTTTGGCTTGAGCCGGGGGGCGGTGCTGGCAGCGGCCGGAGGGACGAGCTATGTTCGACGCGGCGGTCACAACCTCCAAGGTAGCGAAACCCACACCTCACCTTTTTCGGGCCGCCAAGCGAGAGGACGTCATGCGTCGAGAGTTGATGTTGGTTCCGGTTGTTGTTGCTGTAGTGGCTTGTGCGAAAACCGAGTCACCGCCAGCAGACACCGCCATGAGTGACGCGGCGATGGCTCCGGCGATGGCTGCGGCGCTGACCGAGGCCGATGTCGCGGGCACGTGGACGGGCACGTCCACGCCGATCGGATCGGACTCGGTGATCGCGAAGTGGACGCAGGTTTGCGGAGCCGGATCGTGCAGGGGCACTTCCGAGGGCTCCAACGTGACGATCCAATCCTCGTACACGTTGGCCGGAGACAGCTCGGTTGGTGTCAGCCAGCCATACTCAGAGCCTTCGGTAAAGGGAGGGCAGGTGATCGACACGTGGGTTGGCCGCCTGAATGGCGACAATGTGTCTGGAACGGGCGCGATGACGCTGGCCTCCAAACCTGACTCGGTTGTGATGCGCTACCGCTTTGCGGGAAGCCGCGTGCGCTGAATTTTGAGCAGCGCGGCAGCGGACCGGGGGAGCTCGGCAGGAAGGTTGTGCGTTCGGCCCAGCGCTAGTCCGCGTCGTCAGGAAGAAAGAATTCCGCGGGTGCTCGGCGATATACCGCAGGAAGGGCAGGCCACAGCCTGGTCTCGTAGTAGAGCTGCTCGTCTACTGACGCAAAGTGGGAGCCGATCCATGCCTGGTTGAGGGCGTCGACCCTGGCATCCAGCGACTCCTGCGCCTTCGGCCAGCCGCCGTCGAAGAGGTCGGTGAGCGCACCGCGAACCAGCTGAGCATCTCGGGCCGCTCCAAGCTCTTCGAAAGCGCCGATAACTGCTTCCAGTTCGTCCAGGGTCTGGTTGTGAAACGCCGGCGCGAGGCCGCCGTTGTCGACTTCACGGATGAAGAAAGTGGTGGTGGCAAGGAGCATTTGGCCGTGAGTTGCTCGCTGGACATCGTCCCAGACCGGCTCGATGAGGGCAAGGATAAGCTCCTCGTCGCTAGCTCCGGCGTTTGCTTTTCGCGACAGGCGGGTCTCTGACGGGTCATGACGGCGACGAATTTATTTAGCTATTGCGCTAATAAGCTAATGAGCTTATCATCATATTAGATCGTTCCTTCGGAGGATTTCTTGAGTGGTTCAAACGCCGTTTTCAGGGCTCTGGCCGATCCCACTCGACGCGAGATTGTGAAGCTCCTTCGCGCCGGGCCGATGAACTCCGGAGACATCGCGGAACGCTTCCCGAGCGCGTGGGCGACCATTTCGCGGCACCTGGCCGTTCTGCGCGAAGCCGACCTGATCTCGGCTGAGCGCAACGGCAACAGCATTCGCTACGAGCTAAACGCAACCGTCCTGCAGGAACTCATAGAGCACATTTTCGACTGGACAAAGAAAGGAGCTGACAATGCGTAAGTGGACAGGAGTGATTCCCGTTGTGGCCTCGTTCGCCCTTTCAGCGGCGGTTTTTGCGAGACTTCCGGCGACGGCTCGCCCGGTGCTGTCTCCCATCCTGCCTTTGGCTTTTCCGCCGGGTGAACCGATGCCGAGATCGTTCATAGCGCTCCTCCTTCCGACTCTTGGTCTCGCGGTCTGGATTCTATTGACCACGCTCTCAAAGGTCAGAACAGGTCGGCCGCCGTTGCCGAGCTGGTGGCTGAACGAGGAGACTGGCGCCGCGTCAGTTCAGCGCTTCGAGCCAACGTATGGAACAATCTCGTTCGGGGTCACCGCGCTCATTGCCATCATGCACGCCGGATTGCTTGCGGGGGTGCTCCACTCGCCTGGCTGGATTTTCCAGGTGCTCACCGCAGCAGTGGGTTTCGGCATGATCGCCATCGGGAACGTGATGCCAAGGACGAAGCCGAACTGGATTGTGGGGCTGCGGACCAAACGGACCCTCGGCGACCCTGTCGTGTGGCTCAGAACGCACCGGCTGCTCGGGGCGTTGATGATTTTGGCGGGGAGTATCGTGGTGATTACCTCGATCGTCGCGCCCCGATATGCGCTCGTCATCGCGGTGGGTCTGCTGATTATTTCTTTTCCGATTTCGCACTTTGCTGGAGCGCGCGCCGACAAACATTTAGAAACTCAAGGTCCGTCGGAGGCGTAGGTCAACTCGAGCTCGACGACTGGCTCTTGGTTCACGCTCGGTATTGCCGAACGCCCCCAATTCACCAGGGACTGCCTATGCTTCGCACCCTTCGCACCCTTCGCCGCCTTAGCCTCGCGTTGCCGTTAGTCACGGCAATGATCGTTTTTCCTCCCGGCGCCGGCGCTCAGCGGAATGTTCCGACATCCGAACTTGACGAAATCATGGCGACGATGATGGCGATGGAGCTTTCGCCGGGAGTGGGTGTCGTTGTCGTCAGGGACACGCAAATCGTCTATATGAAGGGCTTCGGTTATGCCGATGTCGCGTCTAACCGCCGGTTCACGCCGGAGACCGCGTTCTACATCGCGTCGACGACAAAATCGTTCACCGGTCTTGCCGCAGCGATTCTCGATGAGCAGGGCAAGTTCGACCTTGACGCGCCGCTCAGCCGGTACCTTCCGACGGTCCGGCTTCACGCTCCGCTCGACGCCGACTCAATTACGATCAGGTCGCTGCTTACTCACACTCACGGAATCGGCAATACCGGCCCCGTCACTCTCCGCCTCGCGTATACCGGAGCGTACGGCGGCAACGCGGATCTGATCAGACTTCTCGCTGAGCATCCGCCGGCGCGCGCGGGGTGCGATTTCGCGTACGGCAACGTCGGCTACAACGTGGCGGCACTGGCGATGGATGCGGCCGCCGGCGCAAGCTGGAAAGAAACCCTCCAGCGCACTCTCTTCACGCCGCTGGGCATGCGCAACACGAGTGCGTATGTATCGAAGTTCGCGCCCCGCGATCTCGCGACACCGTATCAGTTCACGCGAGCAGGATTCGTCGCGCGGCCCTATGGCAAGATCGACGCGACGATGCAGTCAGCCGGCGGGTTGATCACGACTCTCAAGGACATGGGGGTCTGGCTCGAGGCTCATATCAACGGCGGCATGGTCGATGGCAAGCAGATTCTTTCTCCGGCCGCGGTAGCCCTGTCGCACAAGGCGCTGGCATCAGCAAGTGGGAATGCCCGCGGCGCAAAACTAATCGGCTACGGACTCGGCTGGAACGTGGTGGTGAATGGGGACGACACCACGCTTGTCCACGGCGGTGGGTTCGCGGGGTTCAGCACACTCATGTCGTTCGTACCATCCAGGCGAATCGGGGTCGCCGTGTTCGCGAATAATAGCGAGCTAGGCTCAGGTCTCGTGGAGTTTGCCACGAACCGCATTTACGCGGCGATGAAAAACGGGGCAGGTGTCAACGCCGATTCGATTTCGGCGATCAGGCGACAGGTGGCGCAAGCGAAGGAGCGCATGACCGCCGACCTCGACCGGCGCGCGGCTCGACCGCAGACTCTTTCATTCCCCGTGGAAGCGTACGCCGGGCGGTTCGACAATCCCCTAATGGGGCAGCTCGAGCTTCGTGCCGTAAACGGAAAGCTCGAAGCAAGGATGGGAGCCGCGGCTAGCAACGTCGAGGTGTTCGACCACACGAAGAATCAGTTGCGGGTCGAGCTGTTTGGAAACGGAGAAGTGCTGAACGTCGAGATGAAGGACGGAAGAGCTGAGACTCTGACCCTTTCAGGGACGGTGTTTCGGCGAATGATGTGAGTTGATTCATTTGACGGTTTTCCGCGACTAACAACAGAGGATCATATTTGTCCGCTTGCTGAAGTCCCTCTGCGACCGGCAGGCGGCAGGAACGGACTATCGGATTCGCAGAACGCTCATGCCGGGCACATTGGAAGTCGGTTTAATGCGCGGTTATGGCGCAGTGGCGACGGGTCTGCACCGATTCTACAAGCGGGCGGACGGTAAGCCGGATGAGGTTACGGGAATCGCAAGATTCGTCGTTCTCTGGAAGCGGGAGTTCGGCGCGTGGAGAATGGCCCGCGTGATCAGCTACGACCACAGGGAAGCCCGCTGAGGGAATGAAAATCTCACGATGCGCGAGCTAGGCTATTCGAAACTCCGCTCACCTTGTGCAGGGCGCGGGCGAGAAGCATGTAGTTGAGGTTGCTGCACCCCCCCGCAGGGTGCCCTCGCGCGACATCCCCATTTACTGATCATCGGTCGCCCCCAGCCGCTGCATCTCCGCCTCGAAGGCGTTCTGCTTGCGGGTCAGCTCAGCCTCGTTTTCGGTGAAGAACTTCACGTTCTCGGGATTCGCTTTCATTTCACGGATCAGCGAATCCTGGTTGTCATTCGGCCGCATCTTCGCAAAGCCTGCCGCCATCGCGGTCTGCATCATTGACATCGTTATCATCACGAATTCGCGCGGTGAAAGGCCAGCTGCCCGGACTGCATCCTTCGCGATCGGCTCCGACTCGATTTTCTTCACCATGTCATCGAGGCTCGCGTTCTGGTCATTGGATTGCCGCGACTCAAATGCCTCCCTTTTCGCCGGCGGCATGTCCTTGACCTTCAGCATGAGATTGCGCTGCGCCGTGATGTACCTGTCATACTTGTCCATCGTGAGACGATAGTTGCTCACATCGGCGAGGTCCTCCTCCGCATTTGTATTTGTCGCGGTCGCAGCCGGGGCCGTGTCGCCCGCTGCTGCAACCGCCGAATCCTTCGACGTGTCACACGCCCCCAGAACGAGGATCACTCCAAGGAAGAAT
>JACCRF010000008.1 GCA_013813715.1 Gemmatimonadaceae bacterium | reverse complement strand
CTTTTTCGCGGCCCCATCGCTCGCTTCGCGCGGAGGCCGCACCAAAACGATATCCTCTTCGTCGTTATTACCGGCACCGCTTGCCTCGTGCGCCAGCTTGACCGCAGCCGCAGCAATGTCGAGCAGGTCGAGCTCGCCTGCCAGCGACTCGACGATCCCCCGATACTGATCGAGCTTCCCCGATGCCGCCGCAACACCAAGCGACGCCCGCGTGGCTTCCAGCCGCCGCGCGCGAAGATCGAGAATCGTCGGCACCGGCTCGATCCTGATTTTCTGCTTCGTGTGCTGTTCGATGTTGCGAAGCATCCTGCTCTCTCTGGCCTCGGCCAGCGTGATTGCCGTTCCCTCGCGACCGGCGCGTGCTGTGCGCCCAATTCGGTGCACGTACGCATCCGGCGACGCCGGAACGTCGAAGTTCACGACGTGCGAGAGGTGTCCGATGTCGAGACCTCGTGCAGCGACGTCGGTGGCGACGAGAAGCTCCAAGCCGCCTTCCCGAAAGCGGCGCATCACGCGGTCGCGCTGGTCCTGTGACAGGCCGCCGTGTATCGCCTCCGCCCGGTAGCCGCGGCCGTTCAGCGTCTCGGTGAGCTCATCGACTTCCGTGCGCGTGCGGCAGAACACGATCGCTGACGTGGGGGTCTCGATGTCGAGGATGCGCCCCAGCGCAGCCGCCTTCTGCTGGCGCTGTACCATGTACGCCACCTGCCGGACGCGCGGGATACTGCCGGCTTCCACACGCTCCGCACCGATATTGACGCTGACCGGGTCGCGGAGGTGGCGTTTCGCAATTGCCCTGATGCGCGGCGCGATGGTGGCCGAGAAGAGCGCAGTCTGGCGTTCCTTCGGCGTGGCTTCGAGGATCGCGTCGAGATCCTCGGCGAACCCCATGTCGAGCATTTCGTCCGCTTCGTCCAGCACGACGGTCCTCACGTGCGCAAGGTTGAGCGTCTTGCGGCGGATGTGGTCGAGCGCGCGGCCCGGCGTCGCGACAACGACATCCACGCCGCGGCGCAGCACCGTCAACTGCTGCTGAATTGACTGCCCGCCGTAGATCGGGAGGACTCGTGCACCGAATGCCCTGCCGTACCGGTGAATCGCTTCGGCGACCTGCATCGCCAGCTCGCGAGTTGGGACGAGCACGAGCGCGCAGATTCGAGGCCTGCCGTCGCGCCGTTCGTCGTCGGCCGATATGTGCTGAAGGATCGGAAGCGCGAAAGCAGCGGTCTTGCCAGTTCCGGTCGCCGCCTGGCCGAGCAGGTCGCGCCCGTCGAGAAGGGGCGGTATGGCTTCGCGCTGAATGGGTGTCGGCTCTTCGTATCCCAGCTCGGCGAGCGTCGCGACGATTGCGTCGAAAAGGCCGAGGTCGGCGAACGCGGCGAGATCTCTTGTGGTGTTGCTCAAGTGTCTATCGGATAATCCGTGTCGGTGCACAAGTTCGTTCACTCAACTTAGTCGCCCTCGAGCGATACACGGCGCCGAAGCTCCTGGTAACCTCTCACCTGCGTCTCTCCGGGTTACGATTGGCGCGGCGGCAGCAAGCGCTAGCGCCGAGTTGTGTTGCGACCGGCGCCGATGACCGTTCGAATGTCCGTCGCCCACCCGGCGGGATCATCAGGCGCCTCGAACGACCAGACCTCCTCGGACCGTCCGCGTCCGCTGCGAACCCGGAGTCGCGCGCCGGTTCGTTCTACGGATACCGCGCGTCGCGTGCGCGGCGTGATCTCCAATCCGACCCGGTCGTTCTTGTGGATCAGCAACGACTGCTTCGTCACGACGATGGACGCCCGCCTGTCCTCCCAGCGCGCATCGCGTCCACCCGGATCGGTGGTGTATCGAAAAGTCAGGTCGGCGGCACGGCGCACGATTTCTTCTCCGGTAACGCGGCGCTCCAGCTCGTCGGGAAGAGTGCTGGTGGACCTTTCGCAGACGGTGATCGCCAGGAGCGCCATCGCGGCAACCGAACGTCTCCAGCCGAGTAACGATCGAGTGATTCGCATCGCGCCTGGTGGATCAGTGAGCAGTTGTAAGCTCGGCCTGCCGATCCACGCGGGGGTATCTGCGACGCACGACGAGCTCGAGCGCCATGGCAAAACTCGCGACGAGCGGCGTGAAGAGTGCCAGACGCACGAGATCCACCGGATTCAGTCCGCGCAGCGTGACGAGCATCAGGCTTCCGCCGAAAACGAAATGCCTGATCCATTCCCGCTTCGGAGCAACATGCCGGACGATAACTGCCGCAATTAGATAGATCACCGCACCTCCAATGCCGCTCGCCGCCCCGGCGAGCACGACCGTCAAGGTTCCACTTGGCGTGACGCTTCCCTGCACCCCGTTCATGATCGTAATGGCCCGCATTGCGACCCGGCCACCGCCACCAAGAATGAGCGCCCCGAGCAGTGCACCATACACGATTATGGCTCCGATCCTACCCCGCACGGCCACCGACTCTGAGGCCCGGATGGCGTACCGTGTAGGCAAGACCGATCAGCCCAAGCTGAATCATGGCCCCCGGCGCGAGTGCAGGCGTCGCGCCCATCATTGCTTCGCGAAACAGCGTGACGCCGGCGAGGCCGGCCTGTCTTTCCAGCTCGAACTCGACGTTACCCTTATAGTGAAGGATCACTCCCGCCACACCGGAGGCCAGGAGGAGCACCATCGCGACCTGCAGCGCCCTTACGAGGCTCCGGCTGTCGCCGTTGATCGCGTGCGCGCCGAGTGAGACCAGCCCCCCGCCGAGCAGGCAGACGGGCACCATTTGCCAGACGCCGTCCGTATGTTCGAGCAGCAGCAGCTCTGTCAGCGTTCCCGCAAGCCCCACGGCAAGCACGGCGAACAGGATCTTGCGAACGAGCGCCAGAGTCGCGGATTCCTGCTTCTGGTCCTGCAATGACGTTCTCCTGGGAGTGATGGCGCCTGACCTCACCTGAATCTTACGCAGCGGTGGCCGCCACTGCTCCCGAGGCAGTGGCTGCGGACGGGCACGCGTGGTGCATCTATTCGAACCTCACACACCTCACCGAGACCGGATAATGAGATCATTTGCGGATGTTGCGACTCCTCCGCGTGCTGCTGTCGCCGCAGCGATAACCATCATCACTGCATGCGCACCTGCACCGCGTGCCGGATCGCCCGCGTCGGCGGTGTCTCCGGCAAAGGCCGCCACTAATTGCCGTGAAGGGCAGGCCGGTCTCACCCTCCCTGCCGGGTTCTGCGCGACAGTTTTTACCGATAAGGCCGGTGCCGTTAGGCACATGGTGGTTGCGCCCAACGGCGATCTGTTCGTCAATATGCAGACGGCGCGACGCGGATCACCCCTGGCGTCGATTCCCGCCGGCCAGCTCGCCTTGCGCGACACAGACGGTGACGGCCGCGCCGATGAGGTTCAGCGGTTCGGAACGGCGGGCGGAACTGGTATCGCCCTGCACAACGGCTTTCTCTACGCCGACGCCGGTACGTCCATCGTCCGCTATCGGATGACGCCGGGACAGCTCCGACCCACCGATGCGGCCGAGGTTGTGGTGAGCAGCCTGCCGGGACAGCCGGGGCACATCGCCCGCAACTTCGCCATCACACCCGACGGAACGATGTTCGTGAACATCGGCTCGGCGACCAACGCGTGTCAGGTGACGGACAGAACTGCGGGATCTCCCGGAGTCGAGGGATGTCCCGAGCTCATGACGCGAGCCGGGATATGGAGGTTTGACGCAAACCGGCTGGGCCAGGTTCCCTCGGTCGAATCACGGTACGCGACGGGAATCAGGAATGCGGTCGCCATGGAATTCGACAAGGCGACTGGCCGGCTCTTCGCGGTGCCGCACGGACGCGATCAGCTTGCGCAGAACTGGCCCGCCAAATTCACCGAGGCGCAGAATGCGGAATTGCCCGCCGAAGAGCTCATCGACGTCGGGCGCGGAGATGATTTCGGCTGGCCGTTCTGCTACTACGACGGAGCAGCGGGACGTCGGGTGCTCGCGCCTGAATACGGCGGCGACGGCAGTACTGTGGGCCGCTGCAACGCGAACGAGCGCCCGCTGTACACGTTCCCGGCACATTGGGCTCCGAACGGGATGCTCTTCTACGATGGCGCGCATCTCCCGTCGCGCTACCGCGAGGGGGTATTCATCGCGTTCCACGGTTCGTGGAACCGCGCGCCTCTACCGCAGGGCGGATACAAGGTCGTGTTCCTCCCGTTCCGCGATGGAAAGCCCGCGCCATCGTTCGAGACATTTGCGGACGGATTCGCCGGGCCGAACATGCAGCCGTCAGGCGCGCAGCACAGGCCTGTTGGGATAGCGCAAGGTCCGGACGGAGCGCTCTATGTGTCTGACGATATCGGTGGAACGATCTGGCGCATCACGTACAGCGCCGCGAACCCGCAGTAACACGCAGAGTTAGAGACGCAGAGTCACGCAGCTCACTGATTCGCCGCGTCGATCTGCGCCGCGCGGCTGGATGCTGCGTCGGCGGCGTTGAGCGGCGAGCCGACAACGCGCGCGCCCGGCAGCGGCAGCGTCGCGGTGAGGCTGTCCCTCTGCCGCTGAGTCAATGCGGACCGGGTGTTGGTGCTCGGCGAATCTTCGATGCAGGTCGACAGCAGCAGAGGGGCGATCAATAGCACTGGGTTTCTCATAACAAATTGACACTCCGCCCCGAATCGAGGTCACATTCGGGAGGCCACGACTACCGACCCGGCGCGAGCCGTGCAGCGCTTGACTTGGCCCGCCAGCGGACCGCATGATGGGCCACACCCTGACGACGAGGACGGCATGGCGAAGAAACAGAGATCCCGAAAGACCAAACTCCGCCGGTCATGCGGAGCAATGGCGGCTCACATGATGCTGCTCGAACGATACCCTTCGTTCAGGGCCAGCCAAATGCGGCTCGAAGGTGCGACAGCGAGGCGGCGCGAATCGCGTGCGGACGCGAAGAAACCAAAGGTCGTGACGATCAGGACGGTCGTGAATGTCGTTTACAACACCGACGAGCAGAACGTGTCGGACGCGCAGATCAACAGTCAGATCGCTGCTCTCAACAAGGACTTCCGTGCGACGAACGTCGACCGAAACCAGACACCGGCGCCCTGGAAGGGACTCGTCACCGATACGCACATCGAATTCAAGGTTGTAAACGTGACCCGCACCAAGACCGCAAAAACCGGCTTCTCGTCCGACGACACCGTCAAGAAACCGGCGACGGGCGGCATCGCTCCCTTCAGCCCGAAGACTCATCTCAACATCTGGGTCTGTGCGATGACCGGCGGACTGCTCGGCTACGCCCAGTTCCCTGGAGGTCCACCGGCGCTGGACGGGGTGGTGGTCAATTACCGTGCTTTCGGAACGTCAGGAACAGCGCAGGCGCCTTTCAACAAGGGCCGCACGGCAACGCATGAGGTTGGGCACTACTTCAACCTGCGCCACATCTGGGGGGATACCGAGGATTGCAGCGGCTCTGACCTGGTGGCCGACACGCCGAATTGCGCCACGCCGAACTTCGGAGCACCTGTCTGGCCGGTGGTTACGTGCAACAATGGCCCCAACGGCGACATGTTCATGAACTACATGGATTATACGGACGATCCGGCCATGTTCATGTTCACGTCTCAGCAGGTGCTGAGGATGCGGACCGCGCTCGAAACCGCGCGTAGCGGTCTGATGTAGCGCGCTGAAGTCAGCGAATGTCGGCGAAAACCGGGGAAGGCGATCCGCTGTTTGCGACAGCGTGGGTGCACGTTTTCGAAGAGGATACCGAGGCGGGCGCGGTATATCGTCCCGAGGACGCCGACATCCCGCTGTCACGACGGCCGCGAGAACGAATCAAGATCGACCCGGACGGATCGGCTCGCCTGTTGATGCCGGGCCCGGATGATCGCTACGTCGAGCAGCCCGCTACGTGGAAACAGGAGGGAGACGTGCTTGTGATCCGCACGCGCGAGGGGAGCGAGTTGCAGATCGGCGATCGCTCGCCCGCTCGCCTCGTTGCGAAAAAGAGTTCACCTCGCCCACCAGATTGAGCGCAACCCATCAATGCCGAAGAAAAGAACCCCAGCTTTGGTAAAGGCCTACGAGGTCAGCAGCAGGGTACCCCGGCAGGCCCAGATCAGGCCGTACCAGCGCGACCCGCGAGCGCCGGTAACCCGCCCCCTGCGCATCTACACGCTCGATCCGTCGGTCTCAGACCGTCTGGGCGGCGTGGCCACGGTGCCCGTACCGTATGAGCCGCTGCTTGCCGGCCCCATTGGATCCATTTTCAAGGTGAGCTGGGAGGGCGCTCCAAGTCCGATCGAGGCGAACGCGCTCGACCTGGACGATCCCTATCTCCTCCTCTCGTCCGGGCTGTCGCCGTCGCCCGCCACTGGTCGCTTCCACCTTCAGATGGTGTACGCCGTCTGCAGCATTACCTACGCCGCGTTCAGCCGCGCACTTGGTCGGGACATTGCCTGGGCAACCCCGTCGACTCGGGGAGAGCCGCTCCGCCTCACAGTCCGACCTTTTGGCTTTCGCGGCGCGAACGCCGGTTACAGCCGCGAAGCGGGCGACTTGTCGTTCGGCTACTTCACGGCGCGAGGCAAACGCGCCGGCTTTACACTCAAGAACGGCATTATCTGCACTGCGCTTAGCCATGACGTCGTGGTGCACGAGACAACGCATGCGCTGCTGGACGGTCTGCGGTCGGAATTCATGAACCCGACGAACGTGGACGTTCCGGCGTTTCACGAAGGGTTCTCGGACCTGATCGCGCTTTTTCTGCACTTCACCTATCCCGACGTCGTCGAGCGCGCGATACGGGAGTCGCACGGAAGCTTTAGTCGCGGGTCGCTCTTGACCGACCTGGCACGAGAGTTCGGCTATGCCCGCTCGAGATTTGGCCGCGCTGAGGCGCTCCGCTCGGGCGTGGACATAAACGGAGTTGCCGCATTCGACTCTGATGTGCTTCCGTCGAAGCAGAACGCGCCGAAATCCTACGACCCGAAGCTGGAGCCGCACGCGCTCGGGTCGGTACTGGTCTCGGCGGTATTCGAGGCGTTCACGACGATCGTCAAGCGGAAGACCGAACGCTACTACAGCATTGCGGGCCTGGATCCTCAGTCGCCGACAATTGCACCGCTCGGCGATGCGCTCGTCAAGGCGCTAGCCGAGGAGGCCAGCTACGTCGCGGGTCAGTTTCTCAATATCTGCATCAGGGCGATCGACTACTGCCCGCCCGCCGACATGGAATTCGGAGAGTACCTGCGGGCAATGATTACCGCCGACGGCGATCTCGAGAAGAGCGACAAGTGGGGGTTCCGTGAAGCGCTCATGCGGTCGTTTCGCCGGCGTGGGATTTTCCCCGATCATGTGCGGTTCATGACCGAGGACGCCGTGCGGTGGCAGCCTCCCCGCGACGAGCTTCGCATTCCAGAGCTCGCCTTCAGTAATTTGAGTTTTGACGGAGAGCCGGGCCGTCCGGCGAGCGTGCGGGAGTTGAATCGTCAGGCGAACGCGCTCGGCACCTTCGTGACCGACAGGGCGAATGCGCGTGCGTTCCGTCTCGTTGCACCGGGCGAGCGGCTGCCGAAGGGCATCGTCCAGGCGCCGCCGCCGATGGTCGAGTCGGTGCGCGTTACGCGGCGGGCGGCGCCCGACGGGCGGGTTCTCTTCGACCTGGTCGCGGAAGTGACCCAGACGTGCACCGTGAGCTTCAAGGGCGAGCTGTTCGACATGAACGGCGGTTGCACGGTCGTGATCGATCCCCAGGGAAAGATCCGATACGTCATCTACAAGAAGTTCACGAGCGTAGATCGTCGCGCGCGTCAACACGCAGCGATGCGCGGGCCTCTCAAAGCGTTCTGGAAGAAGACGAACAATCGCTACACGATGCTGCCGGATGTTCTGAAACGTGTGCATTCGATGAAATAAGTCGATGTACTGCGAAGCCCGCGATTGCCGAGGTGGAAGTGTCGTCCATTGACCTTCCCCTCTTTAGTCTGTTTGATCCGCCCAATCGCTTTTGTTCGTTTTGGCCTGGTGCAACGGAGGCAGTTGCGCCTCTATCTCCGGCCGTCGCGATTCGAGCCAGGGCGGCAGCACTAGTTTGTCGCCCAACGCCGCGAGGTCTTCATCTACCGCGAACCCCGGCCCGTCGGTAGCAATCTCGAACAGCACGCCGCCCGGCTCGAGGAAGTACACCGACTTGAACCAGAAGCGATCGATGACTTCGGTCGGCCTGCGGTGCGCGTCGGAGACCCGCTCACGGACGCCCAGTTGGGTTGCATCGTCTGGCACGCGCCACGCGACGTGATGCATCGAGCCCACGCCCCACCGGCGGCGCGACGCTGCCCACCGATCACGCGGAATCGCCCTGCGCGAAGAGTCTCCGCGGCGGGCGGTCTGATTGCGAATTAGTACGGGAGACAAACATTGCAGTGAAGCGCTATACTATCGTGGTGAAGTGAGTTCGCCGTGTAGCTGCAAACGCGTCGCGATTCACCACGGTGTCATACCACAAACGCGTTGGGGCATCGCATGAGAACGACTAGCTGGTCCAGGGCCGGAACGCGAGTGAGGATAACGCGATCACGCTCCTGTGCGTTGAGCCGAGGATTCTGGCTGTGCGGGCTCGTCCTTGCGGGTTGCGCCTCGAGCTGCGCCAGGCTGCCGCGGCCCGTCGGCGGAGTGAGCGTGCTCACCGGGACCGTCTCCTACCGGGAACGCATCGCGCTCCCGCCGGATGCGGTCGTCGACGTGAAGCTATCCGACGTTTCGCTCCAGGACATTGCCGCACCCGTTATCGCCGAGACGACGATCGCGACCGCCGGGCGCCAGGTGCCGCTTCGCTTCGAGCTCCGGTACGACCCGATGAAGCTGGTGCCAGGCCAAACCTATGCGATACGCGCCTCGATCCGCAGTGGCGACGGGCTGCTGTTCACCACCGATGCGGCTCACCGCGTAATCCCGCGGGGCAATCCAGGCGAGATCGATCTTATCCTGGTGCGCGTGAGTCCTGCCGGCGGACAGGGAAACGTCGGTGCGCCCGTGGGTCAGACCTGGCCGGCCAGGCTCTGGGGCACTTCATGGAGGCTCGAGGACCTTGGCGGAGCCGGCGTCTTGGATCGACCTCAGGCCACGCTGGAGTTCCCCGAACCGGGCAAGGCCGCGGGCAGCGGCTCATGCAATCGCTTCTTAGGCTCGGTCGATGTGAGGGGAGACTCAATCACCTTCGGCGCGCTTGGGTCGACGCGTATGTCGTGCGCGGAGGCCGTCGGGATGCAGGAGGCAAGGTACCTCGAGGCACTCCGGAACGCCGAGCGGATCGCAGTCGTTGGGAGCGCCCTGTCGATTTACTCCAGGGGAATGGACAAGCCGTTGCGATTCACTCGCATCGCACCCTAGATGGCGCTGGGAACCGGACTTTGCGGCGTATTCTCGAGTTGCGGCAGCGGGGCGCCGCGATTGGATGAACACACTGCTTGATTCGCTCCCCCTTTGGGGAGTTTTCATCGCCACGGTTGTCCTCATCCTTCTTTCTCTCGAGGGAGGGCATCGGCTCGGTGACTCTCGGCGTCGGCGGTCGGGAGAGGAGAAGGCTCCAGCCGTCGGGGCGATCGTGGGAGCCAGGCTCAGCCTGCTGGCGTTCATGCTCACGTTCACGTTTGGGCTGGCGGCTTCCCGCTTTGATGCCCGGAGGCAATTGCTCATCGACGAGGCCAACGCGATTGAGACGGCCTATCTACGCTCCGAGCTGCTTCAGGAACCCCACCGCACCGAACTCCGGCGTCTCTTCCTCGAATACGTGAATGTGCGCCTGGAAGGCGTTCGGCTCGAAATGGTCGACCAGGCGGTTCGCAGGTCAGGCGAGTTGCACCGGAGACTGTGGAAGCAGGCAGTCGCTCTGGGAGGGGAAAACGCCAGACCGGTCGTTGCCGGACTTTTCATTCAGTCGTTGAACGACGTGATCGACCTGCACTCGAGGCGAGTAATGGCAGCCGGCATTCCCGGAATCATCTGGACCGTCCTCTACTTCGTCGCGATCGTCTCAATGGCTGGGATGGGCTATCAATCCGGACTAAGCGGCAGCAGCCGGTCGCTTGCGAACATCGGGCTTGTCCTCTCCTATTCGGCGGTCTTGTATCTCATTGCCGATCTCGACCGCCCCGAGGAGGGAATGCTCACGGTGAGCAGGCAGGTGTTGGTCGATTTGCGGAACACGATGCACCTGCCGGAACCCTGAGCTCGGACCGCATCTCCGGCAGGACCGTACGCCGTGAACGCTGGATCGCTCGGCCAAAATTCTGCGGTGCGACGAGCGAGTCGTCATCCTCGACTGTAATCAGGGCCAAGGAACTTGCCGACAACGTTCAGGAGCCCGGTGAACACTCTCATGCGGGTCCTCATAAAGCTTGTCTGGACTGCAATCGTCTCGCCGAATTCCATCGTCTTGTCGTTGTTGCCATGATACTGGGGCCACGCGGGCTCACCTTTTGGCGCTGGCTTTCCCGTGCGTGCGAACTCGAACCAGTAGTCGCCGACGCGCCGTGACATCTCCCGGTCCGCGCCGGTAAATGTTTCGCTGATGCCGCCGGTGCCCATTACAAAGGGAATTTCGTTGCCGTGAGCTACACTTGGGCTGTTGGCTCGGAGACCGACCGGAACATAACTGAAGTAGTAACGCCAGCTCGGAGCCTTCCTCGCATGAACATCGGCAATCCTTCGTACAAATGTCGTGAATAGCAGATCACGCAACACCTCGCGACCCAGCTGGTTGTCGTCCTTGACATTCGGGTAAAGTCGTTTCACTAGAATGCGTGCACCGCCCAGGCGTTTAATCACCGCGGCCGGGTCAATTCCCGCCGTCTCGACGACGCTCGCGTCATCACTGGTGCTGCCAATGATGAGTGGCAGACGCGCTTCTGAGCTATTCTGAAAGACCTCGAGAATCGGTTTCGGCAGGGCTGCATCGCCAATCACGAAGCCCGGCGCCAAAGACAAGTCTTTCCCTTTCAGTTGCTGAAACTTTTCAGCTGGCACTGCGTGCAGTTCCGCCAGCGTTGCCGCTGCCCCTTTCAAGCCAAGCGCGTCTGCTACCTTGACCCCCGCCTCACGCGCCTTCGCCCGAGTGCTGCTCGGAATTCCAAAGGGGCTCTGGGCGACGCCCTTTTGAAATAGTCCTTTTACGAGCGGCGACGCAAACAGAGCGAGAACGCTTTGCCCGCCAGCCGACTGTCCAAAGATCGTCACATTGCCTGGATTTCCACCGAAAGCGGCGACGTTCTGCTGCACCCATTTGAGCGCGACAATCAGGTCGAGTAGACCATAGTTCACGGGGCCGCCGGGTGTGGCTTTGTCCAGCGCCGGGTGCGAAAAAAAACCGAGTTGTGCGAGCCGGTAATTGAGCGTCACAACTACCGCGCCGCGCTGCGCAAGGTAAGAGCCATCGTACGGCGCCACACTTCCGGAGCCGAAAATCAGCGCGCCACCATGGATCCACACCATGACCGGCAACCTTGCGGACGCATTGGGTGCCGGCGTCCAGACATTGAGATAGAGACAATCCTCGCTGAGGGGACCGGGATCGCCCCCGTTTTTGAGTGACAACCCGGGCTCTTGAATGCAGGCATTCCCGAACGCATCCGCCTTGCGCACACCCCGCCATGCAGCGGCGGGCTGCGGCTCACGCCAGCGCAAATCACCAACAGGCGGCGCGGCGTAGGGAATTCCTTTGAAGGTCGAGAGATTATTCTTGCGCACCCCTTCGATCGTGCCGGATCGGGTTCTGACAATCGGCCCGCTCTGCGGTGGAAGCCAGGCTGTGAGACCGGCGGTTGCGCCTGAAGTCGGCGGCGCGGAAACCGCGGCCGGGGTCGATCGGGCGGCGAAGAGGGCGAGGAATATCGCGCAGGCAGGCGCAGCGATGATCACTTTGGCGTATCGCATTATGTCTCCGTTGCTCCACCAGGAGGACCGTTCACCGAGGCTGCGGCACGATCCGATACGTTATCTCGAAGTTCCCCTGCAACCCCCTTTCGTCCAAATCTCGTCGGTGTTGTACCCCCAGGTGGAACCCTGCAGGCATTTCCCGCCGCTCAAATCACGCCGCAGGCGTACGCTCGTCGCCACCGTCCCGAAGGGGTTGCACCGCACGTCCCCACTTACGGCGCCGTAGGATATGACCCGGGTGGCGGGCGAGGGGCCGGCGAAGTGCCCGCGTACGTTACCTCGAACTCGCCTCGGCACCCCTTGTTGGCCCAGATGAAGGAGTCGGTGGACCCCCAGTTTGATCCCTGGCGGCACTGATTCCCGCTCAGATCACGCGCGAGTCGTACGTTCGTGGCGTAGCCGCGGGTTTTGCACTCGATCTGCCCGTCGGTGCCAGTGCCGCACCGCATGATGCGAGTAGTGGGGCCTTGCCCCGGTTGAGGACCGGACGCGCAGCCGGCTATCGCCACAGCTACCGCAAACCTGGACAGGAGCAATACCGACCTGGAAGTGTGAACCAGCATGGGAGGCCTCCAGGGCGCGAAGTAATGAAACCAATGTCTGACGAATCGCCTCAACCTTACATCGTCCGACGGCCGTTCGTAACCCACGGTTTGCCGGCATCAGATTCAGACTGTGTGGCCTGCAAGTAGATTCCTGCTCGCCGGGGGCAAAGACTTGCGTGCTCGAGAGCCGCCAGCGTAGCTGGACGTCGGAGAAAGCTGGATCTCGTCAGTCGGGTGCGGCGCGCCTTTGTGCTCGAGATCCACAACCTCGAGTGCGAACCGGGAACTCGAGCATACCTACTGATCGGAGCGACAATGAAATCGGGCAGCACTGTTAACTCTCGCAACCGCGGACTGCACCGCTTCGGAATGAGTCTCGTCGCAACCGCAGCTCTCAACCTCGGATGCAACCGTACCGACTCGGCACGCGACAGCTATGACAGCTCGGTCGCGGTAGCCGTCGCGCCCACAGTCGTAGCCGGCACCGAAGCGGGATCGCGGTCGTGCCCCGCGGAGGGTGATGCCGCGCTCGTAAGCGCGAAGGGCATCGGAGCCGCGCGCCTGGGAATGCCCATCTCCGACCTGAAAAAGATTTGCATCGTTCGCGATTCGGCACTCCGCGCGGAGGAAGGTCAGCCGGCGAACGCCTACGCAATTTCTGTCGGTGGCGGCCGAGCGTCGCTTCTCATTTTCATCGACGAGGCGACTCAGATGATCCGCCACGTTGCCAGCACCGACACAGTCTTTCGCTCGTCGGGCGGGATTGGCGTTGGCAGCACCGTAGGCGATCTGAGGCAAAGCCATGGTAGGCTGTGCGGCGGACTGGGGCCAGCCGGTATCGAGGTATGGCCGGCATCGCTTCCCGGTGTCGTCATCGGGACGACCGCGTATCCTCCGAAAATGCCCGGCAGCGGAACTGGGCTCGCACGCGATGCGAGCGCGGTTCCCGACAGCGCCCGCCTCACGAGTCTGGCTGTCTCGACGGCTGTCCGACCTTGCTCGTAGCGAGCGTCCTGTCGAGAATCACGCCCGGATGATGAGAGTCAGGACCGAGTATCACACCCTCGCGTCGAACACCACCACGTTCCCCGCGCGCGCGTAGTCGATCATCAGCGCGTCGCAGGTGACGAGGACCGCGTTTCGTCTCCGCGCTTCGGCGACGATGAACCTGTCGCTCGGATCCTTGTGCAGCCTGCCGTCCGACTTGCGGATCCATTCCGGGAACGATGCCGCGTCCAGCGCAAGCGACGCTCCCACTGGAATGCAGCGAGTGCAGACGCCAGCCGGTGAAAGAGTGGAAATGGCAGCGGGTGAAGCGCTCGCTGCGGAGCTTCGGGTCTTTTAGAAGTGGTAAAGGGCCGAAACGATGAATTCGCGCTCGAACTCCCTGTGTTCGGTGACGGGAAACCGGGCGGCGATGCCGAAAACGAGCTGCTCCACCCGCTGGACGCGGTACTTGAACGATGGGCCTGCGCTGATCGCCTGTTCCCCACGCTCGTCGCCGGAAACGACGCGGCTGACCGCCATCTCGACCAGCGTCTCGAATCTGGGGCTGACGCGATAAAGCGCCGAAGACGCGAGCTCGACCTCGTCTTCGCGGGGATCAGCGTCATCACGATTGAGTATTGTGCCATACGACAGAAAGGTGACGAACTCGAACGCACCCCTTTGATACCCGAGGTCCAGAAACGGCTCGAGCTGGTACAACCGGTCACTGCCGATGCCCTTGCGTTCGCTTCCAGTGGGCAGACCAAGCTCGACGCCCCCGCCCAGGAGGATTCCCCGGTCGGCGGCGGCAAAGCTGGCAAGCTTGAGGGCGATTTCACCGCTTCCCGTCGAGCTGACTGTGGTTCCTTGCGATGCTCGGCGCGTGAACGGCAGTTTGACCTCGATGCTTACGCTCGGGTTGAACGCGTATTCGCCTTCGGCCTGGAAAGTATGGTCCCGCAACGACTCCTCCGTGTCGTGCCCGCCCGCCTTAAGAAAGAGGTAGTCGAACCTGAGTTTGGTGTCGGGACTCGGCGATTCAGTGAAGATCGGGTGCGAGAAATGAAGCGGTGAACCGTGCTTGTGCTCGTGCGACTCCTGGGCGCCGCTGAGTCGGCTCACGGAAAACACCATTGAGACGCACAGCCACACGCAAAGCGGGGCGGAGCTGCCGCCGCGGGCGCGAAAATTCAGCATCGATCCCTCCCGGGATTCTGATTTGGTTGGTACTGCTCTCTCTGTTTGAGTGCTAGACAGCGAGCAGAACGGGAGGGCCGATTGAAAAGGGGCGGAGGAAGGGTGGAGGGGTGGGGACGACAGCAGGCGTCTCGGTGGTGACGTTGCCGGGTTCGACAATGACCACCGATTGAACGACGATCTCGCAGCTTTCGGGAAGGCGAAAGACTCCGGCATGGCTGAAACCGCCGAGACACGTGCACCGCGGGGGTTGTTCAGGTGACGCTTCGACGGGCGGGAGGCCGACATCCGCCGCAGCATGCGGCGCTGCATGCGCGGCGCTTGAGTGGCCGGTCGCAGGACCAGCAGGTGTGGCAACGCGGGCCGCGTTGTGGTCGGCGCTGTGCGCCGCGCTGTGCGCTGCGCACAGGTGCAGCCACGGTGGCTCTGCGACTATCAGGGCGAGCCACAGCCCCGGGACGCCAGCAATCCAGCGGCGGGAAACGGCCATGCTCATGGCGCAACAATGTAGAAGGAGCGTGGGCTCGCCGCCATTTGTAGTAGGCTCCCAGATCGACTTGGAGCGTTCGGGCGAGCCGAGAAAAGAAGCTTGGTGCCTTTCGTGGTGCCCGATCTATATCGGACACCAATCGCTCTAATAAGTAGCAGGGGCGGGACTCGAACCCGCGACCCCGGCATTATGAGTGCCGTGCTCTAACCGGCTGAGCTACCCTGCCGTAACACACGTTTCCCCGCGGCGGCGATCCATACCCTGAAAAAAAGGCCGCCCCAAAACACGCGAAAGTGCAAACGGCCGGCCCTCTCGGACCGGCCGCGCACCTACTCTCATGGCGGGGGCGGGATTTGAACCCGCGACCTTCGGGTTATGAGCCCGACGAGCTACCAGGCTGCTCCACCCCGCGATAGAAGTCGCAATCTAGAGGGACGGGGAGCCAAGTCAACCGCCAGGCTGTCTTTCCGTGTTGATCCTACTTGGGCTCAACGAACCTGTACAGAATCTCCTTGTCTCCCCTCACCATTCCGAACTGCTCGCGCGCGATTCGCTCCTGCATCGCGCGATCCTTCGCGATCGCATTCGACATCGCCTGAAGCGAATCCACCTCGCGTGAAAGCGACTCGACACGCGCCTCCAGCTTCAGCTTGCGCTGCCGCTGCGTCCAGAGATCCATCGAGCTGTACTCTCCCCCCTGAAGCGCGAAGAACGCCGCACCGGCGATCAGCGCCCAGAGTATCACGCGCTGAAGTGCTGACACGGGTTCCTACAGTCCATAGATGGCCCCGGCGGGATACTCGGCCACATCGCCAAGTTCCTCCTCGATGCGCAGGAGCTGGTTGTATTTCGCGACGCGGTCGGTGCGGCTCGCCGATCCTGTCTTGATCTGGCCTGCGCCGGTACCGACGGCGAGGTCGGCGATGAACGTATCCTCGGTCTCACCCGAACGGTGCGAGATTATCGACTGATACCCGTTGGCGCGCGCCAGCTCGATCGCCTCGAGCGTCTCGGTCACGGTGCCGATCTGGTTGAGTTTGATGAGTATCGCGTTGCCGACATCTTCGGCAATTCCGCGCGCGAGACGCTCGGTGCTGGTGACGAACAGGTCGTCGCCGACGAGCTGCAGACGATCTCCCAGTGCGGCCGTGAGCTTCGCCCACCCGGCCCAGTCATTCTCAGCGAGCCCGTCTTCGATCGAGACGATGGGATATTCCTCGAGCCATTTCGAGTACATCTCGATCATCCCGTCGGCGCTGAGGGTCCCCGCCCCGCTCTTCTTGAACGTGTAGTTCTTCGCCTTGTAGAGCTCCGACGCCGCGCAATCGAGAGCGATGGCAATCTCCGTCCCCGGCGCGTAACCCGCACTCTCGATCGCCTCGACGACAACTTTGAGCGCATCCTCGTCGGTTCCGAGATCAGGGGCGAATCCGCCTTCATCGCCGACACCAGTGGAGAGCTTGCGCTTGATCAGCACCTTTTTGAGGGAATGAAACACCTCGGTGCCCATCCGCAGTCCCTCGGAAAAACTCTCCGCCCCCACCGGGACGATCATGTACTCCTGGAAGTCGACCGTGTTCGTTGCGTGCGCGCCGCCATTCAGGATGTTCATCATCGGTACCGGCAACGTGCGCGCGAGCGGGCCGCCAAGGTATCGGTACAGGGGAAGCCCGATGTCGTCGGCCGCCGCGCGCGCTACAGCCATCGACACGGCGAGAATCGAATTCGCACCGAGCTTGCCCTTGTTCGGCGTTCCATCGAGCTCGATCATCAGGCGGTCGATGGCGATCTGCTCGCTCGCGACCAGACCGGTGAGTGCGGGAGCTATCCGCTCCTCGATCGCCTCGACGGCGAGCTGAACCCCCTTGCCGAGGTACCGGTCGGCATCGCCGTCGCGAAGCTCCAGTGCCTCATGCTCACCCGTGGATGCTCCACTCGGAACCGCTGCGCGGCCGGTTGCTCCACTGGTGAGAGTGACATCGGCCTCGACTGTGGGATTGCCGCGGCTGTCGATAATTTCACGCGCGCGAATATCTATGATTGTTGACATCACGTGTTGTTCAGGGCTGAAGAAAGGGTTGGTGCGGCGGCGGCAAGCTGTGGCGCCCCTCCCGTCGGGCTTTCAATTCCGTAGTGAATCCGCAAGGCTTCGACAAGGCGTAACCGGACGGCTTCCGCGAGGGCATCACGATCTTCGTAGCCAAGCCCCGCCGTCGGCACCGGCTCGAGCAAATGTAAGTCCACCTTGCCCGGACGAACCAGGAACGTGTTCTTCGACATCACCTCGCGCGTTCCATGCACCAGCGTCGGCACTACCGGAACTCCCGCGGCGATCGCGAGAACGAAAGGACCCTTCTTGAAAGGGCGAATCGGGTAGTCGTCGCCCCGCGTTCCTTCGGGAAACACGACCACGGAATTCCCTTCCCGTATCTTAGCGGCGGCTTCGTCATACGCCGCGAACGCCGCTTTCCGGTTCTGGCGGGCCATAGGAATCATGCCGATTGCCCGGATCGCCTGGCCGAACATCGGGACTGCGAACAGCTCCGCCTTGGCGACGAACTTGTATCGAGGAAGCGAGGACGCGAGAACCGGAATGTCGAACCAACTCAGGTGATTCGACGCGAAGATGTGCGGCTGCCCATCGCCCGCCCGTTCGGGATTATGCACGACGACTCGGACCCCGGAACCCGCGAGCAGAAGCCGCGACCAGACGCGCGGAGTCCAGTCGAAAACCGAACCCGCGCGATCCTTGAAGCCCAGCATCGAGGCGATGATGCAGTTCACGCCGAACCCGGTCGTCGCGACCACCGTAACGATCGCCGCTACTGCAGTGACGAGAAGGTAAACGAGGATCATGCGGCGGAGCCGGCGAACAGTGAAGCGTGGCGTGACATCATCGGAGAGTTGCTGAGTGAAGATAGCCCGGCGGCGCTTCAACCCGGGCGCCGTGATGCATTACGCGCACCTCCGCGTCGCCGGCGGTCACTTCCCCTATCACAGTCA
>JACCRF010000096.1 GCA_013813715.1 Gemmatimonadaceae bacterium | reverse complement strand
AATCTCGATTGGACTCACCCTCAGTCGATCGCAGGTAGTATGTACCTTGGAACGAATTCCCGTTGAGCAGTGAACGTCGCTGCCTGGGCGTAGTTGCCGCCCGTGAACGCGATTGCCAGCTCGAGATCTGGAATGGCCATGAAGATCTGCCCGCCGTTGCCGCCGGCGAATAGTGCGCGCACCTTGCGCCCCCTGTGGGAATACTCGACCGAATTCCATAGCCAGCCGTACTGCTGAGTGCGGGTGAGGTTGCGGAGCGCCGATCCCGATTTGACCGCCCATTCGCTACTGGTGATCTGCCTTCCCGCCCATTTGCCCTGGTTCAACATCAGCTGCGCGAGCTTCATGAAATCCCGTGGCAGGAAATGATGACCGCCACCACCGTATGCATCGCCAGTAGGTGAGAGGAACAGGTGATAGTCGTTCATCTGCATCGGCTTTGCGACGAGACGATAAAACATCTCGGGCAACGGCTCGCCCGCGATCTTCTGCAGCATGCCGCCGGCGAGGTTCGGCTCGATGCTGCAATAGACAATCGTGTCACCGGGAGCCGTGAGCATCGGCACGTTCAGTGTGTAGCGGTACCAGTCCGGCTCCTCCCGCTGCTCCTGCATCACGTCTTCGTTTCCCGGTGCATCGTCCGCGGCGCAATTGTAGCCCGCGGTCATCGAGATGAGATGCTCGAGCGTCATCGCCCGCTTGCGGGGGTCGAGGTCCGGTGGCAGCGAGCCCAGCATTGTTTGATAGACCGGAGTCGTTGTCCTGATGCGAACACCAGCGTGTATTGCTGCGCCGAGAAGTACGGCTACCCAGCTTTTTGCGGCTGAGCGCGTGTCGTGAGGTGTGAAGCGGTCGTATCCATGGAAATATTCCTCGACGACCAGCTTGCCGCGACGTGCTATGAGAAGACTGTGGATCTGCGAAGTCGTGATGGAATCCATCGACATGTCGATCAGCATCTGGACGAACTTCTCGATGCCGTCGCGAGAGATGCCAACGTCTTCCGGCGCCGCTACCGGCCAGCCGTCGTCGAGCTCGAGCGGCTTGGCATAGCTGTAGCGCTGCGGCGGTTTGCCTCGGGGATAGAATGCGCTGGAGGATTGATTGTCGACCTTCGTGAAGTCGAACGTCGCACCGCGGAGTGGAACCCGGATTGTCCCATCGTCATAGAATCCCCTCGCAATTACGGCATTGGCGTCATTTCCTCGGCGGCCACTTAATTCGACTGCATCTCCGTTGACACGAACCGATGAAACCGGAATGAATCGGCCCTGATTCCTTTCTGGATTTCGAAGGTAGGTTGCGTACGTTCCGTCGGGACGGCGCGTCATCGGCATGTAGAACGTGAAGGTGTTGTCGAGAGGCGACACCTCTCCCCGCCATCGATTGACGCCGTCCGGCCTCAGCGTCATCGGAGTTGCATACGCCCAGCTCTTCGGCCCAAACCAGTGCCCGACGATCTCACGCCCGTTCCGGCGGCCGCGAAAATGCCCCTTGTCGTCGGGCAGCTCGAACGAGATAGAGTTGTTGTCGCCACGAGCGGCTAGCCTGAAGCCGGCGACGTCGGCAATCCAGCCGCGGCCGTTTCTGAGGACTATCAGTGGCCCCCGTGCGTCGGGGCCGTACCGAACCTTCGCGGCCCAGAGCCCTGACAGGTCTGTGGGGGATGACTGCGCCTTCGAACTGGGTATCTCGAGCAGCAGAGCGGCGGCCGCTGCCAGGATTATTGCTGCGGTTCTTCTCATGCCCCTTGGACGGAGCGATCCGCAAAATGGTTCGGTAGCCGTCGAAAGGGACGGGAACTTCCGTTCGGTGCCGATGCGTGCCTCCTCTGTCCACCGCGGCGGCGGCGGTGCAGATTGGCGTGCTGCTGTCCGCTGGTCGTCAACCATCGCTCTGGACCGCCATGCACCGACTCGTCCCGCTCGCGCTTCTGGTCGCTTCGGTCTGCGTCCCGTTCGCCGCACGCAGCCAGGAGTCGCGCGTACTCGTCTTTTCCAAGACGGCCGGATTCCGCCACAGCTCCATCGGAGTCGGGGTTGCCGCCATCCGGAAGCTCGGACAGGAGAATGGGTTCTCCGTCGACGCGACCGAAGACGCCGGCAAGTTCACCTCGAAGAACCTCGCGCGATACCGCGCAGTCGTCTTCCTGAACACAACCGGCGACGTACTGGACGCCGCACAGCAGGACGATTTCGAGCGCTACATCCAGGCCGGGGGCGGATACGTGGGAATTCATTCTGCCGCCGACACGGAGTACGACTGGCCGTGGTACGGGAGGCTCGCCGGCGCCTGGTTCAATGGCCATCCGAACAACCCCAACGTTCGAAAGGGCACGTTCCGTGTGCTCGACAAAAACCACCCTTCCACCGACGGACTGCCCGACCGCTGGGATCGCGAAGACGAGTTCTACAACTTCAAGTCGATCGATCCGAGCATTCGCGTGCTCGTTGACATCGACGAGAAGAGCTATGAAGGCGGAACGAACGGCGACAACCATCCGATGAGCTGGTATCACGACTTCGATGGCGGACGTGCGTTCTATACGAACATGGGTCACACCGAGGCGACCTTCTCCGAGCCGCTTTTCCTGCGACACCTTCTGGGAGGATTGCGATACGCGATAGGGACGGGGACGATCGACTACAACCGTGCGCGGCCAGAAGAGAACCGCTTCACGAAAGTCGTTCTCGGCGAGAAGTTCGAGGAACCGGTAGAGCTTGCCGTCCTGCCGGACGAGCGCGTGCTGTTCATCGAGCGACGCGGTTTCGTCAACCTCTACACCCCAGCGACCAAGCGCGTGAGACGGATAGCGAACATCCCGGTCAGCACGAAATACGCGGACAGCAGTCAGGCGGAAGACGGCCTTCTCGGGCTCGCCGCCGACCCAGGCTTCTCGACGAACGGCTGGATCTACATGTACTACTCGCCCGCTGGAGCCGAGCCGAAGAACGTGCTCGCTCGCTACCATATGAAGGGAGACTCGCTCGACCTCGGGTCGCGGAAGTTTGTCCTCGAGGTGGGAGTTCAGCGCGAGAAGTGCTGTCACACCGGAGGCTCCATCGCCTTCGACGGCAAGGGGAATCTCTATCTCTCCACCGGTGACAACTCGAACCCCTTCGCCACCGGCTACGCCCCCATCGACGAACGGCCAGGGCGTTCGCCATGGGACGCGCAAAAATCGTCCGCCAACACGAACGACCTGCGCGGCAAGATCATCCGCATCCACCCAGAGCCTGACGGAACCTACACCATCCCCGAGGGAAACCTCTTTCCTCCGGGGACGGCGAAGACCCGACCGGAGATCTACACGATGGGCCACCGCAACCCGTATCGCATCTCGGTGGACTCGCGGACCGGTTTCGTCTACTGGGGCGAGGTCGGTCCCGACGCAAACGTCGACTCGGCCGGCCGCGGCCCGCGGGGCTACGACGAAGTCAACCAGGCCCGCCAGGCTGGCAACTCGGGCTGGCCGTATTTCGTCGGCGACAACAAGGCGTACTTCAAGACGACGTTCGTCGACTCGGTGACCGTGACGCCGGGAGCGCAGTTCGACCCAGCGAACCCGATCAACAACTCTCCCAGCAACACCGGCCTCACCAAATTGCCGTCCGCACGGGGCGCCTTCATCTGGTACCCGTACGCGCCGTCCCCCGAGTTCCCCGTCGTCGGCAGCGGAGGACGAACGGCGATGGCAGGTCCGGTCCTCCACCGTGACGAATTCCGCGGCGCGGCCAGACCTTTCCCGCAGTGGTACGACGGAAAGCTTTTCATTTACGAGTGGATGCGCGGCTGGATCATCGCCGTCACCATGGACGCTAAGGGCGACTTTGCCTCCATGGAGCGCTTCATGCCGAGCCACAAATTCAGCAACCCGATTGACATGCAGTTCGGGCGCAACGGAGATCTCTATGTCCTCGAGTATGGGACAGCCTGGTTCCAGGGCAATGACGACGCTCGGCTTGTCCGCATCGAGTACAACGCAGGCAATCGGAAGCCGATCGTTGCGGTCGCGGTTGATCGGCCGGCCGGCGCGCTCCCAATGCGCGTGGGGCTTTCCTCGGCGGGCACCACTGACCTCGACGAGGATTC
>JACCRF010000048.1 GCA_013813715.1 Gemmatimonadaceae bacterium | reverse complement strand
GCCATCACGAACGGGCGATGACCCGACATGTGAAAGAACATCGGAGTTCTCTGCCTTCCGGCCACCATCCACTCGTAGTACCCATCCGCGAGAACAAGGCACCGTCGTTTCTGAAACGACGTTCGGTACGACGGCTTGCCGGCAACAGATTCGGCGCGGGCGTTGATCATCCGGTTGCCCATCGCCGCATCGGCCGACCACCACGGAATCAGCCCCCAGCGGATTGTTCTCGCGGCAGGTTCCTCGCGGTGGTCGAAGGCGATCGTCCACTGGAGCTGAGTGGGAGCGATATTGTACCGCGGCTCGAATCCTGGCAACGCTGGCGGTAGCCTGAATCTCTCGAGAACACTTACTGGCGCGTCATGCAGTGAGGACCGGCCACACATGAGACTCAAGATAGCCGGTCACCGCGGCCTCTGCAGCCAACCGGCGTTGTGGCCCGAAATCCGCATGTCATACCGTCAACTCCTCATCGGCGAGGCATGAATGGCCAAGTGCGACGTCTGCGGAAACGACTACGACAAGTCGTTTACCGTCACCATGCAGGACAAGACCCACACGTTCGATGCGTTCGAGTGCGCGATTCACGCGCTCGCGCCCCACTGTGCCCACTGTGACTGCCGAATCATCGGCCACGGCGTGGAGGCGAACAGCACCTACTACTGCTGCGCCTGGTGCGCCGAACAATCTGGAGTCCACGGGCTGGAGGACAGGGTTTGATCGAAGGGAGAGACCTGAACTGCGGAACGGAGAAATACCAGGCTTCCGGCGGCCGGCTCGATGGGGCGCTGCCGGCCGCCGGCCCGTACAGAACTGCTGAAAGACGCTTGGAGCCATACGCGGTTGGCGCTGGATTTTAAGGCTGACACCCCGTCGTTCCGTTTGAGCCGGCGGCCGGGAGCGCCGTTTGTGGCCCGCAGCCGGTAGCGGGGTAGTTCTAGGTTCCGTACCTCGTTCCGTACCTCGCTGGCAAAAAGCCTGAACGCGTGGTGCTCCCTGCTATATTTGAACCATGAACATCGAGATCACCCCGAAGGAAACCTCCGGAGTCGACCGTCATGTCCAGGTCTCGGTTCCCCCCGAGGCGGTGAGAGACGCCGAGGACAAGGCGGCGCGGCGCTATGCCTCGTCCGTAAGGCTCCCGGGGTTCCGACCCGGCAAAGCACCCACTCAGATGGTGCGGAAAAAGTTCGCCGAGGCGATCAGGCAGGCGGCGCTGGAAGCCCTGGTTCAGGACGCGTACAAGGAAGTAATAGAGAAGCAGGACCTCAAGGTCGCTTCGCAACCACACGTCCACGACGTGAAGTTCGAGGAAGGCAAGCCGCTCACATTCGAGCTTCACTTCGAGCTGCGGCCGACGGTCGACCTCGCGCGCACCTCCGGATTCCGCGTAACCCGCAGGGCTGTTCGCGTTACCAGCGAAAACGTCCAGGAGCAGCTCGAGACCATCCGCGACCAGCGGGCCGCCTGGGCGCCGGTTGACGGTAAGCCGCAGGAAGGCGACATGGTCAATGTCGAGATCTCCACCGGCGACGAAGCGGGCGCGGCGCGCTCGTATCCCCTCGTGCTCGGCACGGAGCAGGCAATCGCCGGCATCGAGGAGCTAATCATGGAAGCAACTCCCGGCGAGACAGTCGAGCGTCCGGTGCGGTGGCCGGATGATTTCCCGGACGAGGCGCAACGCGGACAGACCAAGACGGTGAAGATCAAGCTGCACGATGTGAAGCGCAAATCGGCTCCGCCTCTCGACGACGCATTCGCGCGCGAGGTGGGCGATTTCGATTCGCTCGACGCCCTCACCACCGCCGTCACTACCGATCTCAACGATCAGGCAAATCGGGATGCCGACGCCGAAGTGCGGCAGAAACTCGTAGACGAGATTATCGGTGCTAACCCGTTCGACGTGCCCAAGAGCTGGGTCCAGCAGTTCGCGAGCAACTACGCCGAGGCCTACAAGATCCCCGAAGAAGAGCGCGAGCGCTTCTCGACCGAATTCCGGACGCTGGCCGAGCGGCAGATCAGGCGCGACCTGGTGATCGAGACGATTGCCGAGCGTGAAGGGCTGGCCGCGACGGAAAAGGACCTGGACGACCGAATAACCGAGCAGGCAGAGAAGCGGGGTATCAACCCTGGCCAGCTCTACGCGCAGCTCGAGAAGGGAGGCCGTCTCAAGGAAATCGAACGCAGTCTCACCGAAGACAGGGTTTTCAAGTGGCTGATGGAAAAGAACGAAATACAAACCGAGAGCTGAGGTACACGCAATGCCGACACTGTACACGCCCTATGTAATAGAGCGCTCCAGCCGCGGAGAACGGACGTACGACGTATTCTCCAGGTTGCTGATGGACCGCATCATTTTTCTTGGAACGCCGATCAACGACGACGTGGCGAACGTCGTGATCGCGCAACTTCTCTTTCTGCAGGCGGACAATCCCGAGCGGGACATCCACGTGTACATCAACTCGCCTGGCGGAAGCGTCTCTGCCGGCATGGCGATCTACGACACGATGCAATTCCTCAAGCCACCCGTGAACACCACCTGCATGGGCCTGGCGGCGAGCATGGGATCGTTTCTGCTGGCGGCGGGCACGCCGGGCAAGCGGTCGGCGCTGCCGCACGCCCGAATCATGATTCACCAGCCGAGCGGCGGGACGCAGGGTAGCGCCGCGGACATCGAGATTCAGGCTCGCGAGATTCTCTATCTGCGCGCCAAGATGAACGAGCTGATGGCCAAACACACCGGCCGAAACGTCGAGCAGATCGAGCGCGACATGGATCGTGACCGGTTCATGTCGGCTGAGGAAGCAAAGGAGTACGGCATCATCGATAATGTGATCACCAACCAGAACCAGATCGTCGAGGCAATCAAGGGATAGCCTGTTCCCCGCATTCTGCCTTGACCATATCGGGCACCACTGTTAGTTGTTCAATAGCACCCGTTTACTTCCCTGGAACCGTGGTCTATGTCACAGGATAAACACCTCCGCTGCTCGTTCTGCGGGAAATCGAAGGACTCTGTCCGGAAGTTCATCTCCGGACCGTCCGTGTACATCTGCAATGAGTGCATTGCGTTGTGCAACGAGATTCTCGCCGAAGACGAGGAGCGCGAGGTATCCGAGGCCATAACCCAGGTTCCTTCGCCTCAGGAGATCAAGGACGTCCTCGACCAGTACGTGATCGGTCAGGAGCAGGCAAAAAAAGCGCTGTCGGTATCCGTCTACAACCACTACAAGCGCATCAACTCCACGTCACTGAAGGACGACGATGTTGAGCTCGACAAGTCTAACATCCTCCTTATCGGCCCGACGGGCGTCGGCAAGACCCTCCTCGCCCGGACGCTGGCGAGAATCCTCGACGTTCCGTTCACGATAGCTGACGCGACGACCCTTACCGAGGCCGGCTACGTTGGCGAGGATGTCGAGAACATCCTTGTACGGCTGCTCCAGGCGGGGGATTTCAACATCGCCGAATGCGAGCGCGGCATCGTTTACATCGACGAGATCGACAAGATTGCGCGCAAATCGGAAAATCCGAGCATCACGCGCGACGTGTCGGGTGAAGGGGTACAGCAGGCGCTGCTCAAGATCATCGAAGGCACGGTCGCATCGGTTCCGCCGCAGGGCGGTCGCAAGCATCCGCAGCAGGAGTACATCCAGCTTAACACGAAGGACATCCTCTTCATCTGCGGCGGTGCGTTCGACGGTCTTGAAAAGATCATCGAGGCCCGGACTGGCCGGCGGCAGATCGGCTTCAACAACCTGCTCGGCCAGAAGGAGCCAAACCCAACGCAGACGTTCGCCGAGGCAGAGCCGGACGATCTGCTCCGGTACGGAATGATTCCCGAGCTGGTCGGCCGCCTCCCGGTGACAGTCGCGCTCGAGGCACTGGACGAGAAGTCGCTCGTCAGAATCCTGAAAGAGCCCAAGAATGCGCTCACGAAGCAGTACACCAAGCTCTTCGGGCTGGAGGAGGTGAAGATCACCTTCGACGAGGGCGCGCTCACCGCCATCGCGACGAAGGCCCTGAAGCGCGGAACCGGCGCGCGTGGATTGCGGGCGATTCTCGAGGAAGTTCTAATGGAGGTCATGTTCGATCTCCCCAGCCGCGAGGACGTGGTGGAAGTGAAGGTCACCGAGGCCTGCATAACCAACGGCACGCAGCCGTTGCTCGAGATCTCGCCGCTTCGCCGCAAGAAGGAAGCGTAGCGCTTAGTGGCCCCCGAATTCACGCGCGACGGCGAGATCGTTCAGGCAGCTCCCCGCATCCCTGTTCTGCCGCTTCGCGATGTCGTCATCTTTCCCTACGTCGTAATTCCTCTCCTCGTGGGCAGGCAGCCTTCACTTGCCGCCATCGAGGCGGCAGTCGAGGCCGACAAGCTGATTCTCCTGGTAGCCCAGAAAGAGGGCGAGACGCAGGAGCCGGGTGCGGCCGATCTGCATCGCGCCGGCGTGCTCGGACGCGTTCTCCAGGTCGCGCGGCTGCCCAACGGCAGCACGCGGGTACTGGTCGAGGGGTTCGCGCGGGCGAAGATCACGCGCTATGTGGCTGGCGGGCCGTTCATCCGGGCTGTCGCCGCCCCGATTGAGTGGGCCGAGCCAACCGGAGAAACCGAAACGCGCGCCCTGGCCAACCGCGTGCTCTCGCTGTTCGAGGAGTACGTGGCCTTGCATCGCCGGATTCCACCCGAGGTCGTGGGGCTCATCCAGAGCACCGAGTCGGAAGAGCGACAGGCGTGGGGCGTCGCCGCCCACATGGGAATCAAGTTCGACCTCCGGCAGAAGCTGCTCGAGGCGAGGACGCTGCATGGACTCCTGGATTCTCTCGCCGAGGCTATCGGCAGTGAGAGCGAGCTGCTCCGGCTCGAGCGCAAGATCGACGACGACGTGCGGGGCGCGCTCTTCCAGAATCAGCGCGAGTTCTATCTCCAGGAGCAGTTGAGGGCGATCCACAAGGAGCTCGGCGAAGACGACGGCGACGATTTCGCCGACCTCGAGGCGCTCGTGAACCGGAAGGCGCTGCCCGAGCTGGTGAAGGCGCGCGCGATGCGCGAGCTGCGAAAGCTCCGCCGGATGTCGCCGATGTCGCCCGAATTCACCGTCTCGCGCAATTTCGTCGACTGGATCGTGGCTCTCCCGTGGGTGGAGCGAACCGACGAGGTGCTCGATGTTTCGCACGCGCGGAGAATTCTCGACGAGGATCACTACGGCCTCGAGGAGGTGAAGGAGCGAATCCTCGACTTCATCGCGGTACTCTCGCTTGTCGGCCGACTCGACGGGCAGATTCTCTGCCTCGTCGGACCACCAGGTGTTGGCAAGACCTCGCTCGGAAGGTCAATCGCCCGCGCGCTCGGCCGGAAGTTCATCCGGATGGCGCTGGGCGGGGTGCGCGACGAGGCGGAAATCAGGGGACATCGAAGGACGTACATCGGGTCGATGCCAGGCCGCATCATTCAGGCGATGCGGCGCGCCGAAGTGACTAACCCGGTGGTCCTCCTCGACGAGGTCGACAAGCTCGGCCAGGACTATCGCGGCGATCCGGCTTCGGCGCTGCTCGAGGTTCTCGACCCCGAGCAGAACACCGCGTTCAACGACAACTATCTCGAGGTCGACTATGATCTCTCGCAGGTGCTGTTCGTCACGACGGCGAACAGCCTGGCGGGCATTCCAGAGGCTCTCCGCGACAGAATGGAGATCATCCGGCTCGCCGGATACCTCGATCATGAGAAGATGGCAATCGCGCGCCAGTACCTGATCCCACGCCAGCTTGTGGCCAACGGGCTCGAGCCCGCAAACGTGAGCTTTGATCCGGCCGTCCTGCCGACCATAATGCGCGGTTACACGAGGGAGGCGGGAGTTCGCGAGATGGAGCGTCGCATCGCGCGACTGGCGAGAAAGCTGGCGAGAAAGCAGGCAGAGCAGATGACCGGCGCGGTGAAGCAGCATGTCACGACTGATGACCTGAAGGAGTTGCTCGGTGCGCCTCCGTTCGACCCCGACGACACGTCGCTCGAGGACAAGGTCGGCGTCGCATCGGGCCTCGCTTACACCTCGGTCGGCGGCGAGGTGCTCGAGATCGAAGTCAGCGTCGTGAAGGGCCGCGGCAAGGTGCAGTTGACGGGAACGCTCGGCGACGTGATGAAGGAATCGGCGAGCGCGGCTCTCAGTTATGCCCGGACGCGGGCGAAGGAGCTCGGGCTCGACGCCGACTTCTACCGCAATCGCGACATCCACATCCACATGCCGGCCGGTGCGACGCCGAAGGACGGACCGTCTGCCGGAATCGCCATCGCGACGTGTGTCATCAGCGCGCTCACCGGCGTGCCGGTGCGGGGAGACGTGGCGATGACCGGCGAGATAACGCTGCGCGGGCGCGTGCTGCCGATCGGAGGGCTCAAGGAAAAGTCCGTGGCTGCCCACCGCAACAAGGTTTCCGATGTGATCATTCCGCACGGCAATGCGCGTGACGTGGACGAGCTGCCCGAGGAAGTGCGCGCCGCGGTTCGCTTTCACCCCGTGAAGACGATGGACGAGGTGCTTGCGGTAGCGATGCGCGGCGACTCGCTCAAGACGGCTGCCCTTCGCAGCGCCGCGCGCGCGGCTGCGCGTTCGCGGGCGGCAGGAGACCCGATGCGGGACAGCGTCACGGCTCACTGATGGCGGAAGGCTCCCGGGCCGATCCTCTCGTCATCCGGAAGCTCGAGTTCATCGGCGGCATGGCCGCCGCGGGAACCTGGCGTCCCGACAGCGACCTGCCGGAGGTGGCGTTCGCCGGGCGCTCCAACGTCGGGAAGTCGGCGCTCCTCAACCGGCTCGTTCGACGCAAAGCTTTCGCGCGTGTGAGCCGCACGCCGGGCCGGACGCGCGAGATCAACTTTTTTCGTGTAAACGACCAGTTCCTGCTAGCCGATCTGCCGGGCTACGGCTACGCAAAGGTCTCCAAGGAGAAAAAAGCGGACTGGAAACCGCTCATCGAGGGCTATCTGGGCAGAACGACGAGGCTCGCAGGCGTAGTTCAGCTTCTGGACATCCGGCGCGAGCCGAGTGATGATGATGTCGCCATGCTCGACTTTCTCGCGGAGCTGGAAACGCCAACGGTCGTCGTCCTGACGAAGACCGACAAACTGTCGCGCCGGGAAGCGGCTGACCGCGCGAACTCGATCGTGCGGTCGTTGTCGCTCGACCCTGAGCAGACTATTCCGTTCAGCGCGGTAACTGGTGAAGGACGCCATGAGCTCGCGACAGCTCTGATGTCGCTGGTGAACGCGGGCCGGGAC
>JACCRF010000045.1 GCA_013813715.1 Gemmatimonadaceae bacterium | reverse complement strand
GGCGGTCTGGCCCGAGACAGACGACCCGGGAACTTTCCAGACCGACCGGCGCACGCGCCGAAGCGCGAGCATGCACACGGCATTTCGCGCCGTGAAAGCCCAGCATTCGCTTCAGCAGACACGCATGGAGATCGTCGCCGGCTGGCTGACGAACTTCGCGAGCTCCACGAAGTTCTTCGTCTCCCACGTCTTCGTCTTCTCCGGTTGGATCATCTGGAATGTCGGCGCGTTCGGGCTGCCCGTGTTCGATCCGTTCCCCTACGGACTGCTGACGATGATCGTCTCTCTCGAGGCCATCTTTCTCTCGATCTTCGTCCTGATGAGCCAGAACCGCGAGTCCAAGATCGGGGAGCTGCGCGAAGAGCTCACCCTTCAGGTGAATCTTCGGATCGAGGAGGAAGTCACTAAGACGCTCCACCTCGTGGCCGGGCTGTATACGAGGCTCGGCCACACGATCGGCGAGGATGCCGAGCTGAAAGAAATGCTGCGCCCTCTCGATCCGTCGAGAATCGAGCGAGAAGTGACGGAGCAGATCAGCGAAGCGCTGCCAAGGCTCAGGTTTGGGAAAAAAAACGAACTCTAAACGAGCTGTCGCAGGACGTACGGCAAAATCCCGCCGTGCCTGTAATAGCTCATCTCTTCAGGAGTATCGATTCGCGACACCGCCTGGAACTCGCGGACCGTCCCATCTTCAGCAACCGCTCGAACCGTCATCGTCGCACGCGGTTTCATGCTATCCGACATTCCGGCGATCTCGAACGTCTCGAAACCGGTGAGGCCGAGCGTCAATCTCGTCTGGCCATCCCTGAACTCCAGCGGCAGGACGCCCATTCCAACGAGGTTCGATCGGTGGATCCGCTCGAACGATTCGGCGATCACCGCGCGCACGCCGAGCAGCAGCGTTCCCTTCGCGGCCCAATCGCGTGACGAGCCGGTGCCGTATTCCTTTCCCGCGATGATGACGAGCGGAACGCCGCGCTTCTGGTAGTCCATGGAGGCGTCGTAAATCGTCACCGAATCGCCTCCCGGGGTGACTGAAGTCCATCCGCCTTCGCTGCCCGGAGCAAGCTCGTTCCTCAGGCGGATGTTGGCGAAGGTGCCGCGCATCATGACTTCGTGATTTCCGCGACGCGCGCCGTACGAGTTGAAGTCGGTTGTCTTGACGCCTTGCGCGATGAGCCACTTGCCGGCCGGGCTCGCGGCCGGAATCGAGCCGGCGGGAGAGATGTGGTCGGTGGTTATGGAATCTCCGAGCATCGCCAGCGCGCGTGCTCCAGATACGGGGCGCACACCCGGCGGCGCGAGCGTAATGCCCTCGAAAAACGGCGGGTTCTTCACGTACGTCGACTTCTCATCCCAGGCGTATAGGTCCCCCTCCGGCACGGGCAAGCCGCGCCACCGATCATCACCATGGAAAACGTTCGCGTACTGCTTCCTGAACATTTCCGCTTTCACGGAGCGCAGGATTTCGTCCTCGACTTCCTTCGGCGCCGGCCAGATATCGCGCAGGAAAACGGGGCCGCCGGTGCCGATTCCGAGCGGCTCGGTATTGAAGTCGATATCCATCCGGCCGGCCAACGCGTACGCTACGACGAGCGGCGGCGACGCAAGGTAGTTGAAGCGCGTCAGCGGATTGATGCGCCCCTCGAAGTTCCTGTTACCCGAGAGAACCGCCGCAACGACCAGCTTGTTTTCCTCGACTGCGGCTGCGATGGGCTCTGGAAGCGGCCCGGAATTCCCGATGCAGGTGGTGCAGCCGTAGCCGACAACGTTGAATCCGAGCGTCCCCAGTGACTCGAGAACATTCGCCGCCGTGAAGTAGTCGGTGACGACCTTCGATCCCGGCGCGAGACTGGTCTTCACCCACGGCTTCGTCGCAAGTCCCTTCGCGACCGCGTTTCGCGCCAGCAGCCCCGCGGCGAGCATGACACTCGGATTGGACGTGTTCGTGCAGCTCGTAATCGCTGCGATCACGACGGCTCCGTGCCGCAGTCCGAAATTCTCGCCGTTCATCGTCACCGGAACTGCCGACTGCTCGCCCGCCTGCTCGGCGTGGGATTGCGCGATCACGGAGGGCGAGAGCTGCGGCGACGCAGCCACCGACATTGCCTGCTTCGCGGCGGCGAGTCCGGCGACGGTGCCCGTCTTCTCGAGATCGGCTGCCAGCGCCTCACGAAAGAGTTGTTTCGCGAGTTTGAGCGGAACCCTGTCCTGCGGCCGTTTCGGCCCGGCGAGACTCGGCTCAATGTTCGACAGGTCGAGCTCGAGCGTGTCGGTGAACACGGGATCGGGTGTATCGTCGGTGCGATAGAGACCCTGCGCTTTCGCGTAAGCTTCCACGAGTTGTACCTGCGCCTCATCCCGGCCCGTGAATCTCAGGTAATTCACAGTCTCCGCATCCACCGGGAAAAAGCCCATCGTGGCGCCATATTCCGGCGCCATGTTCGCAATAGTCGCGCGATCGGCGAGCGACAGCGATGAGAGACCCGCGCCGTAGAACTCGACGAACTTTCCGACGACCTTTTTCTGGCGGAGTATCTGTGTGACCGTCAGCACGAGATCGGTCGCGGTAGCGCCCGGGGGGAGCTTGCCGTGCAGCTTGAAGCCGACGACCTCGGGGATGAGCATCGATACCGGCTGTCCGAGCATTGCCGCTTCCGCCTCGATGCCGCCAACGCCCCAGCCGAGGACGCCCAAGCCGTTGATCATAGTAGTGTGCGAGTCCGTTCCGACTATCGAGTCAGGGTAGGCCGTCGTCTCGCCGTCCTGCGCGTCGGTGAACACGACCTGCGCCAGATACTCGAGATTGATCTGGTGGACGATGCCGGTGTCGGGCGGAACGACCCGAAAATTCCTGAGTGCCTTCTGTCCCCACCGCAGGAATGCATACCGCTCCTGGTTGCGGTCGAACTCGAGCCCGGCGTTGATCAGGAACGCTGCATCCGAACCGTACTCGTCCACCTGCACCGAGTGGTCGATGACCAGGTCAACCGGTTGAAGTGGGTTGATCTTGCTGGGATCCCCGCCGAGATGGGCAAGCGCGTCGCGCATCGCCGCCAGGTCGACCACGGCGGGAACGCCGGTAAAATCCTGGAGCAGCACGCGCGAAGTACGGAACGCAATCTCCTTCTCGGCCTTCGCTTTCACGTCCCAGTTAGCAAGCGCTTCCACGTCACTTTGCCGAACGAACTTGCCGTCTTCGTTCCTGAGGAGGTTCTCAAGGAGGATTTTGAGACTGAAGGGAAGTCTCGCGGCTCTACCTCCGGATAGGGAGTCGAGGGAGTCGAGGCGGAAGATGGTGTACTGCCGACCCCCGGCCTCGAGGGTTGACCGGCTTCCGAAGGAGTTCGGGTGCGTCATGGTGTCTTTCTCTGAAGGGCGGCAGGCTGGATCTAAATCTAGCCCGAAACAAGGAGCTCAACTTATTGACTGGCCTCACCGACCACGAACGGCATCACCCCGTCTTCAGCCGCTCCGCCCCCTCCTCCGCGCTCGTGACATCCATCGCCTCGGGTTGATTCTCCCCTTCGGCAGCCTCCACCGGCTCCGCGAGTATCGCATACGTCGGGCAGTGATGCACGAAATCGCCGTCGGCGGGTGACCACTCCACCACTGGAATTCGTGTGACCGCCTTACCACTCTCGTCCATCGCCATAAGCTGCGGCGCGAGCGCGACGCACAGCGTGCAGCCGATGCACTTCTCGCGGTCCACTGAAACCCGCATCTGGCGTCTCGGAAAAACTCCGCCTTCTCCGCTGAGGCAGCTCTCCATGTGCTCGAGGGCGTCAATTCCCGCCCGGTAGCCGGCCTCGATCAGCTCGTCGGTTTGCGTGAAGCTGAACCATCCGATATGCGCTACGTTCGGACGGATCAGGATCATCGGCGGCCCGACCCATCGCTCGAGCGGACCGAGCTGAAGCGCGTGCATCATCGTGGTCGCGGCGCGCATGTAGATCGCGCTGAAGCCGTGCCTCGCGATGTCCCTCTGGGTGACGATCGAGCTGCTGCCCGTGTCCACTGCAATCACCGCATCCATCCCCTGTGACGCGACGCTCACCGGAAGATTGTCAACCACACCACCATCCACGCAGCTTCGGCCGCCCACGTCGCCCGGCGGATAAAAGCCCGGCAGCGCGCACGACGCGTATACGGCGTCGAGCACGCTCACGTCCCTGAGTCCAGGCAGTCCCCACACCACGGGCGAACCGCGCTGCAGGTCTACGGTGTTCACGAGCAGTGTCTTGTCGAGCTCGTCAAACCGTTTGTCAGGCACGGACGCAGCGCAGACCTGCCTCAGCGGCTCGTCGTGATAGATGGATGGTGCGTGCGTCCGCTCGAGCAGCATCCCCAGACGGTTGAGCCGGAAGAGATCGCGCCGCCGCAGCGCCCGCGCGCGCTCCTCCATCTCCGGAATCTCAACGCCCGCAACGTGCGCCGCCGCGATCAGTGCGCCGATACTCGTGCCCGCGAATACCGCCGGCTCCACGCCGCGCTCGGCCAGTGCGCGCAGCACGCCGATGTGCGCGAAACCCTTGAGTCCGCCACCGCCCAGCACGAGGGCGATGCGCGGCTTGCGTGGTGTAAGCGCAGCGAGAGGTTTGTCGCGTTTCACGGGAATGGGATTCCGGTCGGCGTTACTCACGCCACAGTGTGGCCGCTATTCCCGCGAGTCCTTTCACCGATCAGGGCTCGGATACTTCGAGGTTTCGACAGATCTTTCGAGCGAGGAAGTCGTTGATCTCTCGGTGCCTCGGCACCGTAGACACCTTCCGTTTCGACGGATTGAGGTAAACCGCATGATTGCTTCCTTCGCGCATGAGGCGACATCCCTGGGCTTCCAGATGCCGGATCAGGTCGATCCGCTTCACGCAATGACTTTCAGGGGCTCTCGAATTACATCAGCGCCGGCGACGTCGTTCTCTGAGAGCGCACGGTTTGCTTCAATCACAAGCTCGACCGCCTCGCGAAGATTGGCGCGCGCTTCATCGAGGGTAGCGCCCTGCGTGTTTGCGCCCGGAAGCTCCTCGATGAATCCTATATAGCCTTCACGAACCCTGCGATACACCGCAGTCAGATTGTACTCCATCATCTCCCTCGAAAGCGTACGTTCGAATATACCAACCTGGACGAATCGGATGCATCGTTTAAAATCTACGATACACCACGCACACCACCACCATAACATTGCAGACATGAAGCATACCCGTTTTCTCCTCGCTGCTCTCCTCGTTCCGTTCCGACAAGCGGCGACAGTAGCAGGGTGAGGGACGACCTGCTGCGTTTCCGCGACGAGTTCCCGATCCTCGAGAAAACGAACTACCTGGTATCCAACTCTCTCGGGCCAATGCCGCGTAGCGTGCCTGAGAAACTGGCCGAGTATGGCCGCGACTGGGGCGAGCTTGGTGTCAAGGCGTGGACGCGGGGATGGTGGGACATGCCGGTCGACGTGGGCAACGACATAGCACCGCTGTTGAACGCGGGCGCCGGCGAAATAGTGATGATGCCCAATGTGACGATCGCCCAGTCGGCGGTGGTGTCGGCGCTGGACTTCACGGGTCGACGCGACACGATCGTGATGACCGAGCTCGACTTTCCCTCGGTCCTCTACGCGCACGAGGCCCTCGCGAAGCGATTCGGCGCGAGAGTTGTTGTCGTTCGGTCGGATGACGGGATGACGATAGATGAGGCGCGCCTCCTCGCCGCAATCGACGAGCGCACGAGGCTGGTGGCGATATCTCACGTCCTCTTCCGCTCTGCATTCATCAACGATGCCGAAGCCATCTGCCGGCATGCGCATGGGATGGGCGCGTTCGTGTCTCTGGACGCTTTTCATTCTGTCGGGATAATCCCGGTGGATGTCCATCAGATCGGAGTCGACTTCCTCACCGGCGGCGTTCTCAAGTGGCTATGCGGGGGTCCGGGCGGATGTTTCCTGTACGTATCGCCCCGCATCCGCGACTCGCTGGCTCCGGCCCTCACGGGCTGGCAGGCGCACGCGCGCCCGTTCGCGTTCGAGGAACGCATGGACTACACGCCCGGTCCCTTCCGCTGGCTCAACGGAACGCCGGTAATCCCCGCGCTTTATGCGGCTGCCGAGGGCCCGAAGATTCTGCGGCGGGCCGGCATCGACGCCATCCGCGCCAAGAGCATTCGACAGACGTCGAGGCTGATCTCGCTCGCCAGGGATCGCGACTATCGAGTCAACGCTCCACACGACGCAGCGAAGCGTGGCGGCACGGTCGCGATCGATGTTCCCCACGGATACGAAGTCGCCCAGGTCCTGCTCGCTCGCGAGATACTGGTGGACTACCGGGTGGGAGCGGGCATTCGGGTCGCGCCCTTCTTCTTCACCCGGGACGAGGAGATCGAAGACGTAATCGGAGTGATCGAGGAGACGCTGAGGTCGGGCGTCTGGGCGAAATTCAGCGACCGTGCCGCGGTGGTGACGTAAGGCCGGCAGCAAGTCCGGCGTTCGCGCGTCTTTTTCACTGGAGGGCGTTGGACGAATGTCGTTCGGATGTCAAGTGACCGGGCGAAATTTGCACGCAATAACACAGGTAGCGCTTGAACAAATCGGTACTTGAATAGTACAATATGGCAACTCGATCAGTCGGAGGTTGTGACCGGCCATGGCTACCCCCTTTCTGAGTTCCGAGGAGTACGATGAGCGAGCGCATCAACTGTACAATGAAGGCCAGTACGATGAGGCGTTGGATGTACTTCGCGAGGGACTTGCACTCTACCCAAATGCGGTGGAGCTTCACATTGGCGTCGGTTACGCATATCACGCGCGAGAGGAATTCGCGTGGGCCCGCAGGAGCTTTGAAGAGGCCCTTGTTCTCGACCCGGAGCACGAAGACGCACTAGCCGGTCTCGGCGAGACCCTTCTCAAATTCGGTCAGCAGGCCGCTGCCCTGAAGAGCTTCCGGCGTACGCTCGAGCTCGGGTATGAGGACGACATCGAGCTCATGCTCCAGGTCGGCCGCGCGCTTTTCCGTGAGGGACTGATCGAGGAATCGCGCGAGTATTTCGACATCGGCGCCCGTCAGTCGCCCGACTCGGCTGAAGCGGTGTCGTGCATTGGATACGCACAGCACCGGCTGGGTGAAGATGACGCCGCCATCGCGACGCTGCGCCGCGCGCTCAAGATCGACGAGGATCACACCGAGGCGCGTATCTACCTCGGGAATATCTTTTACGACCGCGGCGACTACGAGGCGGCGCTGTACCATCTGGATCGCTCGGCGCCCGACGACCATTGGGACGAGCTTGGCATCTGGAGACTCATCGAGCTCAAGAAGATGGTCTATCGTTTGCGTGACAGCGACCCGGAGCTGAAGCCGTGGGAAGAGCGTCTCGCGGAGCTTGCCGGCGAGCCGGACGACATCGACGAGATGCTCGCCGAGATCGAAGCCAGAGCCGCCGAGTCCGCTGACGGGGAGGCACGGGGTCAGCTCGAGCTTTTCGGCGCCCTTCTCGGCAACCTTGCGAAGAACAGGGAACCGGCCCCGGCTGAGCACTGTGTCACGATTGACGAGGACAAGGCCATCGAAGGCACCTGGGAGGAGATTCTTCGGAAAATGAGCGAAGCACGGGGTGTGGCTGGTACGGGATCAATCAAGGAATTCATGATGACCGAAGCCCGTCGCGGCTTTTCTCTGACCGGCTATCTCATTCCCACCGAAGATGCCGAGAGCTTCATCCGTGGAAGCGCCGATGCCGGGCTTCTTCGGATAGTAAGATGACGGGCGATCAGCAGTCTGCGGTCGCGGCGCTCAAGGTAGTGGAGCATATCGCGGCGCGCATGGACCGGGCGCGGGACGGCGAAGACCGTGCCGCTGACATCCTCGAGTTGTGGCATGGCACCGAGACGGCGCTGCGCGCGTTGATAGGCGGATCCTCGCTAAGCGGACAGGGCCTGATACGCGAGCTTCGCCAGCGCGAGATGATCACGCTCGGCCAGGCATACGCGCTCCTGGAGTTCCTCGGCGCGCGCGATCGCGCGAACAGAACGACCTACCGGGCGACTGACAATGACGTGGTCGTCGCCCGTGAAGGTTTTCGGCAGCTCGAGTCGGGGCTCGCCGTCGCGGTGGCCGAACCGGCCGCTCCTCCACTTCCACCGCGGCCAGCCGAGGCGGCGGCCGCGCCCCCGCCCTATTCACCTGGCGCCGCCGCCTCTGCTGCTGGCGGCGCGGCGCTCGGCGCTGCAGCGATGCGATCCGCGCCTCCGCCTCCGCCACCACCGGCGTACAGCCAGCCGATGGCGCAGAGCGCTCCCCAGCGATCTGGGAACGCTGATGCGATCGCAACCGAGCCTCTCCCGAGCTATGAATCGCGGGCCAGCCGGCTGCCGCCGAACAGCTGGCTTATCGCAGCCCTTGTATTGCTCGTGCTCGGCTCACTGGCCGGCTTCTGGATGTTCTCGCAGCGCAGTGATCCAGCCGCCGAGATGAACGAGGCAGTCTCGATGATGCAGGGTGGCCGTCGCGAAGCGGCCCGGGGGCAGTTCTCAACGATCGCTCGCGACAATCCGGAGCTCGCGACGCCGCACGTTTTCCTGTCGCGACTGGCCCGCGAAGAGGGAGACCTGGCCACCGCCCGACGCGAGCTCGAGACAGCCATTCGCCTCGAACCCACCAACGCGATCGCACTGCGGGAGATGGGCCTAATCCTCTTCTCGGCGGGCAATTACGAGGTGGCGAGGCGATTCTTCGTGCGGGCGATCCAGAGCAATCCTGCCGACAAGGCTTCGCAGGGTTATCTTGGATGCGCACTCGCCAGGCTGAACCGCGTTCAGGAAGCACAGACGTTCCTCAGCCGCGCGGGCCCCGGTAGCTGGAGCTCCTGCCTCCCTCAACGCCCTTTGTGATCGAATTCAATTCCGCCACCAAAGTCTATCGGTCGCTCCTCGGTCGCTCCGTTACTGCGGTCGAGGAGTTTTCGTTGCAGGTGGCGGAAGGTGAGGTGTTCGGAATAGCGGGTCCCAACGGCGCGGGGAAGAGCACGCTCATCTCGCTAATGCTCGGTTATTTCAGACCCACCGCTGGAAGCGTTTCGATCGCTGGTCTCGAGCCGCGCTCGTACGTCGAGCGCAACGGCATCGGCTATCTATCCGAGCTCATGACCATCAACCCGGCCTGGACTGGCGAAGACGCACTCGCGCGGTTTGCCACGCTGGCGGGGGTTCCGCGGCAGGAAGTCCGCCGGCGCGTGGACACCGTTATCGAACAGCTCGGGATCGCCGAGCACCGCGCGAAGAAAATAAAGGCGCTGTCGAAGGGAAACCTGCAACGTCTCGGTCTCGCGCAGGCACTGCTGCGCGACGAGCAGGTGCTGATTCTCGATGAGCCGACGCATGGACTGGATCCCATCTGGACTCAGCGATTCCGGGGCATTGTCGAGTCGCTGCGCAGGCCTGGCCGGACGATCATCATTGCCTCGCATAACCTTGACGAGCTGCAGCGTCTCGCTGACCGCGTGGCGATCATCGATCGGGGCCGGCTCCAGCGTCTCGTCCAGACAGGCTATGACCAGGCGACGGAAACCGCGGGAGTCTATCGCTTGGCGGTGGTGAGCGGCGCCGACTGTATGGCGGCAATCCTTCCTGCGGCGACAGACCTCGGGGGCGGTGAGTTTCAACTCCCGATCACGAGCGTTGCGGAACTCAACGCGGCGCTGGCGAAAGCGATCGCTGCGGGCGTGCTCGTTGCCAGCGTAGTTCCTGCCCGGTCGGTGCTGGAGCAACAGTTCCGCGAAGCGGTGGGGGAGCGAGGCTGATGGCCGGGAACCTCAGGCGGTACATGGCGTGGCAGTTCAAGGATTTTGCGCGCGAGCGCGGAATCGCGCTGCTGATCATCGGGCTGCTGATCGGTTCCATGACGATTGCACCGTTCCGGATAATGCGGATGAGCTTCGACGCTGACAGTGCCACTCGAATCCTCGGCATCGCGCTGCAGCAGGTCGTGTTCATCGCCGCCGTCATCGCGCTCAACGGTCTCGTGTCGAACGACAGAAAGATGGGCTACTTCCGTTTTCTGTTCTCGAAACCGGTCAGCATTCCCTCGTTCTATACGCAGCTCTTTGTTGTCAACTTCACCGGCTTCCTCGTCGTTTTCGCCATTCTCCTCGGCGCTTTCGGGCTCGCGGTGAGGCCGGTATCGCCGGTGGCGGCTCTCACCTACTGCGCGCTCGTCTATCTGTCGCTGGGCGGAATCGCGTTTTGCATCTCGAGTCTCTTCCGCCACGACTGGCCGATTCTCGCCGCCGTGCTCCTCGGGTCGTCACTCCTTCATTCCATATGGGAGACGCGGGAAGGCTGGCGGCGAATGGTTCTCAGCATCCTTCCCCCGTTGCACAAGCTCACTCCGGCGTTGTCGGACATCCTGAGCGGAGGAAAGGCAAACCCCACCGACGTTTTCTGGCTTCTTGGGTACAGCGCGACCTTCTTCGTGGCGGGTCTCATCGTGCTGCGGAGAAGACCGTTCGCGTGACGGATACCTATCCTGACGTGACGTCGTTCATCGAGCCCGCGTCGGTGCACCGCACAGTTCTCCCCAACGGCTTGACCGTGCTCGTGCGGCGGGACGCGTCGGCCCCAGTCGTTGCGATAGTGACCCACGTCAAGGTGGGATATTTCGACGAGACTGATGACGTGACCGGCATCGCTCACGTTCTCGAGCACATGTTCTTCAAGGGCACCCCCAGCCGCGGCGTCGGCGAGATCGCCAAGCAGACGAAGGCGAGCGGCGGATACCTCAACGCGCACACGATCTACGACAACACTAGCTACTACACGGTTCTGCCCGCCTCCGGATTCACGTCCGGACTGGAGATACAGGCGGATGCGTATGCGCACTGTCTGATCGACGGCGACGAGCTGGCAAAGGAGCTCGAGGTCATCATTCAGGAAGCCAAACGGAAGGCCGATGATCCCTCCGCGCTCGCAGTCGAGACGCTATACGAGCTGATTCACGACGTGCATCGGATGCGGCGCTGGCGGATCGGCCGCGAAGCCGGTCTTCGTGCGCTGAACAGGACGGCGATGCTGCGCTTCTATCGCAACTTCTACCAGCCGTCGAACACGATTCTCTCTATTGTCGGCGATGTGGACGTGGACGATGCGATCGCCCGTGTTGCCCGCCTTTACGGAAGTCTGCCCGCTTCGACCCCCGAGCGAAGCGCCGGCCCTGCGGAGCCGCACCGCGAAGAGCTGCGGTATCACGAGATGTCGGGCGACATCGCGCAGACGCAACTGATGTTCGGCTGGAGGACTCCGGCCACGATGCACGAGGACACTCCGGCGCTTGACGTCGCCGGCAATCTTCTGGCCGCCGGACGCGCGTCGCGTCTCTACCGCGCATTGCGCGAGCGGCAGCTCGCATCGTCGGTGACGGCGTACAATTACACTCCGACTGAGCTCGGTGTCTTCGTCGTCCATGCGGAGATGCGCCCGGAGAAGACAGTAGAGGCGGCACGCGCGGCGTGGGAGCAGATGCGCGCGCTCCGTGAGGAGCCGATCGATCCGTTCGATCTGGAGCGCGTTCGCAGAATCTTCGAGGCTCGCTGGATTCGCCGGCTCGAGTCCATGGAAGGACAGGCCAACCATCTCACGGAATGGGAGGCGCTCGGCGGCTGGCAGCTCGGCGACGACTACTTCGCCCGCTTCATGTCGGTTACGGCGGAGCAGGTGCACGAGGCTGCGCGCCGGTATCTCGGGCCGGACAGCGCCGGAATGGTCGTCTATCGTCCGGCGAGCTCTCCGCAGGTCGCAACGGACGCGCAGGTGATTCTCGAGTTGATGGAGTCATGGCGCCCGGCGGCGCTCGATCCCCTTCCTCCGCGCGACATTCCCGCACCGGCGACTGCGGCCCACTCGCCCGATTTGGAGGAGGAGACCGCGGGTGTCTCCGTGTTCCGCACCGTCAACGGAATGCCGATTCTCGTCCGCCCCAAGCCCGGAGCGGCGATAGCACACCTCGCCATCCACGCTGTCGGCGGAGCGCGCGACGAGCCGGCGGAGATGGCGGGCATCTCGACTCTTGTCGCGCGCACAATGACGAAGGGAACGACGACGCGCTCAGCAGCGCAGATCGCGGAGGACGCCGAGATGCTCGGTGGCAGCGTGAGCCCGGGTGTAACCGCTGAGAGCTTTGGCTGGTCGATATCGGTGCCGGTTCAGCATCTCGAAGCGGCTGCGGAGCTGCTCGCCGACGTTGTGCAAAACGCGACGATACCGGCTGATTCGTTCGAAACGGAGCGGACGGTGGCGCTCGCCGATCTTGCGGCATTGCGCGACGACATGTTCCGGTTTCCGATGCGGCTGGTGATGACGGGAGCGTATGGGGCACATCCATATTCGAGAACGCCGCTCGGAACCGAGGAGTCGCTTCGTGCGCTCGATGTGAATCGAGCTCGCGAATGGTACGCCGCGAAGATGCTGAGCGCGCCGCTCGTCGTCGGAATTGTCGGAGACGTGATACCGGATGACGTCGCGGGAGTCGTGGCGCGGGAATTCGCCGGCCTTCGCCCCGCGGCCGCGCTCCCACTCGCCCGACCGCAATGGCCTGAGAAGGAGGTCGTGCTGGTGGATTCGCGCGACAAGGCGCAGACCGCGCTGGCGATAGCGTTTCGGGGCCCCGGCCGGCGTGACGACAGCCGCTTTGCTGCTTACCTCACCGCGACGATTGCCAGTGGCCTCGGCGGGCGCTTCTTCGACGAGCTCCGCGACCGGCAATCGCTCGCCTATACCGTTCACGCTTTCACCAGTCAGCACGAGCTGTCGGGGATGTTTCTCGCGTACATTGCGACGTCTCCCGAGAAGGAGGACATCGCGCGTGAGGGACTGCTCGCGGAATTCGCGAAGCTGCGCGACGCACCGGTGACCGACGAAGAGCTCGATCGAGCCAAGCGGTACTCAATTGGTTCGCACGCGATCGGCCTGGAAAGCGGCGCCGCGATTCTTGGTGAAATGCTGAACGCCTGGCTGTTCGGCTCCGGGCTGCGTGAGCTGGAAGAGCATGATCGCCGCCTCGAGGCCGTGACACCGGCCGAGATCCAGGCCCTCGCGCAGACCTTTTTCGATCCCGCCCGCCGCGTGGAGGGAGTCGTGCGCGGGGCGGGGCGCGTAGTATAGCGTCGCTTCGGCCGGTGGAACAAGGTGAACCGAGAAACACAGGTAAGAGACGCCAGTAGCATAGTCAGCGAGTTGCTAGAGGGAAAAACCTCCAGTCAGGCCGCCCGTGTAACTAACTCGAAACTCAACAACTACGCCTCTGGTTTCTCTCACCTGCTGTGTCTTTCTTGGTTCCGTCGTTGCTGCGATGCAGCGCAAGCCCGCGTAATCGGAACTACCGAGGCGCGGCGGTCTCTCGCAGTCCCTTCTCGGCGCGCATGACGGCCGCGGCGATTGACCTGATGCGTCCGTTGGCACCACGGAGTCCCCTGAGCACGTTGTAGTCGCCCGCTTCTGACACGACGAGGCCCCGGATCGGGGTTTGCGTCGTCGCCCATGAGAGCACTCCCCACAACGCCAGCTCCTGATTCCGCTCGCCATGCGCGAGCGGATAGCCGCCCGCCGCGAAGACCCAGTGCGGTTTCGGCGCCGGACGGGAGGGGAGCGCCCGCATCCAGCGCTGCGCCACGCGCATATGCGTATCGAGCGAAGTCGCGCCGTCAAAGCCGGGCAGCATCGAGAATCCGACGATGTCGATGGGTGATCCGCGACTGGCAGCCCAGAAGTAGAGCGTGCTGTCCCTCGATCCGTAGCTCGACGCGGCGACCGCTACTCTTATGCGGCGGTTCACGTAGTGAGCGGTGTCGGCGGCGCGGGTGAGATAATTGATCCAATACTCCGGAGGCTGGGCGCCAATGGCGCGGATCCCCTCGCCGTACGGATCGATCGCGGGAATGAGGATGTCCGGCCGCAGGCGGCGCGAAATGCGGTCGACGTCCGCGATGCGCCTGCGCGTGTAATCGGACGGCGACAGCGCGAACTGGCGGGCCGCATCCTCGGGGTAGCCCAGGGCAATCACAATCAAAGTGCTGTCGGCGCGTCTGTCGTCCACCGTTCGGGCGATCGAGTCGAGCGAGGCCAGCCGGGCGCCCTCGGGATCGATCACGATGGTCACCGCTTTCACTCCCAGCGAGTCAGCGAGGGCAACGTCGCGCTCCATCGCGAGAGGGGTCGGCGGCCCGCGAAGGTCGGGGAAAATCTTGAGCCCGATGTCGAAGTCTCCTTCGGGATGCTCCTGCAACTGCTCGTCGGCGTAGCGCGCGTAGCCCTTGGTGGTCTCGAACGCGTTGGGCATCTCGATCAGGACGAGGCCCGCGAGCGCGGCGGCCGCCACCGCGATGCCTGCACGGAAGAAGCCGCTGAATCTCCACCGTGCCGGCAACGCTGGGGCGAACAGGGGAACCTGGATGTAGCCCGACCCCCAGAGAGCGGGTGCTCCGAAAAAAAATCCGAGCGCGCTCGCCTGCGCCGCGGACAGCGCAAGCCCGAAGCCGGGCGGCTCCGAGCCGCGTGATATTGCGAACCGCGACACGGCGACAATCGCGATGATGAGGTTGTAGACGAATACCGGGGCGCCGAACATCGGCGTCACGAGGCGCCTGCTTAGCGCGTAAGTCGCCTGGATCGCGAACAGCACGGCAGTGAGAGGCCAGACCCATGCGACTGGCTGGATCGCGCGACCGTAGACTATCGTCGGCGACGCGTATGCGATGAGCAGCGCGGGAACGATCAGCAGCCCGGCGAACGCCGTGACCGCAGCGAAACTGCGAGGAGCGCGCCGAAGCTGCGAGATCCTTCCCGCGGCGATGATGTCCCACATGACCATGATCGCCGCGACAGCGACGTACAGCGCGGCGAGAAAGTGGTACCGGCTCAAGGCTGCTGACACGGGCGGAACCTAGAGGCGACGGCACAAGCTGGCAAGCATCAGCGCGCGCCTCTAGCTTTGCCGAATGGAGCGCGGCGCAATCTTCACTCTCCCCAACAGCATTTCCCTTTCCCGCCTCCTTCTCGCGTTCGCTTTCGCGGTAGCCGATGGCGACTGGCAACGCACGATACTCATCAGTATCGCCGCGGCGACAGATTTTCTCGATGGGTGGCTGGCGCGCCGTGCCAACAGCTCGAGCGTCGCTGGCGCGCTCATCGACGCCTTCGCGGACCGCGTGTTCGTGCTTGCGGCGGTCTCTTCGCTGCTGTTCGACGGCCGTCTCACTACGGGCCAGTATTTCGTCTTCCTGTCGCGCGACATCGCGACGGCGATCGGATTCATGGTGGCACGATTCATTCCGGGGCTGTCGGTCTCTGCATTCAAGGCGCGGATGCTCGGAAAAACGGTGACCGTGCTTCAGCTCGCGCTTCTCATCGCCGTCCTTCAGGTTCCGTCACTCGTCCAGCCCCTTCTCATTCTGATCGGCATTCTGTCGGCGGTATCGATCGTTGACTACACGCTGGCGCTGTCGCGAGCAAGAAAGGACGCACGAGCCGGCATGCCGCGTTGATGTGGCGGCGCGTCCTACGGCCGTTTGTCGCCGTGATACCGGTGATGCTCGCGCTTTGCCTCATCTTCGCAAAGGAAGTTGGAGCGCAGACGACGTCCGTGGCGAATCAGGGTCTGTCTCCCGAAGTACGCGTGGACGCGATTTTTGCGCGCGAGACGGCGTTGCACGCGGGTATCGGGCTCGCGACACCACTCGGCACTTACGTACGCGCCGGCGTCGTTGGGGCCGCGGGGGTCAGCAACGGTTCGCCAAGCGGGCGGGTGGACGCTGTCGTCCGATTCCTGCTCGACCCGTTCAGGGAAACCAAATGGGGACCTTATGGCGGTGGAGGACTCTCGACTCGCTTCGGCGATGGGCGCGCCGCTCGGGCCCTCATGCTCATCTTCTTCGGGGCCGAAGGGCCCCTGAACCGTGGATTCTCGCCTGCGATCGAGGTAGGGCTTGGGGGCGGAGCGAGGCTGGCGATCGTGCTCCGCCGCGGCGTTGCGGAGCGACGGTAAGGTCCGCTCCGCGCATCCGTCGAGCTACTGCCTCAAACGGCTGTCTTGATCCTCGCGGGCTGAGAGAATCGCTCACCCAGCACGCGCAGCTCGGTGATCTGCTTCGGGGTCAGCTCATGGTAGCGGTCGGCCAGGTAGGCCATGGTCCCATCGAACCACTCGCGCTGGTGGTCGGGCGCCGCCCCGATCACACCGCATTTCATCACATGCTGAAACATCTCGTCGCGTGCCTCCTCGAAGGGGCTCGTAACTGGTGCGGCGCCTCTCGTATATCTTGGCTTCTGCTTGTTCATTAATCCGGATAAAAGGTTGGTAGTCTATACTCCAAATCTAACCGATAAGTGCCCGCGCTCATAGCGGAAAGGCTAGTGGGTCCGTTCACGCGACCGCGCGCCGTTTCATGAACTCGAGCAGCAGTTGGCTCAAGTGTTCGGGATTTTCTTCTGGCAGCAGGCGGCCGACTCCCGGCATCCTTACGAGGCGTCCGTCGGGAAGCGCGTTGGTCAGCTTTTCAGCGACTCTCGAATCCACCCATCCGTCCTGCTCGCCCCACAGCACCAGCGTCGGGACGTGAATGGATTTGAGATCAACCTCATCCATGTCATCGGCGCTGATCGAGCTCGCCAGCGAAAGAAGGTGATTGACGCCATCCTTGCCCACGAACGGCGCGAGGTACCTCGCGATCAGCTTCACCGGCATGTGCGAATCTGGATCGGCGACACTGCCTTTCAGCACTCCCTCGATGAGCGGTGCTGCGCCGAGGATCCCGCGGGTCGTCCGGAACGCGAACTTTGCCGTGCTGCGCTGCATCTGGGTGATGTCTTTTCCTGGAAGCTCGTCGAAGGCAGGAGTGTTGATGAGAACGAGCTTCTCGACCCGCTCCGGGCGCTTGGCGGCCAGCCGCAGGGCCACATCACCGCCGATGTCCACGCCGACGATGATCCCGCGCGCGACGCGGAGCGCGGTCATCGCCGCGTCCAGATAGTCCGCCTGTGCCGCTATCCCGAAATCCGCCTCCGACGGGCGGTCGGACTCTCCGTGGCCGAGCAAATCGACGGCGTACCCGGTATGGCCGGCATTGGTGATCGCCGGCGCGACATTCCGCCAGAGAAAACTCGAGGTGCCGAACCCATGGATCAGGATCACAGCAGTCCCGCCATGACCGAATCTTTCAACGTGCATCGCGCCCGGTCCAACCTGAACGCGAAGGACATCAGCTTGCATAACTATACCTCGCCCCTAGCTTTTCACGTTCGCTGCTGCGCCGCGCAAGATGCGCGCGCATCGCATTTCCCGAACAAGGTTCGCAGAAAATGGCTGGCAAAACCAACAATCGCCGGAAAGTCGTCAAGAATGCATCAGCCCGGCCAAAGACATTCTATTACGTACTGGGCGCGATCGCGCTGACCGGCGCCAGCATACTTGGATATTCGGTGCTGCGCAAACCGAGCGGCGCCATCGGCACTCCTGTCACTGTCGACCCGGCGACGCTTGGTCCCGCTCAGGGATATCTCCTCGGCAAACCCGATGCCCCGGTAAAAATCGTCGAGTTCGCCGACTTCGAATGCCCCGGTTGCGCCCAGTTCGCCACCGTCACCGAGCCGGATGTCCGCAAACGGATCGTCGAGGCCGGGCTTGCCAACTTCACGTTCTACGATTTTCCGCTTCCTCAGCACAAGAATAGCCCGGCGGCGTCCATGGCCGCCGCGTGCGCCAACGATCAGGGAAAGTTCTGGGAGATGCACGACCGGATTTTCCTCGCGCAGTACCAGTGGAACACGCAGGCCACCGACAATCCCAAACCCTTCTTCGCCAAATACGCCAGCGATCTCGGCCTTAACATGCCTGCCTGGGAGGCCTGCTACGACTCCCAGAAGCACCGTCAGCGCATTCTCTCCAACTTTGCGGAAGGCGAGCGGAGGCAGGTCAACTCGACGCCGACCTTTATCATCGGTGACCGGAAGTACCCGAATGCGCTGCCGTATGATGCCATCAAAGCGATCGTGGACTCAGTCGCCGCCAAATGACCAAGCGGATGATCGTGGCGGCGCTCGCGCTCGCCGGGATCTTCGTCGCGCTGTACCTGCTGCTGTACAAGCTCGGAACGATCGGCGCCCTCAATTGCAGCGTGGGCTCCTGCGAGACTGTAAACACGAGCAAATGGGCGACCTTCCTCGGTCTGCCAGTCGCGGGCTGGGGCGTCGGGTTCTACATCGGCATGTTCGCCCTCGCCCTCATGGGCACGGCGGAGAGATTCTCGCAATCGAGGGCGGTGTCGAGCCTGCTCGTCTACTACTCGGGCGTCGGCGTGCTCTTCAGCGCGTGGCTGACCTGGCTCGAGCTGTTTGTCATCCACGCAATATGCCAGTGGTGCGTGGTGTCGGCGGTTCTCGTCACTGTGATCTTCGTCATCTGCATCGTTGACCAGCGCCGGGAGTCGGCGGCCGAGCGGTCGTCGGCCTGACGCGCCCGAAAGCTTCAGCCGGGGAGGCCGATAGAAAACCAAAGGGCCCCGCGCAGGGGCCCTTTGCGATTGCCGGGTATTCTCCCGGACCTTGGGCCTACGCCCGCTTGATGCTTCGCTGGCGCGCTGCCGCATCATCGAGCCGAAGACGCGGCTTCACGTCCTCGTCTTCCTGGCCTTCCTCCCGCGCGCGGCGGCGGAACGGCACGAGGTCTCTGCCCAGGCTCACCAGCGCCCGCGTTGCAACGGTGCTCGCCAGCGGCTCCGGAATGCCCATCACCCTGACGTACGTGTCGATTGCTCGATCGAACGAAAGATCCTCGGCCAGTGTGTCGACGAACATGAGCGAATTGTCGACGTGGGCGCGGATGATCGTTTCCTCCGCCCGCGCCTGCGACAGTCTGAGCCTTCTCTCGGCGTTGGGGTGCAGCTTTCGGCCGAATATTGATTCAGGAAACAAACCACCCAGCATGAAACCGTCCTGGTTGAACCGATGCCGAAATCTAAGGCAGAGTTCGTACCATCGTCAGAAGCGAGCGCCTCAGCCCTCGCCCTCCTGGTACTGTTCGGTGAGGCTGGCGACGATTGCGGGGTCGGCGAGCGTCGTGGTATCGCCGAGCACCCTGCCTTCGGCAATGTCCCGCAGGAGCCTGCGCATGATTTTCCCCGACCGGGTTTTCGGGAGGTCGGCGGAGAAAAGGATGTCGTCCGGCCTTGCCAGCGCACCTATTTTCGTCGCCACGAACGCGCGCAATTCTTCGCGAAGCTCTGGAGTTTTTACATGCCCGTCCCGGAGTGTAACGAAGGCGGCCAGCGCCTGCCCCTTCAGATCATGCGTTCGCCCCACTACCGCCGCCTCGGCCACCGCGGGGTGCGCTACCAGTGCCGACTCCACCTCCATCGTGCCGATGCGGTGGCCGGCAACGTTGAGCACGTCGTCAACGCGACCGAGTATCCAGAAGAAACCGTCGTCGTCCCGCTTGGCTCCGTCGCCCGGAAAATAGAGGTCAGGGCGCCCCGGCCACTTGGAGAAATACGTCTCTACGTAGCGCTCGTCGTCTCCCCAGATGGTGCGGAGCATCGAGGGCCACGGTTTCGTCAGCGCGAGGAGCCCGCCGCCAACCGGAATCACCTCGGCGTTGTGGTCGAGGAGATCGGCCGAGTATCCGGGGAGAGCGGTGGTGGCACTGCCCGGCTTTGTCGCAGTTACCCCGGGAACAGGCGAGATCACGATCGCGCCAGTCTCGGTCTGCCACCAGGTGTCCACGATGGGGCAGCGGTTACCGCCGATGTGTTCCCGGTACCACATCCACGCTTCAGGGTTAATCGGCTCACCGACCGAGCCGAGCAGCCGCAGCTTCGACAGATCGTGCTTAACCGGATAATCCTTCCCCCATTTCATGAACGCGCGAATCGCCGTGGGAGCCGTGTACAGAATCGTCACGCCACGGCGCTCGCAGATGTCCCAGAATCTGTCGCGTCCGGGCGTGTCGGGTGCGCCCTCGTACATCATGCACGACGCGCCGTTGGCGAGCGGGCCGTAAACCAGATAGGAGTGCCCGGTCACCCAGCCGACGTCGGCCGTGCACCAGAACACGTCGTCGTCGCGGAGATCGAACACGAGCTTCGTCGTCGCCGTCACGCCGGTGAGATAGCCGCCCGTCGTGTGAACGATTCCCTTCGGCTTTCCGGTGGTACCCGACGTGTAGAGGATGAACAGCACATCCTCCGCGTCCATGTTCTCGGGCGCGCATTCGGCAGGGGCGGAAGCCATCAGGTCGTGATACCATAGGTCGCGTCCTTCGGTCATGCTCGCTTGAATCCCGGGGGCTCGAACCGCACTGACGGGCGCGGCCCCAGTACCGGACACGCGACTCCGCTGCACCACGACGACCTTCTCGATCGATGGCGTCTCCCCGAGCGCCTCGTCGGCGTTCGCCTTGAGCGGGACGACATTGCCGCGGCGGTAGCTGCCGTCGGCGGTCACCAACACCTTGCATGCCGAGTCGTTGATTCTGTCGCGCAGTGACTCCGGCGAGAAGCCGCCGAAGACAACCGAATGGATCGCTCCGATTCGCGCGCAGGCCAGCATTGCGATTGGCGCCTCGGGAATCATGGGGAGATAGATCGCAACACGGTCACCGCGCTTCACTCCCAGCGACTTCAGTCCCGCGGCGAATCGCGCTACCTCGGCGTGGAGCGTCGCGTACGTCAGAGTTCGCTCATCCCCCGGTTCGCCCTCCCATATGATCGCCGGGGCATCGCGACGCGGCCCCGCAAGGTGCCGGTCGAGACAGTTGACGGAGACATTGAGCTGCCCGCCGACGAACCACTTGGCGAACGGCGGCGTCCACTCGAGGACGCGGTCCCAGGGACGTACCCACTGGAGCTCTCCCGCCATCCTCGCCCAGAACGCTTCGGGATCGCGTGCCGATTCCTCGTGCAGCTGGCCCGAAGACACGCGCGCAGCGCGCCTGAATTCCTCGCTGGGCGGAAAGCTGCGGTTCTCCTGGAGAAGAACGTCTATGTCGTTCATGGCTGGTGGTCGAGGGCGAGGATTGCCGCAAACGTTAGCCGGTTTTGCACGCAGCGCGCCAGAGTGGCACCTTTCGCTCAATGCAAGACGGAACCGGCGCGGCAATCTCAACCGAGAGCCTGACTCGGTCATTCGGCGCGCGACGGGCCGTTGAGGGGGTGAGCCTCAGCATCGGCCTCGGGGAGGCGCTCGCGCTCTTCGGCCCGAATGGAGCCGGCAAGACGACTCTCCTGCGGATGCTTGGCGGACTTCTCAAGCCGACCGCCGGCTCGGCGCGCATAGGTGGAAAGGCGCTGCCCGGCGGGCCGGAGGTTCGTCGCCGCGTCGGCCTCATCTCGCATCACACCATGCTGTATGACGCTTTGACTGCGCGAGAGAACGTGGAGTTCGTTGCGCGCTTGTACAGCCTGCCCGACGCAGCCGGTGCAGCCGGCCGCGCGCTCTCCCGCATGGACATGATGGAGCACGCGGATATTCCGGTTCGTGCGCTCAGCCGCGGCATGAAGCAGCGCGTGTCGGTGGCCCGCGCAACGGTCCACGATCCTTCCGTCGTTCTCGCCGACGAGCCGTTCACGGGCCTCGACGTGGTCGGTGCTCGCGCCTTGTCGGACCTGATACTCGCGTTGCGGGCAACCGGGGCAGCGGTCATTCTCGTCACGCACAATATCGAGGAGGGCCTGGGCGTGGCGACACATGCAGCGATGATGCATCGGGGCAGGATCGCCCAGGTCGAATCGCGGTCATCGCTCGACGCCGCTGGCTACGCGAGACGGTATCACGACCTCGTCACCGCCGGTGGCTGACCTGCTTCGCAACGCCTGGCTCATCGCGCGCAAGGATCTCGCGATAGAATTTCGGACGCGGAGCGCGTTCCTCTCCGCCGTCGTATTTGCGCTTCTGGGAATCGTCATCTTCTATTTCGCGTGGGACGCCACGGCGGTTCCGGCGATGGATCTCGCCCCCGGCGTGCTCTGGGTAATCTTCACGTTCTCCGGCATTCTGGGGATGCATCGGTCGTTCGGCGTAGAGCAACCCGACCGGGCAATCGACGGCCTGCTCGCGTCGCCCGTCGCGCGTGAATCCATCTTCCTGGGCAAAGCGCTGGCTGGCCTCGTGTTTGTCGCAGCCGTTCAGGTGATCGCGATTCCCGCCGTGGCGCTGTTCTACAACCTTCCGATAGGGCCGATCATCCTCCCCCTCGCCGGAATAGCGCTTCTCGCGGCGATCGGACTCGTCGCGGTAGGAACGCTGTTCGGCGCGATGGTGGTTAACACCCGGCTCGCCGAGCTGCTACTGCCAATGCTCTCACTTCCATTCTTCGTTCCCATCGTCATACCAGCGGCCCAGGCGACCGCGAAGCTGATGAGCGGGCGTCCCGTTGGGGATGCCATGTCGTGGCTTAAATTGCTGCTGGCATTCGACATCGTGTTCGTCATTGCGTGTACCCTCGCCTATCCGTTCACACTCGAGGAATGAAAGCGACCCCCCTGTCGATCGCCGCCGTGGCGGCCGTCGCTGCGACATACGTCCGGGCGATCCTCTTCACGCCGCTCGAGGCGACGCAGGGCCCCGCGCAGAAAATTCTCTACCTGCACGCGCCGGCGGCGTGGGTCGCCTTCCTCGCGTTCGGTCTCGTCGCTCTCTCGAGTGCGCTGTACCTCTGGCTTCGCGAGGAACGACTCGACCGGATTGCTGAGGCTTCAGCCGAGGTGGGCGTTGTGTTCACGACCGTCGTTCTGATTACCGGGCCGCTGTGGGGCAAACCCGTTTGGGGGACGTATTGGACATGGGATGCCCGTCTCACGCTGACGCTCTTCCTCTGGTTCATCTATCTCGGCTACATGGTTCTTCGCGGCGCGATCGACGACCGGGCGATGCGGGCGAGATACAGTGCGGTTCTCGGAATCCTGGGCGCGCTTCTCATCCCGTTCATCCATCTGAGCGTATACCTGTTCAGAACGCTGCATCCCTTGCCGATACTGCTGAAGCCGAGCGCACCGTCGCTTCCGAGCGAGATGCTGACCACCCTGCTGCTGGCGTTCGGGTCGTTCACGCTTCTCTACGCCGCGCTGCTGCGTGCCCGCTACCGGTTGGCGGTTGAACGGGACGATGCTCGCCCCCCGGAGGTGTACGGTGCCTGACAACGCCATCTATTCTTACCTGGCGTACGCAATCGGCACGGGCATCTACGTTCTGTACGCGATTTCGCTTGTGGCCAGGCGAAACCGGCTCCGGCCGCGAGGGGCTGCGCCCGAATCGCATCGGCAGTGACGACCAAAGGCAGAAGCGGTGGCAGCGCGGATCGAGCAGTCGTGCGAGGCAGGGGAATTCACGGTTCCGGGACTCTCGAGCGCGATGAGGGCGCGATGACCCTACGCACCGTTCGGATCGCGACCCGCTCGTCTGAGCTCGCGCGGAGGCAGGCGCGAATGGTCGAGACCGGGCTCGGCCAGCGCGGTATCGAATGTGAGCTGGTCCCGTTCAAGACCACTGCTGACAAGAAACGCGTCAAACCGCTGAGCGAGATCGGAGCAAAGGGATTGTTCACGCATGAGCTCGAGGTGGCGCTGCGGAAGGGCAAGGTGGATTGCTGCGTGCACTCGCTGAAGGATCTGCCGGTGGATGATTCGGAGGATCTCGAGGTCGTCGCCGTTCTCGAGCGCGAGGATCCGCGGGACGTGCTGGTGGTGAACGCCGTGACCCAGGCCGACGGCCTCGCATCGCTTCCCGCGGGATCGCGCGTGGGCACGTCGAGCCCCCGCCGCCGTGCGCAGCTCGCGGCCGCGCGAGGAGATCTCGAGATAGTGGAGTTGCGTGGCGACGTTCCGACACGGCTGCGAAAGGTGGATACTGGTCAGGTTCACGCGGCGATTCTCGCGGCCGCGGATTTGATAATGCTCGACGCGAAGCAGCGCATCACCGAGTATTTCGAGCCGCCGCATTGGCTTCCCGCGGCCGGCCAGGGCGCGATAGCGATCCAGATGCGACGCGAAGACGACGCGATGAGAGCCGTCCTTGCTCCGCTCGACCACACTCCGACGGCGATCGCGACTCGCGCCGAGCGTGCGTTTCTCGCCGCGCTCGACGGCGGTGGCCAGGTTCCAATCGGGGCGCTGGCCATGGTGGACGCAGAGGGCCGACTCGTGCTTCACGGTTTCGTAAGTGATCTCGAGGGACGCGACTTCGTGCGCGGAGCGGTTTCCGTCGATTCATCGTTACCTGAGGAATCGGGGCGTGCGCTGGCCGCCGACCTCCGGACGCGCGGCGCCACCAGTCTGCTGATCGAGTTGAGAAACACGCCTTAGCCCATCGGGCCACAGTCGTCTCGCTTCCTGCTGATTCGGACACAAGACATGCCGATTATTTCGGCTGTCACGTCACTTCGGCCCCCGATAGGTTTACCATCGTGAATCCCTGGCACGATTTTCCGGTTGGGTCGAATCCGCCCGAGCTCGTCACCGCCGTGATCGAGATCCCGCGCGGCAGCCGCAACAAGTACGAGCTCGACAAGGTGAGCGGCCAGTTCCGTCTCGACCGTGTTCTCTTCTCTGCGGTGCACTACCCGGGCGACTACGGCTTCATACCGCGCACGCTGCACGAGGACAATGACCCGCTCGACATCATCGTGAGCATCAATGAGCCGACGTTTCCCGGGTGTCAGATTGACTGCCGGCCACTGGGCGTGCTCAAGATGCTCGATCGCGGGGAGCCCGACGACAAGATCATTGCGGTGCCGGCGCACGACCCGTTCTACAACGATACCTTCGACATCGCCGATCTGTCGCAGCACTACCTGAAGGAAGTGGAGCACTTCTTCAGCATCTATAAGGATCTGGAAGGACGGCGGGTCGAGATTGTCGGGTGGGAGCAGTGCGCGGTGGCGGCGAAAGTGATACAGGACTCGATCGTCAGGTACGAGGAGAAGTACCTGCGCGTCGGACCGTAGCGCCGCAGCGAGGCGGAACGTTGGACAGCGGATATTCGGGTACCCCTCTCCCGAAGAAGCTCGGAATCAGAGAAGGCACACGGGTCGCGCTTGTCGCGGCGCCCAAGGGATTTAGCGACCTGCTTGGCGCGCTGCCTCTTCGCGCGAAGGTGACGCGCAGCGGCTCCGGAGAAGCGGATGTGATTCTCTTGTTCGTCACGCGGGTCGCGGCGCTTCTCGATGCGTTTCCGGCAGCCGCGGCGAGGATGCCTGGCGGTGGGGGCATGCTGTGGGTCGCGTGGCCAAAGAAAGGGTCGGCAACGGCTACCGACCTTTCATTCGATGTGGTGCAGAAGCTCGGACTCGATGCTGGCTTGGTGGACACCAAGATCTGCGCGATCAATGCGACGTGGAGCGGGCTACGGTTCTCGAGGCGCCGAACGTAGCTGCCAAGTCCGGGCTGTTCCGAAATTCCTCCCCTCGAACGCCTCCCTCCCTTCGTGGACGTTTCTATCGATCGTCAGGCTGCAGTTCGTGCAACGGCGCGCGTTCCCATTCTAACAGTCGCTGGACGGCAAGGCTAGTGACATGCGTCCGCGCACGGCGGCTCCCCGCGGACCCCTTCAATGCCTTCGCGGACGATTATCGGCACCATCAGCAGCGCGGCAACAGGGTCTGCCCACCACCAGCCAAGCGCCGCGTTGAGAACCAGGCCGCAAAGCAGGATTGCAGACAGGTACATGCAGAGCGATGTCTGCCTTGACTCTGCTGTCAGCGCCAGACTGCCCAGGGCGACGCCAACTCGACGCTTGTTGCTGGCCAGGTAAGGCATGACCACGAGCGATAAGGCCGCGAGTGCAATGCCAAGCGGACTGGCTTCGGGTTCGTCGCGACCGATGAGAGAAGCGGTGGCGTCGGCCGCCACGTACACCGCGAGCGCGAAAAACAATACTCCAATCAAGCGATAGCCAAGCCGCTCGGCTCGAGCGCGACGCGCGACGTCAGTGTCGGCCGCCAGCCGCCAGAGCGCAACCGCGCTCGCACTGACCTCAATTCCACTATCGACGCCGAATCCTACCAGTGCCACGCTGCCCGCGGCGAAGCCTGCGATCACGGCAATGATCCCCTCCAGGCTGTTGTACAGCAGCGTTACGATGCTCAGTACGCGCCCACGCCGGACAAGGGCTGGACGCTCCACCTCGGTCGCAAGAGCAGATGCCATTCTAAAAAAATACTGCGCGACCCATCGAAAATCGCCGGCTTGCCACTGGGGAAGGACTACAAGTCAGTATCCGGACGGGCAGCACGTGCGCGGTCGTGCTCTGTCACAAACGACGCCCTCGGCTTGTTCCTGCTGCGAATGGTTCGCCCGGCGGCTCTGCCCTTTGGGGAGCGCCGCGTCGGACGCATCCGTGTTCGTTTCCCTTACGCAAGGAGATGATCCCATGATTCGCCCCGCCAGCCTCTTCGCCACGGAATGAGTAAGCCAGTCACACCGGCCGTTAGCACCAGGAGAATGATACTCTCTCCAAATTGCTGACTGGCGTTCATGGCTAGTGCCTTCAGGGTGAAGGATTGGCGCGATCGCTTTGAAAAGCGCGCAGGTGCAGGATCGAGGGTCGCATGATGTCAGGAAGGTGAGGATTTCCGTCGCGAGTGCCGCAGCACGAGCCAAGCCCAAAGACTGAGCGCGCCGGCGGCAACGGTTATGAGAACGTACCAGGGATCCTTCGCCAGGTGCGGCCCTTCCTCGATAACGCGCCAGATATGCGCGACAGTGAGCAGGGCAAAAACTACCCCGGTTGTGCTGACGTAGGCTTTCACAGAACCTCCTCACCCAGGTGAGATGGTGTCTCCGTGACTATCGCGGCGGTATCCTGAGTCCCACTTCATCCCCTTCGATCACGGTGATGGTCTCGCTGATCGGCAACCGCCCGGCGCCAATCGGGTCGGCGATGAATTGAACTGACGTCGCGCCAAACACGATTCCGCGCGGAATGGTGAACACTGTCTTCGACAGGCCGGTTGCCGTTCCAAGCCTTACTCGCTGGCCGCCCCGAACCACATAGATGTTCATGTCGAGGAGGGCCATGTTGTCCACGACCACCGTCGTGGCGTCCGAGCTCGCGCCGCCTGCGCGCTGGCCACCAGAGGCGCACGCGGCGAGAAAGATACACAGGCCCCCGACCAGAATTCGTCGGATATTCGTCAACTCGCCCTCCTGAGGGTCGTAGCTGTCGTACCCGCCCGGCAGGTTGCGTTCCATGAAGCTTCGGCACTATGACTATCCCAATGGTTTGTCTCTCTGACTCTGTGTCTCTGCGCCTCTGCGTGGCGAAGCCCTCTGCGTCTCTGTGAACCGAAAGCTCGCGGTCCTCATGGTCACCGCGTTCGTGGACATGATGGGTTTTATCATTGTCTATCCCCTCCTTCCTTTCTACGCCACACGAATGGGAGCCAGCGCCGCCATGGTCGGCGCGCTCATCGCCGCATTCTCCGTCGCCCAGCTCGCCAGCGCACCCGCGTGGGGAAGACTCTCCGACCGTTATGGCCGACGCCCCGCGATCCTCACGGGACTGCTCGTCTCGGCTGCCGCCTACATAGTCTTCGCGTTCGCCGGCACGATCTGGCTGCTCTTTCTATCGCGCATTGTCCAGGGGCTCGGTGGAGGAACGATCGCGGTCGTTCAGGCATACGTCACCGACATCACCGACGGAAAGGACCGGGCTAAATCGCTCGGCTGGCTCTCCGCTGTCACCAGCCTCGGCGCGGTGATCGGGCCGGCAATCGGATCCCTGCTCGTGAGTCTCGGTGGTCGCACCGCGCCCGGACTCGGATCAGCGGCCCTTTGCCTGCTCGTCAGCATCTTCGCGTGGAAGTTCCTGCGTGAGTCGCGGGCGCTGGAATCCACTCTCGAGCGTGCGATCCCGAAAAGCACGACCAGCTCGGGCGCGATCCGGAGCGTCATCACGCGGCCAAAGGAACCGGCCGCGCGACTCATCTGGATCTACGCGATCGCGATCGGCGCGTTCTACGGAACCGGCGCTATGCTTCCGCTCATCCTCGCCGAACGGCTCGAGGTAAACGAGCAGAACATCGGCTACTTCATCATGTACCTCGGCGGCATCGGCGTGCTCGTGAGAACGGGCATCCTTGGCCGAATGATCGAATGGCTGGGTGAAGCGAAGCTCGCGCGGCTGGGTCTCGTGCTGCTGGGCGCCGGGCTCGCCCTCGTCGCGTTCATCGGCTCCTACCCGATGGTGGCGATCTCCTTTACGCTCATGCCCCTGGGAACGGCGTTCATCTTCCCCTGCATCACGGCGATGCTGTCGCGAGTCGTCCCCCACCGGGAGCGCGGACTCTACATGGGCGTTCAGCACGCTTTCGGCGGCGTCTCGCGTGTCGCGTTCCCGCTGCTGGCGGGTTACGGGATGGACGTGCTTGGAAAGGGAATACCGTTTCTCGTCGCCGGGGCGATGGTCGTCGCTACGCTGCTGCTTACGCTGTCGATGGAGGATTACGCCCTGCCGCCGGTGGGGGCAGCGACCGACGGCTAGCGCGGGTGGGCCGTCCAATCCTCTCAAACGTTTCTAGTGGTCGTCGAGTGATCTGTCGCGCTTCGTCGCCGCCGGGCGCAGCGTGCCATGCGTGACCGGCTCCACTTCGCGCGGAAGGAAGAGATGCTCGTATATCAGGGAAGCCAGCACCGCACCGGTGATTGGCGCGATCCAGTATATCAGCTGCGCCTCGAATATTCCGCTGGCCACGGCAGGCCCGAACGACCGCGCTGGGTTCATTGAGGCGCCGGTGAGCGGTCCGATCGCAAGAATGTCGGCCGCCACCACGAACCCGATCGCCAGCCCTCCGAGCTTTGGAGCCTTGGGGTCGACCGCCGTTCCGAAGATCACGATCGCCAGAAAGAAAGTTGCGATTGCCTCGAGCACGAACGCCTGTCCGCCGGTTACCTGGAGAGCGATCGCCTGGCCGCCGCCGCGCGTAACCTCGAAGAGCGTGAAGGGAAAAGTCATCTTCAGCGCGTATGCGCCGACGATGCCGCCGATGAGCTGGCCCAGGATGTAGACGCCCGCCATCGACGTATCGATGCGTCTTGTTGCCAGGAATCCGAGTGTGACGGCCGGGTTGAAATGGCCGGAGATTCGCATCAGCGCGCTCACCATCACGGCCAGAATGAGTCCGTGCGCGAGGGCGATGCCGATGAGGCCCGCAGGGCTGTTCGTGTCCTTCGCGATCATGATCGCCGCGCCGCCCACGAACACGAGCGCGAACGTGCCGATGAACTCCGCCACGAAGTGGCGCACTGAATCGCGCATGGATCGGCTCCCTTGGTTCGTGTGTGAGCGCGGACTCTGCGTCGCTACCTCCGCGCCACAGCGCCGTTACACGCGTCTAAGCACGAGCGCCGCATTGATGCCGCCGAACCCGAAAGAGTTCGTCAGTACGTGCTCCACTCGCTCGCTCCGGCCGCTGCAGGGCAGGAAGTTAAGATCGCACGCCTCGTCCGCAACTGTAAGATTGACCGTCGGCGGAAGCCATTCGTTCTCTATCGCGAGCGCGCAGATCGCTGTCTCGATGGCGCCCGATGCGCCGAGCGCGTGGCCGTAGTAGCCCTTGGTGCCACTCATCGGGAGCGCGTACGCGCGCTCGCCAAGCACCTCTTTGATCGCGCTCGTCTCCGTCGGATCGTTGAGCGGCGTCGAGCTTCCATGTGCATTGATATAACCGATCTCGTCCGGACTCACGTGCGCGTCGGCGAGGGCGAGTCGCATCGCACGTGCAGCCTGCGATCCATCGGGCCGCGGAGCCGTCATGTGATACGCGTCGTTCGTGATGCCATAACCGGCAACTTCGGCGTAAATTCTGGCGCCCCTCGCCACTGCGCGGTCGTACTCCTCGACGATCACGACCGCCGCGCCTTCGCCCATCACGAATCCGTCGCGGTCTCTGTCGAATGGTCGCGACGAGCTCGCCGGATCGTCATTGCGCGTGGACATCGCACGGATGATCGCGAACGCTCCGAAGCAAAGCGGCGCGAGCGGCGCCTCGGAACCGCCGCAGATCATCACGTCGGCGTAACCGTCGCGAACCAACCGGAAGCCGTCGCCAATCGCGATTGTGCCCGAAGCGCAACTCATCGCGTTCGTCGAGTTCGGGCCGCGAACGTCGAGCTCGATCGCGATGTTGCAGCTCGCGGCACCGCCGAACACGGTCAGGGCAAGGAGCGGATCAACGCCGCGGACTCCCTTCTGGAGAAAAGCGCCGAGCTGCGATTCGGCGTAGCCAACGCCGCCGAGGGCCGTGCCCATCATCGAGCCGATAAGATCGCGGTCCTCACCTTCGAGCCGAAGGCCGGCGTCATCGATCGCCATCCTCGCGGACGTGACAGCGAACTGGCCGAAGCGGTCGAGCCGTTTCGCCCGCTTGTACTCGAGATGATCAGTCGGCACGAAATCGCGCACCTCGGCCGCGTTGTGACTGCGGAACGGGGAGGGATCGAATGCGGTCAGCGACCCGACCGCCGATCGCTCGCGGCGCAGGCCCTCCCACAGGCCGTCCTTCGTGGTGCCGATCGGCGTCACCGCGCCGATACCCGTTATCACGACTCTGCGCTTCGCCACCGTATCTCTCCCGTTTCAGGCGCGGCGCGCTCGCCGAGCAGTCGTGCCGTTTCGCGCTCCGCCGTCGATGCCAGTCCAGCGAGCGTGCGCGATGCAATTCCATGGATGAACACCGGCCCGATCACCAGCGTGGCAACCGGAATACCAAGAAACGGAATCGGCGGTCCGTCCCACACGTGGAGAATCCTCACCTGCGTTCCGCCCGACACAGCGCGAAAGCTCCACTCCACGTCCATCCCTCTGGTAATACCACCGATGTGCCTGAATCGGATCGCCGGTGCCCCTTCGTCAATCGCCATCTCGGAGAGCCACCACGTCGGCCAGCCGGCAAACCCGAAGGGCCGGTACGCCGCCATCTCCACGATGCCGCCCCCGTCGGATGCCCGCTCGCGAAACCGCACGAATCGGTAGTGGTCGAGATGCGCCGGCCACTCTTCAACGCGCTTCGCGATGTCGAAGATCGTCCGCCAAGGGGCGCGCACGAGTCTCTCGTCTACCGTCTCCATCGGGCGCCCGAGCGGCATCGGACCGAGCTCGAGCGGCTCACGGAGCGCTGTTGTCATGTTTGAGGTGTCCAGCTGGCGGTGAGACGAAAACCGAGGCGGCGCTTGACCGTGGGCCGCTGCCCGGTAGCTCCTTGCACGATGTCAGCCAGCTCGTCAGGCAGAAAGCCACGCATGACGGAGACCATTCCATCGTGACGGCTTACGGGATGGAAACCGAGCGCAAACGAGGCCAGCCAGAGTCCGGACATCGCGATCCGGCTCCGCCTGAGATCGGCGATGATCGCGCGCCTGCGGGCCACCCGGTTCATCTCCCGCACGAGCGCTTGCGCATCGGCCGCCTCGAAGTGATGAAGGATCTGCGAGCAGAGTACGACGTCCACACTGCGATCGCGAAAGGGAAGTCGGAGCGCATCTCCCCGTGTAACCACGCTGTTGCTTGCGCGCCGCTCGGTCACAAGCCGCTCAGACGTGTCCAGCCCGACAGTCCAGAGGCGCACACCCAATCGTCCGGCCACGCTGCGTGCGGTCGCCGCAATGTCGCCCCAGCCCGTACCGACATCGAGCAACGAGCCCTCAACTCCCATCGCCGGGAAAACCGGGTTGAGCTCAGCCATTGCCGCTCTCGTTCCGCCGAGCAGAGCGTTGGAGCGCGCGACGTCCGACATCGACCGTGTCATCAGCTCGGGCGACACCGACGGATCATCGAGTATTTCCGTGCCGCGCCGGCGAGGCGGGGCGAGCAGTGATGCCACTGCTATCGCTCGAGCTGGGCGTAACCCCCGCGATAGTACAACAGCGGTTTGCCGTCCCGCGACTCCGCCACCTCCACCTGTCCCACTATGACGTCATGGTCGCCGGCATTATTCCGCGCGACAGTGCGGCACTCGACATATCCCAGCACTTCATCGAGCACCGGGAGCCCAATAATGCCGCGGGTGTAGCCGATGCCATCGAACCGGTTGGGGTCCTGTCCGGCGAATCGCCGCGCGATCGCCTCCTGGCCTTCACTCAGAATATTGACGACAAAATGCGAGGCGGCGGAAAGTGTCGCGTAAATGGACGCTGAATGGTCGACGCACATCAGCACGAGCGGCGGCTCAAGGCTCACCGAGCAGAACGCACTGATGGTCATCCCCTGATCGTGGCCTTCCGAGTCAAACGCCGTCACGACAGTCACGCCGCTGGCGAAACGCCCAAGCACGGCCCGGAATGCGTGATGATCCACGGTCATGCGCGAGCGGGAAGCGAGAAGAGGAGCTTCAGGAGATATCCCGGTTTGAGCACTTCGCCCGCAGGAACGAAATCTCCCACTACACCCACGAGCAGATCGGCCATGTCCCGGCGGCGCGACAGAACAGTCGCGGCGCGATTGATCAACGCGGGGAACGCAACGGCGGCGCCGACGAGCCGCTCGACCTTCCACTTCCCGGAGAATTCCGCGCGACGGGTCTTCTCATATGCGTGGAACGCTGTGTCGGCGTTGCGCGGGTCAGCAAGGGCCTCGCCGATGAACGGGGCGAGCAGCTCTCCTCCGCGCAGGGCGGCGTAGATGCCTTCGCCGGTGAAAGGATCGAAGAAGTCGGCCGCGTCGCCGGCGAGCGCGGCCCCCGGCGCCCACGCGCGCCGCGCAGACGACGCAAAAGGGCCGGTCGCCCGAACTGCATCCACCCTCGTCGCTTCCGCGAACATGGCGGCGATGCGCGGGCGCTCCGCAATCCAACTCTCGAGAAACTCGGTGCGGTCAATCGCTACATCCGCCGCCCGCGATACGGGAACGACAACGGCGACGTTCGTAAGTCCACCGCCGACATTCGCGAGGCCGCAGTAGCCCTCCCGGTCAACATGCATCTCGCCAAAGTCGCGCAACCCACCGACTCCGGAGTAATGCGTCACGAGCGCTATTCGACGCGGCCATGCACTCGTGCGTATCAGGCCCAGCCGGCGCCCGACAACCGATCGAAGTCCGTCCGCACCTACCACGACGGCGGCCGGCAGAGCGTGTGCTGCGCCCGAACCTCTCGCGACCATCACACCCGTCACTCTCCCTCGCGAGTCGCGCACCACATCGGTGACTCGGCGGCCTTCTTCGACGCGCGCCCCGGCCGCCCGCGCGCGATCCAGCAGGATTCGGTCGAGCACTGTGCGGCGAACGGCGAGACCCCGGTCGCGGTAACCCTTGAAGCCGTGCGTCGCGGAAAACTCTCCGTGAATTATCCGCCCGTTGGGGGCGTGCACGCGCATTCCCGCGAGTTGTGCGGCGCCCGACGCTTCGACCTCGTCGAGTGCGCCCATTGCCGCGAGGATTCGCGATGCCTGCGGGCTCATGTACTCCGAGCAGGTCTTGTCGCGCGGGAAACGAGCGCGGTCGAGCACGCGCACATCGTGTCCCGCCTTCGCAAGGAAGAAGGCCGTTGATGCGCCGGCGGGACCGCCGCCGACGATGATGACCTGAGCGTCAGGCAAGAGCGTCAGGCAAGAGCGTCAGGCATTCACGGCCGCGGTGCGGCGGCCCGGCGCGGCGCGCGCGATGCGCTGAAAGAGGCCCATGTACTGCCAGTGCGGCTTCGGCAGCCTCAACAAGGCCGCGGTGCGAGTGAGGAAAGGCAGGATAGGCGACCGTGAGTCAGCCGAGAACATGAACCGCGGGCGACTAGCCGCGAATCGCTGCAGTCGAGCAACTGCGTCGTCGAAGCGGATGTCGGGGCTGAAGTAGAACGTCGGGTCGAGAAGTGTGTCATTCTCGTCGACGATTCCTTCGCCGATCGCGATGCGGTGCAATGTGGTGCCCGGATATATCCGCAGCCCGACGGTCGTATACACGGCATCACCCCGATCGAGGCGCCACTCAGCGAATCGAAGCGTATCCTCGAGTGTCGCCGGGGTCTCCCCCGGCCCGCCGACGAGGAAAATCCAGAGCGTGCGGATCCCGGAACGCTCAACACGATCTGCAACTTCACGCACCTTGGCGGCGCTGAATCCTTTCTCGAGGCGGTCGAGCACTGGATCGCTTGCGCTTTCAGCGGTGATGCCGAGCGTGCGGAAGCCCGCGCGCCGCATGGCCGCCAGAAGCTCCACCGATGCGGCAGCAGGAGTGAAGTTCGCCGTATCCAGATGTATGGGGAGCCGGCGGCGGGTGATCGCTTCGCAGACTTCGAGCGCGTGTCCCGGCGGCGAGTTGAAAGTCGAATCCACGAAATCGAAGTTTCGGACTCCGGCCTCGCGGTGAAGCTCCTCGATCTCGCCCGCCACGCGCTCGGGATCGCGCGTCCGGTATCCCCATCCTTCCACGTTGCGATATGTGCAGTACACGCACTTGTAGACGCAGCCGCGTTTCGTCTGGATGGGCACTGTCGCGCCGTGTCGCTCATAGCGCCGGAGATCGATCCAGCGGTGGAGTGAAGGCGGAGCCAGGGAGTCGAGATCGGCATCCTCTCCAGGTGGCGTGAAGTGTACGCGGCCGTCGATCGAGCGCACGATTCCCGGAATCGCGCCCACCCCGGCTCCCGCCGCCAGCGCGTCGATCAGGGCCACACTGGCGCGCTCTCCGTCGCCGGCAACCGCGAAGTCCACTCCGAAATCCTTGAAGAGCGCTTCCGGCGCCACGCCGAATGCGGCGCCCCCCGCGATGATCTTCGCGGCGGGAGCGCCCTCGCGGAGAGCGGCGACAATGAGCCGCGCCTCCGGCGTGTAATGGCGAAGCGCGATAGCATCGCTGTTGTCGATGTTGCGAATCGAAACACCGATGACCGTCGGCTGCATATCGGCCGCCGCGCGGCGTGCGGCATTGGCCGGATCACGCTCGAAGCAAAGGTCGAGGAACCGGACGTCATGTCCCGCCGCGGTGAGTGCAGACGCGACGCACGCGAGTCCGTTCGGCACCACCGGATACGGCTGCCGCTCGCGATTCGTGCTCACCAGCAGCACGCGCGTGGCGTTCAGAGAAGAAACAGCATTCCGATGATGCCGCCTCCAAGTGAGCTCAATGCGTTGACCCCATCGTTGTCGAGCCATGCGAATCCGCGCGAATGGAGCGTGTTGGCGCCACAACCGTGCACCCGCCGCTCGGTTTCTCTCCCGCAACGGCTGCACCACCGTCGCATCTGCACGGTTGCCCCGAGTACGGAATCGATCATCGCGCCGCTGAATCCCCCGGCAACCGCACCAACAATCGCCTCGTGGGGCCACTGCGCGATGAGAGCAGCAGCCGCGATGACGGTCGCTCCTCCAAGTGCAGCGCACGTCCCCTGCCACGTCACGCCGCCGGATTCTCCGGTGGCGACCGGCTGCCCGGAAACTATCGAGCGGGGCAGGGAAGTGACAAGCGTCCCGATTTCGGTCGCGAAAGTGTCAGCCGCGGAGGCTGCTATCGCGCCGGCGCCGATTCCGAACCAGTACGGGGATGGATCCACAATCGACCCGGCGGCGGCGAGGGCCAGCAGACCTCCATTCGCGAGCACCTGAGCGGCATCCCGGTGCCCTCCTTTCTCCATCATGTTCGCCACGCGGACGTTTTTTGACGGGGAGCGAAACCGCGACACCGCGGTTCCGGCAAGGAACATCACGAGGAGAAGAAACGCCCAGTCCCAACCGGCCGCGGCGCACACGGTGCCGAGCACAATTGCCGCGGCGGCGCCGTCCGGCGACAGATCCCGGGCCCGCATAGCCACGAGCGAAATCGCGGCCGCGAGCACCAGCCCGATGCCGGCGCGGGCGGCTAGTTCCTCTGGAAAGATCGAAGGTCCTCGTTTGGAGAGCTGCCGTGGGCTTTCCAGTAAACTGCGGATCAGGGCAATCGGAGCGCGATCAGACAAACTGACTTGGTGCGAAGGCATCCGCGCTCAACCGCGCGCGCGTTGCAATTAAGTTTACTGCACGCCAGCTGCATTCTGCCGGCCTCATCCGATCCCGACCCGCGCAAATGCCCCAACCCGTTCACGCTCGCATTCCACTCAGCCTGCTGGAAGCAATTCGGCGAATAGATACTCCGGCGGACGAGGCCGAAACCGAATATGTCCAGGAGCTGAGGAACAAGCGACTCGGGCTCAGCGATACCGTTTACGAGCAGATTCGCCGCTACTCCGATGCCGTCAAGCGCGGGCACCAGATACCGTTTGCCGAAGCATCGGCCCTCGGCACGCTGATCGGGCGTCGAACCGATGCCGATGCCTTGTTCGAAAGTGCGGGAAGCATTTTCGCCAAGGACGTGTACGAGTCAATATCCAGTCCGGTTCGCGCAGTCATAAGAAGCGTGCCCGGAATGCTGGCTCGTCCTCTCGCTGTCCGACAGCTCGAGACGATCGCCGTCCGTTACCTCGGCGGCACGCTGCACCGCACCGGAGGTTTCCTCACTCTTCAGATCCCCGAGTCGGTCACTGTGGCGGGTGCTCCGAGGTCCGGCGGCTGCGTTTTTTACGAATCGGCGCTGCGGGAGCTTCTCCGCCTGCTCGTTGGCAGCAGCGCGCACGTGGATCACGTGCAGTGCTCGCAGAGTGGTGCTGGCAAATGTGAGTGGCGCGCCGAATGGAGACATCTCACGCCTCAGCGAACCTGACATGCTCACGCTCGAGACCCTTCAGCCGGTTCAGGAAGCGCTCACCGACGCCGGACTCGACGGCTGGCTGCTGTACGACTTCCACGGACTGAATCCAATCGCAACCGGGTTGCTCGAGCTCGAGGGCATGGCGACCCGCCGCATTTTCGTGCTCATCCCGCGCGAGGGCGCGCCCGTCGCGATAACTCATGCGATAGAGCAGGGGCCATGGCGGGATTGGCCATCTGAATGGCAAAAGAGGATATACAGCGGATGGCGGACGCTCGACGCGCACCTGAATGAACTCGTCGCGGGCAAGCGGCTGGCCATGGAGTACTCGCCCGGCGATGCGGTTCCCTATCTCGATCGCGTCCCGGCAGGAGTGCTCGAAATGGTGCGCGCCGCTGGCGCGACGGTGGTCTCGAGCGCAGACCTCGTGACTCGATTCTACGCGGTCTGGAGCGAGGAAAACCTGGCGTCGCATGAGCGCGCCGCAGAAAAGATTGCGGCGATCGCGAGAGACGCGATGCGCCGCGCTGGTGAAGCGGCGCACGGAGATCGACCGCTCACCGAATACCAGCTGCAGCAGTGGATACTGGAGCAGTTCGCGATTCAGGGCATCTCGACCGACCACGGGCCAATCGTCGCGATCGGATCGAATGCCGCGGATCCTCACTACGAGCCGACTTCCGATCGCGCGGCCCCCATTCGTCGCGGGGACGTGCTGCTGATCGATCTGTGGGCGCGCGAAGCGAACGGAGTGTTCGCCGATCAGACATGGATGGGCTCAATCGGCCCGCCCGGCGACCGCGACATGAAGATCTGGACGGCGGTTCGCGACGCGCGTGACGCTGCGATTGGCATCGTTCGGGGCCGTGTCGAAAGGTCGGAGGGCATCAGGGGCGGCGAAGTGGATGACGCCGCACGCCAAGTCATCACGTCCGCGGGATACGGCGAAGCGTTCATTCACCGCACGGGCCATTCGATAGATCCGCGTGACCTCCACGGATCGGGGCCGCACATCGACAATCTCGAGACACGCGAGGAGAGACTGCTCGTCGCCGGCGTTGGATTCTCCATCGAGCCGGGCATCTACCTGGCGGGCGAAGTTGGCATGCGAAGCGAGGTCAACGCGTATGTCGGCGACAAGAAGGTCATTGTCACGCCTCGGGAGTATCAGCGGGACCTGATCATCGTTTGAAGAGTTTCAATAGATCCGGAGGGAGAGCGAGACTGCACCTGCGTCTTTCTCGGTTAATCTTGCCGGCTATCATCGCCCCATCATCACGGCGACGCGGCTCAACAGTGCGGGATCGGCCCCGCTGAGCCCCGCCAGCGCGAAGCGGGTCACTCCGACCTTCCGTGCGCTCGCGATCAGTCGCTCGACGGTCGTCAAATCACCGATCCAGATCTCCCAGCCGTCACGGGCCGACGAGGCAGTGAGAAATCCCGAAGCTTCGTCACGGCGGAGCGCACCGGCGTCCCGCGCGACCAGCGCGATGGCGTCCGAGTAAGTAATGCGGCGCGCCGTTCCATCGCGTTCCCACCGATAGCCGAACAGCGGCAGCTCGGCGACGATTCGGCTGGCGCCGATTCGCGCGGCGCGCATGCCGACGTGCCGCGAAAGCCAGTCTGGAGAGGCAAGCGGCCCGGGCGGTGTTCCGGGCCGGTGTTCGTCATACAGCCGAATGACGATGAGGTCGGCAGAGCGCGCGAGTACGTGCCCAGGATAGCTGACGGTATCGCCGGCGGGCACCACGATTCCTAACGGGCCAAGTGACCTTCCGCGAGCGGAGTCCGCGAACGCTCTGGTCACGTTCATTAGCGCAGCGAGGTCCTCATGCGTCGCTCCCAGAAAATCGAGAATCACAGCGGCGGGCGAGTCCGCAGAAGCCAGGCGCATTGACGCACCAGCGGACGCTGCGGCGACGCCGGAATTCTCTCCGAGCGCGCGGATCGTCTCGGGGTGATATCGGCCATTCTGAAATGTCGTGACAACGGCGACCGAGCGCGTGAGCGCCCCCAGCGCGCGCGGACTGGTGGTGATTGACGCTCGGTATTCGACCGACGGGCGAAGGCCGAGGCTGTCGATGACGATCCGGATTGTTCCCGGCGGCGCGAACGAATCACGGTCACCCGCGTCCGCGATTTCACCGGGCGCTGGAACGAGCCAGATCTCGGAGGGTGAGCGGAGCTGGCCGGGAAAGCGCCCACAGGCCACGGTGCCGGCGAGCGCAAGAGCCCGTGCCATGCGGCCGATGCTGCCGATAGGTGTGGTCACCGTTTGAAAGTACTGTAGCGGTGCCCCCCCGTGTGGCTGGATCACCTGACCCGGCGGTCTGGCGATTCGAAACGCATCAGGTCAAAATGACGGGATGCGATGCAACAAGATTTTGACCTTCATGGCTTGCGTGGCGTCCATGGCGCTGCCAGCCGCTTCCGCAGCACAGACCGTCCGGGCCGATCTTATCCTCGTGAACGGCCGCGTATACACCGTGGACGCCGCCCGCCCGCTGGTTGCGGCTATCGCCGTCCGCAATGGACGCGTGCTGTTCGCCGGCTCCGAGCGCGAGGCGAGAGCGCTCGCCGGCCCGCAAACCCGAATCGTTGATGCCCGAGGTCAGACGGTAATCCCCGGCATGGTGGATGCCCATGCCCACCTCTTCGGCCTGGGCAATTCGCTTCGCAATGTACAGCTCGCCGGGGCCAGGTCTTACGACGAAGTGATCACCAGGGTGGTCGCCCGCGCGCGGGATGTGAAGCCGGGTGAATGGATTGTCGGCCGCGGCTGGGATCAGAATCTCTGGCCCGACAGGAATTTCCCGACGCACGAAGCGCTGTCGCGCGCGCTTCCGAACAACCCCGTCGCGCTGGAGCGCATCGATGGGCACGCGACGCTCGCCAACGCGATGGCGATGCGCACCGCTCGCGTCGATGCATCGACAAAAGACCCCGACGGCGGGCGCCTGATTCGGCTGAGTGACGGCTCGCCCAGCGGCGTCTTCGTGGACAACGCGTCGGCGTTCATCGACCGCGCCGTTCCCCCGCTCACCCGACAGCAGGCGCGAGATGCGATCATCGCCGCAATCGCGGAAGCCAACAAGTGGGGTCTCATAGGGATTCACGATGCCGGGGTCGGCCCCGAAACCATCGACATCTACGAGGCGCTTGCGCGCGAAGGGCGCTTCAGTCTTCGCAACTACGTCATGATCTCCGACGATAGCGCCGCAATCAGACACTACATGTCGCGAGGGCCACTAAGCGCACTGTACGACGGCCGGCTCTGGGTGAAGAGCATCAAGTTGTACTCCGATGGCGCCCTCGGCTCGCGCGGTGCGGCGCTGCTCGCTCCGTACAGCGACGAGCCGGGAAATACAGGCCTGCTTGTCTCTGCGCCCGCGCACATCGAGCAGGTCGCAACCGCCGCGCTCCGCCGCGGGTTCCAAGTGAACGTTCATGCGATCGGAGACCGTGGCAATCGCATCGTGCTCGACGCGTTCGACGCCGCGTTCCGGAAGGTGCCGCGGGCTGACCATCGATTCCGCATCGAGCACGCACAGGTCATATCACCCTCCGACATTCCGCGCTTCAGTGTGCTCGGCGTCATACCCTCGATGCAGGCGAGCCATCAGACGAGCGACATGAGATGGGCCGAGGCGCGCGTTGGACCCGAGCGTATCAAGGGTGCATATGCATGGCGGTCGCTCCTCGAAACCGGCGTCGTAATTCCGAACGGGAGCGATTTTCCGGTGGAAGAAGTGAATCCGCTGATCTCATTCCACGCTGCCGTCTCGCGACAGGACGGGACAAACTGGCCTTCGGGGGGTTGGTATCCGCGCCAGATAATGACTCGCACCGAAGCGCTCAAATCCATCACGATCTGGCCGGCGTTCGCCGCGTTCCAGGAGAACCTGATGGGATCGCTGGCCCCAGGCAAATACGCCGACTTCGTGATACTCGACCGTGACATCATGACGATTCCGGCCAGTGACATACTCAAGACCCGTGTCGTCTCCACGTGGATTGCAGGACGAACCGTCTACGAACGCCGCTAGATGCGCGGTGTATGCTACCGTGGCACGTCCGTTGCCCGGTTACGAAATCACATTGCAAGCGAAATAACGAATGCTCCGTAGCATTGTCGGCCTGGCTTTTGTGACAGTTTCAGCACTCAGCGGTTGTTCGGGAGAAAAGAAAGCCTCGGCGGCGCAGCCGGCTGCCGTGAAGGAAGGCAGCGTTGCGCCGCGGGCCGCGGCAGTGTCAGCTCTCGCGTCGCCTTACCGGCCGATCACGGTCGTTGGTGGATCGCGACTCACTGGCACCGTGGATTTCGACGGCGTGATCCCGCCGGATTCCGTAATCCGCCCCACAGCAGACCAGCCAGGATGCGGCCAGACTGTGACCGTGCGGCCAATCGAGCGTACGGGAGCACGAATCGGCGGCGTGGTCGTGTGGCTGTCGGATATCCGGACGGGCAAGCCGCTGCCGATCGAGCGACGATTCGAGCTCGTCAACGAAGACTGCGTCCTCTCCCCTCACGTGCAGGCAGTGCACGCCCCCGCCACGCTCAACTTCTCCAGCGAGGACGTGGCGGCGCACAGGCACCGGATCATCAACGTCGCAACGGGCGAGCTCGAGGGTATCGCGCCTTTCAACGACAACGGCGAGCTGGTGCCGTTCGACCGGCTTCTCGACAAGCCCGAGCAGCTGGAGATAATATGCGACATCCATCCATGGTCGAATGCCTGGATACTGGCTTTCGATCATCCGTACCATGCGGTTTCTTCGAAGGCCGGCGCGTTCGACATCGGCGATGTTCCGCCGGGCACGTACCGCGTAAAGGCATGGCACCCGGTGCTTGGCGTTGCCGAGCAAACCGTGACGGTTGTGGCCGGACAGCCGGCGACGATTGCTCTACGCCTGGGCGAGCCAAAAAAGGGCGGAACCTAGAACTACCCCGCTACCGGCTACCGGCCACAAAGGGCGCTCCCGGCTACCGGCGCGATCAGAACTGCGGATGTTCGAGTTTTGGCGCAGTTCCGATTGCGCCCGCGGCCGGCAGCGCCATACCGAGCCGACCGCCGGCAGCCCGCTAGTTTCTAAGTTCCGTTTCTCTATCGAGTGAAGAACGACAGCCCGGCGAGCAACCCTATCTGATTGAAGCTGCCATCGCCAAACGTGTGCGCGAAGTTGGCCTCGAACCGGCTGCCAATGCGATCCCGCAGCGGCACTTTCAATCCGACACCCGCGCCGATCAAGCCATGCGTCTCGTCCGCGGTGCCGCCACTGAAGCCGGTGAGCCCAACGAACGGACGCACATAGGTGCCGGAACGCATGCCCGTTCTGGCGAGATGATAGAGAAGGCCGACTTCTCCTCGGTACGACGAGAAGGTGTCACCGTCGCCGCTGATGATCGTCAGTCCGAGCTTGGGCTCGATGGATACCCGCGGGCTCATTACGAAACCCACGCGGAATGCCTGCGCCGGGATGTTGACTTCGGTCACCGAATTGTCACCGAGACCGATGGTGACACCGGCATCGATTCCGAGTTCCAGCGGATTCGACGTCTGGGCGGCGGCGACTGACGCCGAAAGGGAGAGGGCGGCAAGTGCTGTCGTAAGGCCTTTGGTCATGGTGTCCTCTGGATTGGGGTCTGTTTGTTGGTCAATGGCTGCAGCGACAAGATACATTCCCGGTTCGGGGAAAGCCTACCCGTCAGTGTCTGGACGGCTGCGGTGCAGGACTTCGGGGAGTTGCAACGAACTCGTCCCTCGAGCGGAGTTGCCCGCGGTAAAGTCGCGCATACACTCCTTCGCCCGCCAACAGATCGGCGTGGCGTCCCTCCTCGACAACCCTTCCGCGGTCGAGAACAACGACCCGGTCGGCCCTCAGCACAGTGCTCAGTCGGTGGGCGATGATCAACGTGGATCGTCCGCGCAGAAGCTCCTGCATCGCCTTCTCCACCAGCCACTCGCTCTCGCTGTCAAGGCTCGACGTCGCTTCGTCGAGTATTACGATTGCCGGATTCTTGAGAAACACGCGCGCGATCGCCAGCCGCTGGCGCTGGCCTCCTGAAAGCTTGACGCCCCTCTCGCCGACCATAGTGTCAAGTCCTTCCCGCAGCCGGTCAATGAATTCTGTCGCGTGCGCTGCCCGCGCCGCGCGAAGGATTTCGGAATCGGGCGGCATCACGCCGTCCTCGATGAGCCCGTACGCGATGTTCTCTCTCACCGTGCCGCTGAACAACGAAGGCTCCTGCGGCACGAGCCCGATTGACCCGCGGAGATCGGCCAATGAAAGCATTCGCACGTCGAGGCCGTCAATGCGGATTGTCCCGCTCGTCACGTCCCAGAAGCGGGGAATCAGCGAGGCGATCGTGGTTTTCCCAGCGCCGCTCCGACCGACGAGAGCCACCACTTCGCCCGGCGCGATGCGGAGCGACACGTCGCAAAGCACATCGGGCAGCGAAGGCGCGTAACGGAAGGTCACTTCACGCAGCTCGACCTCACCCCTCACCGGCTTCGCGAGCGGCTCTGGTAACGACGGGCTCGCGATGTCGGACTCGGCGGCCAGCAGGTCAAAGGTCCGCCGCGCCGCGCCGACTGCTTCCTGATACGCGCCGAACAGCGACCCGAGCGATCCGACCGCGCCTGCGACATAGAGCGCGTAAAGCAGGAACGACACGAGCGCGCCGGCGGTGAGCGTTCCATCGAGCACGAGCCTTCCACCCTGCCAGAGAACAGCCACCACGCCGCCGAACGCACAGAAGGTGAGGATCCCGAAAAACGTCGCGCGGATCCGCGAGCGGTCCATCGCGGCCGCGATCACGTGCGCCATGTGCGCGGTGTATCGCCGCGACTCCTCCGCTTCGCGAGTAAAGCTCTGCACGGTGCGAATCTGTGAGAACGCTTCGTCAGCTGTCCCTGTCGCCTCGGCAATCCTGTCCTGCACGCCGGTGCTCGCGCGGCGCAGTTGCCGGCCGAAGAAGAAGGCGGAACCTATGACCACCGGAACAACGGCCAACGTCGTCGCCGCAAGCCGCGGATGTGTCATCGTAAGAAGCACGATTCCGCCGATGAGGAAAAGCGACTGCCGGGCAAACTCGGACAGGTTGTAGCCGACCACCGTCTGGAGCACTGTCGTGTCCGCCGACAGCCTGCTCGTCAGCTCACCCGTTCTGCGCTCTGTGAAAAACCCCGGCGACAGATAGATCAGGCGGGCGAACAGATCGCGACGCAGCGTGGCGATCACCCGCTCGGACGTTACCGTCAGCAGGTACACCTGCGCGAAGTTGAGCATGGCCTGTATCGCAAACAGCACGACGAGCCCGATCGCTATCCGGTTGAGCAGCTGCTCGTCCGACGACACAAAGGCCGCGTCCAGGAGATGGCGGACGATCTGCGGGAACGCGAGCGCTATCGCAACGCTTACGAGAAGGCAAGTCAGCGCTGTCGCGAGCTGCCACGCATGCGGCAATACGCGCGGCACCAGTTCACCGAGCGGTCGCGGCGACGGAAGCCTCTTGGTCAGCGGTGCCCCTGCCATTAGAAGGTGATCTTTCGGTCGGCGACCATCGCGACGAAGAGAAGCGCGAGGTACAGCAGCGAGTACTTGTACACCCACCACGCGGGCGCGGTCCACTCCTTCGCTCGCAACGTCCGGATCACTCCGCCCAGCAGGATGAGGCCGAGCGCCACCGCTGCAACGAGGTAGATAAGGCCAAACGCGCCGAACGTGACTGGCAACACTGTGAGTGCGATCAGGATCATCGTGTACCAGAGCATCTGCCTCATCGTCTCACGCTCCCCCCAGACCAGCGGCGCCATCGGCACGCCCGCCCTCGTGTAGTCATTCTGCTTGAGGAGTGCGAGCGCCCAGAAGTGCGGCGGCGTCCAGTAGAAAATCATCAGGAATAGATATATCGCGAGTAGGTCGATCGTGCCCGTCATCGCCGCCCATCCGACAAGCGGAGGGAAAGCGCCGGCAGCGCCGCCGATTACGATGTTGTGCGGCGTCGTACGCTTGAGCCACCGCGTGTACACGAATACATAGAAGTAGAAGCCGCCGAGCGCGAGCATTGCCGACAGGACGTTGACGAAGACCGCGAAGAGAAACGTTGCCGCCGTCGCCAGCGCGATGCCGAACGCGAGCACCGAAATCCCGCTCATCCTGCCACCGGGAATCGGGCGCAGCCGCGTGCGCGCCATCCGGTCGTCGATGTCGCGATCCATAAACATATTGACGGCGTTCGCCCCGCCTGCCATCAGGTAGCCGCCGGCGAGCACGATCAGCACGATCAGCCAGCCGGGGTTTCCCGCCACGAACATCGGAGCGATGGTCGTTACAAGCAGGAGGGAGATGATCCGTGGCTTGGTGAGCATAACCATGTCCTGAAGGAGCGTTCGCTTCGGCATCGCCTGCGTGCCACTCACGCGGCCACTCGCTGCTGCACCACCATGGCAGCCGACCGCGCTGCCCGCGATGCGTGCAGCGCCAGCACGACGATCGCCAGCCAGACGAAGGTGCCCACCGCCTGGTGAAGCGAGCGAACCACCGGCGGGAACTGCATCTCGAGCATCGCCGCCGCCACGAGCACCTGCACTACGGCCGCTCCGAACGCCACTCTGGCCGCCATCACGATCGCCGGTGGCTCCCCGCGTCGCGGAATCGCCGCCGCCATCCCCCACAAATGACCGAAGAGAAGGAACGCCACAACGCGATGCGCTATCTGGACTCCGAGCCCAGTGCCGCCGCTGTTGATCGTACGGCACCACGGGAAGCCACCGCAAGACGATGCGGCGTCAGGAAGGTTCGCCGTAAGCGCTCCCATCACGAGCGTCACAAGCGCGAGTCCGACGGCTATTCGTGCCGCACGATGAGTCTTGAGTCCGGCCGCGTCCATGACCGGGCGGAGCCCCGCGGCGTCTCGGCGTCCTCCGAGGCCCCCCGCTCTGAACGTCGCGACCGCGAGTGACGCGAGAAGCGCCATGGCGACCGTTAGGTGCGCGGCGATCACGAAAGGATTGAGCCCGAGCTTCACCGTGACCGCACCCAGCAACGCAGCGGTGACTACCAGCAAGCCGGAGAGCGCCGAGGGGCGCAGCACGCCGCCCGATCCGCTGACCTCGGGCGATCTCCGCCGTGACAGCGCCAGAATGACGAGCGCGACCACCGTGATCGAAAGCGCGAGCGCGATGTACCGGTGACTGATCTCGATGATTAGATCGATCCGATGGTGCGGCGGGAACCATTCGCCGTTGCACTTCGGCCACTGGTCGCCGCAGCCCATTCCGGATCCGGTTATCCTCACGATCGCACCGAAGACGATCTGCACAAACGCGAGACCGAGCGCCGCGTAGGCGAGCCGCCTGACAGCCGTCATCGAATCGCGCGTATCAGTGAAGCGCCCGCCACGTAGCGGCGAGCACAAAACCGAGTCCGACGGCCGGTATTATTGACCACAGCAGATCGGAGCCGCGTGACGAGTGCGGGATCGACGCTGGCGGCGGGTCAACGGCCGGTCTCAATGCTGCGCGAAGAATTGCGACCTCGGCAACGACGCACAGGGCGGCCGCAATCCAGAAGACGATTTCGGCCAGCGACAGGGTCATATGCTCGGCGGAATGCTTTCGTCGAGCGCGGGTGTGCGCATGACGCCTAAAGCTACTCGCGCGGCTCCGTGCTTTACAGTACCGTTTGCGCATGCCAAACCAAGTGCAGCCTCCGTCGCCGCAGGACGGCACGATCCTGATTCCCGCGTTGGAGAAGCCGGCGGGCGCCGATGGCCTGACCAGACGTATCGGGTTATGGACTGCCGTGGCGATTCTCGTCGGCAGCACCATCGGATCCGGAATTTTCAGGTCCCCGGCCGGCATTGCGGACAAGCTTCCGGGACCTTTGCCGCTGCTTCTCATCTGGGTGACCGGCGGTCTGTTCGCGCTCTGCGGGGCACTGACGCTCGCCGAGGTAGCGGGCGCGTACCCGCGTACGGGTGGCGTGTTCGCCTTCATTCGCGAAGCTTGGGGCAGGCTTCCCGCGTTTCTCTTCGGATGGGCGGAGCTCGTGATGATCCGCGCGGCCGCGCTCGGAGCGATCTCCACCACCTTCGCCGAGTACTTTCTGCGACTCACCGGCAACGATCCGTCGATCGCGCCCTACTCTACCTATACGCATTGGATAGCGGCGGCCGCGATCTT